>NZ_FWWW01000078.1 GCF_900176135.1 Hymenobacter roseosalivarius DSM 11622 | reverse complement strand
AAATTTTTATATCCCATTCGAGAAGAGTACTTTGGTCGGCCATTCAACTTATTCAACAAGAAAACTTTACCGTAGGAACCGTGGAAGACCGTCACGATCAGGAAGAAATTTATTCGCAGCGCATTAAAGCCGGTAAACGCACGTACTTTTTCGACGTGAAAGCCACGCGCGGCCAGGATTATTACCTCACCATCACCGAGAGTAAGCGCAAGCTCCGCGACGACGACACTTTCTCCTACGAGAAGCACAAGATTTTCCTTTACAAGGAAGACTTTGCCAAATTCGTAGATGCCCTGCAGGACGCCGTGGATTATGTACGCGAAGAGCTGCTGACGGAGGAAGAGGTAGCCGAGTTGGACCGCCCCCGCCCCGCCTACAACGACGAGCCCTACAACGGCACTCCCACCGACACTACCTATTAAGCAAGCCTAACGAAACAAGCCTTTACTCTGTCATTCCCTCGTTGCGCGGCGCGCTTTGGTTTCGGCCAAGGCGCGCTGTTCTGTTGGTGGGCCTCACCCCCGGCCCCTCTCCCCAAGAGAGGGGAGCCTATTCAAACAACGATATCATATGGTAGTCGGTTGGCACCCCTCTCCCCGAGGCGAGGGGCCGGGGGTGAGGCGAAGTACCACCGTGCTTTCCCGGCGAACAACCCGTACCTTTGCCCCTCGAATTTGCCCCCTAGGGCCGATTCACCCTTCACTATTCATCCCTCAAAATTTCAAAAGAATGGGTCTCCGCTGCGGAATCGTCGGTTTGCCGAACGTGGGTAAGTCCACGCTATTCAACGCCCTCTCGAATGCCAAGGCCGAATCGGCCAACTATCCTTTTTGCACTATTGAGCCTAACGTGGGCATCATCACCGTGCCCGATGAGCGCCTCCAGATTCTGGAAGCACTGGTGAGCCCGGAGCGCGTGCTGCCTACCGTTATTGAGTTCGTGGATATTGCCGGCCTGGTAAAAGGCGCCAGCAAGGGTGAAGGCTTGGGTAATAAATTCCTGGCCAACATCCGCGAGGTAGACGCTATCATTCACGTTGTGCGCTGTTTTGATGATCCTAACATCGTGCACGTAGCTGGCTCCGTTGACCCCGTGTTCGACAAGGAAGTGATCGACACCGAGTTGCAGCTCAAAGACCTGGAAGGCATTGACAAGAAGCTGATCAAGTCAGAGCGCTCCGCCAAAGCCGGTGACGCCAAGGCCAAAAAGGAAGTGGCGGCGCTGCAACGCTTCAAAGCTCACCTGGAAGCCGGTCAGAATGCTCGGTCCCTCCAGGCGGATGCTGATGAGCTAGAGGCCGTAGAGGACTTGCAGCTGCTCACCATCAAGCCCGTTATTTACGTGGCTAACGTGGATGAAGCCGCTATCCGCACCGGCAACAAGCACCTGGATGCCCTGCGCGAGTACGTGAAAAGCGAAAACGCCGAAGTGGTGCCCATCTCGGCTGCCATCGAGTCGCAGATCGCGGAGATGGAAGATCCCGAGGAAAAGGAGATGTTCCTGGGTGAGTATGGTTTGAAAGAATCCGGCCTGAGCCGCCTTATCCGCGCTAGCTATGAGCTGCTCAACCTGATTACGTACTTCACCGCTGGCGTAAAAGAAGTGCGCGCCTGGACCATTCACCGCGGCGATAAAGCCCCCCAGGCCGCCGGCGTCATTCACTCCGATTTCGAAAAAGGCTTTATCCGCGCCGAGGTAATCAAGCTCCCTGATTATCAGAATTATAAAACGGAAGCCAAGATTAAGGAAGCCGGCAAGATGGCCGTGGAAGGCAAAGAATACGTGGTGCAGGACGGCGACATCATGCACTTCCGCTTCAACGTTTAATCCACAGATTACGCAACTGTATCAGCGTCAGGTGTGGTCCTACGACTTTGGAGTCGTAGGACCACTATCGTTGAACGACACGCCAGCGCACGCACGCGACTCCCTCAAAAAATCCCCCCCCCATGGACGTAAAAGACAGCAATGGCACCCTGCTCAACGAAGGCGACTCTGTTACGCCTATCAAAGACTTGAAGGTAAAAGGCTCCTCGCTCACCCTTAAGCGTGGCACGATGGTCAAAAACATTCGCCTCACCAACAGCCCGCAGGAAATTGAAGGCCGCGCTGGGGGCAACATGATGGTGCTGAAAACCGAGTTTTTGAAGAAAGCTTAAAGAGGGCGTCTCTTCGGTAGCCACTTCGTAACTTAAGCGCCCTGGCCGGTATTCGGTCGGGGCGTTTAGGTTGTTGCTTTTTATGAAAAGATACTCAAAAGGTGATTTTTTAGCCGCGTTGACTAATTGCAAGCCATTAACAGATGCGGAGAATAGATTGCTTGACATGGCCTACGGTAATGAAACAGGTATCACAGCTCCACAAGTCGCTGAAGCGTTAGGCTACAGACACTTTGTAGCCGCAAATTCATTAGTGGGTAGGTTAGGAAAAAAACTAGCAGAACAGTTATCTAATATTTCAATCAGTGATAGAGCCTTTCAAGGCTGGCATATTCTATTTGAAGGACAAAAGAGTCCAACCAGAGGTTTCGTTTGGCATCTAAGACCCGAATTACGTCTAGCATTGGAAAACGTAGAATTTCCAGAATTAAGTCATGTTTCTACCGCTACTGATGAAACAAAGAATGAACAGACTCTACCAGAAGAAGTAACAGAACTGTACGAAGGCGCTAAAAAACAAATATTTATAAATGCTTACGAAAGGAATAGAAACGCCCGACAAGCTTGCATCGAACATTATGGCTTTATTTGTAAATCGTGTGAATTTAATTTTGAGAAAACTTATGGCATAATAGGAAAAAATTATATTCAAGTACATCATATAAAACCTATTTCAGCAATATGAGATAATTATAAGATAAATCCCCTTGATGATTTAATACCTGTTTGTCCTAATTGCCACGCAATGCTTCACAGACGCAAAGAACCATATTCAATCAATGAATTGAAAAACATTATAAAACAGAATAAGTAAAATAAATAAGGAGAGGCTGAAAACGGCCTCTCCTTATTTATTTTATTAAAAGATAACCCTACTTCCCCACCACCTTATACAACGATCCCGCGCTTAGAGGATCGGTTAGCTTCATACCATTCAGCACGGCAAGCTCTTCGCGGCGGGCGGCAGGTATACCGTTGGCGGCCAGCGCCTGGGCCAGCGTAGTAGCTTTGGCGGCCGTCTTGATGCGAATTTTCTCTGACTGACGGTTCAGTTTGCTGGCGTCGGTGAGACGGGCGAAACCCTGGGCGCTACGCTGAAACTGGGGGGCATATGTGTTGAAATCGGTGGGCGAAGTGAGGCCTACCAGAGCATAGATGGTTTGGCCATCCTGGATGAGGTAGGTGAGCGTGCGGGCACTTACGCCTTGCTGCCCGTTCTGGGCCTGCTGCACCTGGTCGGCTTGGATAGCGATGGCTGGGAAGCTGTTGATAGTGGTGCGCTGGGCTTGAGGCGATTGCAGACTTAGCTGCTTCACCAGCGCTTCGGCGGCGGCATCCAGGGAGTTGCCGGGGGCGGGCAGCAGCACTAGGATTGCCTTGCCATTTGGTTCGCCCATTTGAAACTGCGAAGGCGAGTTTTGCGACTTCCAGCCCGACGGAATCGGAAACTGAAACTTCAGGTCGGGGTGGTAAAAGGTGCCGGCTTCCACGTAGCCCTGGCGTGGGTCTTCGCCATAAGGTAAGCCTTCAATCAGGCGCAAATACTGCTCGCGGTTCACGGCCAGCTGACGGCCAGCTTGCTGCTCAGCCTGCTGGGCCAGCTTTTTTACGTTTTGGTACCGGTCGGCGGAGTTGGGGTGCGACGAAAGAAAGGTAGGTATGGGGGACGCGCCGCTGCTCTGCTCGGTGCGCTGCAAGGTCAGGAAGAAATCAGCCATGGAGGCCGGGTCGTAGCCGATTTTGCTGGAATACTTCACGCCCAGCTGGTCGGATTCGTTTTCGTCGTCGCGGCCGTACTTGAGCAGGCCAAGACCGACCACCTGCTGGGCTGGCTGAGCAATAGAGGCAATACGCCGCGAGAAGATGGAACCCAGTAGAATAGCTCCATTGGCAACGGTAGAGCGCGTTTGCTGCTTCTGGCCGTGGCGGGCCGTGATGTGGCCAATTTCGTGGCCCAGCACGCCGGCAAACTGCGCCTCATTGTTAAAGTGGGCCATGATGCCCCGCGTAAAATACACATGCCCATCGGGCGTGGCGAAGGCATTGATGACCGGCGAATCGACGACAGTAAAGCCCTTGACGTCGGCGGGCCGGTCGGAGATTCTGCCCATTTCCATGCCTTTGCTATCGATGTAGCTCTGTAGCTTGGCATTATCAAGGAGACCAAACTGCGCCACAATCTGCGGATCGGGCTGCGCACCTTGCACGGGTGCGGCTGCTTTGGTAGGGTCCGGGTTCAGGCTGATAGCGCTGGTCAGGGGCAGGAGTGCGGTCAGCAAAGCTGCGGCACTCAAACGACGAAAGTGGGTGGATTGCATAGGGAAGAGTAGTGAGTGAGGTGGCCGCCGGGCTAATGAAAAGACAGAAAGTCAGCAGGTATTCCTCGCTCTAAATGGAAGGGCTGCTATATTTTATTTCGCTACCACCTTGATCAGCGTACCGGCCGTCAGGCGGTCGGTGAGCTGCATGCCATTCAGGATGGCCGTTTCTTCCAGACGGTCGTTAGGTACCTGGAAGCGGGTCAGGGCCTGCGACAAGGTGGTGGCGCTGGTTACCGACTTTATCCGGACGCGTTCAGGCTGGCGGTTAAGCTTGTCGGCGTCGGTGAGGCGGCGGAAGTTTTGCATCGAGCTGCTAAACGTCGGGAAGTAAGTGGCAAAATCCGGGCCGCTGCTGGCTCCGATCATCGCATAGATGGTTTTGCCATCCTGAATGAGGTAGATAAGCGTGCGCACGGCCGGTGCCTGTTGTTGCTGTTGCTGAGGCTGTTGCTGTTGTTGGTCGGCCACCTGGTCGGCCACGATGGCCAGGGCTGGAAAGCTGTTCACCGTCACCTGCTTCGACTCGACGGGCTGCAACTTAAACTGCTGCACCATCTGCTGGGCTGCCGCTTCCAACGACTCACCGGGGGCCAGAGTCAGCAACATCATAGCCTTACCATCGGGGGCAGCCATCTGAAACTGCTGGGGGGAGTTTTGGTGCTTCCAGCCGGTGGGAACAGAAAACTGAAACTTTAGCTCTGGATGATAGAAGGTATTATTCTCGACGAAGCCCTGCTTAGGATCTTCACCATAGATCAAGCCCTCAATCATACGCAGGTAGGAGTCACGACCGACCGCGAGGTTGGTCGCACCGACCTGCTGCTGGGTCTCGGCGGCGAGCTGCTTTACCGTATTATAGCGGTCTTCGGGGTTGGGGTGGGAGGAGAGGAAACTGGGAATGGGCTCGGCGCCGGCACTGGCTTTCTCCTGTTCGCGCTGAAGCGTGAGGAAAAAATCGGCCATCTGCTTGGCGTCGTAGCCGATTTTAGTGGAATACTCCACGCCCAGACGGTCGGATTCGCGCTCGTCGTCACGACCGAATTTGAGGAACAATACCTGTAAGCCCTGCATGGCCTGCTCACCATATTGGGCCAGCTGGGGCGAGGCAATCATGCCGCCGATAAGCAGCAATTGTCCAAATGTAGCTTTGGTTTGCTGCTGGGCCGAGTGGCGGGCGGTGATGTGGCCGATTTCGTGGCCTAATACGCCCGCAAACTGCGCCTCATTATTAAAGTGCGCCATAATGCCCCGCGTGAAATACACGTAGCCGCCGGGCACAGCAAAGGCATTGATTACCGGCGAATCGACGATTTTAAACTCGTACTTAAGTTCTGGCCGATGCG
Source organism: Hymenobacter roseosalivarius DSM 11622 (assembly GCF_900176135.1). Taxonomy (GTDB): domain Bacteria; phylum Bacteroidota; class Bacteroidia; order Cytophagales; family Hymenobacteraceae; genus Hymenobacter; species Hymenobacter roseosalivarius. The sequence continues at coordinate 24,625 of NZ_FWWW01000078.1, read as the reverse complement.
AAATAGCGGCCATTTTCTGGCCCTTATCCTGAATAAAACGTTGTAAAGCAGGATTCTCTACCAAGCCAAACTGGGCTATCACCTGTGGGTCGGACTGCTGGCCCAGCGCTACCTCCTGGCTTTCCGACATCAGGCTGACTTGCTTTTTGCCCGTGACGGGGTTGGTCGTGCAGGCCGCCAGCAACAGCAGGAACGCTGCATTGCTAGCGAAGAGGAAGGATCTTTTCATAGGAGTGGGTGGCAAAAAAGCCCCCCAGCGCTAGTCTGGAGGCGTGGAAGAAGCAGGGTATGGGAAAGTGTTCCTGCAACGACAACGTAGCTGAATGGTTGCACTGCTTACCTCAGGCAATACCTTACCGCAACTATATATTCCTATGTAGCTCATAGTTACAGATACTTGCTAAGCAGAAACCTGTTTGTAGCTAAGTAGTAAACAAGCGTATCGGTGCCTAAAAAACCCTTTTCGGCATCAAAAAAGCCCCCCAGCACTCCACCAGATTCTCTTCGTGTTTCAGAAGGACAAGATGGAGTGCGGGGGGCTTTTTTTGATTCCCTCCTAACTAAAAAAGACTATTTTCAGGGCCGGCGACCGTTCACAGTTATGACCTGATAGCCAATCAGCAAATCGGAGCGGGTGCCAGGCGGACGGTAATACACCAGCAGATCATACTGGTTCTCCGTTTCCTGGTGACTGCCTTCCCACGGCACGCTGTTCGGGCCCTGGGGCGTCTGGGTGGCGTAGTAGTAGTTGTAGTAGCCTTGTTTGAGCAGAGCTGTAGTGCTATAAATCTGGTTGGCAGCGTCGTAGGTGAGCTTGAACTCCTCCTTAAACTGCCAATCGGTGAGGGCGCCAATGATATACACGGGACTCGCGGCGGGTTGCTCTGCCTTCAACTGAAAGGTGACATCGGCATAGTCGGCGTTGGAGTCGCCGTTGCCGTACTCGCGGTTCTCAAACACGCGCTGTCCGTTGATATCGTCGTACTGGGTGTAGCCCTGGCCTAGGCGGCTGCCTTCCAGCGTCAGCAGCACGGCGCGGGGATTGGCCTCAGGGTCTAGCTTGGCCATGCCCTGGCCGAGCACGCGCAGGGAGCGAGTATCAAAGAAGCGAAACTCGCTCAGGCCCGGAAACGTGTTTTCGAAGTTGAAATACTGGTACTGCAGCAACCGCTCGGCGTCGCGTACAAAAGTGGGACGCAGATTGATTTTGGCGTTATCCCAGCGGAAGTTCTGCCGCAGAATCACCTTTACTTCCTGGGCCGGGTTCACCAGGTTCATGGCGCCGTAGCGGATAGCAAAGTCTACCTGCTGTAAGGTGTAGCGCTCCTCCCCCGCCACCGGAATACCTTGGCGTAGGTCTACCTCCACGTCGTTCTGGTACACCAGCAACCGCCGACTCACCAGCGGCACCCGGCCCGCACTCTGCACCACCAGCAGGTAATTGCCGCTAATCTTGACCGGCGGCACCCGCAGGCGGTAGTGGTAAAAGGGCACTTTGGTACCTACACCGGTGCGGTAATCGGTGATAAGAAACTCGTTTATCTCGTTCAGGAACTGCATATCCGTGAGCACGGAGGGCTTCCAGTCCACGTCGCAGTGCACGAGCTTGGCCGTCAGCCGCTCCGACTGGGCACCCAGCAAGTCAAACTCCAGGGTGAAGCTTTGCCCCTGCAAGGGCGCCACGGGCGGCTGAAATACCTCCGTGGGCTGGCCCGTAGCCACGTAGCACTGCACCGATTTTACATCGGGGTTGTATATGAAGTCTTGGTAGCGCAGGGTTTTGTCGGCGTAATATTCCGGGGGCCGCTGCTGGCCGGGCGAGCGGGCGGCGTTGGGGTCAGTGATGGGCGTGCCCAGGGGGACGCAGGCGGTGGCAAGGAGAAGGAGGAAGAGGTAGCGACGCATAAGGGCGAAGATAGGACTTGCCACGGGTTATGCGCCCTCAGACGAGCCACTTCATAGTCTGCACCTCGGCGCGCAAGTACGGTGTAACACCAGAGCACATGCCACGCTGGTCTCTGGCGGCTTCCTATCTTAACGGTGACTTTACTCCTTGCTTGTATGCTCAACTCCCTGCTTCCCAACATCTTCACGCCCCTGCTCTGGCTGGCTACCGCGTTGCTGCCAGTCCCGCAAACGCCCAAAACGCCCCCCATCATCACCGGCGCCGACCAGACGGAGCAGTACCTCCCCTATCTGAAAGGCAAGCGCGTGGGCGTACTGGCCAACCTCACCACCATCATCGGCCGGCGCCACCTCGTCGACAGCCTTCAGAAGCGGGGCGTCAATATCGTGAAGGTGTTTGGGCCCGAGCACGGTTTTCGGGGCAATGCCAGCGCCGGCGTGAAGGTGCAGAACGAAGTGGATGCGGCCACAGGGATCAAAATTATTTCCCTCTACGGCCCCAAGCGTAAGCCCTCTGCCAAAGACCTGGCCGACGTGGACGTGATGCTGTTTGATGTGCAGGACGTGGGCGTGCGCTTCTATACCTACATCAATGTGCTGCGCAATATCATGGAGGCCTGCGCCGAGAACAACAAGGAGCTACTGATTCTGGACCGTCCCAACCCCAATGGCTACCTCATCGACGGCCCCGTGCTGGACATGCAGTACAAGTCGGGCATCGGGCAGTTTCCGATTCCCATTGCCCACGGCCTCACCATCGCCGAGTTTGCCCAGATGATAAACGGGGAAGGCTGGCTGCTCGACAAGCGCACCTGCCGGCTTCGCATCGTGCAAGTCAAAAACTACCGCCACGACCTGGAATACACGCTGCCGGTGCCGCCTTCCCCCAACCTCAATACCCAGCAGAGTGTACTGCTGTACCCATCGACGTGCTTGTTTGAGGGGACTTACATCAACCTGGGCCGGGGCACGCAGTTTCCGTTCACGGTGCTGGGCAGCCCCCACCTGAAGGGCAAATACCCGTTTTCCTTCACCCCTACCAGCATCAAGGGCATGAGCGAAACGCCCCTGTTCATGGACCAAACCTGCTACGGCCTCGACCTGCGCCGCTTCGACGCCCGCCAGCTACGCACCACCCGCCTCATCAACATCGAATGGATGCAGGAGCTGTACCGCGCCTCCCCCAACAAAGCCCAGTTCTTCGACCGTACCCTCAGCAAGGAAATAAACGACATCAACAAGCTGGCTGGCGTGGCTGAGTTTCGCCAACAGATAGGAGCCGGCAAGTCGGCCAAGGAGATCCGCGCATCCTGGGCGCCGCATCTCAGCCAGTATAAGCAGCGGCGCCTGATGTATCTGCTGTATCCGTGAGGGGGAGGTGTGGGGGGTAAATTGGTTTGATAAACTATCAAAAATCTGTACCCATGTGGCTCAACGAACCCGCCCTGCCTTTCCACTCGCTAGCTTGGGTCTGTAGTGCCACAGTAGCGGGTAGCAGACTTGTTTGGTATGCTCCTCGCTACCTACTTGCGTGCGGAGAAAATCTATCCGCGAGTAACGCATCCCGCTAGTAGCGAGGATCTAAATGTTAGCCGAAATATAAAACCATCATGATTGATAATATACCTCGTTGTCCTAGAAGCAACTATCCTGACTTCAATAAGAAAAAGTTTAATTACTCCAAAGAATCAAACATTGACGCGTATTTTAAAACAGCGAACAAGTTAGGTATTGCTGTTACTAAATTTGGGCCAGATAAAATCTTTGATCAACAGGCCGAGATTCTAATAGATCAGATTGTTGAAGCGGATACTATTCATGAAATGACCGTTTGCGCAGATATACTTTGGGATGCTTATAATTCCTATGACATAATCCTTAATGCAATTATTAAAAGACTTGAGGACGCAGACAAGAACGGTGTCAAAAAGCTGATATTGCTAATCAAATATCTTAAATTGGATACTGGTCTGAACAGAAGACCTATAGGCGGCAAACACTTCAGTGAAATAAATAATGACTCTTCTTTTTATTGTGAATTGGCTGCCAAAGCAAAAGAAATTATCAATGTATAATACAGCGAAAGTAGCTTCTGCTAACTGAGCGTTTGTGAAATAGTGCCGATACAAGTATTTCTAAATTATAAAATTAAAATCAGTGACAAAGCAAAAGTAAAACTGTAAGATCACAGATTTTCACTACTTCATAAACACTTTAGACGTTACAAATAAAAAGCCCCCCAGAAATACTTCTGGGGGGCTTTTTCTATCTACAAGATTACTTCAAATTTCCTTACACCAACTCTTCCCAACGCTTAGTCTGGGCAGTCAACTCCTTCTGTACTTGCTCAAATTTCAGCGTGGCGTCTTTCAGTTGGGCGGCGTTGCTGTAGATGCCGGGGTCGGCGAGTTGGGCTTCGTACTGGGCCAGCTCTTTTTCCAGGGTGGTGATGCGGCTTTCTACTTCCTGTAGCTCCCGGCTGCTTTTGGCGCTGCCGTTGCTGGTTGATTTGGCCGGCTCGGCTTTAGCGGGTGCTGACTTTTGATTGGATGCCGCTTTGGTGGAAGGCTGGGGGGCATTTAGAGCCGCTTTTTTGGCGGCTTTGTCGCGGTCTTCCATCCACTGCTCAAACTCGGAGTAGGTGCCGGGGTATTCCTTGAGCTGGAAGTCCTCGATAAACCAGATCTTGTTGGCCACATTTTCCACGAAGAAACGGTCGTGGCTGATGACGATGTAGGTGCCTTCGTACTGCTCCAGGGCCTGAATCAGGATGTTCACCGATTGCATGTCCAGGTGGTTGGTCGGCTCGTCGAGCAGGAGGAAGTTGGCTTCCGAAATCAGCGTTTTGGCCAGCGCCACGCGGCTTTTTTCGCCCCCTGAGAGCACCTTGATCTTCTTGTAGACCTGCTCGCCGGTGAAGAGGAAAGAGCCCAGCACGGAGCGCAGCTCCATCTCATTGCGCTTGGAGCCGGCCTCATTCATCTCCTGCAAAATCTCGTTGTTCACGTTCAGGCTTTCCAGCTGGTGCTGGGCGTAGAACGACATAATCACGTTGTGGCCGAGCTGGTGGTTGCCGTTGGAGGGTGCCTCCTGCCCCGCCACCAGGCGCATGAGCGTGGATTTACCCTTACCATTGGCCCCGACGAGCGCAATTTTGTCGCCGCGCTCGATGTGCAGGTTGGTGTCGCGGAAGATGATTTTTTCGCCGTACTTCTTGCCCACGTGCTCCATGCGCAGGATGTGGCGGCCGGGCTGCACCGTGAAGTTAAACTTGATGTTTACGCGGGCCGCGTCGTTGGCCACGTCGTCGATGCGCTCCAGCTTGTCGAGCATCTTCACGCGGCTTTGGGCCTGCTTGGCTTTGGAGGCTTTGGCTTTAAAGCGCTCAATGAACTTCTCCGCCTGCTTGATTTGGGCCTGCTGGTTCTCGAAAGCGCCTTTCTGAATGGCGTTGCGCTCTTCCTTTTCCTCCAGATAATACGTGTAGTTGCCAGCGTATTGCACCAATTTGCCCCCCGTCACCTCCACCGTCGTGTTGCTGGTACGGTCCAGAAACTCGCGGTCGTGCGATACAATGATAACGGCCCCCAGGTAGTCAGCCAGGTAGTTCTCGATCCACTTAATACTGGGAAGGTCCAGGTGGTTGGTCGGTTCGTCGAGCAGGAGCAGCGAGGGTTTCTGGAGCAGAATCTTGGCCAGCATTACCCGCATCCGCCAGCCACCGCTGAAGGTTTTGAGCGGCCGCTGTAGCTCCTCGGTTGTGAAGCCCAGACCTTCCAGAATTTCTTCGGCCTCGGCCTGCATAGTGTAGCCGCCCAGGGCCTCGAAGCGCTCCTGCAAATCGGCGAGCTTCTGCACAAGGTCGTCGTGGTAGTTATGCTCAAACTCGACTAGAATCTGGTCAATTTTCTTCTGCACGTTCAGGGCTTCCTCAAAGGCCTGCATGGCCACGTTGAGAATGCTCTCGTGGGTATCGTAGCTGAGCAAATCCTGATTCAGGAAGCCCAACGACACTTCTTTCCCCATCTGAATGCTGCCGCCATCAGGCTTGTACTCGCCCACCAGAATGCGCAGCAGCGTAGATTTGCCCGTGCCATTCAGCCCAATCAGGCCGATTTTGTCTTTGGGCTTTATGTGGAGACTGGCCTTGTCGTAGAGCGTACGCGAGCCAAAATGGAAGTCTAGGTCGTTAATGGAAATCATCCTACTTTGCTATGAAGCTGCAAAGGTACAGGTTTCTAATCGCTCCTATTCTATGAGTCTCAAATCCATTGCTATAGACACACAACTGAACTGGCTTGCTAGTTCAGAGCTTCGCAACGACAATTCCGCAGCCCGGTTTTTACCTCATGGCTTCGGGGCTTACCTCGTCATTCTATTACCACTCGGCATTGATCGAGGAGTGCCAATCGAGCAGTATTCATTTTCAACGCGAACCATTCAAGATTTAAATGCGCGAGTTTACTTCTGGAACCAGTATGGCATCGTAAACGGCAACCCTCCACCTGAGAACTTAGAGCATATCACATACAGAGAAATTGCGCAACAACTCGGCTTGCCCTACGACGCAACCTTTAATTCTGAAGCTATCTTTAAAGCATATGGTAATCACTGGCCACCGCATTTAGGTGGCAGCGAAGCATTTGATAAAGCATTCATTCAAAGCCTAGTGGCACTTCTTGGCGCCGATACGGCAACGTATTTTTATGGAGATGCTGAAGACGGCAAATATCACTTCACGGATGACGGCTTAGAATCATGGTTTGAGTCAGGTATCGCTACCGACTTGGACGACATCTTGCAGCAAGAAAACGACTTTCCAACCTACACATTTGCCACGGATCATTCTTGGTGTTTGTATCACCAAGAAGACGCAAGTTGGCTGGTATTGGGATGCTCACGAAGCTTGGCTGAGACAATAGCAGCTTCTGTAGCCTTGGAATCTTTTACTATTTCATAAAAATTCCACGTAGCAGGTACTCATCCATTTCGAGCAACTGCTACGTGGAATTTGGTTCTTTTAGCCCACAAAAGGCTCCCGAAACTCCGGTGCCTTACGCTGCTTCGAGGCCTGCTCGTAGGCGTAGGCCACGCTTAGTAACCCCGCCTCCCCGTACGCCGGGCCGACGAAGGACAAGCCCACCGGCAGTCCGTGGGCCTGACCCATGGGCACCGTGATGTGCGGGTAGCCAGCCATAGCGGCCGGCGAGGAGAAACCGGGGCCGGGCCAGGAGTCGCCATTGATCAGGTCGATGCCGGGGGCGGGGCTGTTGGTGATGCCGATGATGGCAACCAGCTTGTTGTCGCGCAGGGCCGAGTCGATGGCCTGGCGGGCACCGGAGTGCGATTTGCGCAGGGCAGCCAAGTATTTGGGGCTGCTCAGGTCTTCCAGCTTCTCGGAGGCTTCCAGGATTTCCTGCTTGAAGAAAGGCATGGATTTCGGCTCGTTTTGCTTGTTGAAGGCAATCACGTCGGCTAGGGTTTTCACCTTGGCATTGGCCGTGGCCAGGTACTTATTCACGCCGTCCTTGAACTCGTAGAGCAGTACGTCGTACTCGGCCTCGCCCAATGGGTTGACCTGTTTGAGCACCTCTACTTCCACGATGGTAGCGCCCTGGGCTTTGAGTACTTCAATAGCTTTTTCGAAAAGAGGAATGGCGTCGGAAGTACCCTCCAGGTGCGACTTCTCTACTCCAATGATTTTGCCCCCCAGCGCTTTGGCATCGAGGAATTTGGTGTAGTCCGCCTCCACTTTTCCAGTGCTTTCCTGGGTGATGGGGTCGGCCGCGTCGGGGCCAGCGAGGGCTGAGAGCAGGATGGCCGCGTCGCGGACGGTGCGCGTCATGGGGCCGGCGGTATCCTGGGTAGCGGAGATAGGAATAATGCCCGTGCGGCTCCACAAACCCACCGTGGGCTTAAAGCCTACCAGCCCGTTGCACGAGGCCGGCGACACGATGGAGCCATCCGTTTCGGTGCCGATGGCCAGGGCGCAGAAGTTGGCGGTTGCGGCCGTGCCCGAGCCGGAGCTGGAACCGCTGGGCGTGCGGTCGAGAATGTAGGCATTCTTGGTTTGCCCCCCACGGCTGCTCCAGCCGCTGGTCGAGCGCGTGGAGCGGAAGTTGGCCCACTCGCTCAGGTTGGTTTTGCCCAGAATTACGGCCCCGGCCTCGCGCAGTTTTTTGACAATAAAGGCATCCTGGGGGGCTTTATTACCGACCAGAGCCAGCGCGCCGGCGGTGGTCTGCATCTGGTCGGCGGTGTTGATGTTGTCTTTGATGAGCACCGGAATGCCGTGCAGGGGGCCTCGCACCTTGCCCGCTTTGCGCTCATTATCCATCTGCTCGGCAATGGTAAGCGCATCGGGGTTCAGCTCGATGACGGCGCGGAGCTGGGGGCCTTTTTTGTCCATGGCCTCGATGCGGCGCAGGTACAGCTCGGTCAGGTCGCGGGCGGAATACTGGCCGGCGCGCATTTTCTCCTGCAGGTCGGCTACGGTAGCTTCGTTGAGGGCGAAGGTATCGGCCGTATCGGCAGACGTATCAGCGGCGGTTTTGGCGTCTTTGGGCTCGGTGGAGCAGGCGCTGAGGGAGAGCGTGGAAAGGGCGACGCCAGCCAGGCCGCTATTACGCAGAAATACTCTTCTGTTCATCTTCTCTTTTTTTGTTGTCAAGATAAGCTGAGTTGGCCTGTGTAGCTCTATCAGCTTTTCAAATCCGAACAGTGTAGAGACGCGTATTCGCGTCTAGTCGTCGTGGTCGTTTTTAGCTTTCATCCTCATCTGGCGGCCCGAAGGAAGGACCGTCTTACCCATCATGAGTTGTGGGCCCGCTCCTCGTTCGGTGGGCCTAAAGTCTTTCGCTCCGCGGACGCCATATCTAGAATGAAAGGCGGACGGAGGCCAGGCTGAGAGGCAGACGATTATCGTTCAACATCAGCAACGAGTGAGACGCGAATACGCGTCTCTACACCACAAGTCGTTAAAAACCAGCCCCGATGCGGATGCCGGTGTCCAACTTCTGGCCCGAGCGCAGGGCCGTATACACATCTACCCGAAAGAGCTTGAAGATATGCTCGACGCCTGCGCCTAGCTCCACGTAGTGGCCCACGGTAGGTGTACGCAGGTAGTTCAGCGAGGCTACTTCCTGCCACTTCAGACGACGCAGCAAGGGGATTTTATTCAGGAAGAAACCGTTGAAATGGTGGTTATAATGGCCTTCGATGTAGCTGCGGCGCGTGCTGAAAGTATAGTAGTCGAGCAACTGAAACTGGTTGAAGTCGGCGGCAAAAATGGTTTGGTTGCCGGCGAAGTGACGATAGTCCATAAACGAGAGCTGGGGCTGGCCCAAAAAGCCCCCCACGGTCACGTCGAAGTTGCTTTCACCGAATAACCCCAGCTCCAAGGTCTTGCGCAGCCCACCTTCCAGGCGCGAGTAGCGCACATCAGAGCCGAGCACGCCCCCGAAGCTCTGGCGCAGGCCCAAACGAAAGGTTGGATACTTGGAGCCCAGATTAAACTTGCCCGTAGGTCGAATAATATACTGCTGCCCCGACTGCCAGAGCAGCTCGGCAAAGGCGGTCAGCGACTGGCTGCGGCCGAAGCTGGTGCCGCCCGGCAGCTCTTCGTTTATGGGGTCGTTAGGGGTAAAAGCGCGACCGGGCACGTCCACGATGGTTTTTATCGTGGCGTTTTGCAACTCTTGGCGGTCAGCGTAGCCCAGGGCAGTGCGTAGTGTCAGTCCATTAACCAGCTCAGTGCGGAAGTTGATTTCGCCCCCGTCGCGTTGGTAGTATTTGGCGTAGTTGGTGTTGCGCAGCAGCGTGTATTGGGTGTTGATAAACGGCGTAAGTTGGCTGGCGGGGTCAAAGTTTTCGATGGTGCGGCCTACCACGAAGCCAATTCTGGTAAACGACAGTGGCTTGTAGGTATAGCCACCCGCCAGGCTCGGGCTGAACAGCCTGGCCGCGAAGCCATAGCGAAGGGTTGGGGTAAACGAGTAGTTGCGGCGGTCCTCGAAGCGCTGGGTGTAGGTGGCTTGCGCGTTCACAATGACGCCCTCTACGGTGCTGTACTGCAAGGTGTTGAAGATGGGCTCCAGGCGCACGGTACGCCGCCGGAACGAGTTGGAGTACTCATACCCGGTGAGCAACACCTCTATCGGCTCCACTTGGTTGCGCTTGCGGTCCAGGGAATCCTGGTAGGGTTTGGACTTTTTAATAACCTCCGTGCTATCTTTTACCTGGTAGTCGCGGGACTCTTCGTCGGTGAGCGGGATGGGCCGGATCTGGGCCCAGTACGCCGAGTCACGCTCGTTGGCACCCTCTTCTACGCGCATTACTTCACCTTTGGCCAGCGGCTCGATGCCAGCCGCGCGGGCTTGCTGCTCCAGCTGCTTATCAGCCAGCTTGGTTTGCTGGCGCAGCTGGCGAGAAATGCCCCCCAGCTCCGGGCGCTGCTTCTTCACGTCGGTCACGGTTTCGCGGCCGACCGGCGCGGGCGTAGCCGTGGCGGCCACGGGCGCGGCGGCGACTACTTTCTCGTCGGGGCGGTTGGGGTACGTAGGCGTGACGCGGTAGTCAGACAAGATGGCGTTAAAAGAGCCGTTGCCCTTAAACCCAAATCCCTCCCCTACCAAGCTCACTTTCTGCGACTGCATCACCCACACATCCGACGGCCCCGGCGCGGGCGCAAACTGCTGGGCGATGCGAATACTCTCCACGTACTCAATACCTGAGTTCTGATTCAGGCTCAGCTCCAGGCTGTGCAGCCGCCAGGTACCATCAACCAAGTAGATAAAGCCCGTGAAAGCCGGATCGTTGCGGCGGCGGGGCGTCACGCGGATTTTGTGAATCTGCCGCCCATCCTGGGTGCTGGTGCCCATCAGCTCGTAGCGGTAAAACAGCATGGCGTTCTGGGCCACGGGCGACACGAACCCCCGCTCCGAAAAGCCGGATTGGATGAGGTTATCGTAGAAATTGAAGCTGCGCCCAGAGGCCCGGTTAAAGCTGAAGCCCTTGCTGCTCCCGCTCACCCGCGAGGAAATCATACGCTCCCGAATCTGGTTGGGCTGGCGAAACGACAGCTCCGACACCGACTCCGACAAGTACACCACGCCCGGCTTCAAGCTAGGATCGGTCTTGATAATACCCAGAATCTTGCCCGGCACATCGGTTAGACGAATGATGGCCTTAATATAGGTACGGGCCGAAAAGGCTGCTATTTCTGCCCGGTGGTAGCGCCGCCACTGAATGGCGTGCTGCACCAGCGCGTAAGCTGGGTCGCGGTCGGTGGAGCGCACTAGCACTTCGCCCACGTTGTAGGTCTCGGTTTGCAGACTCACGTTCAGCACGGTAAGCGTGTCGCCGCCGGCTACCTGCACGGCTTCGGTGCGAGGCTTATAGCCCACGTACTGAAAAACCAGTTCATAGCGGCCGGGGGGCAATTTTAGCTGATAATTGCCTTGCTCATTAGTGGCGGTGCTGGTGGCGGTGGTGCGCACCGCCACGTTGGCAAAAGCCAGCGCCGCCCCCTGCTCGTCCGTCACGCGGCCCCGGATGATACCGGCGTAGCTACTTACTGTAGTTAAAAGGATAGCCTTGCATAAGACTAAGGCAAAAAGTAGATAGGAGCGCATCAGGCGGATAGTTCAGACTTCGTCAAGGTAGATAGAATCTGGAGCAATAGGGTTGCCCCGTGGTTTTATAAGCAACTGAATTACCGTATGGCTGCGCGGATTTTTGCTTTGTGTAAAACAAAAAAGGACAGCCCTGGGGGCTGTCCTTTGATAAGGTAAGCGAACTAAGTTCTCGCTTATTTGATAAAGTTGCCGGCGATGGCAAGCACCGTTCCCATATCCAGTGGCTCGTCGAAGGCCTCAGAGGCCTCCGATGGCGATACCTGGCTAAGGCCCTGAACATTTATGCCAGCCTGTACAACGTTTTCCTCGCCAGGGAACATGCTGGCTGGGTTACCAGGACCATAAACCGCTGCTGTTGCAGCTGGTGCCGGACCGCCATTGTCATTGCCAGAAATCCAGCTCTGAGGCATAGTCTGTGGATTTCCAGGCTCAGCCTGTGGTCCACCGCGGCGGATGGTACGTATGTGCGAGACGTGACGACCCTCTACAGAGTGAATATTTAGAGCCGCTTCCAGTACAGTGTTGTTACTCATGAGCAACGGTGCTCCACCTTTGTAAGCACGCACACCAGTGTCTTCCAAAGCCTGGGCCACGGCCAGGAAAGTGCCAGCGTTGGTAAATACGTCGGCAAACAATGGCGCGCGTTTTCCGCCTTTAGCGCCTGTAAAGTCGAAGGCATTAGCGGTAGGATCGGCGATGGCCGCGCTACCTAGCACTGAACGCAGGAAAGCAACGTGCTTCCGCTCGTCTTCGAGGATAGTGTTGATGCTAGCCCGGTTCTGGCCCGTCAGGCCCGAGTTCAGACCGGCTGACTTCAGGCCCATATCATAGAAGTAGAACTCCAGGTATTCTAGGAGCAGAGCAAAATTCAAAACATCCTGAATTTGCTTGCTGAGGCCTCCAGACTGGCCATAGGCCTTCTGGAACATAGAGCCCATAGCCAGCGGCACAGCGGCTACGGCGACTTTTTTGCCGAAACCAGCGAAATGCTTGAACATCTGGCGGCGCTGGTCGAGACGCTCGTAGACTTCTGGATCTACTTTCTCGATTTCGGTAATGATTTTGAGAATATTCATGGGGTAAGACTTTTTAGCGATGGAAGGAATGGATGTGACAGACTTAGCACAGCTTAGTCTTTGGGCAGATTGCTGACGTCGATTTTCGAGCCCTCTACCAAGAAAGTATTGGCGACGGCGGCGACTTCAGCTGGCGACTTCGATTTTTCCAGACCATTGGAAGGATCCACTACATCGGGCCCAACGAAAGTGCCAAACTGTATCAGATCACGGATGAGCGCTGCATGGCGAGCTTCAACCGAAACAATCTTACCGGCAATAGTCAAATGAGCTGGGTTACTGATGAGTTTACCAGCGCCATTATAAGCCGATACGCCCAGGTCTTCGAAGGCCTTAGCAGTACCTAACACACTAGCCCGGTTAGCAAAGTCGACAGAAGAGAAGTCAGGGGTCAGATCTTTGATGGGCATGCCACCAGCGGCTTTGATAGCAGCTTTTAAAAATTGAGCGTGAATCCTTTCGTGGTCAGCAAGGTCCTTAAGAATTATTCTTTCGGCCTTCGTGGCATTGAGGTAATACTGATTTTGCAACACTTTCGCATAGTAAGCGGCTTCCAGCTGCTCCAGCGCGTAAGCATAGTTCAGAATACCAAAATCACCGCTGCCTACATTAACTAGGCCGCTACGTCTGTCAACTTTTTTGAAAATGTCATTCAGCCTGTCATCATCGCAGCCTGCCAACACGAGACCAGTCAATGCTAAGCCGGCCCCAGAATAACGCAAAAATGAACGGCGCTGCAAGGGCACCATTACTTCCTCCTGAGCATTTTCCGCCTCGGGGGTCTTGTGGGTGATTTTGGACATAATTTCTTGGATTAATGGGTGAAAAGTTTTGATTATCTCTATACGTAGTTAAGATTGCATTCGTATTTAGTAAATCCTAATAATAAGTATTAATATCATTCAAATAAGTATTTGTTACGTTAAAACATGATACTATTTCTATAACGCTTGTATTTTAAGTGTGCAAAATCTAGTTCAAAAAGAAGTGTATGTGTAAAAGCCAACCTGTTACTCCCCTTGGCCCCTGATATATGTTGCTATATGCCAACAAGAGCCCGGTGTACGCTACGGTACAACACCACAGATAGTATAAAACCTGTTGCCTTATTTCAGAAAACTGATTTTATAAACAAGCTAAGCGATTGACTTACAACTCTATAACCTATCGACCTGCACTACAACCTAAAAAATGCCCCCCGATAGACTTTAAACAATAGGCTCAGCTACCGGAGCTTCAGGCACGGAACGATGGCGTCGGACGTACCATGTATTCAGTACTACGCCCACTAATACTAAGCTCATCCCTAGGTAAACCTCGGGTCGGAACGCTTCCCCAAACAACACAAACCCCAAACCCAGCGCATATAGAATACCTACGTAGTTAAGATTGGCTACGCTGGAGAGTTTTTCGGCTTGGTAAGCTTTGGTCATGCAGACCTGAGCGCCCTGGGTAAATACTCCGGTAAGTCCCAGCCACAGCCAGTCGAGACCCTGGGGCATTACCCAGTGAAACAGGCAGTAGATGGCAGCAATGGGCAACGCCACCATCGGGAAGTAGAATACCACAACCAACGGATGCTCCCGCCCCTTCAGCCGGCGAATAGAGTTGTAGGAAAAGCCAGAGAAAACGGCCGAGACGACGCCAAGAGCCAGGTACAGCGGATCAACGCGCGTATCGACGCCTTCTACCACCAGCACCCCGACAAAGGAGAGCAGGAAGAATGCCCATTGCCAGGCTTTCACCTTTTCTTTCACGATGAAAATCCCCAGCACCGTGGTGAATATAGGAGCCAGATATTGAATGGTAACGGCCGTAGCCAGGGGCATTTGCTGGAGCGTGAAAAAGTAAAGAATGAGGGCCAGCGCGCCGGTAGTGCCTCGCGCGATGAGAAAAAAATGATTGGAGCCCCAGGGCCGGATATGCAGCAGCCGGAGCGTACTATAGCTGATAATAATGGAGATGACCGACCGAAACAGGATGATTTCGAGCGCGGGTAAGTGAGCCAGCAGCTTCACGCACACATTCATGAGGGCGAAAAACAGCGTGGAGAGCAGCATGTAGCGGGCACCCTGGGTAAGCGGCATAAAGCAGGCAATTGAGAAAAGACAAAGGTCGGGCGGCGCGACCAATGGTGCCTCAACAATTTTGCCCCCGCTTGTTGCCGACGGCAGAAGTTGCCCCCGACGACTGTACTACGGCTAGGCAGGGACCGGCGTAGCGCTCAGCTCGCGGTAGCGTACCAGCAGCACGCCCGCCGAGGCTACGATAAAGCCCCCCAGCAGCGCGTAGCCCCAGGCCACATTAGAACCCACGCTGAAAAACCGCAGGGTAAACAGTAAGATAAAGCCCGTGCGCAGCAGTACGTTCACGACGTTGAAAATACCATTTACCCTTCCAATCACCTCGTTGGGAACGTGCACGAACAGGTAGCTGACGCGCAGGATACGCGTGCCGGCGTTGGTGAAGCCCAGCACCAGCGAAAACGCCAGAAACAGCCCCACCGACCGCGTGGCCGCCGCTACGCCAAAGCTCACCCCGGCTATCAGCATCAGCACGATGACGGAGCGCAGGGTGGGATGGCGCAGAAATACCCGCCGCACAAATAGGCCCGCGCTCAGTGCACCGGCCGCGTAGGCTACTTCGGCCGCGCCAAATACCGCTGCTCCGGCACCTAGGTGGTTGTGCACATATAGAGGCATCAGGGCATTCAGACTTACCAGCAAGCCCACGAACACAGAGAACGAGAACAGCCCGAATACCCACACGGCGCGATTATCGCGGAGGTAATTAACGCCGGTGCGCAGCCGTTTCCAGAGCGTGCCCAGCTCTACCTGCGTGAGGATAACGGGCTGGTGGCGGATAAAAGCAATGAGCCCGACGGCCACGGCGTAGGTGATGCCATCGAGCAGGAATATCTGGTGCAAAGGCCAGGCCGCCAGGGAAAAAGGCAAGGCCAGCTGCGTCCCAAACAGACTGTAGGTCTGACCGACGGGCAGGCCCTCCAGCAGCAGCGCCGCCAGCGCGCCACTCACCACCGAGGTAGCCTGCCCCACAATCTCGATGGTGGACGTGATGCGCGGGTAGTCCTGAGGCAGACTGATTTCCTGGGCAAAGGCGTAGAGGTTGGGGTAATGAATACCGTAGCCAAACACGGTAGTCGTGAAAGCCAGCAAAATACCCCCCAGTGGCACCCCACCCGTGGCAAAGCCGTAGCTGGCCACCCCCAGCAGCACAACTCCCTCCACCATATTCGAGGCCAGAAACACCCGCTTCCGGTCGAAGCGGTCGACGAGGGCACCGGCGTACATGCCCCAGAACAGGGAGGCAAACGTAACTAAGCCATACAACAGATTAAAGGTACTGGAAGCGCCCTGGCGGGCAAAAAACCACGGCACAGCCAGCATCGTGATGCCCTGGGCGAAGCCGGAAATAGCATTGGCCGTAAACAAAAGCGCCACGGCGCGGCGGTTATCTTTCAAGGCGAATGGGGTGGTTTCCTTGGTTCAGCAGAAATTCAAGTCAAAAGCAAAGATGGCAGATAGACAAGGCACTTCCCGCTACTTGGAGCAGATTGGTTATCCGCCGCTTCTGTCTGCTCTTATGAGGCAGGCAGTAGCACTGGCAGACTCCTATTAAAACATAATTAAAAATATTGCCATTCCCACGCGACGGCAACGTTTTTGTGCGCGGCGGCGCTAACCCGCTGCTATAATGAAAAGATTTGGTCTGCTTATACCCTGTATTATCTTCTTCACCTATACGGTGCGCGCCCAGCAACCCGGTCGCCCACCCCAGTCTAATACGTCGCTCGACAGCCTCTACGTGGAGGAAGTTGAGGATAGCCAGGAACCGGATAAAGTGTTGCACGCTGAACCGCTTTACATCGACCTCATCCGCGACTTAGGCGCTCGCAAGGGAGAAAAAGAATGGAACGTGGGCCTGGGCCTGACTGATAACCTGCGCTATGATAGCTACCAGCTACTGGTGGAGTACGAGTGGGCACCCATTAATCGGCTGGGGCTGGAAGTAGAGGTGCCCTTGACTTTTTATTCTGGTAACGGTAACGGCAATGGCCACAGCGGGGGGCTCTCTCCCTAATTCTGAGCGGCCCACAAGCAAAATAAACGGCTTGAAAACCGCTTTTCAGTATTCGTTCTTCGTGTCCGAAAAGCTCAAGACGTCGATGGCAATTGGCTATATCAATAAGCTGACAATGAATGAGTTTCGGGAGCTTAATCGTAAATTTATTACGGGCAACGTGTACAGTCCCTTCTTCGTGGCAGCTAGGCGCTGGGGGGCTAATTATCACTCCCTCCTATACACCGGCCCTGAGGGCGAGCAGGACTTCGCCACGGGTCGCACCGAATGGTCGTACCAGCTTAATACCAGCTTTCACTACATGATACCGGGCACCCGCAACTTTCTGGGCCTGGAGTTCAATAAAGGCTGGCGGCATGGCGACTTCGACCTGACCATCCGATCCCAGATGCGCGTGAGCGTGGCCGATAATCTGCTGATTGGTATCGTGGGGGGCATTCCGGTGCGCCGGGAAGAGCAGCGCCTCAGCTCTTTCCTTCGCCTTATCTATGAGCCCGGCCACCGCCGCGGACACTAGGCTGACGCCGCCGGCGCGTAGCTAACCAAGGGTCGCAACCGACTAACCGTGCCTTCGTTTAGCGTTGAGCTTTCAGGCAGTAGCTGCGCCTGTTTACTACCCGCAAATATGGTTTTTGACCGTCATTTCCGTTTTTTGTTCCAACGGTTGAATCTGTACGCCTCACTTATTTACGGCCAGTCGCAGGATCTTATACAAGCTAACACCATAACCTATTGATTATTAAGTAACATTAATTATAGACAATTATAAATCTTTGCACAAAATTTTGCACCTCATTAAAGCACTAAATATTGCATCTATATTATATATATTATACTTTTTCGTATAAACATGACCATCTTTTTACGCCGAGGCAGCCTTAGAAATAATCCGGTTTTCGCATGACTTCGTAGGTAGCGGTGATTGTTCTTTCTCCCAATCCTATCAACCACCCATGAAGAAAACTTTACTCGGCTTGTTGCTCTGGATGGGCAGCTCCGGGGCCGTACTCGCTCAAGCATTTATTGATTCGCACCTCAAATCGGCTCTAACCAACGTAGCCGGAGTGCAGCAGGTGGTCGTAACCTTCCAGGGCGACGGGGCCCCTACGGCCGCCAACTTGCAGCTGTTGCAGACTTTAGGCATTAGCCAGGGTGTTACGCTAAAAGCCTTGCCAGTGGCCGGGGTGTTGGCTACCCGCGAGCAGATCGACCTGCTGGCGGCTGACCCTAGCGTGGTTTCCGTGTTCCTGAACCGCTCTCTCACCCTCGACAATGAAGGCGCTACGGCCCTGACCGGAGCCCAGCGCGTGCGCCTGGAGCCTTCCTTTACCCAGCGCAACGGCGGTCTGCCGGTGTCGGGCAAGGGCATAGGCGTCGTGATAAATGACAGCGGCGTTGATGGCACTCACCCGGACCTGACCTTGGGTAAAAACCTGAAGCAGAACGTACTGGGCACGACCAATCTGAACGCGCAGGATGCTATGCTGCCCATTACCTACGTCGAAAATGTGCCGAACACCGACCAAACCGGCGGGCACGGCACACACGTAGCCGGCATCGTGGGCGCTACGGGCGCGGCCTCCAACGGCAAGTACGCCGGGGTAGCACCGGGTGCCGACCTCATTGGCTACGGCACTGGCGCGGGCCTGTTTATTCTGGATGTGATTGGTGCGTTTGATTACGCGCTGGTAAATCAGTTTCAGTATAATATCCGCGTCATCACCAATTCCTTCGGCACTACCTCTGATATTGGAACCGAGCCCAACCCAAGCGACCCGATCAACATAGCTACCAAGCGCTGCGTGGACCGCAACATCGTGGTCGTGTTCTCGGCTGGCAACTCGGGCTCGGGCTCGGGCACCATTACCGGCAACTACAAAAAAGCCCCCTGGGTAATCGCCGTCGCCAACTCGGATAAGGCGGGCGTCTTGGCTCCCTCCTCTTCCCGCGGCCGCAAGGGCGTGGGCGGCACCGTCACGATTAACGGCCAGAGCTTCCCCTGGCGCGATGAGCCCACGATAACCTCGCCCGGCACCGACATTATCTCGACCCGGACGGTTTCGCCCATCGGCGTACTCAGCACCCAGCAGGATGCCGCCGCCATCGAGCCAGCCTTCCTGCCCTTTTACACCCACCTGACCGGCACGTCGATGTCGGCTCCACACGTTGCGGGGGTCGTGGCCCTGATGCTGGATGCCAACCCCAACCTGACGCCGCTGCAAGTAAAAACCATCATAGAGCAAACCGCCACAAACCTGCCCAACCGCGAGTCGTGGGAAGTGGGTCGCGGGATGGTCAATGCCTACGCGGCCGTGGATCGGGCTTTCCGCCAGGCTGGCTACGGCTCCACGGTGAATTCTACCCGCACCTTTAACAGCAGCGTGAATACCAACGCGGCGACTTCGGCTTTCACGATTAACTATAACCCCGCCACTACGGCTACCAACAGCCGCACGTTTACGGTAGCGCCGGGCACTACCTCGCTGGAGGTAAGCTGCAAGGTATCGGGCCTGCTGGGCGAAACCGGCAACCCGGTTAACCTAGTACTTCTCTCGCCAACCGGCAAACGCTTCGCTTCGGGCATCTCGGTGCTGTTCGCTATCAGTCCCGGCCGCGCGGTAGCCGTAGCTGGTCCTGAAGCCGGCACCTGGACGGTACGCCTCGATGGCTTGCAGGGTGTAGCTTTCCCCGAAACCGTAAATGGCACTATCTCTTTGAACCAGGCTGCTGGCAGCCAGGGGCTTAACGACGTGGTGGGCCACCCGGCCGAGGCTTCTATTCAGATGGCCATCAGCAAGCGTCTGATGGATGGGCTTTCTAACGGCTTCAAGCCCGAGCAGGATTTGAGCCGCATTCAGCTCGCTGACTATCTGGTGATGGGCCAGGCTGTACGGCAGTTCCTGCCCCTGGACGGCGCGGTTTCCTTTGGCGACGTAAGCGCCACCGAGTTGCTACTGGCCGAGTCAGTGACGGCGCAGGGCGCGGCTCTGCGCGACCGGAAGCAGGTACAAAACGGCGTAATGCAGCCCTTGTCAGCCGGCAAGTTTAGCCCCTCGACGGCCGTAACGCGGGCTAGTCTGGCTTACTCTCTGGTGCAAAGCTTGGGCCTGCAAAACAAAGCTCAGCAGATACCCAGCAGCGTGACCGTGGAAGTAGACGGTAAGCGTATCGCCATCGACGATGCGGACCAGATTCCGGCCGACCTGCGGGGCTATGTGCAGGTGGCTCTGGATATGAACATCATCAATGCCTTCTACAGCGTAACCCAGGGTCCGTACGACCTGCGGCCGGTGCTGCACGCCACCTTCAAGCCGGCTCAGAAAGTGAGGCGCGCCGACTTCGCGGTAATCGTGACGCGTACGCACGCCCAATGGAACACTGCTCCGGTTGATGCCGCGGCTGCCCAAAGTGCCGCTACCACGACCGACGCCCAACTCGCCCAGCGCGACCTGGTGCTGGCGGCGCCTAACCCCTTCTCTGACCGCACGCGCTTCAGCTACCAGCTGAACGAGGCGGGGGCCGTGAGCCTGGAGGTGTTCGATATGATGGGCCGCAAGGTAAAAACCCTTGTGAATGGCCAGGAAGCCGCCGGTTGGCACGAGCATTCCTTCGATGGCACCGCCTTACCAGCCGGCACTTATCTGTTCAAGCTGCGGGCCGGGGCCAAGAACCAGAGCGGCCGCGTAGTGCTGACTCACTAAACAACTCTTTTTCCGACTCTTACCCAAAACAACCCGGCTCTCAGGAGCTGGGTTGTTTTGTTTCCATCGGGTGCTGACCGGGGCGGTTTCGCTGGCACTTCTCTCCGCAGTATCGCACCTCGTCCCAGCAGTTGCGCCACTTCTTACGGTACTCGAAGGGCCGTCCACAGGTGACGCAGATTTTGGTGGGCAGATTGCCTTTGGTGAGCTTAACTGGCAGCATAAGACGCGGCTGAAATGTGCCACAATAACCTCACGGTTGGCTGAAAGGTTGGCACCTTTCTTCCTGGCCGAAGGTCGTGGGGGGCATTTCGGCTGAATGTATCTCCCGTTCGACGAAAAAAAGCCCCCCGGCACCGCTGCTCACTCCCAATAGTGCGTATTTCTGGTTTACACCTTATGTTCCATCTTACCTCACTTCCTACTATGCCCTACTCTTTCTCCTCCCGCGCATCCCAGCTTACAGGGCGCGCGCTTTCTGGTCTGCTGCTAAGCGGCCTGCTGGCCTTCGCTTCCTCGTGCTCCGAGGATGGCGGCACGCTTCCTTTTCCGGCTGCGCCCAACACCATCACCTTCACCCAGCCTGCTCTGTACCCAGAGGGCGTGCAATACGACGCCAAAACCAACCGGTACTTCGTCAGCTCCCTTACCCGTGGTGCCATCGGACAGGTGCAGGACAATGGCAACTACCGCGTTTTCACCGATGATGCCCGGCTCGTTTCCACTATTGGCCTGCACCTCGACGCAAGCCGCAAGCGGCTGCTGGCCGCCGTTTCGGACCCCGGTTCCAACAGCGCCCGCTCCACCGCTGCCACCGCCGGCCAGTTAGCGGCCCTGGCTATCTTCAACGCTGATAATGGCCAGCTCACGAACTATGTCAATCTGGGTACTCTGCGACCCGGTGGCGGGCATTTTGCCAACGACATTGCCGTGGATGCCCAGGGTAATGCCTACGTCACAGATAGCTTCTCCCCCATCATATACAAAGTCGATTTGCAGGGTAACGCTTCCATTTTTCTGGAAAACAGCCGGCTCGCGGCCCCAGCCGGCGCGTTTGGCCTGAATGGTATCGTATATCACCCCGATGGCTACCTGCTGGTAGCCCAGTCGACGCAGGGCGTGGTGTATAAAGTGCCGCTGAACAACCCCAGTGCTTTCACTCCCGTAGCCAGCGCTCAGAGCCTGGAAGGTGCCGACGGCCTGCTGCTTCAGGATAACAAAACGCTGCTGGTCGTATCCAACAGCCAGAGCACCATTTTTCGCCTGAACTCAACGGATAACTTTACTTCGGCTACCGTGGGGGGCAATTTTGCTACCGGCAACGTTTTCCCTACTACCCTTACCCGCCGCGGCAATGACACCTATGTGCTCTATGCTTACCTGAGCGCTCTGTTCGGGGGGCAAAATCCGCCCGTTTCGGAGTTCAGCATTAATAAGGTCCGGTTCTAAAATGGAGGGCCCGGCCACGTAGCAGCTGCGCCAGCAGAAAAAAACAAAAGGCTGTCCACGCGCGGGACAGCCTTTTTTTGTAATCTAGTGTTTCTCATACTCATATTGCTCCATTATGACGCTGCCGCCGAATGATACGCTAAGCCAAGCTGTGCTGGCCAATCTGCGCCACAACTTTATTCAGTATAAAACGCTGGCTGACCGGGCATTGGCGCAGCTTACGCCCACCGAGTGGCTGTATAGCCCCGCCTCCGGCTCCAACAGCTCTGCCGTAATCGTGCAGCACCTGGTGGGCAACCTGCGCTCCCGCTTCACCGACTTCCTGACCACTGACGGCGAGAAGCCTTCCCGCAGCCGAGACCAAGAATTCGAGGAGCCAACTGCCCCCGTGGCTACTTATGTTCCAGCTCTACAGCAGCAATGGGATGAAGCCTGGCTTATCCTGTTTGATTTGCTTAACACATTACAGCCTGGCGATTTGCTGCGCACCGTCACTATTCGGGGGGAGGCACACACGGTGCTGGCGGCTTTGCAACGGCAGGTGGCTCATTACGGTTCGCATGTGGGCCAGCTGGTACAGCTAGCCAAAATAATCCGGGGGGCGACGTGGCAAAACCTGAGTGTGCCGCGCGGACAAAGCGAAAACTTCACGCAGCAGGTGCGGACGCAGGCCAACCCCATGCAGGATTCCGTAGTTTAGAGGGTTATGCTCGCAATTACCACCCTGCTTAGCGCGCCTAACGCGGCCCGCATCAACCGGATCATCGAAAGCTTAGAGACGGAATTCGGCCTCAACGATGTGCAGGCCACCGCCGATCCGCATATCACCTACCAGTTGGCGGGGGTACGCAAGCTGTCGTTGCTCAAGGCCGTATTGCGCGATGTGGCCCGCACCACCAAGCCATTTCCGGCCTTTACCACGGGCCTGGGCGTGTTTCCGGGAACCAATCCGGTTATCTACATCCCGGTGCTGCGCTCCGATGCGCTCAACCAGCTGCACATGCGTATCGTGAACGCCACCGCGCCGCTTTGCCTGCGCACCGACAAGTTCAGCAGCCCCGACTGCTGGATGCCGCACATTTCCCTGGCCCTGCACGATACCTCACCGGATTTGCTCGGGCCGGTGCTGCAACATCTTAATAAGGAGACGTTTAACCTGCGCCTCAACATCAACAATATCGCTATTCTGCGGCAGGAGGGCGAGCATTTCGTGCAGGAAAAAGTCTTTGGCTTTGAGGGCCTTAAAAACGAGAAGCCAGCGCTGCTTTTCTAGCTCGCGCCGGTGCACTGGGTCGTGCCAGATAGCGCCAGCCAGGAATTTGCCCCTCGGCGTGGCATTTTCGTTGCCACTGCCGACCTTTATCGCCTCACATACTCTTTTCGCTATGTATCCTGCTGTACTTGCACTGCACTCTTGGTCGCGCTGGCTGGTAGTCATCTTCGGACTCATTGTCTTATATCGGGCCTTCGTGGGCTGGCAAAACCGCCGCCCTTACCTTGGTGCCGACAACGGCATGGCGGCGGCCTTCGTGGGCTCCATGCACCTGCAATTGCTGCTGGGCTTAATACTGTATTTCGGCCTGAGCCCCGTAGCCCAGCAAGCCACTCAGAACATGGGCGCGGCCATGAAAAACCCGGAGCTGCGCTTCTGGGGCGTCGAGCATATTGCCACCATGATTCTGGCAGTCATTATTGCCCAGGTAGGCCGCTCTCTTTCCAAAAAGGCCCTCAACCCAGTTTCCAAGCATAAGAAAGCGTTTATCTGGTTCGCCGTAGCACTAGTGCTGGTGCTGCTCATGATTCCGTGGGGCATCTGGAATCCAGAGCGTCCGCTGTTCCGAATCTAATGATGCCTCGCTAAGGCACTGAAAAAGCCCTCAATCATACACTGAGGGCTTTTTTATGCAACAGTAGGCAGGTACAGAAGCTTCAATACGTTGGGCATTCATCCAATGAGCCGTATCGGAGCATAAAATAGACGTGTTATAAATAATTTAAATTAGTAGTTTGGTTCTAATAATACAATTTTCGCCATGTTTACAAAACACCATTTATTAAAATTAAATTCATAAATAAAAACTGCATACAATCAAAATAAAATAGTCTTTTTTAAATCAAAAAATTGAATAAAATGGCTTACAACCCTACAATAATCAATTTTATGCTCAGACAAACAGAAAAGTCTGAGTATATCTTATCTAAGTGTAACTAAACAATTATTTAATTATTACAAAGAAAACATCAAAGACAACCTAGTATTTGATGCATATGAAAATGATTTTGAAAAATATTCAACTTGGATTACTGAGAAGGATTATAGAAAGACCACTTTCCCTGACACACTACAAGATGCTAAATCGTTGGCGTTCAATCTCCACGCAAAAATTGCCAAAGAAAACAACGAGATATTTTCTTCTACCATGCGGAAGATTTATGGACCGATGACTATAACAGAGATAATTCCAAAACTCAAAGCGAATTTTTTCGAGTATTTAGTTGCAGCTTCCCAAGATATAACTAATGCAAATCCTGAAATTGAAGAACCAACACCTAGAAAAGCAAAGGGGAATATTACTTTTATCATCCATGGACATGACGAACTTTTAAAAAACGAGGTACAACTCCTGCTTACTAGAGCTGGAGTTAATAATATAGTTTTACACGAGGTAAGCGATAGAGGCAGGACCGTTATATCGAAGTTAATTGAAGAAAGTGAGCAAGCTAATTATGCCGTTGCACTACTAACACCCGACGATTT
>NZ_FWWW01000076.1 GCF_900176135.1 Hymenobacter roseosalivarius DSM 11622 | reverse complement strand
GATTTAACCCTATTTGGTTCTACCCTCGTCTTTCCTGGCGGAAGGCAAAGATAACACTTTCATTTTCGTCTTGTCAAGCTTTAAATAAAAACTTTTAAAAGACGACTCCTTATAAGCCAATTGCTGAAACGGGATGACAAAGATAAGGTGAGTTTTGAACAAGTCAAGACCCACCTTATCTTTTTGTCTATTTTAAATGAATAGTACTTACTCGATCGGGGCCAACGCTTACAATACGAATGGGTACTTCTAAGTGGCGTTCAAGGAATTGCAGATAAGACTGCAATTCAACAGGCAGCTTTTCAACTTCCGAAATGTTTTGCAAATCAGTGCACCAACCAGGTAGCGTAGTATATACCGGGGTCAACGATTGCAGCGCTTCGTGGTCAGGAAGTAGGTCAGTATCTTGTCCATCAGGTGTACGATAATGCGTGCACACCTGTATTTCAGCAAAGTCGTCGAGCACATCTGCCTTCATAAGATGTAGCTCTGTAACGCCATTAAGCATGATACTATAGCGTAAAGAGGGCAAGTCAATCCAACCGCAACGCCGGGGTCTACCGGTAGTAGAACCAAACTCACGTCCAGCTTGGCGTATCTTCTCCCCTACCTCATCGTGTAATTCAGTTGGGAATGGGCCACTACCAACTCTGGTACAATAGGCTTTACTAATACCGTATACTCGATCAATATGTCGGGGGGCAATACCCAAACCAGTACAGGCTCCTGCAACGATGGTGCTGGACGAAGTGACGAAGGGATAGGTTCCGAAGTCAATATCGAGCAAAGAGCCCTGAGCTCCCTCAGCGAGAATTCGCTTTCCTTGACGCAGCAAATCGTTCAGTAAGTACTCTGTATCAGTCAGTTGAAGAGTACGCAGAAATTCAACCGCAGAGAAAAAGTCTTCCTCCAATGCCGTTATCTCTAAATCCCGGCCGTGGAAGGAGGCAAACTGTGCATGACGGGCTACAGCCTCGGCGTAACGCTCCCGAAAGGTAGGCAACAATACGTCTCCTACGCGTAGACCTGTACGACCGATTTTATCTTGGTAAGTAGGTCCTATTCCTTTGAGTGTAGACCCAATTTTGCCCCCCCCGCGCATTTCTTCTGAGATACGATCGAGAGCACGATGGGAAGGAAGAATAAGCTGTGCCTTTTTCGAGATGTAGAGATTGGGCGCCCAACTAACTCCCCGATCAGTCAGCTTTTGTAGCTCTCCCCGAAATACTGTAGGGTCGAGAACAACACCATTACCAACTACATTAATAACATGTGGGTGGAAAATGCCCGATGGTACCTGGTGTAGTACATGCTTCAAGCCATCGAAGGTGAGCGTGTGACCAGCGTTTGGCCCGCCCTGAAAACGGGCTACAACATCGTATGTGGGAGCTAATACGTCTACTATTTTACCTTTCCCTTCATCACCCCACTGTAATCCAACAAGTACGTCAACTGGCATTAGGTTGTAGCTTTCAATTGTTCGACGGCTGATGCATCATCAGTCGCAATAATGAAGATGGCGTCGAGCTTAGTAATGACCAACAGCTTACGAACGAGTTCCGAAGGATTGATGAGTACTAGCTCGCCACCTTGGTTGCGAAATTTTGTCAGAATGGAGACCAATACACCGATGCCCGTGCTATTGATAAAACGCACGTTGGACAAGTCGATAGCACAATAAATGGTACCTTCCCCAAGGTGGTCATTAACGGCTTGAAGCAAAGGTTGGGAGTCGGGGCTACCGATAAGGTCGCCAACAAGGCGAACGAAGAGGACATCGTCTTGAACAGCGGATTCAGTTTTCATTCAGAAAGTAAGCGGGCGGCTTTGGCGCGGCAGTCACCACAAACGCCATACAGATTTAAAGAGTGGTGCAAGATATGGAAATTCAAAAGCTCCCCGACCATGGTTTGAATACCGTGGATGCGGGGGTCGCAGAACTCAACCACTTTGTGGCATTCAGTACAGATGACGTGGTCGTGCTGACGATAACCATATGACTTCTCGTACTGAGCCAGATTACGCCCGAACTGATGCTTACTCACCAATCCGTGCTCTACCAACAAGTCAAGCGTGTTATACACGGTAGCTCGGCTCACTTGCAAGCCTTGCGCTTTCATGCCGGTGTACAGCTCCTCGACATCAAAATGGCCGGTGCGAGAGTATATTTCCTCTAGTATGGCGTAGCGCTCAGAGGTCTTGCGCAAGCCTTTATTCTCTAAATAGGCGGTGAAAATTTTCTTCACCTCCTCAAATTTATCTCTATCAAACATTCTGCAACCTTATATTATAAGGATTAACAAAGGTAAGTGAGTAAAGCGAGTTGGCAGACTCAACTTTTGCGCGTTTGCTTAGATCACCAAATTCTATCTGGCGCTGGGGGGCTTTTTTCTAGCAAGAATGTTAGAAAAAAGCCCCCCAGCCTCTTCTTTATACCAACTAAGGCTCATCAAGACTATTACAGAATTCAAGTAGCGAAACGCTCTACCAATAGCACGCCATTCACTTTGCTCAGGCGTTGAATCATTTTGTGTAAGTGGTCGGTATCGTTAACAAATACCATAATCTGACCCTCAAACATTCCATCATTCGAATCGATGGTGATGGAGCGCATGTTGACTTTGAGGCTATTAGAGATAATGCGCGTTACGTCATTTACTAAACCTACCCGGTCCGAGCCTTTGATGCGAATACCAGCCAAGAAAGCAAGCTCCAACTGATCAGTCCACTTGGCGCGTACGATGCGGCTGCCGTAGTTCGACATCAGCTTTACGGCCTGCGGACAAGACGTTCGGTGAATAATAATGCCCTCGGTTTCTGTTTCAAAGCCAAACACATCATCGCCCGGAATCGGATTGCAACAGGGAGCAATATGATAATCGAACTTGTCGGTATGCTCCCCGATAACGAGCATATTGGCATTGACCCCCCGAATCTTTTGCACTTCCTGATCAAAAGATCTGGGGGCTAAGGGAGACAGTATGTGGGGGGGCGCAATGGTGGGGTCAAACAACTCCACCTTAATCTCCCGTCCGTCGAGTTGGCCAATTGCCAAGCGATAAAAGAAATCCTGCGCGTTGTAAATATTGAAGTGGGCCAGCAGACGGTTCAAATTGTCCTGATTATTCTCGATACCAAGTAGCTCCAACCGCTTTTCTACCAGATAGCGTCCATCCTCCGCTTTAGTGCGCTTATCATCACGCAGATACTCTTTGATTTTTGATCTGGCTTTGGATGTGATTACGTACTGCAACCACTCCTCAGTAGGGCGTTGCTTGTGCGAGGTCAGAATTTCTACCTGATCACCGTTACGAAGCTGGTAGCTTAAAGGCTGCAACTTCTGGTTAACTTTGGCCCCCAGGCACTGCAAGCCAATCTGAGAGTGAATATCAAAGGCAAAATCCAACGCTGTTGCCTTGTCTGGTAGAATAACCAGCTTGCCTTTAGGCGTAAAAGCGTAGACTTCTTTAACGAAGAGGTTTTGCCTAAACTCATCCATGAACTCCAGCGCGCTGGAGTTATTGGTTTCCAGCATCTCACGCACCTTTGCAATCCAGGCCTCCAGCGTCGATTCAGCCTGCACGGTGCCGGTGTCCTTGTATTTCCAATGGGCAGCGTAGCCTTTTTCGGCAATATCGTCCATGCGCTTGGAACGAATCTGAACTTCCACCCACTGGCCCGTGCGCGACATGACAGTGGTATGCAGGCTCTCGTAGCCGTTGGCCTTGGGTGTGCTTACCCAATCCCGCAAACGGTCGGGGTTAGGCTGGTAGAAATCAGTAACGATGGAATACACCTGCCAGCAGGCGGCTTTTTCCTGCTCCTGCGGCACGTCCAGAATGACACGGATAGCAAACAAATCATATACCTCGTCGAAGGTTACATTCTGCTTGCGCATTTTGCGCAGAATGGAATAAATCGATTTGGGGCGGCCTTTTATCTCGAAGTCAAAGCCCTGGGCCTTCAACTCGTCGTCGATAGGGGAAACGAAATCCTTAATAAAGCGATTACGTGCGCTACGGCTCTGGCGCACTTTCGTCATCAAGTCATTATAGACTTCAGTATCGGTATACTTTAAGTACAGGTCTTCCAGCTCGGTTTTGATGGCGTAGAGTCCCAAACGGTGCGCTAGCGGAGCGTACAAATAGATGGTTTCGGAGGCTATTTTGAGCTGCTTATGCCGGGGCATCGACTCCAACGTGCGCATATTATGCAACCGGTCGGCAAGCTTGATCAGAATAACGCGTACATCCTCGGAGAGGGTAAGCAGCATTTTGCGGAAGTTCTCGGCCTGCTCGCTGGTACCGTAGTCGAATACGCCCGAAATTTTGGTCAGCCCATCAATAATGCGCGCTACTTTGGGTCCGAACTCTCGGTCGACGTCCGATATTTCCATCGGCGTATCCTCTACCACGTCGTGCAGCAGCGCCGAAACAATACTCGTGGTACCCAGCCCAATTTCCTCCACCGCAATCTGCGCTACCGCCAATGGATGCAGAATATACGGCTCACCTGACTTGCGACGCATATTTTTATGCGCTTCCAACGACGTATTGAAGGCTTTCTTAATAAGCTTAGCGTCGTTGCCATGCAAATAAGGCTTAGCGGTACGGAGTAAGCGGCGGTAATGCCGCAGAATCTCGTTGCGCTCTACTTCAGGATCGATAAGGGTAGCCATGTACGCGGGCAGAGTCAAAACTCCGTGGTTATTTGCGAAAGTACGAACTCAGCTTATTAGTGGGCGAGTCGCGTTTATAACAAACCGGCGGCCTAAAAAGGTGCGGCCCGACAGCTGGGGGCAAAATCAGAAGTAGGCAAGCTTCACAGCGCTTCGAACGATCTATTCCTAGAAGTGGGTATTACCAAATAAAGCCTCTGGGGGGCAAATTGCCGCTAGTTTACTACAATCATTCTCTACTCATCGCGGAGTTGGTTTGAATTTCCCGACTCGTTGCGTAGCTTTGCGGCCCCGAGGCAGTAGGCCTTGCGGCGGATGTGGCGAAATTGGTAGACGTGCCAGACTTAGGATCTGGTGCCGCAAGGCGTGTGGGTTCGAGTCCCTCCATCCGCACTTATTTTTTTAAGAATGCCCCAACCCTCAACCCACACGTTGGGGGTTTCTTTTTCGCCGGCTGCCGGCTCGTTTCTTTTCTGTTACCCTCTAACCGACCACCTGTTTTGGATATTACCCTCGATAAAAACGACGACCAGCTTAGTGCCATCCTGACAGTACACCTGACGGAGGCCGACTATGCCGCCACGGTTGATAGCAAGCTCAAGGACTACAGCAAGAAAGCGCAAATCAAAGGGTTCCGTCCGGGCAAAGTACCCGTAGGCTTGGTTCGCAAGATGTACGGTAAAAGCATTCTGGTGGAAGAAATCAACGGTTTGCTTGGCAAAGCCGTTGATAGCTACATCAAAGAAAACAACGTGCGCGTTCTGGGCGAGCCCCTGCCCGTGGCTAGCGACATTGACTTTGATACCCAGAAGGATTTTGATTTCAAGTTCGAATTGGGCTTACTGCCTGATTTTGAGCTACCTGCTGATCAAGCTCTGAACGTAGAGCGCCACCAAGTAGGTGTTGACGAGACCACGCTTCAGGAAACCTACGATCAGATTTCTCGCCAGTATGGTGAAAGCACCAACCCCGAGGCTTCGGAAGCTACTGACTACCTCTATGGTAAGCTCAAGAAAGCGGATGAGGAAGGCGAAGGCCGTACGGTGCTGCTTCCTATTAATAAGGTAAAGAATAACGTCGATCAGTTTATCGGCGTAAAGGCCAACGATTCAGTGACCTTCGATTTGAAGGATGCTTTCGATGGCGACGCTTCTGCCATGGCTAACTTCTCCGGCTTATCGAAAGACGAGGCTGCCAACGTGAGTGGCGAGTACGTGCTAAATGTTGAGAAAATCAACCGCACGACCAAGCCTGAACTGGATCAGGAGCTGTTCGACAAAGTATTCGGCAAAGACATTATTACCTCCCGCGAGGAGTTCGACGAGAAAGTACGCACCACGGTACAGGAAAACTATGACCGTGAGGCCGATGGCTTGCTCAACCGTCAAATCGTGGACCAGATGGTAAATAACACGACCATTGAGGTACCCAAAGAGTTCTTCAAAAAGTGGCTGGTGCGCGCCAATAAAGGCAAACTCACGGAAGAGCAAGTAGAAGAGCACTACGACGACTACGAGCGTGAGTTGAAGTGGTCGATGATCCGCAATAAAGTAGTAGAAGAGCAGGGCCTAAAGGTGTCGAACGACGAAATCGTGGAGCGCACCATGCAGAAGATCTTGGGTCAGTTCAACATGGAAATGACGCCGGAATTGCAGGATTCTATCCGCAGCTTCGCTGACAACTACCTCAAGCAGGAGAACGGCAAAAACTACGTGGACGAGTATGAGGCCATTCTGGCAGAGAAAGTACTTGAAAACCTGCGCGGCAAAGTTGTTGTTACTGATAAGCCGATTTCGGCCGAGGACTTCCGAAATCAGGCAGCTAGCCAACGCTAGTCTGTCGGTTTTCTAACCCACAAAAAAGCCCTTACTTGCCGTTAGGGCTTTTTTGTTGCCCAGCGGCTTCGCTTTTACACTTCTTCTCCCATTATTATTTGCCATGCTGAATAAACAAGAATTCCGCAAGTTTGCTGTTAAAGGTCAAGGCCTGAGCGGCTTGGGTGTCGATCAATACCTGCACCATATAGAAGGCCAAATGCGTCATTCCGTGACGGGCATGACCCGTTCGGTGATTGAGGAGCGCCCCACGCGCTTCGCCGAGATTGACGTATTCTCGCGCCTGATCATGGACCGGATCGTGTTTCTGGGCACGGCCGTCGATGATTATATTGCCAACATCATCACGGCTCAATTACTGTTTCTGGAGTCGGCTGATGCCAAGAAGGACATTCTGCTTTACATCAACTCGCCCGGCGGCTCAGTGTATGCAGGCTTAGGTATCTACGACACCATGCAGTATGTGGGCCCCGATGTGGCTACTATCTGCACAGGTCTTGCGGCTTCGATGGGTGCCGTATTATTGGCTGGTGGTGCCAAAGACAAGCGTTCGGCTCTGCCCCACGCTCGCGTCATGATTCACCAGCCTTCCGGTGGTGCTCAGGGTCAGTCTTCTGACATTGAAATCACCGCTCGCGAGATTCTGAAGCTCAAAAAGGAGCTTTACGACATTCTGGCGCAGCATACGGGCAAGACTTACCAGGAGATTCATGACAACTCCGACCGTGACTACTGGATGCGTGCCGATGAGGCCAAAGAGTATGGCCTGATTGATGAAGTACTGGAGCGCAAAGTAGCCTAATCTTACCTGCGTCGTTATAAGATGGCGTTTGCAGCTAGGCTAAGTCTGTTGAGCTACTTAAATAGTACTTCAACAACTATTAGGCTTCCGCAAACAATACCTTACGACTACCTGGTAAAGCCCATTTTCGGTTTAAAATCCGGAAATGGGCTTTTTGCTTATAATATAGAAGCCCTACAGTAGGGCAACTTTTTTTCGTACGCAGGGCGTTAGGCTTTTGTACCTTTGATGCCGCTCCGACGTGAGCGGAGCTTACCTATCTTATTCTGATAATCCAGGCAATGGCAGATATTACGTGCTCCTTCTGCGGCAAGAGCAAAAAAGACGTCTCGGTAATGATTTCCGGCATCAACGCACACATTTGCGAGCGATGCGTAGGTCAGGCCCAGCAGATATTGAACGAAGAGAATAAGATTCGATCAAACAGCAAGACGCCGAAATTCAACCTCGTCAAGCCGCGCGAGATGAAGGAGTACCTGGACCAATATGTAGTAGGTCAGGATGAGGCGAAAAAGGTAATGTCCGTGGCGGTGTACAACCACTACAAGCGCCTGATGCAGAAGCCTGCGACCAAGGATGATGTGGTGATTGAGAAGTCGAACATCATTATGGTGGGCGAAACGGGCACGGGCAAGACCTTCCTGGCTCGTATGCTGGCTAATATTCTGCAAGTGCCTTTCTGCATTGCCGATGCTACCGTACTTACTGAGGCCGGTTATGTGGGGGAAGATGTGGAAAGCATCCTAACTCGTCTGCTTCAGTCCGCTGATTACAATGTAGAGGCTGCCGAGCGCGGCATCGTATACATTGACGAAATAGACAAAATTGCCCGCAAGAGCGACAATCCCAGCATTACCCGCGACGTGAGCGGCGAGGGCGTGCAGCAGGCGATGCTAAAATTGCTGGAAGGCACCACAGTAAACGTACCACCCCACGGTGGCCGCAAGCATCCTGAGCAAAAGATGATTACGGTGAACACCGAAAACATTCTGTTCATCTGCGGGGGGGCTTTTGTTGGCATTGAGCGCATCATTAAGAGCCGTCTGAATACCAAGCCGATGGGCTTCTCCAAAACGATGCTGGAGGAAAAGGTTGATACGCAGAACTTCCTGCGCTACGTGACGGCCGTGGATTTGAAGCAGTTCGGACTCATTCCTGAGCTGATCGGCCGCTTGCCTGTACTCACTCACCTCAACCCGCTCGACCATGCTACGCTGCGTAAGATTCTGACGGAGCCCAAGAACTCTATTGTAAAGCAGTATCAGCGCTTATTTGAGATGGAAAATATTAGTCTTTCCTTCTCTGAAGCGGCTATGGAATACATTGTCGTGAAGGCCGACGAATATCGTCTTGGTGCTCGTGGACTGCGCTCCATCTGCGAAAGCATCATGACGGATGCCATGTTTGATATGCCCTCGGAGACGGATGTTCAGGAACTCATTATTGACTTGGATTACGCGCAAAGCAAGTTTGAGAAATCACCACTGAAGCAACTGCGGGCAGCATAATTAGATTAGAATAACGCTTTATAGAAAGACCCAGAAGAGAACTCTTTTCTGGGTCTTTCTATTTTATGGTTGTCATGGTTTTGTAAACACAGATCAATACTTAATCGTGGGAAGCTACTGATTCAAATATCCAACCATCAGCTTAGCAGCTTTCTGAGCAGCATTACTACGACCAATTTTCTCTCGTAGCTCAGCGTAATCGGCTTTTTGGCGGGCGATATTTTCTGGATTCTCAAGAATATTTTTCAATTCTTGCACCAGATTACGGGAGTTGAATTCGCCTTGAATTAATTCTTTGACGACTTCTTTGCCGGCTACCAGATTCACTAGGGAAATGTAGGGCACTTTGATCAGTGCCTTGGCAATGGTGTAGGAAATAATGCTGGTGCTGTAGCACACGACCTG
Source organism: Hymenobacter roseosalivarius DSM 11622 (assembly GCF_900176135.1). Lineage (GTDB taxonomy): Bacteria > Bacteroidota > Bacteroidia > Cytophagales > Hymenobacteraceae > Hymenobacter > Hymenobacter roseosalivarius. The sequence goes on along the minus strand of NZ_FWWW01000076.1, from coordinate 104,713 downwards.
GGGCACGTCGAAGAGGGCCGTTTCGAGGGTAGCGGTGCCGGACGTGACCATGGCTGCGTCGGCGTGACGGAGCAGGTCGTAGGTTTGATCAGAGACGATGGTGATGTTTTCGCCGCGCTGGAAATTCTGGTAATAGTTGCGGTCGAGGTTGGAGACAGCGGCAATGACAAACTGATAATTCAAAAACGGTGGCAGCACGGAGAGCATGACGTAGAGCATGCTCTCAATTTCCTGCTTGCGCGAGCCGGGCAGAACGGCAATAATGGGTTTATCGGCCGGAATCTGGTTCCGTTCGCGGAAGTCAGTGGAGGCTTCGTGCTCGGCCACAGCGTCGACGATGGGGTTGCCGATGTAGTCGACATCGTAGCCAAAACGCTGGTAGAACTCCTGCTCGAAGGGCAGGATAACGAACATTTTGTCGACCACGGCTTTCACCGTATGCACGCGGCCTTGGTTCCAGGCCCATATTTTGGGCGAGATATAATAAAACACCTTGATGCCGTGTTGCTTAGCAAACTTGGCGACCCGCAGATTGAAGCCCGCATAATCGACCAGAATCAAAACGTCTGGCTTATACTCTAGTAAATCGCGCTGGCATTCTTTCAGAAACCCGCGAAACTTGAGGATGCTGGTGGCTGCTTCCAAGAAACCCATAATGGCCATTTCCTGGTAATGATGTACTAATTTACCCCCCGCGGCCTCCATCATATCACCGCCCCAGCACCGAAATTCGGCCGCGGCATCTTCCGTGCGCAGGGCACGCATCAGGTTTGCGGCGTGAAAATCTCCGGAACGCTCGCCGGCAATCAGGTAATATTTCAAGGGGATAGATGTTTGTTCAACGGTGGCCTCACCCCCCGGCCCCCTCTCCCAGGGGAGAGGGGGAGCCTGACGACTCAGCCTGCGAAGCTCAAGCTTAGGCTTAAGCTTCTACCGCTTAGTGTAATAGATGATTACTAGTAGTGAGCAAGCTTAAGCTTGGAGTGAAGCCACCTATTGAACTCGTTACTCGCCATAGTACTCCACGAAATTTCGGGGCGTTTCGTAAAGCTTAATGCAGTGCAACTGGGCAGAAGAAATGGAGCATAATTCGCGGGTCAGGATTTCCCAAAAGGCCACTACCAAATTCTCCGTACTGGCCATTTTACCCTGCATGAATGGTACGTCGAGGTTAAGGTTTTTGTGGTCTACCTGATTGGTGACGTGCTCGCGAATGAGGTTACTGAGCTGTTTGAGGTCGATTACAAAGCCGGTTTCGGGGTCGGGCTGCCCTTTTACGGTTACGATGAGGTCGTAATTATGGCCGTGCCAGTTGGTATTGGCGCAGGGGCCAAATACTTCGCGGTTGCGCTCGTCGGACCAGTTGGGGTTGTGCAGCTTGTGCGCGGCATTGAAATGCTCCTGGCGGCTGACGTAAATCATTTGTTGCGGTGCTAATAAGAGTATGTGCGGATGCGGAATGGGCTAAGCAGTAGTAACGAAATGACTAACGGCACAGCATCTTAGCTTTTCAACCAATCAGCACAATAGCCTATCAACTTAGCAGCCCATTAAAGCGCTACGCGCTTCTTGCGTAGCAAATATACAAAGAACGGTACGCCGAAAAGGGCAGTCACCAAGCCTACGGGTAAGCCAGCGGGCGGGTAAAGCAAGCGGGCTAACAGGTCGCAGGCGAGCATAAAATTGCCCCCCAGTAAGGCGCAGAACAATAAATTGGCCCTGCCCGTGACGCCTAATAACCAACGCGTAAGGTGAGGAATCATTAGCCCGACGAAGCCAATGGGGCCACAAAGCGCTACAACACAGCCCGTCAGGCCAGAGGCTGTGAGGATGAGTATCCAGCGCAGGCGAGTCACATTCAGGCCCAGGGCCTGGGCCCGCTCCTCCCCTAGTAGCAGCACATTCAGGTCTTTTTGCAAAAAAGTAAAGAGTGCTAACGCCCCACCGACAGCCACGGCCGGGTAAGGCAGCAGGTTCCAGCCGGCTCGCTCGAAGCTGCCCATGGCCCAGAAAATAACGGTGCTCAGCTTGGCATCGGTAGCGGCCAGAAACGTGACCAGGCTACCAATAGCAGCGGTGAGCGCGCCTACGGCCACTCCGGCCAGTAGCAATTGGGCTGGCCTGAGTTGGCCCTGCTGGGTACCAAGGGTGACTACTACTATCGTGGTGAGTAACGCGCCAGCCAGGGCAGCTAAGGGCGGCAGATAAAAGCCCCCCAGCACTAAGGTATCCAGAAAAGCAAAGCACAAAATGGCCCCCAGTGATGCACCCGAAGCCGTTCCAAGTAAATATGGATCGGCTAGGGCGTTATTGACCATAGCTTGCATCAGATAGCCACTGAAAGCCAGACCCGCCCCTGCCAGCAGGGCCAGCAGCAGGCGCGGCAGGCGCAATTGTACCAGCACCAGCTGTACCGGATCGGTGGGGTCGTAATGGCTCAAGGCGCGCCAGATGATGGCATAATCGGTTTCGAAGCTGCCTACCCGCAGCCCTATGACTAGTAAGAAAATAGTGAGCATTAGGCTGGCCAGCAGCCAGGGCCCGACGCGGCGGCTCATAGCTGAACCTGGCTTTGACGTAATAGCCGTTGCAACTCGCGGACCGACTCCACCACGCGCGGACCGGGGCGCTCCATCAGGTTGCCGCTGATGCCGTACACCTGTCGCGTTTGGTAAGCACGGATGCGGCGCAGCTCGGGGTAATTTTTGAAGAATGTGCTATCAAGCTTCCCGAAATTGCCCCCGAGCAGCACATCGGGGTTAAGCTGTAGAATGTACTCGCGCGTGAGGGCTGGGTAGGGCTGCGGAAACTTCTCAACTACCGCATTTCGCCCTCCGGCACGCTTAATTTTGTCCGTAAACAGCGTATTCTGACCATACACGTAAATGGGGTCCTGCCAGGTAATGGCCAGCACTTTAGGTTGTAAACTGTTTAGTGTTTGCTGTTCCAGTTGCTTTAGCTCCGCTGCCAAAGAGTCGGTGAGGCGGCGGGCCTGGTGTTCGCGGCGCAGAATGCGGCCAATATCGCGCAGGCCACGCAGCACATCGGGCACGGTGGTGTAACGCTGGTAATATACTTGCACACCGAGCTGCTGAAGGCGCGTGGCATCATCAATTGAGGTGATGCCTTCTACTGTAAATACGATGTCGGGCCGCAGGGCCACCAAGCGCTCCATATCCAGCGGGTAGCTGTTCACAACAGGCTTGCTCAGCACTGCTTTCGGGAAATCACAAACCTGCGTACGCCCTATGATAGTAGCCGTATCGGCCACGGCGTAAAGCATCTCGGTCATAGATGGAGCCAGAGCCAGGATGCGCCGCGGATGCGCTGGCACCACAACGGGCCGGCCAAGGTCGTCGCGGAGGCGCTGGGGGGCATTTTCGGCGGTCTCGGACGCTTGGGGGACTTTCTGGTCGGAATTACAGGAGGTGAGTACTGTCCCGAAGGCAAGAAAGGGCAGCAGCTGAAGCAAAAAACGGGTCATAACGCAAAGATGGTGATTTAGCTTGCCTGATGGGTAGGGACGCGTCGCACGCGCCCGTCGTTGAACGACCCGTATAGAGCAAGTAAGAACTAAACAACGCCGGGCGCGTACGACGCGCCCCTACTTTTGCCTACTTTTAGGGCAAAACTCAGCCCTATGATCGTTGTCACTGGGGCGGCCGGCTTTATTGCCAGCTGCCTTGTCACCCGCCTGAATGCCGCCAATTTCAATGATATCGTGGTGGTCGATAATTTCACTACGGAGCGCAAGCTTGCCAACCTGAAAGGGAAGCGCCTGCGCGAGTACGTGGACCGCAATGAATTCTTTGAGTGGCTCGATAAAAACCACGAGCAGGTAGAATTCATCTTCCATCTCGGTGCCCGCACCGACACCGCCGAGAAGAGCCGCGAAATTCTGGATTTGCTGAATCTGGAGTATTCCAAAAAGGTATGGCAGGCGTGCTGTCAGTACCAGTTGCCGCTGGTGTATGCCTCGTCGGCGGCTACGTATGGCTCAGGCACGCTGGGCTACGCCGATGATGATGCGCTGCTGCCGTTGCTGCGGCCGCTCAACCCGTATGGGGAGTCAAAAAATGACTTTGATAACTGGGCGGTGGCGCAGGTTGAAAAGCCATTCTTCTGGGCTGGCTTGAAGTTTTTCAACGTGTACGGTCCCAATGAGTACCACAAGGGCCGCATGGCCTCGGTGATATTTCACGCCTACGAGCAGATTCGGCGTACCGGCTCCATGGAGCTATTTCGCTCTCACAACCCTGATTTTGCCGATGGCGAGCAGAAGCGCGACTTTGTGTATGTGAAGGACGTGTGCGAGGTATGCTACTTCCTGATGCATCATCGCAAAAATTCCGGCATCTATAACTTAGGCAGCGGGGAGGCGCGCACCTTTTTAGATCTGGCTCTTAACACGTTCGCGGCCCTCAACCTGACGGCGGATATCCACTTTAAGGACACACCCGAAGATATCCGCGACACTTACCAATACTTCACGCAGGCTGAAATGCAGAAGCTACGCGGCATTGGCTACGACCAGCCCTTCACTCGCCTGGAGGATGGCATTCGAGATTATGTGCAGAACTATTTAGTGAGCGGCGTTTATCTATAAAGCTACCATCCTCATTTTTCCGGCCAACTAAAAATAGCCTGACCTTGGTAAACTCTTGGTCAGGCTGTCCGTTTTAAAGCCTGACTCTCCTCCCGCCTTTTACTCATTCACCAACTCTTACAACACCTGCATGCCCCAGCGATGTACCATTACGATAATAGGCGCGGGGTTTTCGGGTTCCATGTTGGCGGTGCAGCTTGCCCATGCGAGCGGCAGCTACGCCTACGATGTGCATCTGGTAGACCCTCGCCCCGCTCCGGGATTAGGTCTAGCCTATTCGGCGCCGCGGCCGGAGTATCTGCTGAATGTGCGTGCTAGCCGCATCAGCGCCTTTCCTGATAAGCCACAGCATTTTGTGGAATGGCTGTTGGCGAAAGGGTTGCCCGCCGACGAAGACGCATTTTGCCCGCGCCAGACGTATGGGCAGTATATCCAGGAATGCGTCAGTCACATTCTGGGCGAGGTAGCCAACGGGATGCGGATTCAATTGCATAGTCAGGCCGCAGTAGCCGCCACCATCGATAAGAAAGATAATACGGTGCTGGTTGAGCTTGCTGATGGCCATATTTTGCGCAGCCACCGCGTGGTGTTGGCGTTAGGCAATTTTCCGCCATTGGGACTTGCTGGCGCTGGGTTGGGGGGCAATTTTCCGCCAAACTATCACCCCAATCCGTGGACGCCCGGCGCACTGACTGGAATTGCCCCCCACGCTTCAGTTTTGCTTATTGGCACCGGCCTCACTTCTGTGGACGTACTGATGGCATTGCACGCCGATGGGCACCAGGGCCCAATTGTGGCCGTCTCGCGGCATGGCTGGTGGCCGACGGTACACGGACCAGCGCGGCACGCGCAGTATCCCAGCTTTTACGCTTCTGAGTTAGCTCATCTTACGGAGGTGGGCGCTGTAGTACGCGTGGTGCGCCAGCACATCCGTGGGGCTCAAGCTGCCGGCTATAATTGGCGCGATGTAGTAGACTCGCTTCGTCCTGATTTAGGTCGGATATGGTCTAATTGGCCGCTGGTAGAGCAAGCTCGCTTCCTGCGTCATGTCGCGTCGGTGTGGTCGGTGGTGCGGCACCGGAGTCCGGAGCAGAATGTGGCGGTACTGAAGCAGCTACGGGGGCGCGGACAACTACGAATCCACCTGGGCCGTGTGCGAAGAATTGCCCCCCAAGGCGCTGATTTAGGTGTAGAAATAACTCACGGCGGTCAACACGGGCAGCTTACCGCTCGCCATGTAATTGCCTGTACCGGCCCCTTACTCGATTACAGCCGCGTGCAAGACCCGCTGGTAAAAAGCCTTCGCGAAGCAGGCCACCTCCTCCCCGACCCTTTGCACCTGGGCATTCAAACCAACGAAAACGGGGCACTGCTGAACGCTGCTGGCCTAGCTTCCCCAATGTTTTTCACCCTGGGCCCTAGCCGACGTCCAGCCTATTTCGAGTCGACGGCGGTGCCGGAGTTACGGGAACAAGCTGCGGCCCTGGCTCAGCACATTCTTAGTCAGCCATAAACAACCGCTATTCGAACCCATCAGCAACAAAAAAGGGCACCGCATGTAGCGCCCTTTTTTGTTGCTTCATTATCAGCCTAAGCAGCTTCAGCATACATAGGAACTACAGCGGCTTCAGGAGTGATTGTAGTGGCATAAGAAGCTACTGTTTCGGGAGCGTTGCGACGAATAGCGCGCAGCAACAGATACTTGTACTCTTCCGCGTCAGCTAGCGCTTCTTCCAGCGCTAGCAACGCATCGTCGTAAGTAACGACCGGCACCGATTCAGCAAATTCGCCAGTGGGGTAAGTCAGTTGAAAAACCGGACCAGCGAGGTATTCAGCGGATGATTTCATAGGTAGAGCAGTAAGATACACGTCGGAAAAGCAGTCAAAAAGACAACAGCTTTGATGCATCTTTCATTCCCTGACTTCCCTATTATCGGCTTGTATTTTTCCGCAAATTATCATCTAAAATCCCTGCTTCAACTTCTCAGTTTCAGGCTTCTTCAAAGCTCGAAATATGGGGGCTATTCCTTAACTCTGAGAACAACTTTACCGAACTGTGTGCCGTCGGCCAGACGACGAATGGCTGCTTCTCCTTCGGCGAGGGGGAATACCTGATCTACGACGGGAACAATCTGTTTTTCCTCTATCAGGCTCACCATATCGGCGAAATCCTGCTCAGTTCCCATTGTGGAGCCCAGGATGGTAAGCTGCTTCCAGAAAACCTTGGCCGGTGGCACCTGCGGAATAGCGCCCAGTGTGCCGCCAAAAAACACGATACGACCACCAGGAGCCGCAGCATCGAGCAGGGCGTTAAAGCTGGGACCGGCTGCACTGTCTATAATCACGTCAAAAAGCCCACCAGCCTGCTTGGTGAGGTCGGCTACCCAGTTCTCGTCGTTGTAATCGGCTCCCCCTCTGGCTCCTAACTCCTGAGCGCGAGCCAGCTTTTCGGCTGAGCTGGACGTAACCCATACCCCGGCACCGCGGGCTACCGCCATTTGCAGCGCCAACACCGCTACGCCCCCGCCAATACCTGTGATAAGCACTCGCTCGCCCGCCTGCAAATCCGCCCGCGTAAAAGCCGCTCGGTAAGCCGTAAGCCCGCCAAGGGGCAGCGCAGCCGCTTGCTCGAAGCTCAAATGGGCCGGCTTAGCCCGCACGTATTGAGCAGGTACGCTCAGAAACTCGGCAAACGTACCTTGGTCAGGCAGGCCCAGAATCTTGAAGTTTTTCGCTTGAGCCTTCGGGTTGTCGCCCCAATTGTGGCCCGGATTGACAACCACTGCTTGCCCCAACAGCGACTCATCTGCGCCTTCCCCTACGGCGCTTACCACGCCAGCGCCATCAGAACCCAGAATGCACGGGAATTTCAGGCCGCCATATTGTCCCTTCTGAATCCAGACATCGCGGTGATTGAAGGCAGCAGCCCGAAGCGCCACCAGCACCTCACCAGCGGCGGGTACGGGTGTGGGCACTTCCTGAAGAACTAGCGGCTGGTTGATGCCGTGGAGTTGTAAAGCTTGCATGGAGGTAGAGTAAGTGAAAGAATAAAATTTAGTACGCAGAGAAAGTAAATAACACACACTTGTTTACAGTAATTATATTTACTATAATTACGATTACTATTTATATCTATGGCAAAATACCCTTCTATTGGCTTAGATACGACTTACCCCTCACTGAGCAACGGCAATGTGTCCGGTCCTTTAGCCAGCTATGCTGTTATAGCGAGGCGCGATGGTCTGGCGGCTCGGTTAAAGCGACAGTTCGAAAGTACTACTTCCATTGAGAGTTCAAACATGGCTTAAAAAATTGCTGGGGGGCTTTTTAAGCACCATGGTCCACCTGTCCGTATGATGAAGCGGCATATTCAGTTTATTTTCCTTTCACTACCCACACACGATGGTTGCCCAATCGCTTTTTTCCTTTGAAAGCCCGGATGACAGTCCTGGCTTTTTGCTTTGGCAAGTCAGCAATCATTGGCAGCGTGAAATAAAGAAAGCCCTGGAGCAGTTCGGGCTTACGCATGCCCAGTTTGTGGTGCTGGCAGCGGCCTATTGGCTGGGGCAGCAGGGTACTATTACGCAGACAGACTTAGCCGCCCATGCCCGCATCGATAAGATGATGACCAGTAAGCTGCTGCGTACGCTGGAAACCAAAGGGCTACTATTGCGCGCTGAGCACACCACCGATACCCGCGCCAAAGCCATCAGCCTTACCCCAATAGGCGTGCGGACGGCCGTGCAGGCCGCGTGGGCCGTAGAAGAATTTGAGAACCAGTTTTTCGCCTCCCTAGGCGCTGATGCCGCGATACTTAAGCAGCTAAAAACATTGTTACCTACTATCATCAAAGCATCTCACATATAGGTAGTTTGGTAGCTTCAGGCCTTCTGGCAAAATGTAGCGCACTCGCTACCTATACGCGGCTCAGTTTACAAAAAACGTTGCGCCAGCTCAGGCGTGGGCAGCATACACGACTCTTGCCGACCAAACCACTGGTAGCGGTGCCGCGCAACGAAACGATACAGTGCGTCGCGGAGCGCACGCGGCAGAACCATGCCTACGTATAGCAGTTGCCATGCTCCGCCTAAGCCACACAGAATGTGCAGTACGGCCGTCGAGTGGGTAAATACCTGGCCTCGCTCGATCAGCACTACTGTTTCGGGAGTGGGGGCTACGGTTGTGGCGTGGTGAGCCAGCAGCTTCTGCCCTGCCTCCGATTGGAGCGAAGTAAACCGAAAATGCCCCCCAGTATCGTGCGCAATAACGAATTGCACGAAGCCATTACACAGGTTGCAAACTCCATCAAACAGAATAACGGCGGGCTGATGAACCATAAATAGCAGCAGTATTTCCACCTATAACCAGACAGGCTGAAAAGTGTCTTTTATAAGCCATACGCAACGCGCATGAAGTAGCTGACTTATGGAAGCTGTCTAGGAAGTCAATTCCAGCTTATGCTTCGGCAAACGCAGCATAAGCTTCGGATGTAATCTCAACTACTTCCTAAGATGTGTGGGCAGTGAGTGACGAGGGCCATTATGCAGAACGTAGCGAAGCATTACGCGTGCGGTCGTTGGGTTAGTAAATCAACGCACGCGAGATGCTTCGCTACGTTCTGCATAACCGTTCAGAAGACGAAACAATTACTGTCCAGAAAGCCTAAACAGCTTCTATATATGACTCGCTCTCCAAGCGATAAATACAGATATTCATAGTCACTCCGTATTTTTTACTTGTGGTTTTTCTTGAAAAACAGGTATTTTTTCTAGGGTTGCTTTTTGGCTGCATTGCTCAACGTAATCGTATAGCTACTGAGTCCTATTTTAATTTCTGCTCCTTTTTATAACCAACATCTTTCCTTCATTCCAGTATGAAACAATCACGGCTTACTATTCTATCTGCTACTCTAGTAGCAGCAACTCTGACCTTAGGTGCCTGCGGAAGCGGCGATAATGCTGGTGGTGCTGGAGGCACTACATCATCAGAGAGCGGTATAGGAACCTCATCAGACACTGATATGATGTCTGCTGACTCGGCCGGCGGGTCCATGGAAGGTTCAACAACAGATATGTCTTCGACAGCGGGTAGTACAGCAGGCGGGACTACTGCTAGTGGCTCAACGGCAGGCAGCACAGCAGGTGGTTCGACAGCAGGCGGTATGGGTTCTACGGGTGGCGGTACGAGTACAGGTGGCGGCTCTACGACTCGCTAGTTTTGGGAAAAAGCCCCCTATACGCTTATTCTAACAGTAGTATTCAACCCTGAAAATGAGAATTTATCTAATTAGTACTTGCCTTCCCCGTATCGTTGAAATTTGGAGCTAGGAGGGCGTATTTATAATTAAACAACTGTTTTATTGTCTATTATTTTGATCTATTAAAAAATAATTCAGGCTATCAGTAACTATTTCTTTCCGTTTGCACGTAGAAGGGGCTCTTCTAATTGTATTCACCCGCTCTGGTTTAACCCATTCACCAACTAATCCTTCCAATGAAAAAATCACGGATTTTTGTCTCGACCCTCGCACTCGCCGGCATGTTTGTATCAGCTTCACTGATGTCTTCCTGCGCTTCTACTGGTACGGACGGAACTACCACCAGCGGTAGCACAACGGGTACAACCAACGACGCTATGGGTGGAAGCACCAGTGGCACGACCTCGGGCTCTACTTCAGGTAGCACTACTACGTATGGCACTACCTCCGGCTCAACCTCGGGTAGTACTAGCGGTACTACTTCAGGCTCTACCAGCGGTTCAACCACTATGGGTTCTACCTCGGGTAGTACTAGCGGTACTACTTCAGGCTCTACCAGCGGTTCAACCACTATGGGTTCTACCTCGGGCTCTACTACTACTGGCACGACCGGCACTACTACCATGGGCACCACGAGTGGCAGCACCAGCGGTAGCACAACGGGTACGACCAGCAGCTCAACTTCGGGTAGCACCACCACCGGCACTACTGGTACTGGCACCACTACTAAGTAAGTTGATGTTCATTAGCTTGAACATATAACCTGCGAAGAGAGGGATAATTACTACTTGGTAATTATCCCTCTTTGTTTAGAGAGGGGTATGAAATTAGTTGTTGCATCTGCTTTTTGCTCAGGCACTGGTACCATACCTTCTCAAGCTCCTTTTACTTATTCACCAACCCTCCTCAAAAAGCTATGAAAAAGTCATCTTTTGTATCGTTTGCCGCCTTGATTGCCGCAGTATTCCTTTCCGCCAGTGCTTCGGCTCAGACTACTACTGGCTCCACGACTATGGGCTCTACGACAATGGGTAGCACGAGCGGCTCTACCGCTGGCTCTACTACCAGGGGCACAACCGCCGGCAGCACTACAGGTACTATGTCGACTAGTGGTAGCACGAGCGGCACTATGACAACGGGCTCGACCACCGGCACCATGACGGCTGGTAGCACGACTACCGGCTCTACCGCTGGCACTATGACTTCGGGCTCCACGACTGGAACCATGACGACTGGGACCACTGCCGGCACTATGACTACTGGGTCTACGACTGGAACTACCACCGGTACCATGACGGCTGGTAGCACGACTACCGGCTCAACCGCTGGCACTATGACTTCAGGTTCCACTGTCGGCTCTGGCACAACGGGCACTACGGGAACAACTAGCAGCCGTACGTCTACGACCACCAGAACGCAATCAACCCGCACGTCTACGACGGGTACCAAGTCGGGCCGCACTAACACACGTACTACGTCAGGAAGCACTACCGGCACCAAGTCGGGTACTACTTCCGGCCGTACTACCAGCGGCAGCACTACCAGGGGCACCACGACCAACTAATTTCCTATTCCGGCCTTGAAGCCGGTTGCTCTTTTTGAAGGCGAAAAGGCAAACCATCCAACTAGGTGGCGTACCTTTTCGCTTTCTTTTTTTCTCCCATTTTGCCCCTCAGCGCGGCTCCTATGACCCGTGTTCTTAATTTCCTGCGCCGTCCTTTCGTTCTCGATCTGCGGGCGTTAGCCTTACTGCGCATAGCCACGGCGGCCGTTGTGCTGACCGACCTTGCCATCCGCAGCACCGATCTGGAGGCGCACTACGCCAACATGGGCATTCTGCCCTTGCATGTGCTGTATGAGCGCAACTGGAACGCGTACCAGGTTAGTCTGCACAATATTAGTGGCTTGTGGCAGATACAGGCGCTGCTGTTTCTGGTGGCGGCGGGGTTTGCGACGATGCTGCTGCTGGGCTACAAAACCCGCTTGGCGACGGTAGTCTCATGGCTGCTGCTGGTGTCGCTGCAAAACAGGAACCCCATCATCGGGCAGGGCGGCGACGACTTGCTGCGGATGCTGCTGTTCTGGGGGATTTTTCTGCCCTGGGGTCGTATGTACTCCACCGATGCGGGTCGGACGGAGCCGAAACCCGCCGCCTACTCGTACTTCAGTGCCGCTACGGTAGCATACGTGGTGCAGCTGGCGCTGGTGTACTGGTGTACGGCGTTGCTCAAAAATGCCCCCGAATGGACCACGGAAGGCACCGCCATTTATTACGCCCTCAGCCTCGACCAAGTGCTGATGCCGGGCGGCCGGATACTCTATCAGTTTCCGGAAGTGATGCGCTTTCTCACGTTTGCGACCTATTACACTGAGCTGCTGCTGCCGTTCGTGCTGTTCATTCCGGTGGGCGTACCGTTCTGGCGGATGCTGTTCGTGGTGGTGATGTACGGATTTCATCTCGGCATCAGCCTGACTTTGTTCGTAGGTTTGTTTTTCCTGATTAACATGGCCTCTGTGCTGGGCTTGCTGCCGACACCGGTCATGGACTGGATAGATCGGCAGGTTCGGACGCGCACGCAACGGCTGCAACCCCATTTGACCCGCCTGAGTAATTGGCGCAGTCCGGTGCGGGTAAATGTGGAGTCGAGCCTGAATTTGCCCCCTAAGACCATCCAAATATTGCACGGCCTGCGCAACGCGGTAGTGACTTTGCTGCTGGCCTACGTATGCTGGTGGAACCTCGATTCGATTGCCAATCCTTCGCTAACCATGTCGGAGCCCTTGCGCTGGTTTGGGTACCTGTTTCGCACCGATCAGCACTGGGGCATGTTCGCGCCGGCCGTATTCAAGGATGATGGCTGGTATATCCTGGACGCCACTACGCCCAAGGGCCGGCACATTGACCTGAACCGAAAAGGCAGGCCCCTTACGCTGGCCAAGCCGGCGTCAGTGGTGTCGTTGTTTAAAAATGACCGCTGGCGCAAGTACTCCGAGAATTACCTGTTTGTTTCCAACGCTTACCTGCGTCCGTACTACTGCAACTACCTGTTGCGCGTATGGAATGAAGACTCCGATAATGCCCCCGTGCGGCGGCTTGATGTCATTTATATGAAGGAGGTATCTCTGCCCAACTACAAAGTGGCCACGCCCAGCCGGGAAGTGCTTTGTAGCTGCGAAACTGCGCCGCCGGCTAAATAACCAGCCGATCGGCGCGGTTGCTGTCTTCCCTCTTGCTTGCTTTCCCCGACCTTAGTTCTAGAGCCCGCGCTAGTTGCTGGCTTTGCCGGGGGGCTTTTTTCGGTTCATTTTACCTTAAAAGTCTTCCCCGGCTCATTCACTGCTACGAATTCAAATTTTCTAACCTAAAACACTTTTCTCTATGGCTAATCGAGCTAGTACACCCCAACTCCAGGCCGTTGCGCCGGGCATTTGGGGGCTGCGTAATGTATTTACCAATCTCTACTATGTGCGCGAGCCGGAAGCGCCTACCAACGACTGGGTGCTGATTGACGCGGGTCTGCCCGGCTCGGCTGGCACCATTCGCCGCCACGCGGCCGAAATCTTCGGTCCGGAGGCGCGGCCGGCCGCCATCATCCTCACGCACGGACACTTCGACCATGTGGGGGCTTTGATTACGCTGGCCAACGAGTGGGACGTGCCCGTGTACGCACACCCCTTAGAGCTGCCTTACCTCACGGGCCGCTCAGCCTACCCCCCACCCGACCCTACGGTGGGCGGCGGAGTTATGGCCGCCCTGTCTTTTCTCTATCCCAAGCAGCCTATCGACCTCGGCAGCCGGGTGCAGGCGCTACCCGCCGACAACTCGGTGCCGCACCTGCCCGGCTGGCGCTGGCATCATACGCCTGGCCACACGCCCGGCCACGTCGCGTTTTTCCGCGAGCATGACCGCGTACTGCTCGCCGGCGACGCCTTCGTGACCGTGAAGCAGGAATCGGGGTCGGCGGTGTGGGAGCAGCGCCAGGAGGTGCACGGGCCACCTGCATATTTTACGCCCAACTGGCCCCAGGCCCGCCAATCAGTAGCACTGCTGGCCGACCTGAAGCCGCACATTGCCGCTACCGGCCACGGCATTCCGATGCACGGCACGCAGCTTTTGCAGCAGTTAGAAGAACTCGTGGAGCACTTTGATGAAGTTACCATTCCGAAGCACGGCCGCTACGTACCCCAGCCGGCTACTGCCGACGAAACCGGCGTAACCTCGGTGCCGCCGGCTGTGAGTACCGCCTTCTCTAAGTGGGCGCTGGGCCTGGGTCTGGCGGCCACGGTTGCTTTAGTATTGGTGAGTAACAAAAAGGGCAAGAAGCGTTACCAGCGTTAGTTTTCGTCGTAAACTATTCTTGTTTTCTCAGTGAGACCTCACTCTGCTCCTTTCCAAAAGGGCTGGGGTGAGGTCTCATTAGGTTCTATACCAACCAAGCTCATCTGTATTTTTATTTCATCTTTCCACCCATGCGTTCCTCCCAACCCAACCCCCACAAATCGGCGGCGAAGGAAATCAAAGAGAAGATAGCCGCCATTCACAAGCTCGATCTTCGCGAGCAATCCGTCGATGACCTGGTGCCCCTGATGCGTGAGCTGCTCGCGGGTCACGCGTTACGCTGCCTCGATTTCGCTCCTGGCCTGCTGCTGTATCGGGGTACACCCTGCGAGAAGCTGCCGCACCGCTTCGCCGATGTGTCGTACGCGCCGGCCAAGCGGGTCAAAGAAGATCAGCGCGCCAATCGGGCGGGCGTACCTATATTTTATTGCAGCGCCACCTGGCACCCACCCTTTTTTGAGGCCAGCGTAAAAAAAGGCGACCAGATCATCATTAGCCGCTGGCAGGCGCGGAAACCGTTGCGCATCGCCGGCTTCAGCTACGCCGACCTGTGCGCCGACGACCCGCACTCCGAGCGCGAAAAGGTGTTGCGCAAAGCCCTGAAGCAGCTACCAGAGTCGGAGCGGCACCTGACCGAGTTTATGATCGGCTGCTTCACCCAGCCCATTGCCTCCGGCGAGGAGCATCGGTACCGCTTATCCATTGCCCTCACAGAGGCGCTGGGGCTGGGTGAGCAATTCGACGGCCTCCTGTATCCATCGGCGGCTATGCCCAGCCCCTCGCACAATCTGGCGCTGCATCCACGCTGCATTGGTGAGCAAAAGCTGGTGCTTCAATACGTGGAGCATTTGTCCGTCAATCGTGTCGAGACCGAGACCATCGACGTGTGCTCGCTCAACTTTGCCCGCGGCGTAGCGCCCGATGAAAAGCTGCACTGGCTCAACCAGCCCGGCAACTGGATTTTGCGCGAAGGAGCGCAGGCAAATCAACACTGTTTTTAACCAAAAAGCCCCCCTGAAATATTTCCGGGGGGCTTTTTTGATTTATAATTTAATCAGCCAACGCCAGCAGCGCCGGAATATCCAGCGGGTCCGTGACCATGTTAATTTCGCCGGCGGCGGAGCGGGGCCACTCGTCCTGCGGGCGGTCGTAGTAAAGCTCGACGCCGTTACCATCAGGGTCATTCAGATAAATAGCCTCTGACACGCCATGATCGGCGGCGCCGGTTACGGGGTAGCCGGCCTCTAGCAGCCGCTTCAGGGCCACGGCCAGCTCCGGGCGAGTGGCATACAGAATAGCGATGTGGTACAGGCCGGCCGTGTTGCGAGGCGCGGGTGGCCCACCGAGGCTATGCCAGGTGTTCAGCCCAATGTGATGGTGGTAGCCGCCCGTCGAGATAAACACAGCCTGTGTGCCGTAGCGCTGGGTTATTTCGAAGCCCAACAGGCCGCAGTAAAAGCTGATAGCGCGGTCTAAGTCGGCTACTTTCAGGTGTACGTGCCCAATGCGAGTGGTGGCTGGGATGATATACGGCTGGCTCATAGTAGTCTGAACCACGGGTTAACGCGAATTCCACGGATTTTGTGGACGATTAAAATTTAACAAAATGTTCTCAATTATAGCCATATCAAGGCTTGTCCCGCGCACTCCTATAACCAAATAGGCCGATGACTAGTCGTCTACAAAATCCGTGGAATTCGCTCACTTCAATAAATCTGTGGTTCAGATTAGATCGCAATACCAAAAGCCTACTTCAGTAACGCCGGGCGTGGGAGCCGGATAGGTGCGGCGCACCAGCTCGCCGCGCACAAACGGAATAGGGCTGCTAAAATACGGGGCGTCGAACACGAAGCTGTGGTACTCGCCATTCTCGCCGCAGGGATCGACGCCGGGGGGCAAATCGCGTAGAAAATCGGCATCGAGGAGGCGGCCACAGAAGCTGGCGTCGAGGTGCTGCTCGTTTACGCACACCACGACGGCCTGAAAGCCCAGATCGAGGTATTCGCGCAGTAACTCGGCGGTGGGGCGCTGCCAAAGCGGAAAAATGCCCCCCAGCCCCACCCGCGCAAGCTGCTGCTCGCGGTAAGCCCGAAGGTCTTCCAAATAAATATCCCCGAAAATAGCCTGACTTACGCCCTGAGCCTGAAGCGGGGCTAAAGCGTCGTGCATGAGACGCTCATACTCCTCCATGCCGGGCGATTCGGGCAGCGCCAATTGCACCAGTGGCAGCCCGATGCGCTGGGCCTGCGCTTTGAGCAGCGCTACCCGCACGCCGTGCATAGACACGCGCTGGTAGTGGGCATTGATGCTGGTGAGCAGGTGCGTAACCTGATAGCTGGGGTCGCGCAGGGCGTGGTAGAGGGCGAGGGCCGAATCTTTGCCCCCACTCCAGTTCATAAGGGCTGAAACGGGCATCAGGCAAAGGTATCGGGCGGCGCGCAAATGGCCGGCCCGACAAAAACGCTGGGGGTGGCCTTTATTGCTGATTTAGCTTCGGCTATTGGCGGGCGCTTGTCGTATACAGGCCTTCCAACCTAGTCTTTCAACCCAAACACTTTTTTATGAAACTCCAACAGCGTTACGCGCTGGCTATTCTGCTGGTCGCTACGGCCCCGCTAGCCTCCTGCGACTACCAGAAGGGCCCCGGCAAAGACACCCAATTCGATAGGAACCTCAATTTGGAAGCCGCCCCCGAAGCCACCAGCAACGAAATAGCCCGCGACAGCGTGAACCGTGTGCAAAACGTGCAACCGCCGCTAGGCAAAGGCTCCGCTGCCGACCAGCAGATGTCCGTCGATAAGGCGATGAACTCGGCCCCAAGCGGCAATACGGCTACTTCGCCGCAAACGGCCTCGGGCCAGCCAGCCCCCGTGGGTAAAGCGCAGGATGGTAATAGCAAGAACGCGAAGCAGGCTCCTTCCCAAGCCGCCGGCTCCGGTTCCCAAGCTACCAGCTCCGGAGCCATGGGCTCCGGCCAAGGCACAACTTCCGGCAGCGGCGGCCAGACTACCCAGCGATAAAGACCATTGCTGACTTAGCTGCGCTCCGGCATACTAAAGCACGAAAAGCCCCCCAGCATTAAGTTGGGGGGCTTTTTCGTGGCTGATAACGCGGTATGCTACAGCAGTTGATTGGTAGTGCTGCGGCGCGCATCATGCACTACAGCCAACGCGCTTTTAAGCACCAAACTATCCTCCACCACCGCCCACACCGGGTCGGGCAGGCCGGTGCTGGAACCTAGCGCTTTGCGCAGATACAAGGCCCCGTAGGTGGCGGCCACCGCTACGGCACTGCCAATAAGCGCACCCTTTACTATACTGTCGTTCTGCGCTTTATATGCCGCCGCACCTGCCAGGCCACCCGCCAAAATACGCCCCAGCAGAACCGGTGGCGAGGTGCGGTCGGGCATACCCGGCAGCTTGTCGGCGGCCATTTCGGACACGGCTACACCTTTGAGCACCTTAGCCGTGGTAGGCGACTGCAAAAACCGCAACGGCGACCTGCCGATAGCCTTCGATTTGTTCTTGCTTAGGACGTGACTGATGGTGGCGGGCGCCGACATGCTGCGCATACCGGCTATCGCACCAAGGGCGAGAGCTTGTCGGAGTTGTTGAGACATTGGATTGAGCCTTAATAGCATAATGGATAGTGCCTTAAACGGGCGGCGTTGGTAGAAAGCCGACTGCCCAGCTTAAAAAACTATAGTCTTTTGTAGTTGTGAAAGCGTGGGCTTTGGAAAAAGCCCCCCAGATGTTGCTAGCCACAAAAAAAGGCAGCCTATCCAGCTGCCTTTTTTTCATTCAATTGAAACCTAAGCGCAGAATCTACTTCTGCCCGGCCGCCCAGGCGTCCATTTTGCGCTCCAGCACGGCCAGCGGCATCACGCCGTCCTTGAGCAGTTCGTCGTGGAAATTGCTGAGGTTGAATTTGCCCCCCAGCTGCTTCTCGTACTTGGCTCGCAGCTCGCGGATTTTCAGTGCTCCGATTTTGTAGGATAGCGCCTGGCCCGGAATGGCCATGTAGCGCTCAATCTCGGCCGTGGCGCCCTGCTCGCTGATGGCTTCGTTGTCCATCATGTACTTGATGGCCTCCTCGCGGGTCATGTTTTTGGTGTGCATCCCTACATCGACCACCAGGCGAATAGCGCGGTGCATCTCGTCGCCGAGCGCGCCCATGTACTGGTAGGGGTCGGTGTAGAGGCCCAGCTCCTTGCCCAGGCTCTCGGTATACAGCGCCCAGCCTTCGCCCATGGCCCCGTACCAGGCAAAGCGCCGGAACTTGGGCAGGCTCTCATTTTCCTGCTGCAGCGAAATCTGGTAGTGGTGGCCCGGAATGGCTTCGTGCAAGAACAGCGACTCCATGCCCGAAGTCGTGTTAAACTCCTTCGCACTCAGGATCGGAATGTAGAACACGCCCGGCCGCGAGCCGTCGGGGTTGCCCTGGTTGTACTCGGCCGAGGCGGAAGCGGCGCGAAACGCCTCCGTCTGCCGAATCTCGAAAGGCGTTTTGGGTGTGCGCCCGAACATCTTTTGCAGGTTCGGGTCAATCTTGGCCTGAATAGCCCGGAAAGCGCCCAGCACCTGCTCGGGCGTCTGGTAGGGCATGAACTTCTTGTCGGTTTTCAGATAAGCGAAGAACGCCGGCAGGTCGCCCTTGAAGCCGACTTCATTCTTTACGCGCTCCATTTCCGCGCGAATGCGCTTTACTTCCGCCTGACCCGTCTGATAGATTTCCTCGGGCGTCTTGTCAGTGGTGGTCCAGCTCTTTACGTAGTAGCGGTAGATTTCCGGCCCGTTGGGAATGGCCGCAATGCCGGTGGTGGTACGGGCTTTGGGCAGGTATTCGCTCTTCAAAAAGGCCCCCAGCTTCTGGTAGGTCGGCACGATGTCTTTCAGAATGACCTCTTTATAAGCAGCCGTGAGACGCTGCTTGTCCGCGTCCGAAATACCATCCGGAAACTTGGCCACGGGACCGTAGAACAGGCTCTTGGTCGCGTCCGTGACTACCAGGTCCTGCATCTGCGGAATCATCTTCTCCACCAGCGGACGGGACAATACTACGCCGGCGGCCATGCCCTTGCGGAAATTGCCGATGGCCGAGTCGCCCCAGGCGGCAAAGCCCTTGGCGCGGCCCAGCCAGTCGTCGTAGTCCTTTACGGTTTTGAAAGGCTGAATGCCCGAGCCCGACCCAAATTGTCCCAACGTAATGGGCAGGCCCCAGAACTGCTGAAACGGAATCATCCAGGTGTTCAGCTTCAGGCCGGCCAGCTTGTTTTCGAGGTCGTACTTGAAAATGTCGTAGCTGATCTTGTCGTTGTCCGAGAGCTTCTCGCGGTCAAACTTCTGCAGCTGGCCGAGGTAGTTCTGGTAGGTGCTGCGCAGCGTGTCGCGGAAGGCCTGGGTCTGGTCGTTGGGCAGGCGGTCGTTGTAGCGCTTGTCGCCCTGGGCGGTGGCTTCCAGGGGGAAGAGCTTGAGGTTTTCCTCCCAGTAGTTGGCAAACAGCGTCGACAGGTCTTTCACCTCGGCGGTGCCGGTAGCGGTGGCGTCGGCCGAAGCGCCGCCATCGGCAGCGGTTTTCTGCTGATTACAGGCGGTGAGCAGCGCGCCGGCCAGCAGCCCGGTAAGGGCAAGTTTTTTCATGAGAAAGGGAGGAAGAAAGTGAGGGAGATTCGTGCGAGTGGCAAGATAGGTAGTCGGCCAATAAAGAGGGCGAACCCGAAGAGCAGGGGGCAGTTTCACTTGACCCTTTCTTTCACCGTATGGATAACCTGGGTGGCAGTTTCGCACCCTGGACCCGGTTCGGGCCGTTGCGGCGGCCCTGTTGTCGGCCGCCAACTATCTTCACGCTATTCCGTTGTTCTCCCACGCTTCGTATGCCTGCCCTTTCTGCCCTCCCGGCTTTGCTGCCTTTATTCAATGCGCTGCCCGGCGCGCATCTGCTGCTCTCGCCCGACCTGCTTATTGAAGCCGTCAGCGACGCTTACCTGGCCGTCACGCTCACTCAGCGGGAAAACTTGCTGGGCCGCTACGTGTTCGATGCCTTTCCCGGCAATCCACAGACCCCTGAGGCACATGGTGTGCGCACCCTCCTGGCGTCTTTCAGGCAGGTGCTCGCTACGGGCCAGCCCCACGAGATGCCCCCCCAGCGCTGCGACGTTCCCGATCCGGACCACCCCGGCCAGTTTGTGGAGCGCTGCTGGCTGCCCCACAACTCGCCGGTGCTGGACGCGCACGGCTGCGTAAGTCAGCTACTGCACACCGTCGTCGATATTACGGCGGCGCTTAGAGACGAGGCCCACCTGCACGACAGCCACGCTCGCGAGCAGACTGCCCTGGCCGAGGCCGAGCACCAGCGTCAGCAGCTGCATACGCTGTTTGCCGAAGCGCCGGCCCCCATTGCCATCCTGGCCGGTCCTGATTTTGTGTTTCAGCTGGCCAATTCCGCTTCCCAACGCATTTTTCCGGGTCAGGGATTGGTAGGCAACGCATTGCTGACTGCCTTCCCCGAGCTGGCAGACACCCCCATTCTGCCCATTCTGAACGGCGTATATAGTACCGGCGAGACATTCGTGGTGCAGGAGATGCCCGTAATGATGGCTCGCTACGCGGGGGGGGCGCTGGAGGAAATTCACTTCACCGCCACCTATCAGGCCCGGCGCGACGAGCAGGGTGCCGTGGATGGGGTGATGATTTTTGCCTACGAAGTTACTGACCAGGTAAAGGCCCGGCGCGGGGTGGAGGAAAACCGCGAGGAGTTGAGGCGCTTCCAGTTCATGGCCGACCGGGTCCGGGACCCGTTTATCCTGATGCGCGCCGATGCTACCTTCGCTTACCTCAATCCCAAAGCCCTGGAGGCTTGGGGCTATACCGCCGACGAAGCCCTGCATCTGCGCGTGCCGGACGTGGATCCGATTTTTCAGGATGACGTGTTCAGGCAGGCATTTGCCCGCGCCCAGCAAGAGAATATACCGCCCTTCGAAACGCTGCACAAACGCAAGGATGGCTACATTTTTCCGGTCGAGGTGAGTATGGGAGGGCTGCTACTGAGTGGCCAGCCCCATATGCTGGCCATTGCCCGGGATATTACGGAGCAGAAACGGACCATCGATGCCCTGCGGGAAAGCGAGGCCCGCTTCCGCACGATGGCCGACGCAGCCCCCAGCCTTATGTGGGCCGTGCATCCGGATGCGTCCGTGCGCTACATCAACCGGGCCTTTCTGAACTTTGTAGGCCTCGACGACGAGCAGCAGTACGCGGCCCTGAGCTGGCCGTCCTATGTTCACCCGGAGGAGCGGGACCTCACGGCCCATGCCCTGACAAGCGCCATTCGTAACCGCGCGCTCTACTCCCTGGAGCACCGCATGCGCCGCCACGACGGGGAGTACCGCTGGCTGCTGGCGCAGGGGGGGCCCAGCTACTACCCCAATGGCGAGCTGTACGGCTACGTGGGCTCGGCCATTGATATTACGGAGTTGAAGCAAGCCAACGAGCAGCTCACGCGCGCCAACGTGGATTTGGATAACTTCATCTACACCGCCTCGCACGACCTGAAAGCGCCCATCAGCAATATTGAGGGCCTGCTGCACGCCCTCACCCAACAATTGTCCCCCACCATTCAGCAAGCGGCGCTGGTGCAGCCTATTCTGGATATGATACAGGGAGCCGTGGACCGCTTCAAGCAAACTATTGACCACCTCACCGACATCACGAAGCTGCAACAGGAGTACACGCCCACCACCGAGCAGGTAGAGCTGACGACGGTGGTCGAAGATGTGCGTCTGGATCTGCTGCCGCTGATTGAGGAAACCGGGGCCCATCTGGAAATAGACGTGGCCGACTGTCCGGCCATTACCTTTTCGGCCAAAAACCTACGTTCGGTGGTATACAACCTGCTCAGCAACGCCCTCAAGTACCGTCACCCCGACCGTGTGCCCCATATCCGTATCAGCTGCCGCTGCGAAGCCAGCTGGCTGGTACTGCGCGTGCAAGACAATGGCCTGGACGGAGTGCAGCAAACCAAGCTGTTCGGCATGTTCCGGCGTTTGCACACCCACGTCGAGGGCTCGGGCATCGGGCTGTATATGGTCAAGAAGATGGTGGAAAACGTGGGGGGCAAAATTGAAGTAGAAAGCCAGATTGGGTTGGGCTCCACGTTTTTTGTGTCGTTTCCCGCGTAAGTCCGTATACCCACTTCACTTTTCGCGTTGAGTATCTTTCTGAACACATGCAGAAGCTCCCCAGTGTCTTATTGGTTGATGACGATTCAACGACTAATTTTCTACATCAGCTCCTGCTCAACCGCCTGGGGGTGGCTGAGCAGCTGGTGGTGGCCGAAAACGGCGTAGAAGCCCTGGCTACGCTTACCCAAACCTGCACGGCCACCAGCACCAACTGCCCGGTTCTGATTCTGCTGGACGTGAATATGCCCATCATGAATGGCATCGAGTTTCTGGAAGCCTACCAGCACCTGCCCCTGCCCCAGAAGCAGGCCATCGTTATCGTGATGCTGACCACTTCCCTGAACGCCCGCGACCTGGATCGGGTGCAGGAGCTGCCCATCGCTGGCGTCGTGAATAAGCCCCTGACCAGGGAGAAGGTGAACACCATTCTACAAGTGCACTTTCAGCGCGAGCTGCCACAGTAGCGCGAAAATCCGTTCCGCGCTACTCTATACGGCCGTTGCGGATGCGCACGTCGGCCTTGGGCTCGGGCTTTTTCACCATGGTTCCGAAGGCGCCTTTCTGCTCAAACGACTTGACCACCTCATCTTCGAGCGGCGTGCGTTTTACCACCGGGTTATTGGCCCAGAAAGCCGGGTCGTATTTCACCTTTCGGATGGCTTCCAGATCACGCTCATTGCTGGTCACTTTGCTGTACGTCAGGTTGGTGGGCTTACGGCTGGTGTCGTAGAAAAAGGTAAAGGCCGACACGTTCATCTTGGCGGGGGGTAAACCGGGACGCACCAGATCGTAGGTCATCATGGCCCGGATGTGCTCCAGCGGGTTTACGGCCGTAGTGTCGTTCTGAAACACCATATCCAGCTCCAGCTCCGTGTTTTTGAACGAGAACGTCGGGTTGTTGGCTTTGCGGGTAAGCTGGGGCGTGGTCATCTTGTAGCGGATTACCTGGTAAGTATCTACATCGATCCAGACGGTGCCTTTCGAGCGGTATTTGGTTTGCTCGGGGCGCGTTTCAAACGCAATTTCCGCTATGCCCCCAGTCTCTCCTTTTTCTAGCACGCCTTTGATTTCAAGCAGGTAGTTTGCCACTACGTTGGGGCTGAACAAACCAAGGGCCTTGGTCGTGTCGGCCTTATCGTCGTAGAGGCCGAAAGCTTTGGTGTACAGCGAAAAGTTTTTGTCGCTGATCAGCGCCTGTTTGGCGGCGTAGCGCCCCTGGGCTACGCTTGTGCCCTCAATGCGGGCGTTGTTGGACTTGGCATTCCACACCATTTCCAGCAGCTCCGTCGGGTCGTTGTCGATGCGTGTGATCTGGCGGTAGTAGGCTTTGCCGTAGAATTTGCGGCCGTAGTTTTTCTTCATCTGCTGATACGCGCGGTCCACCAGCTGGTAGGCGTAGCTGGCCACTTTCACCTCCGACAGCACCACCGTGGCGGGGGCCAGGGATATTTCCAACGACTGGCCCGGGGCCGTAACGCGCACCGTATCCTTTACGTGGGCCAGCTCGGAGAAAACCAGCGTCTGGGGCAGTGAAGGCAGGTTCAGGGTAAACTCCCCGTTCTCATTGCTGGCCGTGCCCATCGTGGTGCCTTTTACCCCGATACCCACGAAGGGCAGCGGCTCCTTTGTTTCTTTGTCCCGCACGATACCCCGTACTTGCTGGGCCAAAGTAGCCTGGCTCAAGCCGCAAACCAACACGAACACAGCGGCCAGCGCGGTAATAAGCTTGCTGCTACCAGGGCGCAAACGGAGAGAGGCAAAGAAAGCAAGTAGGTTATTCAAGAGCGGGAAGTGTTTAGGTTTCATTAGTATCAATACAAATAACGCGCAGTGGCGGCATGGCGTGTGCCCGACGCGCAAAAATCAGACCGGCGGGTGGCACGGCGGCGCGCTGGGGGGCATTTCTTAACAGTTGCTTTACACCGCGCGGCGTAGTTCCTGCTTCTCCACATTCCATCTTTGCAGCATGAAGAAATACCTCCTGATTCTGGGTTTGCTCCTGCACCTGGGCAGCCCAGTGACCCAAGCCCAAGCCAAGAAAGAACTGACCATTGCTTTCGGCTCCTGCAACCGCCAAAACCTGCCTCAGCCTATGTGGGGGGCAATTTCCCAGGATAAGCCCGACCTCTGGATCTGGCTGGGCGACAACATCTACGGCGACTCCGACGACATGGCCGTGCTTAAAGCCAAGTACGACCAGCAGCTCAATCAGCCCGACTACAAAGCCTTCCGCGCCCAAACGCCCGTCATCGGTACCTGGGACGACCACGACTACGGCCGCAACGACGGCGACAAATCCTACGGTCCCAAAAAAGAAAGCCAGCAGCTGGCCCTCGACTTTTTGCAGGAGCCCGCTGCCAGCCCGCGCCGCCAGCAGGAAGGCATCTACGCCGCCTACGACTATAAAGTAGGCCGCAAGAAAATCAAGGTGATTCTGCTCGACGACCGCTACCACCAGGACGCCCTACAAAAAGACTCCACCAAAGCCTACATCCCCAACGCCACCGGCGACCTGCTGGGCGAGGCGCAATGGCAGTGGCTTCAGCAGCAGCTCGCCACCAGCGACGCCGACGCCCACATCATCGGCTCCGGCATTCAGTTTCTGGCCGAGCAGCACCCGTACGAGAAATGGGCCAACTTCCCCGCCGCCCGCCAGCGTTTTTTCGCCTTACTAGCCAGCACCAAAGCCAAAGGCGTGCTGCTGGTGAGCGGCGACCGGCACATCGGCGAAGTGGCCAAAACAACCCTGCCCGGCGTGGCTTACCCGGTCTACGAAATCACCTCCAGCGGCCTGACCCACTCGGCTACCAACAACACCGGCGAAGCGAATAAATACCGCGTTGGCCCCTTGGTCAATCAGAAGCATTACGGCCTGTTTCGCTTTCAGCAGAAAGGCAAAAAGCTACTGGCAACGGTGCAGCTTAAAGGCGAGGAAGGCAAGGCGTTCCACACGGAGGAGATTGAGGTAGTGGAATAGCCGCCGCGCGGAGCTTTGTTTATAGCCTTTGCAGCGTGTTCTGGGAGCCGCAGCGCGGCGGCATCTGGATATAACCAGAAAATTATGCCACCGCGTTGCGGCTCTGAGCGTTTATGCGCGTCTATCTATAAACATAGCGCCGCGTGGCGGCTATACCACCAGGCGCGGTCTTTAAAAATAAATTCCGAAACAGCTTCAATACTTTCCGGGCAGCTGGCGACTTCCTACATTCCCGTAAATTAGCCCCCCAACCCATTCATATCTATCTTGTCCTTCCTCCGCTTTTTCCCGTTTCTGGGGCTGCTGCTGGTGCTGCTGAGCCCGGTTGATGCTTCGGCCCAGCGCCGCGCCCAGTCAGCCAGAAAGAAAACCAAAACTGTCGCCCCGGCCAAACCGCTCAACGCCCCCGTACCTTTTGCCTCCCAGGCGGCCAAGTCGCGGTGGGTTGATTCGGTGATGGCCACGCTCACGCCCGATCAGCGGGTGGCGCAGCTGTTTATGGTGGCGGCTTACTCCAACCGCACGCGCATCGATGAGGACTCAGTGTCGCAGCTGGTGCAGCAGCATGGCGTTGGGGGGCTTATTTTTTTCCAGGGCGGGCCAGTGCGGCAGAGTAAGCTGCTGAACCGCTACCAGGCCCAGGCTAAGGTGCCGCTGCTAGTGGCTATGGATGCCGAGTGGGGCCTGGGCATGCGCCTGGACAGCACCACGCGCTTTCCCTACCAGATGAGTATGGGCGGGGAGCAGGATACGGCCCTGCTCTATGAGATGGGGGCCGAAATTGCCCGCCAGTTCAAGCGCACGGGTATGCACGTCAACTTCGCGCCGGTGGTGGATGTGAACAACAACGCCGCCAACCCCGTCATCGGCTTCCGCTCCTGGGGCGACAGCCGCGAGAACGTGACGGCCAAAAGCTACCAGTACATGCGCGGCATGCAGGACAACGGCATTCTGGCCGTCGCCAAGCACTTCCCCGGCCACGGCGACACCGACACCGATTCCCACCTGGCTCTGCCCCTGATTCGGGTAGACCAGCGCCGCATTGATACCCTGGAGCTGTTTCCCTTCCGCGACCTGATGCGGCGCGGCCTGGGGGGCATTATGATTGCCCACCTCAATATTCCGGCCCTCGATAGCACCGGCATGCCCTCCACTCTTTCTAAGCCCATCGTGACAGGCATGGTGAAGGAGAAAATGGGCTTTGAAGGCGTCATTTTCACCGATGCCATGAACATGAAGGGCGTCATTAATACCTACCCGCCCGGCGACGCCGATTTGCGCGCTTTGTTGGCCGGCAACGACATTCTGGAGTTCTCCAAAAACATCCCGCTGGCCCTCACCATGATTCGGGAGGCCATTAATCGCGGTGAGATTACCCAGGAAGAAATCGACCGTCGCTGCCGCAAGGTGCTGGCCCTGAAGGAGTGGGCGGGCCTGAACAAGTATCAGCCCATCGACCTTAAAAACCTCTACCAGGACCTGAACACGCCCCACGCCAACTACCTGAGCCAGCGCCTGAGCGAGCTGTCGCTGACCTTGCTGCGCAACGAGAAAAGCCTGCTGCCCTTGCAGCGCCTCGATACGCTGCGCCTGGCCACTATCACCATTGGTACCAAAGACACCACCGACTTCCAGCGTATGGTGACGGACTACGCCCCCGCCGACCATTTCTGGCTGTCGGCCACGCCTTCGCTGGATGAGCTGGTGAAACTGCGCGAGGCATTGAAAGGCTACAATACGCTGCTCGTCGGCCTCAATAATCTGGGACGCCTGCCGGCTACCAACTTCGGCGTGACGCCGGAAACCAACGTGCTGCTGCGCGAGTTGGCGTCGGCCCGGCAGCGCATCGTGGTGAGCGTATTTGGCAGCGCCTACGCCGTGGCGAAGGTCCGCGACCTGGCCCGCGCCGACGCCGTGGTGCTGGCCTACCAGGAAAGCAAAAACGCCCAGGAACTGACCGCTCAGCTGCTATTTGGCGGCATCGGGGCCGCGGGTAAGCTGCCCGTCACCATCTCCGACCAATACCCGCGCGGCTTCGGCCTGACTACCCAGGGCGGCCTGCGCCTGAGCTACGGCTACCCCGAAGCTGTAGGCATGAGCGGCAACCTCGAAGCCCGCATTGATTCGATGATGCGGCAGGCGCTGGCGGCGCAGGCGTTTCCGGGCGGCGAGGTGCTTATTGCCCGCAAAGGCACGGTAGTGCTGCGCAAAAGCTACGGCACCCACGACTACGTCGACAACCCGCGCCTGGGGGGCAAAAAACCGCGCCCCGTGCAGAATACCGACATCTACGATCTGGCTTCGGTAACCAAAGTATCGGCGGCCCTGCCGGCCCTGATGCGCCTCCAGGACCAGGGCAAGTTCAACCCCGATATGACGTTGGGCCAGCTCTACCCGGAGTTCGTGGGCACCAACAAGCAGGATTTGAAGCTGCGCGACGTGCTTACCCACCAAGCCCGCCTCAAGGCCTGGATTCCGTTCTGGAAAGACTACACCAAGCCCCGCGGCATTTTCAATAAGCTTTTCGGCAAAAGCCCCGATGCTTCCAAGGTATCGGCTACCAAGCCTTCGGAGCTGAACCGCCGGTTTTTCCGCCCCGATTCGTCGGCCCGGTTTCCGTACCAGGCTGCCTCCAACCTGTGGGCCCGCAAGGACTTCCCCACCCGGATTCGTAAGGCCATTGCCGAGTCGCCGCTGAATGAGAAGCCGGGCTACGTGTACTCCGATTTGTCGTTTATTATGGTTCCGCAGTTCGTGCGCTCGGCTTCGGGCAAGCCGCTGAATGAGTTTGTACGGGAAGAAATCTACAAGCCCCTGGGCGCGACGACTATGGGCTACAACCCCACCCGCCGCTTTCCGCTGAGCCGCATCGCGCCCACCGAGTACGACTCCCTGTTTCGCCACGGCCAGCTCCACGGCACAGTACACGACGAGGGCGCGGCCCTTCTGGGGGGCATTTCCGGCCACGCGGGCCTCTTCGGCAACGCCAACGACCTGGCGAAAGTAGTGCAGCTATACGCCTGGAACGGCCGTTACGGCGGTCAGCAGCTCATCAAGCCCGAAACCATCGCCGAGTACACGCGCTGCCAGTTCTGCCCCGACAACCGCCGCGCCCTGGGCTTCGACCGGCCCGCCGCCAACCCGTCGGTGAACTCCGCCAAAAGCGCCAGCCCCAGCAGCTACGGCCACACCGGCTACACCGGCACCTACTTCTGGGTCGATCCGCAGTATGATCTGGTAGTCGTATTCCTCTCCAACCGCGTCAATCCCACGCGCAACAACAACAAAATAAGTGATCTGAGTGTGCGCAGCCACTTATTGCAGGTCGCTATCGAGGCCGTGCAGGCGGGGCAGCGGGCGGCAGTAGAGTCGCCGGTGCTGAAGGAAAAGTAGCCTCCTAATGGGGGCCTCACCCCCTGCCCTAGAGAGGGGGCGGGGGGTGAGGCCCCCGAAACCGGGAGTTTAGGCAACAAACCCCATTTTTGCTTAGCTTGGAGAATACTCAACCCAGCCTCCTATGCTCGGCCTAATGATGAACCAGCCCCTGCGCGTCGCGGGGCTTCTCGAACACGCGGCCAAATGGCACGCCGACACCGAAATCGTGTCGCGCCGGACGGAGGGCGGCATCCACCGCTACACTTACCACGACGCCCACCAGCGCAGCAAGCAGCTGGCCAACGCGTTACGCAGCCTGGGCATCGGCATGGGCGACCGGATTGGGACGCTGGCCTGGAACAACCACCGCCACTTCGAGCTGTACTATGGGGTGTCGGGGCTGGGGGCCATCTGTCATACCATTAATCCGCGCCTGTTCGCTGAGCAGCTGGTATTTATCATCAATCACGCCGAGGACAGCTACATCTTCCTAGACCTGACTTTTCTACCCCTGGCCGAGAAATTAGCCCCCCAGTGCCCCAAAGTAGCCGGCTGGGTGCTGCTCACCGACCGCGCCCACATGCCCGCCGACTCCAGCCTGCCCGGCGAGCTGCTGTGCTACGAAGAGCTGCTGGCTGCCCAATCTGCCGATTTCGAGTGGCCCGTGTTCGATGAAAACACCGCCTCTTCCCTCTGCTACACCTCCGGCACCACCGACGAGCCCAAGGGCGTGCTCTACTCCCACCGCTCCACCCTGCTGCACAGCTACGCCGCCTCCCTGCCCGACTGCTTCAGCTGCTCAGCCCGCGACACGGTGCTGCCCGTGGTGCCCATGTTTCACGTCAATGCCTGGGGCATTCCGTACGCTGCCCCCATGAACGGCTGCAAGCTGGTGCTGCCCGGCCCCGGCCTCGACGCGACCAGCCTATACGAGCTCTACGAGCAGGAAAAGGTCACCTTCACGGCCGGCGTTCCAACTATCTGGTTTGGCCTGCTGACCTTTATGCGGGAGAAAAAGCTGCGATTCACTACCCTCAGGCGCATGATCGTGGGCGGCGCATCGTGCCCGCCGGCCTTGCTCAAAGCCTTTGACGAGGAGCTGAATATTGAAATCCGGCACGCCTGGGGCATGACCGAAACCAGCCCCCTGGGCACGGCCTGCACCCTCAAAGCCAAGCACGTCCAGCTTTCCGAGGATGAGCAGTTCGCTATCCAAACCAAGCAGGGCCGGGCCATCTTCGGGGTCGACATGAAGATAGTGGACGACGCTGGCCAGCCCCTACCCCACGACGGCGCGGCCTTCGGCGACCTGCTCGTACGCGGCCCGTTCATCGTCGGCGACTATTTCCGGGCCGGCACGCCGGGCGAGCTGACGAAAAGCGGCTGGTTCAAGACCGGCGACGTAGCCACCATCGACCCCGACGGCTTCATGCACATCACCGACCGCTCTAAAGACGTCATCAAGTCGGGCGGGGAGTGGATTTCATCCATCGATCTGGAAAACCACGCCATAGCTCACCCGGCCGTAGCCGAGGCCGCCGTCATCGGCATCCCCCACCCCAAATGGAGCGAGCGGCCCCTGCTCATCGTGGTGCGCAAGCCGGGCGCGGAAGTCAGCAAAGAGGAATTGCTACAATTTTTCGAGGGCAAAATCGCTCGCTGGTGGACCCCCGACGCGGTGGAGTTTGTGGACCAATTGCCCCACACGGCTACTGGCAAGCTGCTCAAAACCAAGCTCCGGCAGGATTTCGCTGGCTACACTTTCTGAACCACGGATTTAGGCAGATTTTGCGGGCAAATTTAACGTACAAGAAAAAGCCCCCCAGAAGTACTCTGGGGGGCTTTTTTATAAACAGTAATCGTCCGAAAAATCCGTGGTTCAGATAGCCGGGTCCTCGGGAGTAGCGGTGTTATTTTCGCGCTCCGTGCGGGGATAGGGGAAGAAATTACGGTTGCGCTCGGCTCCGGCCGCGCCGGGTCCGGGCCGGCCGAAGCGGCGGCTGTCCTCGAGCCGGAAGCCCTGATAAGCCAGCTCGATGTAGCGGTTGCGCAGGATCTCCAGCAGAATAGCCGCCGCCGTTTGGGGGCCAGAATAAGCCGGCAGGCCGGCCCCGAGGCCGTACACATCGGTGGCGGGCGTTTTGGTTCGCACCCGGTTCAGCTCGGTCACGGCGTTGGCCAGGTCATTTTTGCGGGCGTAGGCTTCGGCACGAATCAGCAGCATCTCACCGGGTACGTACACCGGAATCGGGGCATTGTTGGCCGTGTAAAAACCAGTTCCGAGGTTCTGGGTGGCCGCCGGGTTGGTGCGGATGAGAAAGGGCAGGCGCCGGTCGGCGGGGTCGGGGGCCAGGGCGCCGGTCAAACCCAGGGAAGCATTGGTGGGCTCAAACACGTTGCGGTTGCCAAAAGCGGCCTCGAACAGCGGATTGCGGGTGTTTTCGTCGAAGTTAAACACCGACCGCTTCGTCAGGTCCACGCGGGCCGCGGCGGCCAGGGCCTTGTCGTAGTCGCCGGCGAGCAGGCTGTAGCGCGCAATCAGGGCCTGCACGGTGTTAGGAATGTCGATGCCAGGTACAATCTTGGCGTTAAAGTCGGCCGAAACAGGCGTAGTCGCCAGTTGGGTAGCCGCCACTTCCAGCTGCGCCACCGCCGATTGGAGCAGTGCTATGCGGTCCACGAACGGCGCGTTGGGCTGCACCACCAGCGGAGCCTGCTGAAAATACTGCGCCAGCGTGCCCAGCGCCAGTGCCCGAAAAATAGAGGCGTAGGCCACGATGCCGCTACGGGTGCCCGCGTCGCCGGCATTGCCGGCGTTGGCCAGTACCAGGTCGGCGTTGGCTTTCACCAGCTGGCTCTGAGTCCAGACGTTGCGCACCACACCGTTGGCG
Organism: Hymenobacter roseosalivarius DSM 11622; assembly: GCF_900176135.1. Classification (GTDB taxonomy): domain Bacteria; phylum Bacteroidota; class Bacteroidia; order Cytophagales; family Hymenobacteraceae; genus Hymenobacter; species Hymenobacter roseosalivarius. The sequence goes on along the minus strand of NZ_FWWW01000076.1, from coordinate 73,089 downwards.
TTGGTCACGTTACCAGCCCCGAGGCTGACATTGAACTCCTCAATATTGCCCACATTCAGAATGCGCAGCTCACCGGTGCTCAGGCCGCCGGCAGCTACCGTATTATAAAGCACACTGAGCGCGCCGCCCGTGGTAAAGCGGTATTGGAGCCCGTTGCACACCGTAATGAGGCCGTCCGAGGACGTCACCACCTGGTCCTGACTGGCCGAGCTGGGGTTGCGGTATTCTTTATCGCAGCTGCTGAGGAGGAGCAGCAGGAAGAAAAGGAGATTATATTTTTTCATGACAAAGACAGAGTTAAATAAAAGAGCGGCAAACAACCGATTCGTATCTGGGCTTCCTTCAATTCCTATAAAAGGCAGGAAAGTACTGAGCCAGAGCTAGAACGTGGCCGAAAGCCGGAGCTGGTAGGTGCGCGGCACTGGTATGTTGCCGAAGTCGATGGCCCGCAGCAAATCAGAGGATCCGCCGGCGCTGGTTTCCGGGTCGAAGCCGTTGTAGTTATCCCAGGAGTAGAGGTTGCGCCCGATCAGCGACACACTCAGGTTGCTGATGTACTTGCTGATGGTGGGCAAGGTGTAGCTCAATTCCGCCTCGCGGAGCTTGACAAACGAGCCATCATCTACCCGAAATTCCTGGGTATTATAAATGGCGAAGATGTAGCCTCGCGGTAGTTCGCCCCGCAGCTCTTTCTCGGCCAGATCACCCAATCCTACTCCCTGCCGCGTACGCTTGTCGGCGTTAAATACGTCCACGCCCTGCACGGCATCCACTAAGCCCCGCAGGGAAAGCTTCTTATAGGTAAGCGTGGTACCGAATGAGCCCGTCCAGTCGGGGTTGGGGTTGCCGATGAGCACATTGGCGATGGAGGTGCCGGGGGCGTAGCTGGGCTGCCCTTCGGCGTTGCGGGCGGGCACGAAACTGGTCGAGCCCACGGTCTGGCCGGTGGTGCGCTCATCCTGAGGAAAGCCCTGGGGCGTGAGTAGCAAAGAGCCGTCGGGATTGCGGGCGTAGCCCGAGCCGTAGAACACGCCCACGGGCTGCCCGTTGAGCAGGTAGACCGGCGCGCCGGCCACGTTATCAACGAGAATAGCCTGGTTAGCAGCGCTGCCCAGCAGGTCCACTACCTTGTTACGATTGCGGTTATAGAGGGCCGTCACGTCCCAGCGGAAGTCCGTGGTTTTGAGGACCGTCGCGCCCAGCTGCAGCTCTATGCCCCGGTTTTGCACGGTGCCCACGTTATCCACGATGGAAGAGCCGCCCACCGAGGCGGCCAGGGTGCGCGGCACCAGCAGCTCCCGCGTCGTCTGCCGGTAGGCCGTGAAGCCCAGCGCTATCCGGTCGCTGAAAAAGCCCAGATCCGCGCCGCCTTCCAGCTCCCGCATGCGCTCCGGGCGCACACGGGGGTTGGCTAGCGTAGCACTGGGCAAATAGGTATTCCGGCCCAAAAAGCCTACGGGCTGAAACTGGTAGAAACGTTGATACGGGTCGTTGCCGACCAGACTGCCGGCGTCGCCGAAGCTGGCGCGCAGCTTCAGGGAAGAGAAAGTCTTGGCAAACCCCGCGTTCTGCCAGAAGCCGATATCCGACACCACCAGCGAGCCGCTCACCTTGGGGTAGTACTGGTTGGTTTCCGAGCTGGAGAAAATGGAAGAACGGTCGCGCCGCACCGCGCCCGTCAGGAAAGCCAGGTTGCGGAAGCCCACGGTTCCCTGCAGGTAGACACCGCTCAAATCGAATTGATTGCGGCCGAAGCTGGAAGTCACCGTGTTGTTGGCGGCCCCACTGACGGTCGTGACAAATGGCACCAGGTTCTGGCCCTGGGTGCGCGACAGCTCCTGACGGCTGTACTGGTAGCTATAGCCCGCCAGCAGGGTCACCTTGAAGTTTTCCGTCAGTGCCCGCTCGTAGCCCAGGTTCAGGTCCGAGTTCAGCAGCAAAGTGGAGTTGTTGGCGTCGGCCGCGAAGCCGAAGGGATAGCGGGCCAGGGGCAGGCCGGCCGTGGCTTGGTAAGGATAAGGCCGGATGTAGTTCTGCCCCACCTGGGAGAAGGCATCCACGCCCACTACGTAGTCCACGGAAAAGCCCGCGAACGGAGTCAGGTTTATCTGCAGGTCGCTGATGGTGCGGTTTACGCCCTGGGTAAACTTCATATCCTCGATCGTAGACAGCGGGTTTACGCGGGTCGGCTCCACGGCCAGCAGGTTGCCATTGGCGTCCCGCTGCCTGATATCGTAGATGTTATTGGTGATGTTGATGGAGTTGATGGGGCTGTAGAACACGTTGCCGTTGGCTTTCTCATTCGAGAAGCTGTTGCTGTACGCTAATCCCCCTGACACCCTGGCCCACTTGGTCAGCCGCTGGTCTACCCGCGCCCGCAGATTGTAGCGCCGGAAGTCGGTGCCCCGGATAATGCCCTGATTCTTGAGGTAGCCCACCGACACCAGGTATTGGGTGCCCTCCGAGCCGCCGGAAATAGAAGCGCCATTATCGGTGCCGTAGCCGGTCCGGAAAATCTCATCGAAGTAGTTGTAGCGCGTCACATCTACCAAATTAGTAGCCAGCTGGGCAGTAGCGCCGGCCCGCGTGATGCCGGTAGTCGTAGTGCCGGGGTTGGCGGCAATCTGGGCCGGCGTAGGAGCCCCGATAGTGTAAAGGCGCAGGCCGGTAAAGCCAAACTGCTTGCCGTAGGTGTTCACCGGCACCGATTTGCGCAGCTCATTCACGCTGACGCTGGAGTAAACCGACAGCCGGGCGGCCCCAGTTTGCCCGCGCTTGGTGGTAATAAGCACTACCCCGTTGGCTGCCCGCGACCCGTACTGCGCCGCTGCCGCCGCGCCATTAATGATGTTGATGCTGGCAATATCGTTGGGGTTAAGGTCGGCGAGGCGGTTCTGGCCGACGTTGGCACCCCCAACATCGTTGGTCAGCGCTAGCTGCGATACGTTGGTGCTGGCGTTGCTGATAATTACCCCGTCGATGACGTAGAGCGGATCGGAGGAGCCGGCCAGGGAATGCACCCCGCGCAGCCGCACCGACATAGAGCCAGATGGGTCGCCGGAGTTCTGCACGATCTGCGCGCCGGGCACTTTGCCTTGCAGGGAGGTAAGAACCCCACCCGTGCCACTCTGCACCAGCTCTTTGGCCGTTACCGTGCTGATGGCATTGCCCAGCTCGCGCTTGTTTACGCTGATAGTCGAGCCAATCACCACCACGTCGTCCAGGTTTTGCCGGGCTTCACTCAGCGAAACATCTGTGGTAAGGGTGGGACTGCTGCCCAGGCTGATGGGCCGCGACTGGGTTTTGTAGCCGATAGAGGAAAACGTGAGAGTGTAAGACCCCGGCCTTACCTGCACGGGCAGAGAGTAAGCGCCCTCGGCGTTGGTGGCCGTGCCGAGCGTGGTGCCGCTCAGCAGTACCGTGGTGCCGGGCAGCCCCTGCCCCTGCTCATCCGTGACCCGCCCCTGCAAGGTGTAGAGCTGGGTGTCGCCCGTTGTCTGGGCCTGGGCCTGGCTGCCCAGCAGTATACACACCAGAAGCCAGCTCACTGCCAGAGCCAGTCTCACAAAGGAATAGGTGTTCCGCATAGTAGAAAGTGAAGAATGGGGAGAGAAAGAAAAGACAAGACCTCGCTAATATGGATATTATATGCAAAAAATATCATATAAACACACTAAAACTTGCTCCTGGGCCCAAAAAACAGCTGTTTCAAACTTCCTTTGGTCCAAACGGCAATATTATTTCAGCGGATAGCCGTCCAGGTTTGGCTGTTGGGCGCTGTAGAGGCGCGTATTCGCGTCTCCTCGTTGAACGACCGGAACTGCGCCGCTGCACATTAGAAACCGCTACATTTCGCCTAAACAACATCAGCAACCGAAGGACAGCGGAGCTAACGAGGAGACGCGAATACGCGCCTCTACAACCAATCCACGACTAAAAAAGCCCCATAGATGTTCTGGGGCTTTTTTAGGCAAATCCGCAAGCCGTCCACAAAATCCGCGGAATCCGAAAAATCCGCGGAATCCGTGGTTTAGACTTTAATAATAATACGCCGGTAATACATCACCCACAACACACCCAACCAGATCAGCACGCACACGATGGCGCCCGCCAATGAAGCATTGACGGGGCTGAAATAGGGCACGAACAGCGTGTCGTAGAGCCAGGTACGCAGGCCCACGGGTTCACCGCCGGCAGCGGGGATTTTAATCATTTGCAGCAGGCGCGGCACCAGGCCAGAGAGGAAAAATACGGTGATGGCATTCACGCCGTACACCAGGAAAGGCTTGGTCCAGGCGCGGTAGCCGTGCACGTCGCAGAGCCAGTAGAGCGCGGCCAGCGTAGCCGCCGCGATGCCGCCGGTGTAGAGCACGTAGGAGCTGGTCCACAGGCTTTTATTGATAGGAAACCAGCCGTTCCAGATCATTCCCAACACAACAGCGGCCCCACCGGCCACGAACAGCCAAGCTACTTTGACGGCCGGCTCCATATTGCGCAGCCGCAGCCATTGACCCACCAGCATCCCAAGCAGGCCCGTCCCGATGGCCGGAAGCGTGCTCAGCAGCCCTTCGGGGTCCCAGGTTTTACTGGATTTCCAGAGGTGATTTTCGCCCAGCAGCAGGCGGTCGAGCCAGGCGCCGAGGTTGGTGGCTGGCTCCAGGTTGGCGGGCCCGAAATCGGGCACCGGCACCACTTGCAACAACACGTTATACAGCACCAAAATGCCCCCCAGCAGCCACGCCTGGGTGCGCCAGCCGGTTTTGACAAACACGGTTCCGCACACCAGAAACACCACCGCGATGCGCGCCAGCACCCCCGGAATGCGCACCGTTTCGAACACGAAGCTGGGAAATAAAGCCGAAAACAGTCCCAGCCCAAACAGCACCGCCGCGCGCCGCGCTATGCGCGTCAGCAGCTGTGGATGGCGGCTCACGTCGCGCCTAACCGAGTCGAGGGCGTACACGATGCTGACGCCCACGATAAATAGGAAAAAAGGGAAAATCAGGTCGGTGGGCGTGCAGCCGTGCCAGCGGGCGTGCTCCAGCGGCGCGTAGATGTGGCCCCAGCTGCCGGGATTATTCACCAATATCATGGCCATGACGGTGAGGCCCCGAAATACATCGAGCGAGATGAGGCGGCCGGGGCCAGCGGCCTCCACCAGCGGCTCGGCCCCGGTAGTTTCGACGGCGGCCTGCGTGGTAGTTTGCATGAGTTCAGGGTTAAGAGTACAGGAAATGTAGCCTGGAATAAATGTAGCCCGGAGTGGCACTCCGGGCTCGCGCGGAGCGCGAATCAACCGTTTGCTGACGATTGCTCACGCGCGGCTTCACGCTGCGCGTGAGCCCGGAGTACCACTCCGGGCTACAAATGCGCCTTTCAAACGAGAAGCTGCGCTGAATAAAATTACAGATATAGTTGTGTAGCCCACGCAACGTTTCTAGTTTTAACCCTACCTTTTCATCGAGTGGTCTGATAAAAGCGCAACTTGGCCCCTGAGCAGCTTGTTTTTTTAAGTAGATCATCCTTTTTTATGAAGACCAGTAGCTGTCTCTGTTTTGCCCCCCACTGAGCACAGGGGCTATTCCGGCCGGAATCCAACTGCTTTGAGCACCGGATTCCGGCCGTCTGCTTTTTTCCTTCTTCTTTCACCTTTTTTTCGCTTCAATGAAAAAACTTCTATGGTTTTTCCTGGTGCTGGGCTGGCTGCTGCCGCCCCTGGCCCACGCCCAGACCGGCGGCCGCTCCGTAACGGGCGTCGTGACGGCCCTCGACGACCGCTCGCCCCTGCCGGGCGTGAACGTGATAGTGAAAGGCACCACGAATGGCGTGCAGACCGGGGCCGACGGCCGCTACACGCTCCCCAACGTGCCCGAAGGCAGCACCCTGGTGTTCAGCTTCATCGGCTACGCGGCCCAGGAGCGCCAGGCGACCGATGGCACCATCGACGTGGCCCTGGCCACGAGCAGCACCAATCTGAAGGAGGTATACGTCACCAGCGCGTTTGGCATTGAGAAAGAGAAGCGCACTCTGGTCACCAGTGCTCAGCAGGTGCAGGGCAAGGAGCTGATCGACTCGCGCCAGCCCAACATCGTGAATGCCTTGCAGGGCAAAATCGCGGGCGTGAACATCACCAGCTCGGGCGGCGGCCCCGGCGAGGGCGCGGCCATCGTGATTCGCGGCGGCACCTCGCTCGACGGCGACAACCAGCCCCTGTTCGTGATTGACGGCGTAATTATGGACAACTCCTCCTTCGCCGAGTCGATTGCGCCGGGTGGGGGCTCGTCTTTCAACGGCATTCTGGGCCGCTCGGTGGGCACCACCAACCGCGCCTCCGACATCAACCCCGAGGATGTCGAGAGCATGACCGTACTCAAAGGGCCGGCCGCGGCCGTGCTCTACGGCCTGCGGGCCGCCAACGGGGCCGTGATTATCAAGACCAAAAGCGGCCAGGCCGGCCGTACTTCCCTTACCTACCGCACGCAGTTTTCAGTGGATGAGGTGAACCGGCTGCCCCGGCTTCAGGACCAGTACAAGCAGGGGACAGCGGGCATTTTTGACCCCGCTACCCGCCTTTCGTGGGGGCCGCGCTTTGCCCCCAACGAGGAGGTGTTCGACAACCTGCAGAACTTCTATCAGAAGGGCACCTCGTTTCAGAACTACCTGACCCTGACCGGCGGCTCGGACCGGGCCAGCTTCCTGCTGTCGGTGCAGCACCTCGACTCGAAGGGCATCACGCCCCGCAGCGAGTACGACAAGGCCTCGGTGCGCCTGGCCGGTACGGTGCAGATTTCGCCCAAGCTGACGGCCAATGCCTCGGCCAACTATCTGAACTCGGGCGGCGAGCGGCCAGTGCAGGGCCCCGGCCTGTTCGGCGGCTCGGGGGGCTATCTGGTGAGCCTGCTCAACTGGCCCCGCAACGACGATACGCGCAACTACCTCAACCCGGACGGCACCCGCCGCCGCCTGCTGGGCGCGGCCACCAGCGCCGCCGACGCCGACAACCCCTACTTCACGGTAGAGCGCAACCCCCAGACCGACCGCACCAACCGCTTTATCGGCAACGCGTCCCTGAACTTCGCGGCCTTCAAATGGCTGAGCTTTGGCTATACCCTGGGCACCGACTTCTACCAGGAGCGCGTGCGCTCGGTGCGGGCCGTGGGCACTTCGCTGGTGAATAACCAGGATGGCGGCATTGCCGAAACCACCAACGCCAACCGCATTCTGAACTCCAACTTTCTGGCCACGCTCAGCCACCAGTTCAACGAGAACTTCCGCGGGACGCTGACCCTGGGCAACACCATCGAGCAGAACCAGAACGAGACGACCAACATCATTGGCCTGATCTTTCAGAATCCCAATTTCGTCAGCATCAACAACACCGTCAACCGCAACGCGCTGACCAGCAACGTGACCCGCCGGCTGGTGGGCAATTTCGGCCAGCTCAGCCTCGTGTTTCTGGATCAGCTGTTCGTGGAGCTGAGCGGGCGCTACGACCTGTCGTCGACGCTGCCGCGGCCCGACCAGAACAAGACCTTCGGCCGGGGCTTCGGCTACGGCTCCATCGGCGCGGGCTATGAGTTTACCCGTACCCTGGGCCTGGAGCAGAATCCCATCCTGAACTACGGGAAGATCCGGGCCTCCGTCGCGGAGGTGGGCAAAGACACGGGGCCCTACCGCGTGGAGTCGCCGCTGGCGGCCAACACCTACATCGGCGGTGGCTTCCGCAACGGCTTCTTCGGCTCCAACCGCCTGCTCATTCCCGAGCGCACCCGCTCCTACGAGGCGGGCCTGGAGCTGCGCTTTCTGCAAAACCGCCTCGGCCTGGACGCCAACGTGTACTACACCCGCACCACCGACCAGCTCATCGCCCCGCGCGTGAGCCAGGCCACGGGCTTTATTTTGCAGTACATCAACGGCGGCACCGTAGAAAACCGGGGCCTCGAAATCTCGCTGAACGGCTCGCCGGTGAAGACGCCCAAGTTCAACTGGGACGTGAACGCGAACTTCTACCGCAACAAAAACAAAACCGTGGAGCTGCCCAGCGTACTGACGGTAGTATACCAGTCCGACGCCTTTATCATCGACAACGCCCAGGGCGGCGCTTTCCCCGGCCGGCCGCTCACCTCCATCGGAGCCAGCGACTGGCAGCGCGCCCCCGACGGCCGCATCCTGATCAACCCGACCACGGGCTACCCGTTGGTGAACAACACTTTCACCTACCAGGGCAACCGGGCTCCCGATTTCACCACTCAGATCACCAATACGCTCACTTACAAGGACTTGCAGCTTACCTTCCTCTTCGATTTCCGCAAGGGGGGCAAAGTGGTGAACGGCAACGACTGGTTTGCCACCCGCACCGGCCTGAGCGAGCGCACGACGGACCGCTTCAAGGAAGTGGTGTTCGACGGCGTGATTGCCACGCCTAACTCCGACGGCTCTACTTCCTACGTGGCCAATACCCGCCCCGTGGAGCTCACCCAGGGCTACTATCAGAACATCCTGGGTACGGTGGGCTCGGCCTTTATTGAGGATGGCTCCTGGACGCGCCTGCGCTACGCCACCCTGAGCTACGCCCTGCCCTCGTCGGTCTTTGGTCGGTCCTTCGTCAAGGGCGTGGAGCTGAGCGTGACGGGCCGCAACCTGCTGCTGCTCACCAACTACAGCGGGGCCGACCCCGAAACCTCCGCGGCGGGAGCCGGGGTGCGCGGCGGCGGCTCCAACGGCTTCGACTACGGCAGCGTGCCCGCCACGCGCGGCGTGGACATGGGCATACGGGTTACTTTTTAATGGATAAATGGCTGTGGGTTAAATGGGTGAATGGTTAATCGTTACAACGACTCTACGGAACAACAGCCATTTAGCCACTCAATCATTCAGCCCACGGAGATTCAGCCATTTAACAATTCAACAATTCAGCTTTCAGCTTCTTCATATGAAAAAACTCATCCTTATGCTGGGCCTGGTGCTGGGCGGCGGATTGCTCACGGCCTGCGAGGACTTCCTCGACGTGAACACCGACCCGAACAACCCCACCACGGCGACACCCAACTTTCTGCTGCCCAGCATTATCGCCAACGGCGCGCAGACCCAGATGTTTACGGCCCTGCGCACCCCGTTTATCACCCAGTACCTGGTGAGCCGCGCGGCCAACAACGCCGTCGATGGCTTCTTCTACACCAACGCGCAGAGCACCAACACCTTCAACTTCACCTACTTCCAGTCGGGGGGCAATATTCCGCCCATGATTGCCGCGGCCCAGGCCGAGGGCTCGGTGTACTACGTGGGGGCGGGCAAAATCATGCTGGCCCTGCTGCTGAGCCACGCCACCGATATGTTCGGCGACATTCCCTACTCCGAGGCCTTTCTGGGCGCGCGGAACTACACGCCCAAGTATGATTCCCAGGAGCAGATTTACGCTAACATCAACCAATTGCTCGACGAGGGCATCACGGAGATGAGCAAGCCGGCCTCGGCCAATTTCCGTCCGCTCTACCTGACTTCGCCCAGCATCAGCGGCGACATCCTGTACCGGGGCGACGTGGGCAAGTGGATCAGGCTGGCGTACTCGCTCAAGGCCCGGCAGAACCACCATCTGACCAAGAAGGCCTCCTACGACCCGAACGCCATTCTGGCCCTGGTTGATCAGGGCTTCAAGGCCACTGCCGACGATGCGCAGCTCCAGTTTCAGGTGGCCGTGGCCCCGCTCACGAACACCACGAATATCTTTGGCACCACCCGCAACAACTTCGCGACCGCAACCTTTTCGGCCAACCTGATCAAGTACCTGGACGGCCGCACGTTTGGCGTCGTCGATCCGCGCCTGCCCATTATGGCCACGGCCACCAGCACCGGTGCCGACCCCGGCGTGGGCACGGCCACCACCGCCAATCTGGCGCCGGGCTCGCAGCTCACCGATTTTTATGCCAGCTGGTACGCCCGCGACCTGGGCTACTTTGAGCTGATTACCTATCACGAGCTCAAATTCATTGAGGCCGAAGCGGCGTTCCGGGCCGGCAACCGTACGCGGGCCTTCACCGCGTTTCAGGAAGGCATCCGGGCCCACATGCGCAAAATCGGGACGGGCGGCACGAACACCACGATTACGACCGTGACGTATCCCCCCATCACTGAGGCCCAGATTACGGCTTACCTGGCCAGCGCGGCCGTGCCGCAGAATGCCGCCGCCCTGGAGCTGAAGAACATCATGGAGCAGAAGTACATCGCCATGTTCCTGAATCCGGAGTCGTGGTCGGATATGCGCCGCTTCGACTTCAGCCCCGCCATCTACGTGAATCTGCGGGCCCCCAGCAACGTGAATACGGCCCTGGTTACAGCCGCCACGCCTACTTCCCCCGCCGGGGTACGCTTCCCGCGCCGCCTGCTGCCCGGCGCGACGGAAGTGCTCTACAACCCCAACGAAATCGCGCGCCTGGGCGGCAACGCGCCCGACTACGTGGCCCTGCCCGTGTGGTGGGACCAGCCCTAGGGCTGATTTTGCCCCCCACGTCTTTTTTCTGGCTTAGTTAATTCCTGTTTATGAAGCACTTTCTAACGCGTTTTACGCCCCTGCTACTGGCGGCGGCTGGCCTCCTGACCAGCTGCACCAAGGAGCTGGATACTTACTATACCGAGGTGGGGCCGCAGTTCCCCACCGTGCTGAACAACTCCAACTTTACGCCCGCGACCAAGTACGCCGTGGGCGAAATCGTGCCCCTGGAGCTGAACTTCGCCGCGCAGACCGCGCCGGTGCGGGAAATCCTGGTGCTGCAAAAAATAGAGCCCAGCCCCGACTCGGTGGTGGTGCAGACCATTCCTTATCAGCCTGCCTTCTCCCGCCTCAAGCGGGCCGATACGCTGGTGGTGCGCTACGTGGTGCCGCCGGCGGCCAACAAAGCCCAGATCCGGGTGGATGTGCGCGTGGTCAGTCAGAACGGGCAGTCCCGCACCCGGTCGGCTTTTTTCCGCGTAGCGGAGGCCACGCCCACCATCCGCATCAACCGGGCAACGAACGTGACGGCCCCGGCCGCCGGCCCGGTAGTGGCCGGCGACGTGGTGCGCTATAATCTGACCCTGAACGTGAATGGCGTAACGGCCGCCACCACCACTACCCCGGCCACCAGCATTCTCTACAAGGACCTCGACAGCCTCGTTACCTACGTGAAGGTAGGGGCCGCCGCCGAGCGCCGCCTGCTGCGGCAGCGCCTGCCCGTCGTGGGGGCTCAGACCGGGGCTGCCACCACCCTGGACGTGGATGCGACCATCCCGGCCGGCTCGGCCGGGCAGGCGGTCACCTTCCGCTTCGAGGCCAAGGTGCGTACGCCCGCCCGCACGGCCTCGGCCACCGCCGATGCCCTCACGCCCGCTCCGCCCACGGCCCTGGCGGCCGCGCGCGCCCTCACGCTCACCTACGCCGGCACTACCGGCGGCGACCAGGCGGCCCTGGACCTGACCACCTTCACGACCGTACCGGCCGCCGGCCCGGCCGGCACCAAGGACGTGGCCATCACCAATACGGCCAGCAATGCCGTACGCCTGCAAGCGCTGAACCCGACTACCGGTACCCCCGCCCCCACGCCTACTCGCTTTGTACGCCTGACTACGGGCGGGGCCGCGGCCTACACCTCGGCCACCCTCAACAGCATCCGGCAGACGTTCCTGACCGCGCCAACGGCTAATCAGGTCACGACCCTCGATAACGTGGTAGTCGGCGACGTGGTAATAGCGCGGGTACGCGGCCTCGATCAGTATGCTATCTTCACCGTAACGGGCATCAACCGAACTTCCGCTACCGATGTAGCCGTGACGCTGGCCGTGAAGGCACTGTAAGCCTGCATTCCCTTAGTATCTTATAAAAAAGCCCCCCAGAGTTTCTGGGGGGCTTTTTTGTGATCTTATGTGATCTTCAAGACCGCTGAGAGGCTGCTGGCGGTAGAGGCGCATAATTGCGCCTCAATCGTTGCTGATGTTATTTAATTCGAATGACATGATTCCAATCATCAGCCCCGCTGACCTTTGGTTCAACGACGAGATGCAAGTATGCGTCTCCACCGCAGCCTCTAAGAAGAATCACCTACCGTCCACCGAACACCTGCTTTAAGAAGCCGCCGCGCTTGCGTTTTTTCACTTTCACTTTGGTTTTGCTGGCTGTATTGGTCGCGGGTCGACTGATGGTGGGGCGAGGGGTGACAGGCGGTACGGTCCGGGTGGGCCGCGGCGTGGCATCGTGTGGCTGCACCGGAGCTGGCGGCCCGGATGGTACCGAGGGTACGGCGGGTGGGGCCTGCGCCACCAGCATCGGCGAGCCGGCTACCGTGCTCACGCGCACGGGCGGGCTTTCATTATGCAGTCGGTCGACGGAAGTAACGTAGTAGGCGTACTCCACGCCGGGCCGGGCCGTGGTATCGACTAAAGCAGGCTGGTTGTTGGCCGGACGCGGCACCAGGGCTATAATACGGCGCGGATCATCGGGGGCCGGTGTTTCTCTGGGGCCAAAACGGTACACTACAAAGTAGCGGGCCACATCGCCATCGGTGGCTGCGGGGCCGGGCTGCCAGAGCAGGCTTACGGCGCGGCCGGTGCGGGTGAGTATCAGGTTCTGGGCCGCGCGGGGCGGCACGGCATCCAGCCACGGCATCGTGGGTACCAGCGCCGGGTAGCGGAACAAGTTCTGACGCAGCGTATCGGCTACGTGCAGTGGGTTGCCTATTAATGATTTGGAGCTAAAAAACACGCTGCCACTTACCTGCGTTGGGTAAGAGCGGTTGAGTCGAATCTGGCGGGGCAGCTCGGTGGGGTCGCGCCAGGAAGGGTCGCGCTTACCGTTTTCAAAAATGCGGTACGCGCCCTGCCCAATATACAAGTGCCGGTCGAAGCGGTTGCGCGCCCACCACTCCAGCAGCACAGAATAAGAAGCCGGCTTGAAGGTGGTGCTCCAGTATAGCTGGGGCATTATATAATCAACCCAGCCCTGCTGCATCCAGAGGCGAGCATCGGCATACAGGCCCGAGTAGCCCTCGAAAGCGGCCGTGCCTGAGCCCTCGGGGTTGCTGGTTTGGTTCATCCAGACACCAAAGGGCGAAATCCCAAACTTCACCCAGCGCTTCGTGCTCTGAATATTGGTGTGCAGATCCCGCACCAGCAGGTTCACGTTCTGGCGGCGCCAGTCGGCCAGCTTCAGCTGTTCGGGGTTGTACTGCTGATAGGCCACTTCATCGTGAATAACCTGACCAGCTTCGGGATATGGATAGAAATAATCGTCGAAATGCACCCCATCAATGTCGTAGCGGCGCACCACGTCCAGAATGACTCTGCTGATGTAGGCGCGCACTTCGGGTAAGCCAGGATTGAAGAGCAGCTTACCTGAGTAGCGCAAAAACCACTCAGGATGCTGCCGAAAAGGGTGAGTAGCAGCCAATTTGCTCGTCACCGAGTCGAGGGAGGCGCGGTAGGGATTGAACCAGGCATGAAACTCCATGCCGCGGGCGTGGGCTTCATCAATCAGGAAAGGCAGGGGGTCGTAGGCGGGGCTGGGGGCTTTGCCCTGCTGCCCGGTCAGCCACTTGCTCCAGGGCTCCAGGTCGCTTTGGTAGAAAGCATCAGCGGCGGGCCGAATCTGCACGAATACCGCGTTAATGCCGTTTTTCTGCTGCGTATCGAGCATTTGCGTGTACTCGCGGCGCTGTTGCTCAGGCGTAAGACCGCGCCGACTGGGCCAGTCAATATTCTCGACGCTGGCAATCCAGACGCCGCGCATTTCCCGCTTCGGGGGGGCATTCTGGCCGCGGGCAATAGGCACCATTAGGAGCCCACATAGCAGTACTAGAGAAAAGCAAACACGAGAATCAGCGATAAGCAATCGGAACATCGGAACGTAAACGGGTAAAACGCCCGCAAATTACATAGCTCAACGCTCGTAGCCGACACAAAACGCACATTTACCGCTATTTATCTGACCTGCTTTCCGGCTTGCCACCCGGTGCCCGCTATAAGTCAGGCCTGTAAAGCAGCGAATTCCAGATCCAATAAATCGTAATCCTCCCAACATTTATGATCGAAATGCCACCACTCATCGGGGCAATGCTGGAAGTAATGACGCCTCATGACAGCCCGGAGCACTGCCCGATTAAGAAGAGCCAATATAGGCGCCTGCGAGAAATCAGCGTGGGCGGCAGGCGTTAGTTCGTCGAAGTCGGTGGGCATCATCAGCGACTCGCCCGTACTCAGACTTACCAAGGTGACATCTACGGCACAGCCCCGATTATGCCGGGAGCCGCGCCAAGGCGGGGCCGCGTAGGTTTCGTCGCGCACATGGTCGTAAAAAGCCACGGTGGCGCTATAAGGTCGGTACGCGTCGAACACTTTTAAGCCTATCCCGACGGTAGCCAATTCGGCTTGCACGGCCCGTAGCGCGGTCGCGGCTGGCCGCCGCAAGTACGCGGCGGGCTGCTGATATAAGGGCCGGCCTAGCAAATTAGCGGCGGTTGCATAACGAATATCCAGCATGATGCCGGGTATAAATTCCGCCAAATTAACCAATTCGCTTTCTGGAGTTTCCTGCACCTGCCGGTGGTAATAGTCCGGCGTCGTGACGACACGTAGACCATGCATATTGTTGGAAATCAGCTCGCTGGGGGGCATTTTTAATTCTCAAAGGCTTACCTAAATAATAAGGTGAGCTTATACTGATGCAATATAGCGGCCACTTTCACCTACAGTGTCTGCGCCTGCCAAACCAGCCTGCGGGAAATACAGCTATAATCAAAGTATCAGGGTCTACTCCAATTTGAAATATTTGTTGCCAGCTCCTCTATAAATACAATTGTCAGTTTAAATGGCCTTATTACTATAAAGATTAGCAAACCGCATATTGTCAGCAATATATTTTAGGCAGACACCATAAAACTGCCTAGAGTCTTATTTAGCGGAAGCGGGGTTGAATTGGCTTAATTCGGGCTTGTGACGGCGTGAGCGCCCTAGTTCGTATTGGTACACTGCCCGACCCAAGTCGCGTAGGAAGGGGAAGCCGATAGTGTCGTACTCGTAGCGGTCGTCGTTCAGAATTCCGTCCGCATTCGTATAAATCACGGCGGAAAGGAGAAACTCAACGCCCCGCGCCTCATCCATAATGTAGGCGTTGTCAATAAGAAACCCATAAGCCTGCCCGATTTTATTGAAGATGCGTACGCCGGGCGGCAACGGGCCGGGCGGGCCGCCCGTCAACAAGAACTTGGCGTAGTTATCGGGATATTTCAGCGAATCGTAGCGCGGAGCCTGGCTTTCCCGCGGTAGCATAGACATATACTGTCTCAAAAGCTGATAATCAGCCTTGTCGAGTTGAAAGCGGCGTTTCGCGGGCAGGCTTTCCGGGAATAGCACAGCTCGCAGCACAGCCTGCAAATTAGCCAGGGAAATGTAGTTTTTGGTGCTAAAATCGAGTGGCTGCTCTACCAGCTTGTCGCCCTGCAGGTAGCCCCGGCCTAGCTTTTCGCCCTTGAGGCCAAGCCGGGGCCAGGTGCCCGCAAAAAAACCTGCTTCCTGCTGATAAACAGGGGTTTGCAGCGCCGAATCAGTAAAGAAAACCATCGGATTAGTATGACGGGAGCCAGGCTCTTGGTCCCCGACGGAAAGGCGATGTAGCAGGCGTGCCCGGCGGTAGCCCCGCCGGCGCAGCTCCGCATTGAGCCGGCCGGGGCCTAAGAACTCATATAGCCGGTTGTAAGCGTCGTTGTCGCTCACCAGCAACACTTTCCGAATGTAGTGCGCCATGCTTGCCCGCCCCGTTGGACTGGTAGAATCCCGCACGACGCGGGCCTGGCCGGCAAAAGCGGAGTCGATGCGCACGGGCGATTCCGGCGTTAGCTCAGGATACTGAGCCCGCAGTTGCCGCAGCTTTTCAAGGGCTAGCACGGCGGCCGGCAGCTTCACGGTGCTGGCCGGATAGAAGTAGCGCCGCAAATTTGCCCCCCCGTAGGTGTAGGAGCGAAAATGCGGCTTATTCTGGGCGTCGCGGTTTATCTGGGTGTAAATAATCTGGATGCGGTACTGCTCCGGGGCGCACAGCACCCGCCCGAAACGGGCCGTATCGGCGTGCAGCAGGCGGCGCAGCGGGTTGCCGTTTTGGGCTGTCGCCGAGTGACTGGTTAGCCCACTCAATCCAAGGAGTGCCCCACAAAAAGGCCCCCACCACCTGCTTTGGCACCATCTGGTAGTTTTCATAGCTGGGAAGATACGCGGGAGCGTGCTTTCAGCCTACCAAATGAAGCTCAGGGAAGTAATGGGGGCCTCTGGGGGGCAAATTTGCCCTACTATTCTAAACAAAAGAAGCTTTACCGCTTCTCAGAGTTTTCGCTTTCGTCACCAGCCTCGGCGGCGCGGCGCATGTCAGCACCGTCTTCGCCTTCCATGCCGTTGGTTTGGTCGCTGTCGCCGTAGTCGCCGCGGATGCCGGCACCGTCACCCATATTGCCCTGGGTGCTGGTGGTGTCGGGGTTTTGGCCGCCTTGCTGGCTCTCGTCTTTTTGCTCGGCTTTTTTGGCGGCGGAGAAGGCTTTGTTAATAGAGGTGCCGTCTTGCCCACTGTTGGTAGTACTTACGCGGCCTGCGCCGCTATCTTCGGAAGTGGTGTCGGTATTTTGGGGATGATTTGCCATGATGCTAAAATTAGATTGAGGGTGAAATAAGAAAATACAGCACTGAAGGTTAAAGGTTTACCCGCCCGGTCTCGCCACCCGATACGCCTGTGCCGCTACTGGTTGTGCTGCCGCCTACATCGCCTTCGGCGGCGTTGCCGGGTGCGTCATAGGTAGTGCTGGTACTCACGTTTTCGCTTTTTATCTCCTGACCGCCTTCGGTGCCGCCGCTGCCGGAGTTGTCATCGGCGTTGAGGCCGCGCAGCGAATCGTTGCCGTCGCCGGATGCCTGGCGGCCTTCGGGCTGGCGCTGATCGGATTGGGAAACAGTGCCTTGCTGAATCGCGCGGCTATCGGTGGGCTGTTGGTCGGGTTGGGTTTGGTCGTTTGCCATAGCGGAAGTAGTTAGAACGAAAAAGTGCTTGCTAAACTATACGCGGGTTCGGCTCAAAAGGGGTGGCATTGCCGTGCTTTTTTGCCAACTTGGGGAGTTTAGTATCCTCACTATTTCTCACCTGCTATCTAGCTTACGCATGTCATCGAGCCCAGCTAACACGACCGATTTATTTACCCGGAAAACCGATACCGAGCTCCTCTATTTCCTCCAGCACCCAGAGCTATATCACGCTGACGTGGTGACGGCGGCGCGGCAAGAGCTGCATCGTCGCGGAGCAGCTACCCGCTCCCACCTGACTGATACTGAAAGCTTTGTAACAGACTATGACCACGAGCCCGCCGAGCGGCGCTGGCTGGCTCCTGTCATCGGCGGGGCGCTGCTCGTCGTGGGGGGCTTTTTGTATAATCAGTTTTATAGGCCGTCGCCTGCTTTTGCCGTTGCGCCTAAAGCTCCCATAGAGCTGAAATCGGTGGAGCTGAATGTGCTACCGACCTTTGACGCCGAAACCGCCGCGCAAGTAAAACAGGAGCCAAGCCTTTTGCCCACCAAAGAGCGCACCGACAAAAAGCCGCTGGGCAAATACCTGATTCTGGCGGGTCGTTTCTGGAAGGCCGAAAATCAAGCAGAATTCCTGGCCGATCAGGTAGCAATTGCCAAAATAGATTCCACGTTTCTGGGCAAGACCACACTGGTATATGACCAATGGCGGGAGCTAACGCGCGTATTGGTGTACAATCACAATCTGCGTCCGGCCATGCAGGAGCGCGTGAATATGATGCACGACATAGCCAACCGGCGCATGCAGTCATTGCAGCAAATGCGCGATAACTACGCCCTTGGCCGCCCGCCCCTCGATAAAGAAGTACGCAATACGTTGGCCCCGGTGGCGGATATGCTGTATGAGCTGCGCGGCGGCAAGCAGCCCACCCGCCACATCGATCTGACGGTAGCGCGCTGATAATCAGGCTACTGTCCTTATGTCCCCCGACGACTCCCACCACTTATTCACCCAGAAAACCGACGCTGAGCTTTTCTTTCTAGCGCAGCAGGCGCAACGCTTTCCGCCCGCGGTAGTGCAGGCCGCCGTGCGCGAATTGCAGCGGCGCGGCCTTGTGCCCACGGAGGCGCCCGCCCCGCCCACTCCGCCACCCTCCCCACTCCTCGACGAAAGCACCGGCCGCCTCCTGCTGCGGAGCCTGCGGGCGCTGCTGTGGCCGGCGGGGTCGTTCTTCGTCACGCCCCTGCTGCTCGACCTGAACCTAGTGATTTACGCGCTGCTGGCATTTACCGCCGCCGATCCGCTTGCACCGAGTGGAGGGGAGCTGGTAATGTGGGGGTCTAATTTTTCGCCGCTCACCTTGCACGGCCAGCCCTGGCGCCTGCTTACCAGCTGCTTTCTGCACGGCAGCGTAGCGCATTTGCTGCTCAACGGCCTGGGGCTGTTGTTTTTGGGGTCGTTGCTGGAGCCGCTGCTGGGCAGGTGGCGCTTGCTGGGGGGCTTTTTGGTGTGCGGCATCGGGGGTAGCCTGGCCAGCTTGTGGTGGAATAGCGCGGGCGTAAACTCGGTGGGAGCATCGGGGGCGATTTTTGGGTTGTATGGGCTGTTGCTGGCTTTACTCGCAACGCGCGCGGTGCCCTTCAGTCGCGCCCAGCGGCGCACTATGCTGTGGTTTGTCTTCTACTTTATGCTCAACGGACTAGTGGGCGGGCTGGGGGGTAATATTGATCACGCGGCGCACTTAGGCGGCTTAGGTACGGGTGCGCTGGTTGGGCTGGGGCTAGGGCGCGGCTGGCTACTGGGCACTGTTAAAGTTCAATAATTTCTGTATTTTTCCCAAAATTTGGAAAGCCACGGCGGCCTGGCCCAAATTAGCTGCTGACCAACAACCCAACAGCCGCTCAGCAACGTAGTGTACCTATTACCCGGCATTTACACCGGCATGTACTCTGCTCCCACCTTTGCCCCACCTCCAACTTATTTCTTCTATATGAAGGCTTCTTTACTCTCGCTCGCTTTACTTGGTGGCATCTGCTGGTCGGGCGCGGCTGTGGCCCAAACCACCCTGGCGAATGGCACCCTGGAAACCTGGAACCGGGAAAACGGCCCCGAAGGCCCCGTCCAGTGGATTACCTCCGACCAGATAGCGGCCAACCTGTTTATAGCCGTGAATGGTGTCACGAAATCGACGGAATCGCGCACGGGAGCATTTGCGGCCCGACTGAGCTTTCGCAACGTAACCATTCCCATCCTGGGCACTTTCCCTGTGCCCGCGCTGCTGCTGCTTGGTACCAAAGTCCCCGAAATCAGTCCCACGAACCTACCCCGCACGCAAGAAGACATCGTTCGGCTGCGGCCGGGTGGCATTCCCTTCACGGCCCGCCCCACCTCGCTGCAATTCTGGTACAAGTATACCGGCGTCGCCGCCGACGCCGGGCAGGCGGCTGTGGTGCTCTCGAAAGAGGGACAGGCAATCGGGCAGGCGGGCATCACCCTGAATGGTGGGATAAACACGTATACCCTGATCAACCTACCTATTACCTACGGCTCAGCCGTGATGCCCGACACATTGCGCATCGTTTTCACCGCCGGTACCAACCAGACGCCGTCTACTACCGCTGCTTTATTTATTGACGACGTGACCGTGCCCCTCACCGTCACCGCCGATCGTAATCCGCAACTGGAAGCCGCCCTGGTTGTGTATCCTAATCCCAGCTCCAACGGCGATTTCTCGCTGGCTTCCTTACAAAAGCCGGGTGTCGCTACTGCTCCTTTTACCATCTCGGATGCCACGGGCCGAGTAGTATTGCGGCAGGGTGCGGCACCCACCAGCGCCGCTAGTGGGCGGCTTATTAGTCTGCGGGGCCAACCCGCGGGCGTGTATTTACTACGCCTGAGCACGACGGAAGGCACGCTAACCCGCAAATTAGTGATTCAGTGACCATAGAATTGCCCCCCGAGAATCCTTCACTCAACTCTGCCGCTGATAGCACGCCGCCCCAACAGCAACCATCGTCGCGGTGGCAGCGGGCCCGAACGGCTATGCGCCGGGCAGCCGCTTTGCCCGGTACGGGTCTGGATTTTCTGTACCGCACGGGTCAGGCGTACCGTCATTTTACGCTGCCCGTGCTCAATGGGGCCATCGGCGACCAGCTGGCCGAGCGCCAGGACCGCCGGGCCATTCAGCTGAGTTTTCGTCAGCACGGGGTCGATGTCGCCGTTGCTGACTTGCGACTGAGTGGTGAGTCGCAGAAAACCGTCGTGTTTCTGCATGGTCTCATGGGCGACGAGATGATCTGGCAGTCGGGCATGCCGGATACGCCGCGCTACGGGCCATTGCTTCAGCGCGAAGCCGGTGTACGGTCTCTCTATGTACGCTACAATAGCGGCCTGCATATTTCGAAGAACGGCCAGCTGCTCAACACGTTATTAAGCGAGCTGTTTGAGACTCACGCCGAAGCTATTGGCGAACTGGTGCTGGTGGGCCACTCCATGGGGGGCCTGGTAATTCGTAGCGCGGGCTACTATGGCGCCCGCAAAGGTCAGGGGAAAGCTCCGTGGGTGACGTCTCTGAAGTCGGTATTCCTGCTGGGCGTACCCAATGATGGCTCTTTTCTGGAGCAAAACAGCCACCTGACTTCTGTGCTGCTACGCAAGATAAACGTGGCTCCTACGCGCTTCCTCAGCAAAGCTATGGACCAGCGCAGCAACGGCATCAAGGACCTGCGCTATGCCTGGCTAATAGATGAGGACTGGCAAAACCCGCGCGCCAACGACATTTTTGCCCCCCGCACCGTAGTGCCACCCTTGCCGGGGGTGCACTACCATGTGCTGGTCGGCTCTCTGCTCAAAACCCTGGGCTCCGCCCTCGACCACTATTTCGGCGACGGCCTAGTGGGTGGCGGCAGCGCCATCGGCCGCACCTTCGGCGACCCGGCGCTGCCGGCCGGCTCCATGGTGACAACTACCGTATTCTCCCAGCAAAGCCATATAGGCCTGCTCAGCAACCCGGAGGTGTATCAGTATCTGCGGGAGCAGGTGTAGCGAGCCACTCTGCCAAAAAGCCCCCCAGAGTAATTCTGGGGGGCTTTTTTATAAAGTAAAACACTTACTTAATCACAATTTCAGCAAAGCCGGCCTTCACAATAGTTTGCGGCAGCGTAGCACCTGTATCCGCTTCATTTTCCGTCAAAGGAGCGGCTTTTGCATCGACGGTGCCTTTCAGCGGAGCGAAGGGCAGGCTATGCAACACTACGCGATAGGTAGCGAAACTAGGCTGGTAGTCGCCTTCGATTTCCTGGCGGAGCGTGAGCGTGGTATCGGTACCGGTGAGGGTGAAGCGGCGCGTAGTGGCGTGGCCTTCCTGATAGCCGTAGCCTTCGCCGCCATCATCGTAAAGAACGCTGTGCTCCGTGCCGTTTTTGTAGTAAACGTGCAGGGTTATTTCTTCCACTACTTTCTCGCCCACGTACTGCATGATGGGGTAGAGGGGAATGACGGCGCCGGCTTTTACGAAGAGCGGAATCCGGTCGAGGGCGGCGCTGGCCCATACTTCGGCCCCGCCGGTGCGCACTTCATCGGTCCACCAGTAGTACCACTGGCCTTTGGGCAGGTACATCCAGCGGCCATCGGCGCCGGCGGTGGTGATAGGGCACACCAGCAGATGGTCGCCGAGGCTGAACTCGGCCATGCGCAGGTAGGTATCCGTGTCGGTCTGGTCGAGGAAAGCCATGGGGCGCAGCATGGGTGTGCCCTGCTGCACGTACTGCCAGAACGTGGTGTACACGTAGGGCAGCAGCTGGTAGCGCAGGCTGATAAACTTGCGCGCCAGATCGGTTACCTCTTCCCCAAACGACCAGGGCTCCTGGTCGCCGTGGTCGCCACTGGAGTGGGTACGGAAGAACGGGTGAAAAGCCGCCAGCGCAATCCAGCGGGCGTACAGCTCGCCGTCAGGCGTTTCCACGAAGCCACCAATATCCGAGCCCACAAAAGAAAACCCACTGATACTCAGGCGTTGACACTGAATATTAGCCAGCCAGAGGTGCTCCCAGGAGGCGATGTTGTCGCCGGTCCAGGCGGAAGAGTAGCGCTGCCCGCCGGCGTAGGTGCTGCGCGTGATGCTGAAGGGCCGGTTCGGGTAGCTGAACTGCTTGACGCCTGCGGCCGTGGCCCGAGCCATTTGCATACCGTAGATGTTGTGGGCCTTTTTGTGCGAGGCCGGGTTGCCATCGTAGTTGAAGCGCACATCATCGGGGAAAGTACCTTTCTCGAACACGGCCGGCTCGTTCATGTCATTCCACACGCCGCGCACGCCATCTTCCTGAATCAGACCTTTGAACAGGCCGGCCCACCACTCGCGCACGTCGGGTTGGGTGAAGTCGGGGAAGTTGCACAGGCCCGGCCACACAGAGCCGCGCATCAGCGGCCCGTCGGCGCGGCGGCAGAAATAGTCATTCGCCAGGCCTTCCGTATAAACCAAATAGTCAGGATCAATCTTGATGCCGGGGTCGATGATAACGACGGTTTTGAAGCCATCGGCGGCCAACTCCAGCACCATGGTTTTGGGGTCGGGAAAATGGGTGGGGCTCCAGGTAAAGCACCGGTAGCCGTCCATGTAGTCAATGTCCAAGTAGAGCGCATCGCAGGGAATCTGCCGCTCCCGGAAGCCGGCCGCAATAGCCCGGAAATTGCTTTCGGGGTAGTAGCTCCACTTGCACTGGTGGTAGCCCAGGGCCCACATGGGGGGCATTTCGGGCGGGCAGGTCAGGCGGGTGTACTCCTGGGTGACTTCGGTGAGCGTGGGACCATAGAGGAAATAGTAGTTCATTTCGCCCCCCAGTGCCCAGAAGCTAGTGACGTCGGCGCGCTCGGCAGCAAAGTCGAAGCTGGCTTTGAACGTATTATCGAAGAAGATGCCGTGGGCGATTTTCTGGTGCAGCTCCAGGTAAAACGGGATGTTCTTGTACAGCGGGTCCGAGCCTTTTACGTAGCCGTAGGTATCGGTACCCCAGTTGGTGTAGCGCTTGCCGCGCAGGTTCATATTGTCGGGCTTGTCGCCGAGGCCGTAGTAGTGTACACCGCCCTGCACCTGCTTGCTCATCTTCACGGTGTCGTTGCCAGTGTCATCGTCGTGCTCCCAGTGAAAGCCCTTTTCGTCGGCCGACAGCACCGTGCCGGAGCGGTCGAGCACGCGGGTAGCCAGGTTTTCCTTGGCAATGGTGCAGATCAGCCGGTCGGTGGTGATGCGGTAGTGGTCGGGCTTTTCCCGAAACTCCAAAAAATCCAGTGCGGCGCGCGGCAGATCAGCGGGCACAGCGTAGCTGAAATCGGGCGCGAAACCAACTTCTGTGGCGTAGCGAAAACGAAGTATTTTATCCGTAATTACCTGTAGGCACAGCTGCACGCCGTTGTCGCAGGTGAAGAGAAAGTCGTGATTTGATTGCTGACACGAAACGATCTGGCCGGGAGAAAACTCTTGTTTCCCCCTGGTAGCCAGGTCGTTCACCATGTAATTATTTTCCTGAATGAGATCAGCCATGAGCGAAAGCGGCAGTTGAGATGAGCAAAAAAAATACCGGCAGCGCCGGAATGTTTTTTTCGCAGAAGTATGCAAGGTAAAACTGATTACCGCGAAAATTAGCTAACCTTAGGAGCAGATTCCGTAAAACACGACCGTAGCGCTAATACAGGGCTTTTTTTGCTGACCATTTTTTTCTCGTCATCGTCCCTTCCCCATGGAAAATCCCAATCTCAAGGTATTGCTGTTAGGCTGGGATGAGACAACGCAAGTCAACTACTCGGGGCAGCCCGATTCGTTGTCGCTGTTGCAAGCCTTAGCTTCCCAGACTACCCTGACGGCTATTCTGTCGCACCTGCCCGAGGGTCAGCTCTCCAACGCACGCATCACGAGCCTCGATTCCTTAACCCTAGCGGACCTGGACGAGCTACAGCCAGTGCGTGCGGTCGGTGCCTGGCAGGCGCCGGCCGCGCCCTATATAGGAGCTACGCCAACAGAGACCGCAGATCAGGAAAACGGGCAAGCTGGCCTAAGCGAAACGGATCTGAACAAAACGGGTTATCTGCCCGAGAATAGCCCCCCAGACCTCCTTCTAGCTGATGATCAAGCAGTTGAAGCCTCAGAGCCTGGGGCCGACGAGGCCCATGACCTTGACCACCCCGGCAATAATCTGACGCTGGATAAGCCGGGCGCGCCTATTCAACCAGAATATTTGCCCTCCATCGAGTTTACGGCTGAGCGTGCTACCCTGCGCAATCTGCTGACGGCGCTGCCCGAAGCTCCCGGCGACCTTAATTTTCAGATTATTCAGTACACGCGCTTTGCCACGCGTCTGGCGCTGCGCGAAGAGTTCGGCGTGATCTACGCCCCCGAGTGGCATGTGTGGTTGGCGGGCCTCGAAATCCGGCAGCTTACCGGGCGGCCGCTGGTGCTACACGTCCATTCGCTGGCACTGGACCGCGATTCGCTCGACGACCGCGGCTGGATTTTGGAGCTGGAGCGGCTGGCGCTTCGCCGGGCTACGCTGGTTCTTGCCGCTAATGAAACCTTGGCTCAGCGCCTGCAAAGTGCTTATTCTGTAGCCGCAGATCGCATCCAAGTGGTTCCGGCCCACGATGAGGAAGCTCTGACCACGGCGCTGCGCTCTATCCACCAAAGCTAGTAGTAGCCGGCAGCGTTGTTTCTTTGTCAAAAAATTGACTGATGACAACTCCTTCTCCTACTGCCCCCGAACAAACTTTCGACGCCCAGCTTGAGCTTCACCGCTCAGATGGCGGCGTGTTTCTGACCGTTCCTTTCAATGTGGAGGAAATATATGGGCAGCGCGGGACCCTGCATGTGCGCGGCACTATCGACGGCTTTCCGTTTCGCCTGCCCTTGCAGCCCAGCCCCGACGGAGAGCACACGCTGACCGTGCATAAGCAAATCCGCAATGCTATTGATAAAACCTGGGGCCAAACTGTGCACATCGTGCTCGCCCCCGATACCGAAGAAAGCCCCTTGGACATCCCGGAGGAGCTAACGCGGTCCTTAGTGCAAAATGGCTTGCTCGCCAAGTTTGAGCAGCTGGCCTACGCCCAGCGCAAAGAATACGCCCAGTGGATAACGCGCGCCAAAAAATACGAAACCCGCGCCGAGCGCGTAAGCGAGGCCGTGGAGCGGATTAAAATCGGGCGGCGGTTTCGGTAGGTGCTGCTAATAAATAGTTGGTGCTTGACTTCACAATAACCAGAAAGCGCCGGTCAGATGACCGGCGCTTTCTGGTTTCACTTTGTATAAGTGGATTCGCCAGCTTTTAGATTATTCATACGTATTAGAGCTTATACCGACTGCGGGATTATAAGATTTGAACTGTTGTCTGTCGTTTGCTTAGGGGCTTGAAACTGCCCGAAACCGGCCTTGAAAATGACTTGAACTCACTAACTGCTCAGGCCTCAAAACGCTTAAACCAGTAGTCGGTATAAGCTCTATAGAACGGCGTGGTGCCACGATTTTTTTCGTCGTGGCACCATTATCGTTGCTGACGTTGCTTGCGTGGCGGTGGTTGAGGTAGCGGCTGCGGTTTTAGTAAAAAAGCCCCCCAGCTACCTCGTTAGCTTCGCTGTCCTTCGGGTCAACGATAGTGGTACCACGACAGAAAAAGTTGTGGCACCACCCCGCCCTGGCTGGTGGGCGCGTGTAACGCGCCCCTACATCCGTTCGCGCACCTCTTTTAGTACCCGTTCCATTTCCTGCCGCACCACGATAGTCTCTACCACATGGTTGTTATTCATGAAGCTCACGGCTAATAAATGCCCCCTGCGGGTGCGCAGGTAGCCACATACGTTATGGTTGTTGCTGAGCGTACCGGTTTTGCCCCAAAACCACGGGCCGGACGCGTCGCGGTACACGCGGCGCAGGGTGCCGTGGCCGCCGCCGGCCGCCAACAAGCTCAGCAGACGTGGCTCTGGCACTTCCTGGTGCAGCTTGAGCAGCAGCGCCGAGAGCGTGCGGGGCGTAACCAGATTCTTACGCGAGAGGCCGGAGCCATCTACCCAGCGCGGGGCGTCGGGTAGGTTTTGCAGAAACTGCGCCTGTACGGCCCGAATAACGGTTTGAGTGCTCAGCGAGTCGGAGCGGAGACGAGCGGAGCACATGAGCAATAGCTGCTCGGCCAGCAGGTTGTCGCTCACTTGCAGCATCCGCCGGTACAGCGAATCGACGGGCAGGCCAGCCAGGGTACGCACCGCCTCTTGGGGGCGCACCGAATGCCAGGGGGCATTCAGCACGGGCCGCCGCAGCGTATCCTGGAGCAGCTGAAGTACCAGCTGTGAGCTGGGCCGGAAAGGCGTCTCGTCAATCCATTTTTTGGGCGACACGAAGTAAACAAAGTGGTTGTCGGTCAGTTCGCGGCGTACGTGGTCGTCGGCGGGGTGAGGAAAGCCAGCGGGGGCCTCCTTTACCACGGGATTGAAAAAGCGCGGGCGCACGGCGGGGCGCTTATTGGGCCCCGCGTAAAAGCGGATAACATTGCCGTACACCGGGAAAGCCGAGCGCTCGGGCTGGTAGTAATAATTGTAGTCGTCCCAGCCCCAGCCCGGCCCAAACGAAGCTTCGGTCATTGGCATTTCGCGATAAAAAAGCTTTTCGGGCCGTTTTTGCAGGAAATCGAAGGCCCGGCGCGAGGGCACGTCGCCGTGGAGCAGGGTAGGGTCGCCGGTGCCCCAGAATAGCAGCGAGTCGTGGCGCACGACGTAGCGTAGGCTGGGCAGCGAGTCGCCGAGCAGGTGCAGACCGGCATAGAAGCTGAACAGCTTCATGTTGCTGGCGGGCGTGAAATAGCGGTCGGCATTCAGCTCGTACAGCTTTTCCCCGGTTTCTACCTCCGTAATACTGATGCCAACCTGATGCTGGCGTAGCACGGCCGATTCCGTCACCATTTTATTCAGCCAGCGCGGCCCTTTCCCCCGGTTGACGCTCATTTCGGCCTCCTCATCGTCGTTGCTGAGGGAGCCGTAGCGCGGCGCAGCGGCACTAAGGGGCAGCAACAGCAAAATCAAGAAAGCGAGCAAACGGAAGTAAGGCGACATCGCGCGGAGTAGTTATTACCGCAATATGCACAGAATAAAGTCGAAAAGGAAGCGCTGGGGGGCTTTTTTGGTGTAATACCAAGCTCCCGCTTGGTGAATCGTTGGATATAGCGCGACCCGCAGGAAGGCAGAGCCAACTTTTAGTTCGCGTATTGTTGACCCGTAAGGACAACGAAGCTAACGACGACGGCTAGGAACATTCTCCACAGATTTGTTCAGCCTCAGCAACGATTCGCCAAGTTGGAGCTGGGCGTTACAGCACCTACACACTGACTGCAACGAAACGCGAACTAAAAGTTGGCTCTGCCTTCCTGCGGGTCGCGCTACATGCGCTACATATCAATGATTTCCCAAGCCAGAGCTTAGGGTTACACGAAAACCTTCGTGTCCCCGGATATTCAGCTACCTTTGCCCCCCGTTATGCCAGACCGAAATACCTCCTCTCCGACTGCGACGGCCAAGTACATCTTTGTGACGGGCGGGGTGACCTCCTCCCTTGGCAAGGGAATCATCTCCGCCTCCTTAGCCAAGCTCCTGCAGGCCCGCGGCTTCCGGGTTACCATCCAGAAGTTTGACCCCTACATCAACATAGACCCTGGCACGCTCAACCCCTACGAGCATGGTGAGTGCTTTGTGACCGATGACGGGGCCGAAACCGACCTCGACCTAGGCCACTACGAGCGCTTTCTGAACGCGCCTACCTCCCAGGCCAACAACGTCACCACGGGCCGCATCTACAATCACGTCATCAGCAAGGAGCGCGAGGGCGCTTACCTGGGCAAAACCGTGCAGGTAGTGCCCCACATCACCGACGAGATCAAGCGGCGCATGCTGCTGCTGGGCGAGGGCGACGAGTTTGACGTCGTGATTACTGAAATCGGCGGCTGCATCGGCGACATCGAAAGCCTGCCCTTTGTGGAGGCCGTGCGCCAGCTGCGCTGGGAATTGCCCCCCAGCGACTCCTTGGTCATTCACCTCACTTTGCTGCCTTACCTGAGCGCGGCCGGGGAGCTGAAAACCAAGCCTACGCAGCACTCGGTGCGCGACTTGCGCGAGGCCGGCCTGCAGCCCGATATTCTGGTGTGCCGCTCCGAGCGGCCCATTCCGACGGAGATGCGCAAGAAAATCGCCCTCTTCTGCAACGTCCAGATCAACTCCGTCATCGAGGCATTAGATGCCGACAGCATCTACTCCGTGCCTCTGCTCATGCGCAAGGAAAACCTGGATGAGCGGGTAATCAAGAAGCTGCGCCTCACCGGGGGCAGCCTGCAGCCCGATCTGGAGGGCTGGAAAGACTTTCTGGGTCGCCTGAAAAACCCAACCGAGGAAGTGACCATTGCGCTGGTGGGCAAATACGTGGAACTGCCCGATGCCTACAAGTCCATCAACGAGTCGTTCGTACACGCCGGGGCCCAGAACGAGTGCAAAGTCACCGTGCGCAGCATCCAGAGCGAGCATATTACTCCCGATAATGTGGCCCAGCTGCTGCACGGCGTCGATGGGGTATTGGTGGCGCCGGGCTTCGGCGAGCGGGGCTTCGAGGGCAAAGTGTGCGCCGTGCGCTACGTGCGCGAAAACAATATTCCCTTCTTCGGCATTTGCCTGGGCATGCAGGTGGCCGTGGTCGAGTTTGCCCGCCACGTACTGCACCTACCCAACGCTAACTCCACGGAAATGGACCCCTTGACGCCCACGCCCGTCATTGCCATGATGGAGGAGCAGAAAAACATCACCCAAAAAGGCGGCACCATGCGCCTGGGGGCCTACGACTGCGACCTGCGCCGGGGCTCCAAAGCCGCCAAAGCCTACGGCCGCAACCACATCAGCGAGCGGCACCGCCACCGCTACGAGTTTAACAATGAGTACCTGAAGCAGTTTGAGGAAGCCGGATTGGTAGCCTCCGGCATCAATCCGGGTACGGGCCTGGTGGAAGTGGTGGAGCTAACCGGCCACCCGTGGTTCGTGGCCGGGCAGTTTCACCCCGAGCTGAAAAGCACTGTGGAAAACCCGCACCCCTTGTTTGTCCGCTTCGTGCGGGCCGCCATTCAGCACCACAAAAGCAGTTAGCATTGAGTAGTGAGCAATTAGAAAGGCATAAAAGAGTATCTCTCAACCACCTGGGTCAGGAAGAACAGGAGTGACCGGAAATGCTTGGTCCCGGTTCATTGCTCATTACTAAGTGCTCATTGCTAATTGTTAATCGCTCATAAGCGACCTTTGTAGCGGAGCTGCCGATTTTTCGCTGAAAACCACCGCGTACTGGGGAGCTTTTTTCGGGTTCCCCAACACCCAACACCTACGAATTTATTTCCCCTTCAATGGACAAGAACCAAGCAACCGGCCTGTTTTTGATTTCGGCCTTGCTCCTCATCTATTTATTTTTCTTTTCGCCGAAGTCGGAGCCCGAGAAGGCCCCCGCCAAGCCGGTAGCGGCCGCCACGACGCCGGCGCCGGCTGCTGACTCCGCGGCGGCAGCGGCCACGGCGGCTCCTCCCGACTCGGCCGCCGCGGCCCAGGCCCTCGGCGCTTTCGCCACCGCCGCCCAGGGCACGGCCCAGGATGTGCAGTTGCGCAACGACAACCTCACCGTCACCTTCTCCACCAAAGGCGGCCAGGTGCAGGCCGTGCGCCTGAGCAAGTACAAGACCTTCTTCGGCCAGCCGCTCGATCTGCTCGACAAAGAGAGCGCTAAGCTGGATACGCGCTTTCGCACCACCGACGGCCGCACCATCCGCTTCTCCGATCTGTATTTTCAGCCTGGTGCCGCGCAGCCCATTACCGAAGGTAACCGCCAGGGCCAGCGCCTGACCCTCACGGCCGCCGTGGCTGGCGGGCAAATTGAGCAGGTGTACACGCTCTATAGCGATTCCTACGAGCTTGGCTACGACCTGCGCATGACCGGCCTCGGCAACGTCATTGCCCAGGAGCCCATCACGCTCACCTTCCTCGACCGCGTGCGCCAGACCGAGCAGGACCGCGCTCAGAACCGCAACCACACGACCATTAACCACTACCTGGCCACCGAAGACAACGGCTCGTTGGCCGAAGCCAGCGAGAACCCCGAGGAAATCGTCATCAGCGAGCCCGTGAAGTGGGCCGCCCACAAGCACGACTTCTTCGTGGCCGGCCTGATTGCCCAGAATCAGTTCAGCACCGGCAAGTTCACCTCCACGGTGCCCGCGGCCACCGATTCGACCAACAAGTTCATCAAAACGCTCAGCTCCACGCTCACCATTCCGGCCGCCGATGTGCTGGGGGGCAAAGGCCAGTTCCGTTACTATTTCGGCCCGAACTCCTTCCAAATGCTGAAGGAAGTAGCGCCTGGTTTCGACCGCAACGTGTATCTGGGCTGGGGTATTTTCCGCTGGATGAACCGCTTCGTGATTATTCCGGTGTTTCACTTCCTGGAGCAGTTTATCAGCAGCTACGGCATTATCATCGCCCTGCTGGTGCTGCTTATCAAGCTCGTTACCTGGCCATTGACCTACAAAACCTACGTGTCGCAGGCGCGCATGAAGGTGCTGAAGCCGGAGCTGGACGAGATTAAGGAAAAGTACGGCGACGACCAGACCAAAGTGCAGAGCGAGACCATGAAGCTCTACACGTCGATGGGCGTGAGTCCGCTGAGCGGCTGCGTGCCGACGCTGCTGACGCTGCCCATCCTGTTTGCCATGTTCAACTTCTTCCCCAATTCCATTGAGCTGCGGCAGGAAGCGTTTCTGTGGGCAAAAGACCTGAGTAGCTACGACGTATTCGCCAAGCTGCCATTCGCCATTCCCTATTATGGTGACCATATCAGCATGTTTACCTTGCTCATGACGGCCTCCACCCTGCTCATGACCTGGCAGAGCAACCAGGTCAATACCGCCATGCAGGGCCCGATGAAGTTCTACAGCTACCTGATGCCGCTGATTTTTCTGTTCGTACTGAACAGCTTCGCTGCCGGCCTGACCTGGTATTACTTCGTGTCCAACGTCATTACCTTCGGCCAGCAGGCCCTCACCCGCCGCTTCGTGGATGAAACCAAGCTGCGCGCCCAGCTCGAAGCCAACAAGGTAAAGAACAAGGACAAAAAGCCCGGCGGCTTCCAGGCCCGCCTCGCCGAAGCCATGAAAACCGCCCAAGAGCGCGAAGGCGAAGCCCGCAAGCAAGGCCCGGCTAAGTCCAAGAATAAATAAGGTTACTTTAGTCATCAAAAAAGCCCCCCAGAACATATCTGGGGGGCTTTTTTGCTGTAATGCCAAGCTCCAGCTTGGCATTACAGCTTCCGCACCCGCTCCAGTACCAGCTGATTCATTGGGTTAGGCTTGAGGCCCTGCACGTTATTTTGAGTAAGCCGCACTACCTCATCATAATACATAGGAATAACCGGGCATTCCTCCACGATAATGCGGTCCATCTGTCGGTACAGGTCATAGCGTTTCTCTGTGTCCTGCTCTAGTTGAGCTAGCTCATACAGACGGTCGTATGCGGCGCTTTTGAAGTGCGTTTTGTTAGGGCCGGCGGGAGAGAAATTTTTGCTGTAAAACAGCGCCAGGTAATTTTCTGCATCTGGATAATCACCCAGCCAGGATTTGGTAAAGAAGGCAGCGCGGCCGTTGTCCACATTTTCCTGGTGAGCCGCGCCCTGGCTTACGTCAATGGTTACCTGTACGCCTATTTCGGCCCATTTCTTTTGTAAATACTCGGTTATTTCCTTGGTTTCGGCTACCGTGCCGAGGCGCAGGCGCAGTGGTTTGCCAGCGCCGAAGCCTGCGGCCCTCAGCAGCTTCCGAGCTTTTTCGGGCTGATAGGTGTAGCCAGGAACCAGTTTCTCGCTGAAGGAAGGCAGGGAAGCCGGCACGAAGCCCGAGTTGCCGGGCCGGCCTACGTTATTGAGGAAATAAGCAATCAGCTCCGGCTTGTTGAGCGCATAATTTAAAGCCTGCCGCACCCGCTTGTCGCGCAGAGCCGGGTTGGCCGCATCACCGCGCAGGTTGGCCGGGTCCTGCTGAATGCCGAGGTATTCCGTGTTCAGGTACGGCACTTTCTCGAAGCGAAACTTGCCCAGAAAATCTTCGCGCACCGTGCCATCCGGGTGCAGAATCAGGTCGCGCGAGCCGGCCCGAATGCCGCTCACAAAGTCAAGCTTGCCCTGCTGGAAGGTCAGAAACTCCGTTTTGCGGTCCTGAATAAAGGAGATCTGCACGGCATCCAGGTATGGCAGCGGCCGACCCTGCGCGTCCTTGCGCCAATACCGCGGATTGCGGTGGTACACAATGGCATTACCCTCGTCCCAATCGTGAAACTGAAACGGCCCCGTGCCCACCGGATGCTCCCGGAAGTCCTTACCGTAGCGCTGCACGGCCTCGCGGGGCACTACGTAGGCGTAAGGCATGGTCAGAATGCTCAGGAAGGGAATAAACGGCTCCTGTAAATAAATGCGTACGGTGCTATCATTCACGGCGACAAAGGCTGTATCCGAAGGCTCGCCGGCCGTGTTTTCCAGCACTTTTCCCCGGAAAATCCAGCCGCCGGTGCTGGCCGTAACGGGATCGAGCAGGCGGCGGAAGCTGTACACGAAGTCCTGGGCCGTGACGCGCCGGCCTTTGCCCCCTGAGAATACTTCGCTGTCGTGGAAGAATACGTTGGGGCGCAGGGTGAAGGTGTAGCGGCGGCCGTCGGGCGAGATGTCGTAGCGACGGGCCAGGGCCGGACCGGGCTTGAGCTGGTCGTCCAGCTCCACCAGCCCATTATATAGCTGCGTCACGGCCCAGGTGTTAGCCTGGTTGCGGGCAAAGGCTGGGTCGAGAGACGTGAGGGCCTCGGGCTGATTGTAGCGAAAGACGCGGCTCTCGTCGGTGGGGCTGGCAGGGCCGCCGCAGCTGGCTAATGCCGTGAGCAGCGGGAGGGCAAAACCAGCAAAACGACGCGAAAACGGAAACATGAGAAAGGTGAAACAGTGTATATTTGTGCTAAGTTTGGTGCAAGTGTAACGCTAAATCAGCGTCTGACCGCTCCTTTCCGCTTCGCTTTATTTATGAAACTGACCTATTACGGCCACTCCTGCTTCCTGGCTGAGATTGGGGGCACCAAGCTGCTCTTTGATCCATTTATCCGCCCCAATGAGTTAGCTAAGGACATTGACGTCGAGAAAATTGAAGCTGATTTCATCCTGCTCAGCCACGGCCACGGCGACCACGTAGCCGATGCCGAGGAAATAGGTAAGCGCACGGGTGCCGAGCTGGTCGGGATGTTTGAGGTACTGAGCTGGTTTGAAGCAAAGGGCTTGAAGGCCACCTACAAAATGAACCTGGGGGGTAAAGTTAAGCTGCCCTTCGGCACAGTGAAGCTGGTTCCCGCGGCTCACTCCAGCTCCCTGCCCGATGGCTCCTACGCGGGCCTGGCGGCTGGCTTCGTGATTGAAACCGCCGAGAAAAACTTCTACTTCGCCGGCGACACCGCCCTCACCTACGACATGAAGCTCATCGGCGAACGGCATGAGCTGGATTTTGCTATTCTGCCCATCGGTGATAACTTCACCATGGGCGTAGATGACTCCATTGAAGCAGCTAACTGGGTAGGTGTTCGCCAATTCATCGGTATGCATTACGACACGTTCCCGCCTATCAAAATCGACCACGACGCGGCCCGTGAACAGGCTACGCAAGCCGGAAAAGAGTTAGTGCTGATGGCCATTGGGTCGACAATGGAGTTGTAGAACACAATGAGTGAATGGGCAAATGAGTGAATGAGTGATCGTAGATAATTAAGGATTCACTTATTCGTCCATTCACTCATTATAACCAAGTAAGAAGTAACCCACATGGGAAAAATTATCGCGGTAGCCAATCAGAAGGGTGGCGTGGGCAAGACCACATCATCCATCAACCTTGCGGCTAGCTTGGCGGCTTTGGAATACCGTACTCTGCTCGTTGACGCCGACCCACAGGCCAACGCTACATCTGGTGTTGGCTTCGACCCCAAGGACATTCAGAACAGCATCTATGAGTGCATGGTGGATGGCATCAACGCGCAGGATATCATTCTGCAAACCAACATCCTGCCTCACCTCGACCTCATGCCTTCCCACATCGACTTGGTGGGAGCCGAAGTAGAAATGATCAACCTTCCGAATCGGGAGGAGAAGATGAAGGAGGCACTGCGGCCGCTCGCCGACCAGTACGACTTCATCATTATCGACTGCTCGCCGAGCTTAGGTTTGATTACGGTGAATGCCCTCACGGCCGCTCACTCCGTAATTATTCCGGTGCAGTGCGAGTACTTCGCTTTGGAAGGCTTAGGCAAATTGCTGAATACCATCAAAATCATCCAGAGCCGGCTCAACCCGGAACTCGAAATTGAAGGTATTCTACTCACGATGTATGATGTGCGCCTGCGCCTTTCCAACCAGGTAGTAGAGGAAGTAAAGCTGCATTTCCAGCAGCTGGTGTTCGACACGATTATTCCGCGTAATGTGAAGCTGAGCGAGTCGCCGAGCTTCGGTATTCCAGTCATTCTGCACGACGCGGACAGCAAAGGAGCTATCAGCTACCTGAATCTGGCCCGCGAGATTGTGGAGAAGAACTCGGTAGCTGCCGACCCCGAAGCAGCTGAGGATGAAGCAGCTTAAGGCCTGATTCATCGGTTAAGAAACGAAAGCTGGCAGATGGTATTCCATCTGCCAGCTTTCGTTTTGGGCCAATGTCAGCAGCAGGAAGTAAAATTTCCGGTCCTTCCCCGGCGTTTGTGTATTTTTGAATCCCGCTTTGGCCCGGTACTGGGCTCAGGCTGTTAGTAGGTATGTCAGAGAAGAACGAAGAAAAAATGCCCGCGTCAGTTCCGAAGCGCAAAATTGGTGGCTTAGGTCGCGGGCTCAATGCCCTTATTGAAGGCAGCTACGAGAAAAAAGGGGAAAGGCTGGTGCCGCATCCGGTCAATTCGGTGGGCTTCATTTCGGTGAATCATATCGAGGCAAATCCGTATCAGCCCCGTACCCACTTCGACCAGCAGGCCTTACAGGAATTAGCTGAGTCTATCCGGATTCAGGGTATCATTCAGCCCGTAACAGTGCGCCAACTGGGCACCAACGCTTATCAGCTAATCAGCGGCGAGCGACGCTTGCAGGCTTCCAAGCTGGCGGGCCTGGATACCATTCCGGCGTATATCCGCAAGGCCGACGACCAGCAGATGCTGGAAATGGCCTTGATTGAGAACATTCAGCGCGAGAATCTCAACGCCATCGAGATTGCCCTGAGCTACCAGCGCCTAGTGAGCGAGTGCAGCCTGAAACAGGAAGAGCTCGGCGACCGGGTGGGTAAGAACCGCTCGACGGTAACCAACTACCTGCGCCTGCTCAAATTGCCCCCCGATATCCAAATCGGTCTGCGCGACGCCGAAATTTCGATGGGCCATGCCCGCGCCCTCATTAATATTGAGGATGCCGAGCAGCAGCTTCTGCTGTACCGCCGCATCGTGGCCGAAGATCTATCGGTGCGGCGCGTAGAACAAATCGTGCGTGGTGGCACGGGGGCTCCGGCCGTTGCACCCGGTCAGAAAACCTCCGAAAATGCCCCCCAGCCGGTTCCCGTGGCCGAGCTGCGCCGCACCGAGCGCCACCTCTCCGACCGCTTTGGCAGCCGGGTACAGGTAAAGCCCAGCCCCCAGGGCAATGGCGAGATCAGAATTGCGTTTGACTCGGTAGAAGATATGCAGCGCATTCTTCATATTCTTCAACCGTCTTAGTAAGACGTATCAACGGCAGATGACTGGGCATTGGAAAGCGGCGATTTTGTTTTGCCTGGTGGGCGCACCGCTAGCTCAGTCGGCGCAAGCCCAGGTAGTTACTACCGGTCCCGATTCGGCCCGTGTCAGTACGCCAGCGGTAGCTGACACCACGCGGCGTACCGAAAGGCTATTCGGGCTTCACGTAACGCGACCAGCCAAGGCGGCTATGTTGTCGGCGCTGGTGCCAGGCGCCGGCCAGATTTATAACCGCAAGTACTGGAAGCTGCCCCTTGTGTACGGTGTATTAGGCACGGCTCTTACGGTGGAGTTTTTCTACCAAAGTCGCTTTAAAGAGTTTCGGGAAGCAAAAGCGGCCCGCAATGATAACGATCCATTGACCATTGATACCGGCCCTCTTTCCAGTACTATTGAGGACAATGCTACGATAGATCGAGGGTTAATTATCTACCGCCGCAACCGCGACAAGTGGATTGCCTTTTCTGCTGTGGCTTACGCCATAGGTGTAGTCGATGCCCTCGTTGATGCCCACTTGCGCGACTTCGATGTCAGCGATGATTTAAGTCTGCACTGGGAGCCGACGATGCTTTATATGCCCACGGCGCAGCCCACGGCCGGCATCAATTTTAGTTTAAATCTGAAGTCTACTTCCCGTTCAACAAAATGAAATTGCTGCTGATTGGCTACGGCAAGATGGGCCAGGCCATTGAGGCCCAGGCTATTGCCCAAGGCCACCAGATTGCTGGCATCGTGGACCCTTCGCGGCCTGGTGTACGCATCACCGACTTTGACGCTACTACCGTCGACGCGGCCATTGAATTTACGCACCCAGATGCTGCTTTCGCCAATGTGAGCGCCGCCCTGCGCCAGGGCCTGCCAGTCGTTTGTGGCTCTACGGGCTGGCTGCACCATTTCCAGGAAGCCCGCGACCTGTGTAAGGAAATGGGTGGGGGGCTTTTTTACGCTTCCAACTATAGTGTAGGCGTAAACTTGTTCTTTCATTTCAACGAGTACATCGCCGCCAAAATGCACCATTTCGGGGGCTATGATGTGCAGGTGCGCGAAATTCACCATACTCAGAAAGTTGATCAGCCCAGCGGTACGGCGCTTACCGCCGCCGAATCTATTATCCGTCACTTTCCTACCAAGACTATTTGGCGCAATGAGCCGACGACTGCCCCGCAGGAGTTAGCTGTACTTTCGGAGCGAACCGGAGAAGTTGTTGGTACGCACATAGTTACCTACTCTTCCTCAGCCGATACCATTGAGCTGAAGCACGAAGCCCATACCCGCGACGGTTTTGTACAGGGCGCTTTGCTAGCCGCCGAATGGCTGCCGGGGCGCAAAGGCGTATTTGGCATGAAGGAGCTACTCGGATTGTAGGAACGCACCGGGTTGCATTAGGAGTTACTAGCAAATTGTCCGGCGTCCGACCTCTACAGAGCACATTGCTGCATTAATTCGGATATTTAACCCTTCAATTGTATCCTTGCTTTGCCTGGGCAGCCCGCTGCCCGTTTTCATATTGCTATATGGCCGTAAAATTCTGGGAGAAAACCTCCACTACCGAAGTAGCACCAAAGAAGCCCAAGAGCTTTTTGCGGGAGTGGGGCGACGCCATTCTCTTTGCCGTGGTGGTGGCCTCGCTTATTCGCTGGGCTACGTTTGAGGCGTACACCATCCCAACGCCTTCCATGGAAAGCTCCCTGCTGGTCGGCGATTATCTGTTTGTGAGCAAGCTGCACTACGGACCGCGCACGCCCCAAACGCCTTTGCAGGTACCGCTCACCCACCAGACCATCTGGGGCACAAATATCAAGAGCTACTCCGATGCGATTCAGCTTCCCTCCTACCGCTTACCTGGTTTTTCAGAAATAACGCGCGGCGATGTCGTGGTCTTTAATATTCCCTTTGAAAGCGAGCACCCCGCCGATCTGCGCACCAATTATATCAAGCGTTGCGTAGCCGTGGCCGGCGATGTATTGGAAATTAAGAAGACGCAGGTGTATATCAACGGGCAGCCAGTGGCGAACCCACCGCAAATGCAGTCCAGCTACTATTTACAAGTAGCTGACCCTGTGCGTGATAAAGTGTTTCAGGATTTAGGCGTAACGGACTCCAACACGCCCAACGGCGTGCCCCAAGCACAGACTACGGCCATGGGACCTGCTTACGTGGTGAATACTACCTCCACTATTGCCGCTTATTTCAAGCAACAGCCCTTTATTAAGGGCGTGGTGGAAGAAGTAGCACAGCCAGGCCAGGCCGAAGCGGAAGTTTTCCCGAACAATCCTGACTACCCGCACAGTTCGCCCACAGCCGCTTTCCCCTGGAACCGGGATAATTATGGTCCGCTGCAAATTCCGAAGAAGGGCCAGACAGTAGCGCTAACACCCCAAAACACGGCTATTTATCAGAAGATCATCATGCGCTACGAGCGCAACGAAGGCGTAACGTATGCTAATGGTGTGTTGCAGCAAAATGGCAAGCCCATTACTAGCTACACCTTCAAGCAAAACTACTACTTCATGATGGGCGACAACCGCCACAACTCGCTCGACTCGCGCTATTGGGGCTTTGTACCCGAAGATCATATCGTGGGCAAGGCCGTTCTGATTTGGCTATCGGTAGATCCATATGCTGACTTCTTTAGCAAAATCCGCTGGAGCCGCTTATTTAATGTGATTCACTAAATCGCAGATTTTGCAGATTAAAGTGATTCCGCTGCTTTAGATGGTACACACGTTCACTAGAAAAAGCCCCCAAATAATTTGGGGGGCTTTTTTCTAGAAAGGGAGCCGTTCAAATCAGCGGAATCACTTTAATCTGCAAAATCTGCGATTCACCACTTAATCGGCTCTAAGCCGTGCTGGCGCAGGTATTCATTGGTTTTACTGAAGGGCCGGGAGCCAAAGAAGCCACGGTCGGCGGCGTAGGGCGAAGGATGCGCCGCTTTCAGCACTAGGTGTTTCTTTTCGTCAATCAGCTCCACCTTCTTTTGAGCAGAAGCCCCCCAAAGAATAAACACAACGTACTCTTTCTGCTCCGAGACGCGCTGAATAACGGTATCGGTGAACTGCTCCCAGCCCTTTTTTTGATGCGAGGCTGGCTCCGCGGCGCGAACGGTAAGCGTGGCGTTAAGTAAAAGCACGCCTTGCTCCGCCCAGCGGTCTAAATTGCCATTCGGAGCGGGCGGAGTTTCCGGCAGATCGGCCTGTAGCTCCTTAAAAACGTTTTGCAGGGAGGGCGGTGTGCGGACTCCTTCGGCCACCGAAAACGCTAAACCATGCGCCTGCCCGCGACCGTGATAAGGGTCCTGACCCAGAATGACGATCTTGGTTTTATCGAAGGGACAGGCCTCGAAGGCATGAAAAATTTGCCCCCCAGGCGGATACACCGTGGCCGTGGCGTACTCGCCGCGCACGAAAGCGGTAAGATGCTGGAAATAGGGCTTTTCAAATTCGTCTTTTAGTACTTTGCGCCAGCTTTCTTCTATCTTTATGGACATAGGGAAAAGTTTTTTACGGGTTCGGCAAGCCTTTCTGCAGGTAGCTTGCGTAGATAAACCAAATTCCGAGAACGGCTGTTAGTTATCCACCGAACCGCACAGGCGCCATGAATACTACCACTACGCAGGGAGTGACCGTTAGTGTTACGACCAACTATTTGCCCGATTATTCCAGCCCCGGCCAGGAACATTACGTGTTTGCTTATAAAATCGATATTCGCAACAACAGCGAGTATACCGTGAAGCTGCTTCGCCGTCATTGGTACATTTACGATGCTAACGGCGTTGTCCGCGAAGTGGAAGGCGAGGGTGTGGTAGGCCAGCAGCCTGTATTGGAGCCCAATGAGGCCCACCAGTACGTATCGGGATGTAATCTGAAGACGGGCCTGGGCAAGATGCGTGGCACTTATCAGATGGAGCGCCTCGCCGACGGCCGGGAATTCACGGTTGAAATTCCGGAATTCACGCTGGTTGTACCATATCGCCTAAATTAGCGGCGAGTTGTGAGTTTGACCTTCTAACTCACCTCTTTCAATCCGCAACGCTAAGTACTTGCTTCACCAAGCATTCAGTTACATCCGATTTTTGCTCCGCTCGGGGAATGCACATGGGCTGCATTCCCCGTTCGTTTTTGCGCTCTACAATGATGTAGTGCGCCACACCGGCTTCTTTGCTCCCTACGAAGCCATAGAGCACCGCCGCACCGAATTGCTGGCTAGCGAGCAAACCATAACGGTAACTGACTTTGGGGCCGGCTCCCATACGGGCGCCGGCCGGCAGCGCCGCGTGCGCCACATTGCCCGCACCGCCACCAAGCCGCGGCAGCTCGGGCAGCTTCTGTTTCGGTTAGTCAATCATTTTCAGCCGCGCACGGTGCTGGAACTAGGCACATCGTTGGGTCTGACTACTGCCTACCTTGCTACTCCAAATAGCCACAGCCAGGTTATTACGTTTGAGGGTTGTCCGGCCACCGCTGCCGTGGCCCGCGAGACGTTTAGCAGCTTGGGTTTGCGCAACATAGCGCTTATCGAAGGCAACCTTGATGATACGCTTGCTCCTACTTTAGCGGCGCTAACTGTGCCCGTAGATTTTGCTTTTTTCGACGGCAACCACCGCTACGAACCTACTGTTCGCTATTTCGAGCAGTGCCTCACTTGCCGCACTGATCAAAGCGTATTCATTTTTGACGACATTCATTGGTCAGCGGAAATGGACCGCGCCTGGCAAACAATTAAAGCACACCCGGACGTAATGCTGACCGTGGATGCGTTTTTTATGGGCTTGGTGTTTTTCAGGAAGAATCAGCCGAAGCAGCATTTCTCGCTTCGCTTCGATAATGTGTTCGATCAGCTGCTAGACCGGGTCCAACGATTGTCTGCGTAGAATTACCGTATTGCTTCCCGAACCCGCGTAAGCTTCACCAGCAATGCCTCCAACTGATCTAGCGGCAGCATGTTAGCGCCATCCGACTTGGCAGTGGCGGGCGTAGGATGCGTTTCGATAAACAACCCATCAGCACCGACGGCAATAGCGGCTTTGGCAATAGTCTCAATGAGGGCCGGCTGACCACCCGTGACACCGCTGGCTTGGTTGGGCTGTTGCAGGGAGTGCGTTACGTCCATCACCACGGGCACGTCGAAGCGCTGCATCACGGGCAGATTACGGAAGTCTACTACCAAATCGGCGTAGCCAAAAGAGTTGCCCCGATCGGTGAGAATCACATGCTCATTGCCCGACTGGCGCACTTTATCGACCGCGAACTGCATGGCCTCGCCCGAGAGGAACTGGCCCTTTTTGATATTAACCACCTTACCGGTTTTGGCTGCCGCTAGTAGCAGATCAGTCTGGCGGCACAGGAAGGCGGGTATCTGAAGCACATCGACGTACTCGGCCACCAAGGCAGCTTCGCCAGACTCATGGATATCCGTAACGGTGGGCACCCCGATTTCGCGTCCTACTTTTTGCAGAATGCGCAGGGCCGTTTCGTCGCCGATACCGGTATAGGAATCAAGGCGGGAACGGTTGGCCTTGCGGTAAGAACCCTTGAAGATGTAGGGAATTTGCAGCTTATCCGTGAGTTGGCGCACGCGCTCGGCGATGCGCAAGGCCATGTCTTCACCCTCAATTACGCAGGGTCCAGCCATCAGAAAAAACTGACCGGAGTTGGTGTTGCGAAAATGGGGCAGCGCGTTGGCGAGAGAGTCAAACATAAAACGCAGGGTTAATACCAACCGAAGGACAGCGAAGCTCTAATTTGATGTTACTTCTTTTCCAGACAAATAAACAACTCCCTACCTTGGCGAGGCCGGACAGAGTTGTAGGCAGTATCAAAATGGATGAACTCAAAATACGGCTCAAAGTACGCTCGGTACTCGGCGTGGGTGCCGCCGAACGGTGGTTCGGGTGAGAGACCGAAATCCGTCTCGAAGAGCAAGCCCACTAATTTGCCCCCCGGCCGCAATAAACGCGCGCACTGCTGAGCATAGTCAGAACGAAGCGGGCGGGGCAGCGCGCAAAAAAACGTCTGCTCTATAATTAAATTGTAAGGTGGCACAGCGGGCAGCGTAAAGAAA
The DNA here is from genome assembly GCF_900176135.1 of Hymenobacter roseosalivarius DSM 11622. GTDB lineage: Bacteria > Bacteroidota > Bacteroidia > Cytophagales > Hymenobacteraceae > Hymenobacter > Hymenobacter roseosalivarius. The sequence goes on along the minus strand of NZ_FWWW01000076.1, from coordinate 31,175 downwards.
TCCTGTTGCACTAAATGTCCCCCAGGAAAGCCAGGTACGCGCTGGTGCAGAGCTTCTAATGCCTCGGGCGCGACATCGGCCACAATGACATTAGTGAAGCCCCGGTTGTGCAGGTATTCGGCCTCATAAGCCCGCCCCGCGCCTGGAATGAGAATGCGCCGATCATCAGGTTGGCCGAGCTGCTTAAAATAATCCTGTAGCGGTGGCGTTATGGCTCCCACATCCCAGCCGGTCTGGCCAGTGGTGTAGCGGGTTCGCCAATAGGTCTCATCAAGCAGCAAATCCATATTGGCTTAAGTGGAGTATTTAGTGCCGAAACTTGCCCACATGGGTAAGTCCTTTATTTTTGTGCGTAAAGGTAGCGTACCGTCCTAACTAGCCGCGTACTTCCACATTAATTAACCAATCCCCTTCCTCAATGGAACAAAACGAAAACACGGAGCCTAAAAACAAGAGCCGTCTTTTGCTAATAGTGGCTCTATTTCTGGTTCTGGCCGGTATTAATGCCCTGCTTTTCTACATGAACAACCAGAAAGGCAAGCAAAATGAGCAGCTCACAGCTGAGGTGAAAGCGAAGGATGTACGGCTCGAAGAGCAAATTAAACAGTACGAAACCCTCAAAGCTGATTTTGAGCGCCAAAGTCAGGAAGTACAGGCAATGGGCCTCGCCAATGACTCGTTAGAAGCCCGCATTGCTACTATCAACTCTGATTTGCTCAAGCTTCGCGGCTTCCGCAAGGGCAGCTTCTCGCTGGCTGAGCAAGCTCGCTTCCGCAACCGGGCGACCAACCTGGAACAGCAGCTTCGTAAGAAGGACGAGGAGATTGCGCAGCTCAAAGCTGACAATGAGGTACTCTACACTGAGACTACCACGCTGAAAGAGCGTCAGAACAAGCTCACCGACACCATTTCGACCATCGCTCGTACCAACCAGGAGCTGTCAGAAAAGGTAGCTGTGGCCTCGCTCCTGCAAGCCGATAATATTCGGATAAACGTGATTAACGGTCGTAATAAGGAGAAAGATGACGACGACAACGAGTTTAAGGCTAAGCGCGTGGAGAAAATCAAGGTCACCTTCAACCTTGCCCGCAACGACGTATCGCCGAAAGAAACCAAGCAGATTATGATGCGCCTCGTGGAGCCCGATGGCTCTGCCCTGTATAACTTGAGCACTGGCGGCGGCACGTTCATGATCGATGGCTCAGAAGCCTTCTACACGGCCAAGCAGGATATCGTGTACGACAACACCCGCCAGCCCGTGCAGTTCGTGTACGCGAAAGGTGCAGCCTATAAAACTGGTCTTCACACCGTTGAGCTGTATGAAGGCGGCGTGATGATCGGCAAATCGACTTTCACCCTGAAGTAGGTCAGAGGTCATTCTTTATTACGAAAAAGCCCCCCAGAAATATCTGGGGGGCTTTTTTACATTAGTTAACGAGGCATTAGCTCTTATGCCTACCCTGCGTAATCTGTGCTTCGAAATCCTCTATCTGTTTGATAGTGGCGGTGATGTTTTCCGTGAAAATAGTGATGACAGATCCCTCGTGGGCCGTGCTTAGAACGTGGCGAATAGCGTCCACTTCATTCTCGATATAGGTAATCGGCAACTCAGACTTATCAAGCCGCAGACCGCGCATCATAATCTCCTTTAATTGCTCAGCCGTTTTTCCGCGTAGGTCGCGGTCCTGACGCAACACAACTTCGTCAAAAATGCCCCCCGCGATGCGCGCGAAGCCTAGCGTGTCTTCGTCGCGCCGGTCGCCCAGCCCCGATACTATCCCGACTTTGTGCGTAGCCGGCGTGTTATTCAGGAACTCAGCATACTTGCCGATACCCGCCGTGTTGTGAGCATAATCGACAATAACCTCGAAATCGGGAAACTTAAACACGTTCATCCGGCCCGGCGTCTTGGCCGCCGACGGCACGAAGGTGCGCAAGGCCGTCTTTATATCGTCGCGCTCAAAGCCGGCTACGTAGCCCGTGAGTGCCACGGCCAGGCAGTTTTCAATGTTGAAGCCGGCTCGTCCGCCCAGCGTAACCGGAAACTCAGCCGCCCGATCGATGCGCAGCTTATAGCTGTTTTGATAGATAGTTACGTAGCCCTCCTCGTACACAGCCGCTACGCCGCCTGCCTCCACATGGTCGAGGATTCGGGGATTGTTTTCGTTCATGCTGAACAACGCGACCTTGCATTGCAGCCGTTCGCCCATGGCGTATACTAAATTGTCATCGGCGTTCAGGATGGCCCAGCCGCTTTTGTTAACCGTACGAGGCAGCACGCCCTTAACAGCAGCCATCTCCTCCACCGTATAAATATCGCGCATGCCCAAGTGGTCGGCGGCTACGTTGGTAACGACGGCAATGTCACAGGTGTCAAACCCCAGGCCGGAGCGCAGCATGCCACCACGCGCTACTTCCAGCACCGCATAGTTTACGGTCGGGTCACGCAACACGAACTCCGTGCTCTGGCTACCCGTGCAGTCGCCTTTCTGTAGTTGGTTGCCTTGAATGTAAATGCCATCAGTGGTAGTGAAGCCAACTTTATAGCCCTGGGCCGCCACCATGTGGGCAATCAGACGTGTGGTGGTGGTTTTGCCATTGGTGCCAGTAACCGCGATAATGGGAATGCGCGAAGTAGAATTACGCGGAAATAGCATATCGACTACGGGCGCCGCTACGTTGCGCGGCAAGCCTTTGGTAGGCGAGATATGCATACGGAAGCCAGGCGCAGCATTCACCTCAATTACCGCTCCGCGCGTTTCATTCAGCGGAATGGCAATGTCAGAAGTCAGCATGTCGATGCCGCAGATATCGAGGCCAATGATTCCGGCAGCTCGCTCCGCCAACAGCACATTATACGGATGCACCAAATCAGTGACATCAGTAGCCGTGCCGCCCGTACTGATATTGGCCGTACTCTTTAGAAATAGCTCCTCCCCTTCCGGCAGCACCGATTTCAGTGTTAGGTCGCGCGCTTTGAGAATGGCACTGGTATGCTTGTCGGCTTTGATTTTGGTGAGCACTTTCTCGTGCCCTTCTCCCCGACGCGGGTCCAGGTTTACCTGGTCTATCAGCTCCTGAATGGTGCTATGACCATCGCCAATGACGGCGGCTGGCGTACGTTTGGCCGCGGCCACCAACTTGCCATTCACCACCAGCAGCCGGTGGTCAAACCCTTCGATAAACTGCTCTACAATGACGGCGCGCGAGTATTCCTGAGCCTCTTTAAAGCCAGTCTGGGCCGCCTTCCAATCCAGAATATTGATGCTGGCTCCTTTGCCATGATTACCATCCAGGGGCTTGGTCACGATGGGAAAGCCCAACTCCTCAATGGCATCGCGCAGACCGTCAAGTGAGTACACCGTGGTACCCTGGGGCACTGGAATACCCGCATCGGCCAGCATGGCCTTCGTACGATTCTTATTACCGGCAATATCCACAGCAAAGTAGCTCGTATTGGACGACGTGGTGGCCTGAATGCGCTTTTGATTCACGCCGTAGCCCAGCTGAATGACAGAAGTATTCTTGAGCCGGATATAAGGAATCTTACGCGATACAGCCTCCGACACGATACTATAGGTGCTCGGACCAAAAAACTCTTCTTCCCGAATACTATGCAATTCCGCAATAATCGGCTTTATATCTACTTTCTGCTTGTGGCATAAGGCATCCACAATTTCCACCGCGGCATTAGCGGCCACGCGGCCCGCTCGCTCTTCCTGGTAGGTGAATACGACGTACTCGACACCTTCTTCCTGCGTTGCCGGATACGATTTGCCCCAGTACACGGGCATACCGGCCAGGCGTTGTAGTTCCAGGGCTACGTGCTGAATCACATGGCCCAGTGGCTCGCCATCAGCAAGCTGCTCTTGGGTTAAAGGAGGATGCTTGTATGCCTGTATGGATGAGTCAGGCGTAGCGCAGGGCTGGCCTACGCCTGGTAGCAATTTCGTGAGCCGCCCCGCTAGACCTGGTATGGCATTAGACCACTGGTTGGCCAACTCCTCCAGGTCTACTTTCATCACAATAAGCTTCAGGTGCTTAACGGACCAGTAGCTTGGGCCGCGCATAGTGCGGAGGTCGGTAATTTTCATAGAGAGCTGAGGCGAAAAGGCAAAAGTTAGCGGTTGTACGCACAAACGAAATATAGGGATAATGCGTCACTAAAACCACGTAGCAGCGGCAAGAATGCCCCCCGGAGCAGATTCTGCTACCATACTGGTTAACACAAGCTACCGCTCAGCTTACCTCTATAAAGTAAGAAGAAAAGTTTATAACCAGCTAATAATGCGCTATAACTGCCAGGGGGCAAAAAGCAAAAAAACCCCGGTTGGGGCTAAGCAACCGGGGCACTAGGCAATAGAAAACAGGAACAGGTAAAGAGGTGACGGGCGGATTCGAACCGCCGTAGGAGGTTTTGCAGACCTCTACCTAGCCACTCGGTCACGTCACCGGGTAGTGAGGGTGCAAACTTACGCCATTATCTGACCTTCGCCAAACCTGGGGGGCTTTTTTCGGCTTGCGACATGCTAAGCAGCTGGTTTTGTGCAGCGTAACTTAAAAGTACTACTGCTTAAAACTCACCCTGTAACCCACAAAAAAGGCCCTGACGATTGTCAGGGCCTTTTTATTACGTAAAAGCTAAGGAAGCCTAGACTTTCTCTTCGTCCTTCTTGTCGGCCTCTTCGTTGCCGGGCAGCAGGTCTTTTGCTTTCTCTACTACATCGCCAGCTACTTCTTTGGCTTTCTCGAAAGCAGCTGAATCAGCTACGGTGTCAACTACGTCGCCAGCTACTTCTTTGGCTTTCTCGAAAGCAGCCGAGGCAGCACCAGTTACGGCAGCCAGGATACCACCTTCAGCGGCCGGAGCCTCCTCCGTAGTGTCAGCTTCGGGAGCCTCAGCAGCCGGAGCTTCTTCGGCTTTGGCAGCCTTAGGAGCTTTAGCCTCCAGCTTTTGCACACCAGCATCGCGCTCGTTGCCCATCATCTTGTCGCGCAGAGCGGACAGAGCATCCAGGTCACCAAGAGTCGATTTGTCGGCAGTGGCGGGCTTCTTGAGGTCGCTTAGCTTGCCTTCGCCTTGAGCGGCACCAGCAGTCTGGCCAGCAGCTGGCTTCTTCTTAGCGAACTTCGAGTTGCGGGTGTCTTCTTCCTGCTGCGCCTGATTGAAGACGGCAGTATGCGACAGCACGATACGACGATCATCCTTCGAGAACTCAACCACGCGGAAGTCGAGCGCTTCGCCGTTTTCAGCGTTTGAACCGTCTTCCTTCACCAATGACTTAGGGTAAGCGAAACCTTCGATGCCGTAAGGCAGCTCGAGTACCGCGCCACGGTCATTTTTCTCCGTAATCGTGGCTTTGTGCACCGAGCCGGGGGTGAATACCGTCTGGAACGTATCCCAGGGGTTTTCCTCCAGCTGCTTGTGACCCAGGGCCAAACGACGGTTAGACACGTCCAGCTCCAGCACGAGCACGTCCAGACGGTCGCCCACCTTCACCATTTCGGATGGGTGCTTGATCTTCTTGGTCCATGACAAGTCAGATACGTGTACTAAGCCGTCAACACCTTCTTCCAGCTCTACGAACAGGCCGAAGTTGGTCAGGTTGCGCACGAGGCCGTTGTGCTTGGTACCTACGGCGTACTTGGTGCCGAAGTCGCCACGCGTCCATGGGTCTTCACTCAATTGCTTGATACCCAAGCTCATCTTGCGGTCTTCGCGGTCCAGCGTCAAAATTTGCGCTTCTACCACGTCGCCCTGCTTGATGAAGTCCTGCGGGTTGCGCAGGTGCTGGCTCCAGCTCATCTCCGAAACGTGGATCAGGCCTTCTACACCGGGCACGATTTCCATGAATGCGCCATAGTCGGCTACGTTCACGATACGGCCTTTTACTTTCGAGCCTACGCCCATGTCGGCGGGCAACGAATCCCATGGGTGAGGAGTCAGCTGCTTTAGGCCCAACGAGATACGCTTCTTGGCTTCGTCGAAGTCCAGAACAACCACGTTGAGTTTCTGATCAAGCTGCAATACTTCGCTCGGATGAGCGATGCGGCCCCACGAGATATCGGTAATGTGCAACAGACCATCGACACCGCCGAGGTCGATGAACACACCGAAGTTGGTCATGTTCTTAATAACACCTTCCAAAATCTGACCTTTTTCGAGGTTGTTCAGGATGGCTTCACGCTGCTTCTCCAGGTCCTTCTCAATCAGGACTTTGTGCGAAACAACTACGTTATCGAAAGCGGCATTGATTTTTACCACTTTCACTTCCATGCGGCGACCAACATAAATATCGAAGTCACGGATGGGCTTCACGTCAATCTGCGAGCCGGGCAGGAAGGCTTCTACGCCGTCCAGTTCCATGATCAGACCGCCTTTGGTCCGACGCTTTACCACGCCTTCCAGAATGTTATCGAACTCCAGCGCGTCGTAAATCGACTTCCATGCCTGCTTGATCTTCGCCTTCTTGCGCGAAAGGATCAGCTGGCCATTCAAATCTTCCTGGTCTTCGATGAATACCTCTACTTGGTCACCAATTTTCAGGTCAACCAGGTCGCGGAATTCGGACAGGGGCACGAGGCCGTCGGATTTGAAGCCAATGTTTAGGATCACGTCGCGGTCGGTGATGCCGACTACAGTGCCTTTCACTACTTCTTCCTCCTGGACGGTGGTCAGCGTGTCGCCGTACATTTTCTCCATCTCGGCGCGCTGCTCGGGGCTATAATTGCCACCAAAGCCGGTTGCTCCAACGTTGTCCCAGTCGAAGTTATCTGCTACTTCTGCCATAATACTTGCTTGGCCCTTATCTACACGTCCAGCTCAGGGCCACCTACCGGAACGCGTTATGAATAACTCCCTGAAGCTGAGGCTCCAAACCCTCCACCCTGGCGGGGCGGCAAAGGTACGGATTTGACCGTAAGAAAGGAAAGATATTAGTACACGGAATATTATTACTTTCAGATTATGAAGAATTGGCTTCTGTTAATCTTACTAAGTTTAATCTTGGGTTGTACTAAGGATGTTGATGTAAATCATCCAAAATCTGTTTTTTATCAACAGCAGGAGGATTCAGTTCTTATTGCTCTATGCGGCCAAGTTATAAACAATGAAACCTATTGGTTTTCTGATACAACCCAACCTATTGTTCTTGATCAATTCTGGCCTTATCGTTCTTTAGCTAACACTAATACAGTTGATATTAAGCATGACATAACCTTTCCTGCCAGCTTTGGAATTCTGTATAAAGATCTTGAATTCAGAACTGAAGACCAGAGAAAGTACGCAAGGAAAGAAGCTTACCGTCTCACACGAAGTCCGAAGCTAGATTCTGCCTTTGCTTTATTGTTCTTAAGTATGTGGGATCCTAAGAATCTTATAAACAAAACTAGCCGACTCATTCCCTATCACGCAATGGAAGGCAGACTAGACTATCCCTCATATCTGCTGCCCAGTTATTATTCATTTTTTGGTGAAAATGAATCCAGTGCCTACTATGAATTTTCGAGAGGTGCTTTTAATCAAGGTTTTACCAAAGGTGCATTCCAAGTTCATTATTCTGATCCAGGTGTTGGCAGAGTTCTGTTATACTGCATTGAGAAGTATAATGGCAAATGGAGAATTATTGCGAGTGAGGTAGTGGCGAGCTGGAAATATTAGAGGACGCGTGTAAAAAATCTTTGACTAGTCAGAATAGTTTAATCGGCTTCCTTTCGAGTTCAATGAGTCAATAGCCTAGCTCACAGCTTATACTCTTTAAAATCAGAAAAAAAGCCCCCCAGAAACATTTCTGGAGGGCTTTTTTGTGCGTTAAAAAGCCTATTTGCGGCCCAGCTCCCGTAGGTGGGAAACGTGCGAGGCTACGGCGTAACGCATTTTAGGATACTCGTTGTAGGTGATGTCAAACTCCTCGCACATCTGCTTGATAATCTTGCTGATGGCAGGATAATGTACGTGCGAAATCTTCGGAAACAGGTGGTGCTCTACCTGAAAGTTCAAGCCGCCTACTAGCCAGCTGATGACTTTGTTGTGGGTGGCAAAGTTAGCAGTGGTTTTAATCTGGTGAATAGCCCATTCATCTTCCAGCTTGTTAGTAATTTCGTCGGGCATGGGGAAGGCGGCGTGCTCCACTGTGTGGGCCAATTGGAACACCAGGCTCAGGGTGAAGCCAGCTACAGCGGCGAAAATCACAAAACCTACCAACCACGACACGAAACCTACCGTGTAAATGGGCAGGGCCATAAAGAGCAGCAGGTGAATCACCTTGAAGCCCCAGAAAACCGACTGGTCGGTGGCCGTCATTTTCTTGATGGGCATCGCGCCGATTTTACCCTTGAAATACTTCTGGTAATCCATGAAGAAAATCCAGGCGATGTAGAGCAGGGCGTAGAGAAACCAGAAATAGAGGTGCTGGAAGCGGTGAAGCTTGCGGCGGGGCTGGGTGCTGCTCATGCGCATCCAGGGCTGTACGTCGAGGTCGTCGTCCACGCCGTCCACGTTAGTGTACATGTGGTGGATGAGGTTGTGCTTCATATTCCACATGAAGCTATTCCCGCCCAGCACGTTCAGGGTAAATGCCGCGAACTGGTTGAGCCACTTTGACTTGCTGAAGCTGCCGTGGGCGCCGTCGTGCATGACGTTGAAACCAATGGCTGCGCCGATGCCGCCAAGTAATATACATTCCAGAATACCCAAAAAGGCGTTTGGCGTGAAGAATACCAGGTGCAGATATACCAGCACGAAAGCCGTCGTCAGGATAAGTGCCTTGACGAAAAGCCCGGAATTGCCAGTTTGTGATTTGCCCGCTTCCTCGAAGTAGGCATTGATCCGAGATTTTAACTCGGTGTGAAAAGAGCGGGAAGCCGCAAATTTGGGAACTGACATGAACGCTGATTGGGTGGAACGGGGGGCAAATGTATGCCTCTAACTCCAAGTAGCGATGGTTAGTTTAAAGCTGAGCGCTTATTCCGGCAGGCACCAAAGAAGAATGGGGCGACAAACTGCTGTCTGTCGCCCCATTTCCAGGTTAATTCAGGTAGTCGTGCCAGTTCTGATCGATGGTGCCGGCGGAGAGTTTTAAAAAGCCGGCCAACGTCGGCTTCTTCGGCTGCTGCCGCACCGTGAGGCCGGCTTCGTTGGGCGTGCGGTGGCCTTTGGCGTGGTTGCAGCGGGCGCAGGCTGTGAGCAGGTTGGTCCACGATGAGTCGCCGCCACGCGAGCGGGGCACTACGTGGTCGAGGGTCAGATTTTTGGTCGAACCGCAGTACTGGCACTCAAAATGGTCACGCTTCATGATGTTGTGCCGGCTTAGGGCGATACCCTTGTAGGGTACGCGCACGTAGCGCTGCAAGCGGATAATGCTGGGCTTGGGAAAAGCCTGGCTGATGGAGCGCAAGGTTCCATCGGACTTCGCAATCATCTCCGCTTTATCCAAAAAAAGCAATACGAAAGCCTTTTGCACGCTGCACAGCGTAATCGCGGTGTAGTCACCATTCAAGACAAGCACTTTTTGATCCATACGCTCAGGGAGAATCGGGTTAGCGAAAGCTAGGTGATTCTAAGCGCATTAACAACAGCCGATGAGTTAAGTTTCCTTTAGCTAAGAGCCGTGGGGGGCTTTTTTGGGAAGCGTAGCGCGGAAATTCGTTCCGCGTCGTGCGCAGCACGAATCAGGCGGTAGCAGTTGGCTACAACCGCGTATTTTCGCGCTGCGCACGACGCGGAGCGGATTGCCGCGCTACACTCTAATCAGGCAATAACCGCTTGATCAGGCGTAGCTTATGGGAATATTTCTGGCGCTGACGGTTATAGATGCCGTTGTGGTCGAGCGGATCTATGCGGACTTCGCCGCTGGCGTGCAGGATTTGTTGGTCTTCCAGCAGCATCCCGACGTGCACGATGTTGCCTTCGGCGTTATCAAAAAAAGCTAAGTCGCCAGGCTGGGTCTGAGACACAAAATGCACGGTGCGGCCGTGGTCGATTTGCTGGCGGGCGTCGCGGGGAAGCTGCATATCAACCAGGCCGTAGAGCTGCTGCATGAGGCCAGAGCAATCGACGCCAAACAGGGTTTTGCCCCCCCACAGGTACGGTGCTTTCAGAAACGCTTGGCCCATCTTCTGGAGCAGCGCGGCCTTCCGCCCTGGGTCGCCGTTGGCGGCAGGATTCGTCGCGGCACCGTTATAAAAAAGCTGCCGCTCGCCCAGGCGCAAGGTCATGCCGTCGAAAAAGGGCAGGCGAGCACCCAGAGAAATAGGTTGGCGCGAGTCAGCATCGCTCACCATCTGCACCACATCGAGGCTGCGCGGATGGGCATGCGCGCTCCACTCGGCGAAGTAGGTGCTGGTCACAGGCTCGTGCTGCTTTACATCCATCCAGCCCACATACTGATCGGCCGCGATGCGTATCTGGCACCAGTTACCCTGAATGAGCAACAGCGTGTAGCACTCCCCAAAAATGAGTTGGGTAACGATTTCGGCCCGGTCATTCGGCTCGGCCCGCACCGGCACCACGCTCAGGGGGCAAATTCCATATTCCACAATCGCAGATTAAGTCGCTGATTTTGCTGATTAAATTGATTTCGCTGATTCAGATGACGCCACGAAGCTGCGGCTTAAAATCCGTTTAGCAAAAACTCGTCAGATAACTTCTTAGTAGAGGGAACCAACTTTCGCTTTTTCCAAATCAGCTTAAGAGGCAAGTTAGTAGTCACGCGCTCTATCCATTTCGCGCTTCTGGTCTTTTGCTTTGATGTCTTCGCGCTTGTCATAGAGCTTTTTGCCTTTGGCTAAGGCAATTTCGAGCTTGGCAAAGCCCCGGTCGCTCACGAACAGGCGAATGGGAACGATGGTCAGGCCCTGCTCCTGGCTTTTGTCGGAAAGCTGGCGCAGCTCGCGCTTGGTGAGCAGCAGCTTGCGCTCGCGGGTGGGTTCATGGTTATTGTAGGTGCCCTCGGTGTACTTGGAAATCGAGAGGTTGTGTACCCATAGGCTGCCGTCGGGGTGGAAGATGCAAAAGCCGTCCTGCATGTTCACGTTGCCGTCGCGGATGCTTTTTATTTCAGTGCCTTGCAGCATCATGCCTGCGTCGTACTTCGTCAGGAAAGAATACTCGTGGCTGGCCCGGCGATTAACAATATTGACTTTGCGCGGAGCGTCTTTTTCTTTGGCCATAATAACAGAAAGCGCGTTGAGACGCTGATTAAGCAGATGTTGGGGAGCCGGCGCGCAAGGCGGCAAAACGAGCCGACAGCTTTTCGCTACGTACGATGCGCTGACCGGTGCGGCCAGTAGCGACCAGCCGCTCGTCCACCCAGACTTCTACGGCGCAAGTCAGTTCCCGATTTTCCAGGGCGGCAAAAGTAGCGCGAAATTCGACGGTTTCGCCCGCGAAGGCCGGCGTGTGGTGCTCCACGTGCAGCATGGTCCCGATGCCCTCCTCCCCCGCCTCCAGCATTTCCAGCACAAACAGCCGCCCCGCCCATTCCATACTGCGCCCCAGCGCAAACGTGCTCAACACTTCATGCACCATATGGCCTTCCATCGTAGCAAAGTCGGCCTCCGTGACTACAAAGGAATATATTTTGACGTCGCCTAACTGGAAAGGGTTTTTCATCAATGGGTAAGAGAAAACTGTAAATTAGGCCGTCATGCAGAGCGAAGCGAAGCATCTCGCGTGCAGTCGTTGGGTTACTAATCCAGTGTCAGCACGCGAGATGCTTCGCTTCGCTCTGCATGACAGCTGATTTCATACTCACGTCAACTTCAACCGTGGGTCCGGGCTGACGAGCTGGGGGGCAAAATCGCCAGCCTCGAACTGAAAATGCGCCGTCATGGCGACCATAGCGGCGTTATCGGTGCAATACTGGAATTCGGGAATAAACACGGCCCAGCCTTTTTCGGCGGCCAAATTCTGTAAGGCGGCGCGGAGGCCGGAATTAGCGGCCACGCCACCAGCCAGAGCAATCTGTGTAAGACCAAGATCGGCGGCGGCGCGCTGAAGCTGGCGCAGCAAGGTTTGAATAATCGTGTGCTGAATGCTGGCGCAGAGGTCGGGCAGATTTTCCTGAATAAAGTTCGGGTTTTTAGCCGTTTGCTGGCGCAGGAAGTACAGCACGGCCGTTTTGAGGCCGCTGAAGGAGAAATCATAGCCGGGCATAGCGCCTACTGGAAACGGGAAGCGCGTGGGGTTGCCGGTGCTGGCCAATTTATCCAGGTGCGGGCCGCCGGGGTACGGCAGGCCGAGCAGCTTGGCCGTTTTGTCAAAGGCCTCGCCGGCCGCGTCGTCGATGGTCTGGCCGACGACCTGCATGTCTGGGGGGCTTTTTACGACCACCAGCTGGGTGTGGCCGCCGCTAACCGTCAGACAGAGAAAGGGGAACGTAGGGCGCGGCTCATTAATAAAGTGCGCCAGAATGTGCGCCCGCATGTGATTCACAGCCAGCAACGGCTTGCCCAACGCCAGCGCAAAGGTTTTGGCGAACATGCTGCCCACCAGCAACGAGCCTAGTAGGCCCGGCCCTTGGGTGAAAGCTACTGCATCAAGTTCAGCTTTGGTGACGCCGGCTTGGCGCAAGGCCTCCTGCACCACCGGAATCAGGTGCTGCTGATGCGCCCGCGAGGCCAACTCCGGCACCACGCCGCCGTATTGTTCGTGCACACGCTGGGTAGCCACGACGTTGGAGCGAATTTGCCCCCCGGCCAGCACGGCGGCCGAGGTGTCGTCGCAGGATGATTCGATGGCCAGGATAATAGGATATGCCATAAGATGTGGAAAGCCAGCACCATGAAAGCGATGAGCAAAAAGTACAAGCGTTGAAAATAGAAGTGGCTGGGAGCGTTACTTTTGTTCCTGGCCGCATATTTCATGACAAAGGTCGTTTAAATGACTAAACCTCCGGCTCGTTAAATGGTCTGACCCGTATTCAAGTCTAGCTTTTCTCAACCGTCTGGCTTTTAGCAAGACAAAAGAGAGTTTTGTCCCTGACTGCGGCTGCCAGCGGTGCCAGCCAACGGTTGAGCGAAAAGCAGCATCTTCGTTGTTCCATTCCTCTCTATTCGCGCTCCGTGCCCCGTTTCATCTCCGTACTGCTCCGAATCCTGCTGGGCCTGCTCCTGCTCGTGGTGCTGGCCGTGGGCGTGGTATTGGTGGCTTTACGGGTGCCAAGCGTACAAACAAGGGTAGCGCAGCGGGCGGCCACTTTTCTGTCGGATAAGCTGGGGCAGCGCGTGAGTATCGGGCGGGTAGATGTTCGGCCGTTCTCGCGGGTGCTGCTCCAGAATGTACAGGTACTGGACCGACGCGGGGGCGAGCTGTTTCACATTGGGCAGGCCGAGGCCAATATTGAGCTGTTCTCTGTACTGAATCTGCGCCGCCTGCATATAGGCCAGCTGGTGCTGAATGAGCCGCGCTTTGCCCTGGTTACGTACGCCGACGCGCCTGACTCTACCAACCTGAGCCAGTTTCTGACCGCCGTGCGCCGCCTCATTGGCCCCACCGACACCACCAAAGTTACCAAGCTCTTCGATTTTCAGATCAAAAGCCTCGGCCTGCGTAATGGCCGCTTCGTGCTGGAACGCCAGAACCAGCCGCGCACGGAATACGGCATCGATTACGCCCACGTGCGGGTTGACAGCATCTACGCCGATTTTTCGGGTATTCAGATGAATGGCGACACCATTGCCGCCCGCATCCGCGATATGCGCGCCATCGAAACGCCCTCCAAGACCCGCGTGCAGCACTGGGACACTGACATGACCTTCGCGCCCACCTTCTGGGAGTTTGCCAACACCGACCTGCGCGTGGGCCGCAGCTACCTCAAGGATTACGTCCGCTTCGACTACAAGCGTTTTCTCAACTTCACGCACTTCAACGACTCGGTGCGCGTAACGGCGCGGCTGGGCCCCACGCGGCTTATTTCCGACGATATCGCGCATTTTGCCCCCCAACTCCGCAACCTGAATGAAACGGTGCTGCTTTCGGGCGAGGCTAAAGGGTACGTTACCAATTTCACGACCCGCAACCTCGATGTGCGTTATGGCCAGAACACGCACATTGTGGGCAATATTAATGTGGAAGGGCTGCCCAATCTGAAGGAAAGCTTCGTGGAAATGCGCCTGCAACCCTCCGTAATAGATGGGCGCGACATTCGTAAGTACGTGCCTGCCAAGGGCTGGGCCTACGTGCAGCGCCTCGGCACTGTGCGCCTCAAGGGGCAATTTCTGGGATTCTACAACGACTTCGTGGCCAACGGCTCCTTCAACACGGCCCTCGGCAACGTGGTGTCGGACGTAAATATCAAGTTCAAAACTGACCCTCGCTATTCCACTTATGAGGGCCAGGTGAAAACCACGGGCTTCCAGCTGGGCAAGTTTCTGGGCGACCAAAACACCGTGCGCGACATTGCCTTCAGCGGCCGTGTAGAAGGCGTAGGCTTCACGCCAGCCGGTGCCCGTTTGCGGGCCAATGCAACGGTGCAAAGCATCTGGTTGAACGGCTACCGCTTCCGCAACATCACTACCAACGGCCAGTTCAGCCGCGAAACCTTCGAGGGCAAGCTAGCCATCAACGACCCCGCTCTGCAAATAGCCGCCGACGGCCGTGTGGACCTGAACAAAAGCCGCCAAGCCTTCGACCTCCGCGCCCAGATACGCCGCGCCGATCTGCGCGCCCTCGGCCTTACCGACCAGGCCGTTACCATTGCCACCAACGCTGATCTACGTTTTCAGGGATTAAAGCTCGATGATCTGATCGGCCGCATTATTCTGCGCGAAACCAAAGTGGGCTACGCCGGCCGCAACGTGGCCATCGACACTCTCGATATAGTAAGCCAGCGCCAGGGCGGGCAGCGCAGCGTGGCCGTGCGCTCTGAAGTATTGAACCTGACGGCCAACGGCGATTTCGACTTCACCACCGTAGCCCGCGACGTACAAACGCTCATCCAGGAATATCAACTCAACTTCGAAAGCAACGACATTGAAACCGCCAACTATTACCGTCGCAAGCGCCAGGGGGCAATTTCCGAGTACGCTATCGACTTAGATCTCTATCTGAAGCGTGCTAATCCCGTTATTCAGCTATTCGTACCAAAGCTGGAGATATCCGACTACTCACGGGTGGACGGCTCCTTTCGCAATGGTCCTACTTCTATTTTCACGCTCGCCGGGCAATTTGACAGCCTGCGCTACGATAGCATTCGGGCCGTGAATACGTCGCTGGACCTACTCACCTCCAAGCTGCCCTATCAGCCTGAAATCCTTGCGCAGGCTAATATCACCTCTGAAAAACAAAAACTTCCTCTGCTGAATCAGACGGAGAACTTCTACGTGGAAGGCGTCTGGGATCAGGATAAGATTAATTTTTCGACTTCTCTGACCCAAACCGGCACCACGAATCGGGGGGCTATTAATGGCTCAATAGCTTTTCTGCCGCAGGCCGTGCAAGTGGTATTTCGGCAGTCGGGCGTCAACCTATTGGGGAAGGACTGGACACTGGCACCGGAAAACGTAATTCTTATCTCCAATGCTGGCAAAGAGATTGACATTCGCAGCCTGACCTTATCCAATGGCACCCAACAAGTGAGCGCGCAGGGCTTTATTTCCACTGATCCGGCCAAAACCTTGCAGCTGGCCGTCCAGAACCTGGAGCTGGCTACGCTCAGCTCCCTCACCAAGCAAAATATTACGGGCGTAGCCAACGCGCAGGGAACCGTGAGCGGCGTGTTTGGAGCCCTGGTTGTGAACAGCTCGCTGGCCGTTGACTCGCTGCGGTTTGATGATATCCTGATCGGTAACGTCACCGGCAGCAGCGACTGGGATAATACCACCAGCAAGCTAGGCGTCAACCTAGATGTAATGAACAGCCAGCAGCGCGTGCTTACGGTGACGGGCACCGTGGCGCCGCGCGAGCCCATACGCCAGCTCGACCTGACGGCCGTGCTCGACAGTGCGCCGGTGAAAATAGCCGAGCCCCTGCTAAATACGCTCTTCGACAATATGCGCGGCACGGCCGTGGGTCGACTGCGGCTGACTGGCCCGCTAGGTGCCCCCAACCTCGTGGGCGATGTCGACGTGAGTAACGGCCGTTTCAAGTTTATTTATCTGGGCACCACCTACCGCTTCACCGACCGCATTTCCTTCCGCGAGGACCGTATTCTTTTCCGGGAGGTAACCCTGCGGGACGTGTTCGGCAATACCGGTACGCTCGACGGGGATATTCGACATCAGGGCTTTCAGAATATGGTGCTTAATCTGAGGGCCGACTTCCGCAAGCTCCAGCTGCTCAATACCACCCGCAAGGAAAACGAGCTATACTTCGGTCGGGCCTACGGAACGGGCGAGGCGCGCGTGTTTGGCCCGGTCGATAATCTGACCGTGAACGTCACGGCACGCAGCGAGGCCGGCACCCGGGTTTCTCTTCCCCTTGATAATGCGGCCAAAGCCCAGCAAGCCAGCTACATTAAGTTTGTAAACCGCAATCTGCCCACCGATACCACGTCTACCGTGCCCATCGTAGCAGCCGCTGCTGGCCGCGTGGATCTATCGGGTTTGCAGCTCAACTTCAACCTGACGGTGACCGAGGATGCTTACGTGGAGATTATCCTCGACGAAAGCACCGGCGACGTAATTCGTGGTACGGCCGTGGGGCAATTGCGCCTAAACGTAGATACTCGCGGCGAATTCAATATGTACGGGCAGATTGAAATCGTGCGGGGGGCTTATAATTTCACCTTGCAGGGCCTGATCAACAAGGAATTTGTGGTGCGGCCCGGCGGCACCATTTCCTGGAACGGCAATCCGCTGGATGGCCAGATGAACGTAACAGCCGCCTACACCCAGCGCACCTCTTTGGCGCCGGTGCTGGGCACGACTACTCCTAGCGCGGGCGCGGTGGTGCCCGTTACGGCCGTGATGAATCTGACGGGTCCGCTGTTGTTGCCGGCCATTCAGCTGGGGCTGGAGTTTAATGACGCACCTTCCGCCTTGGAGGGCGATTTGGCTTCGTTTACGAACTCGCTACGCAACGATGAGCAGGAGTTGAATCGTCAAGTATTCAGCTTACTCGTGTTCAAGCAACTGTCGCCTCCCGGTTCTTTCGCGCAGCTTTCGCTGAGTGGCAGCAATAACACTATTGGAAATAGTTTGGGGCAGGTCCTGTCGACACAGCTAGGTCTGCTCACTTCCCAGATCGATCAGAACCTGGAGATTGACTTTAACCTCAACGGGCTTTCAGAAGACCAGCTCCGGGCGTTGCAGGTGCGCCTGAGCTACAGCTTTCTGAATGGCCGGCTGCGCGTAACCCGCGAAGGCGGCTTTAGTAATACGACGAACCTGGGCACCGTTCCCGGCTCCGATATTGATGCTACGGCCCAAACCTCCCTGCTGGGCGACCTGAGCCTAGAGTATTATCTCCAAGCTGATGGCCGTTTTCGGGCTCGCTTGCGCTACCAAACTACGCCCCGCGACCTGGAAACCATCAATCAGCCCCGCGCCGCCGTCAGCTTGCTCCACACCGAGCAATTTGATTCGATACAGGAGCTTTTTGCGCGTAAGCGCGTGCGCCGCCGCGACGAAGCCGCCCGCAAAGCCCGCGAAGCCCTCGTCGTAGATGACGATCCGCGCACCATTATGTGATTGGGGTTCTGTCATGCTCAGGTCGCCAAGCATGACCGCCTAAACCGTCGTTGGGGGGCATTTTTCTAATTCAAATCTGGCAATTGCGTTCATTGCTAATTGCTACTCCTACCTTTGCGGCATGGCTTCCCCTCCCCGTTCGTCCACTCGTAAGAAAAAGCTGGGTAATTACCCGCACACGATGGTCGTGTTTAGTATCACGCTGGCCTTGCTGGTTATCGGGCTTTTTGGACTGCTCCTGGTTCACGCCCACAAGCTTTCCAACCTAGTGAAAGAGAATCTGGAAATGCAGGTTTATCTGGACCGCGACCTGCCCGAAGCGCAACTCCTGCGCTTGCAGCAAGCCTTTTCCAGCAAGCCCTTTATTGCTTTCCGCGACCGGCAGCCTCAAGTGCGCTTCCTGTCCAAAGAAGAAGGCGCCCGGCAGTTCATCGAGCAAACCGGCGAGGATTTCCAGCAGTTTCTGGGCGATAATCCATTGCGTGATGCGTATATCCTGCGCATCAATTCCGAATACACCGATTCGCTCAACCTACGCCAAATAGAGCAGGAGCTACGGACCGAAAGTGGCGTACACGAGGTACAATACGTGCAGAGCCTGATTACCAGCATCAACCAGAATGTACGCAAGCTCAGCCTGGTGCTTCTCGGCTTTGCCGTGGTCCTCACGCTTGTCGTGACGATCCTTATTAACAATACCATTAAGTTGGCCCTTTTCTCCCAGCGCTTCCTGATTCGGAGCATGCAGCTAGTAGGGGCCACTTCCTTCTTTATTCAACGCCCATTTTTGCGGCGGGCTACGTGGCAAGGCTTTGTTAGTGGCACGTTGGCGGCTCTTATTTTGCTGGCGCTGCAGCAATACGCGTACTTGCAAGTAGATGAGCTTCGGCTTTTGCTCGATGAGCGCTTGATCGGTGCTTTACTCGTGCTAATGGTCGTATTGGGCTGCGTCATCGGCTTTTTCAGCTCCTACCGCGCCGTGCGTAAGTACCTGGGCATGTCGCTCGACGATTTGTATTAACATTAATTCACTTCTATCAAGCTGTGCCGAATACATAGCTTGAAACCTCCTATGTATTCCATGGAACAACGCCCCTCTCCCCACTTCGCTTTCGGGCCACGCAATTACCGACTCATGTTTATAGGCCTAGCCGTGTTGGTAGCAGGGTTTATCACCATGACCCTCGATACAGCGGACTACGGCCTTGGGTTTCTGGGCATCACACTCGGCCCCATTTTATTGGTTATTGGGTTCATAATTGAGTTTTTTGCCATTATGGCCAAGCCTGGGGGGCAAATTTCAACTCCCGCTGAGGCTACATCCGTGGAGGCAGCTTCGGTTGCCAGCGTCTCTTCAGCACCAGCGGCCCCGACCCCGGCGGCGCGCCCTACTTACAAGCGTTCTTAGATGAATTATTGGCATGCGCTGATCCTCGCTATTGTGGAGGGTCTGACGGAGTTTTTACCGGTATCCAGCACCGGCCACATGATTATCGTGGCCAATCTGCTCGGTATCGGGCAGGCACCGTTTACGGAAGTCTACATTACTTCCATTCAGTTTGGGGCTATTCTGTCGGTGGTGGCGCTGTACTGGCGGCGCTTTCTGCAGAGCTTTGATTTTTACCTGAAGCTGGCCGTGGCCTTCATTCCATTTGGTATTCTGGGCTTTGTGCTGAAAGACGTAATCACGGAATTGCTGAAAAGCGTGACGGTGGTAGCCGTTTCCTTGGTCCTGGGGGGCATTATTCTGCTGTTCGTTGATAAGTGGTTTGATGGGGAGCGCAAGCAAGTGACCACGCCCAACATTAAGCAGGCGTTCAAAATCGGCTTGTTTCAGTGCATCGCTTTGATTCCAGGCGTGTCGCGCTCGGCGGCCACCATCGTAGGTGGTCTTAGCCAGGGCTTCGACCGCCGTTCCGCCGCCGACTTTTCGTTTCTGCTGGCCGTGCCCACCATGTTTGTTATTACTGCGTATCAGCTGTATAAAGCCTACAAAATCACGCCGCTGCAGCCCGGCGATTTGCAAGTGCTGGCGTTTGGTAATGTGGTGGCATTCGTGGTGGCGTTGTTGGCAGTTAATTCGTTTGTAAATTTCGTATCGCGCTTCGGTTTCCGGTCCTTCGGCATGTATCGCATCGTTATCGGAGTTATTATTCTGCTGATGATAGGGTTGGGTATTGATCTGCAATTGATATGAAGCAGAAGGAATTTGACTTTGAAGCCGGCGAGGTTTTGTTGCTGGATAAGCCTCTTACCTGGACATCATTTGACGTGGTGCGCAAGGTGAAAAACATGCTGCGCATCAAGAAAGTAGGCCACGCCGGCACGCTTGACCCATTGGCGACAGGCCTACTCATTTTGTGCACCGGCAAGAAAACCAAGGAAATCGACGCTATTCAGGCGCAGGAAAAAGAGTACACCGGCACCTTCCGCCTTGGCCAGACGACGCCCAGCTTCGATCTGGAAACGCCCGTCGATGCCGAGCTACCTTACGCCCACCTCACCGAAGCCGACTTGCAAGCGGCTACCGCGCCTTTTATCGGCTTGATAAAGCAGACGCCGCCGCTATTTTCAGCGGTAAAAATCAATGGCGAGCGAGCCTACGAAGTAGCCCGCCGTGGCGATACCGCCGAAATCAAGAGCAAGCAGATTACCATTACCGCTTTCGAGCTGATGAGTATTGCCCTGCCCAATGTTCAGTTTCGGGTGGTGTGTTCCAAGGGCACCTATATCCGTAGCCTTGCCCGCGATTTTGGGGCGGCCCTGGGCTGTGGCGCTCATCTTACCCAGCTCGCCCGCACTCGTATTGGCGAGTACTCATTATCAAATGCCCTCACCATAACCGATGTGGAAGCCCTGCGGCCGCCCCGCCCCGAAGCTGATCCAGCCAAGCCACCGCGCCCAGTCGGGGAACGGCATCGGCCAGTGCGTCAGGGTCTGGCTTACTACGACGCTTCTACCGCCGCGGCAGCCTCCGCCGCCGCCGAAAAAGCCCCCCAGGAATAGTTTTCCAGTCATTTAGCCACCCCAGCAGATGCAAGTTTTCCGTGACCCGGCGCAATTCCCGTTTCTAGGTCAAGCCGTTGTAACAAGCGGAACCTTCGATGGCGTACACGTCGGGCACCAGAGAATTCTGCAACGCTTGCTGGAAGTGGCCCGGCAAAGTGGCGGCCCCGCCGTGGTCATTACCTACTGGCCGCATCCGCGCATGGTGCTCGACCCGCCGCCCACCCACCCGGAGCCACTCGATTTGCAGCTTCTCTCCACGCTCGATGAGCGAATTGAGCGCCTCGAACAGTTTGGCGTCGATTACCTGTTGATTGTGCCCTTCACCCGCGAGTTCGCGCAGCTGACCTCCGAGGAATATATTCAACAGCTGCTGCTGCGCACAGTAGGCGCCAAAAAGCTGGTGATTGGTTATGACCACCGGTTTGGCAAAAACCGCGAAGGAGGCTTTGAATACTTCAGCAAACACGCCGACCGCTATGGGTTGGAAGTAGAAGAGATTCCGCGCGAAGACGTGGACGCGGTGGGCGTAAGCAGCACCCGCATCCGCCGCGCCCTGCTTAGCGGCGACATTGCCACCGCCAACCGCCACCTCGGCTATTCCTACTCCCTGACTGGCAACGTTGTGCGCGGTCAGCAGCTCGGCCGTACCATCGGTTTTCCTACCGCCAATCTGGAACTGGCGGAGGCATCCAAGCTGGTGCCCGCCCACGGCGTGTACGCCGTACTGGCTACCACTGCCGCCGGCGACGTGCAGCCGGGCATGCTCAATATCGGCGTGAGACCTACCGTGGGGGGCAATTTAGCGCAGACCATTGAAGTGCATCTGCTGGATTTTTCGGGCGACATATACGACCAGCCGCTGACCATACAGTTGATAGCCCGCCTGCGCGATGAGCAGAAGTTCGCGGACCTGGATGAGTTGAAGGTGCAACTGGCCAAAGACTCCGATGCGGCCCGCCGGCACTTGGTAGGGGGCTAATTTGCGACTTCCTTTCGCGGAATCTATTATCCTTTTAACTTTCCGCCCCCAACCACCCACCACATATGATAAACAAAGTTGTAGCCGACGCTCAGGCGGCTCTGCACGGCATCACCGACGGCATGACGCTAATGCTCGGCGGCTTCGGCCTCTGTGGCATTCCCGAAAACGCCATTCAGGAGTTGTTGCACCTCGGCGTCAAGGAGCTGACCTGTATTAGTAACAACGCGGGCGTCGATGATTTTGGCATCGGGCTTCTGCTGCAAACCAAGCAGGTGCGCAAGATGATTTCGAGCTATGTAGGGGAGAACGCGGAGTTTGAGCGGCAGCTACTATCGGGGGAGTTGGAAGTAGAGTTGATTCCCCAAGGCACGCTGGCCGAGCGCATTCGGGCGGGCGGAGCCGGTATTCCGGCCTTTTACACGCCCGCTGGCTACGGTACCGAAGTAGGCGAAGGCAAGGAAAGCCGAGAGTTTAAAAGCAAGATGTACCTGCTCGAAACAGGCCTTACCGCCGATTATGCCTTCGTGAAAGCCTGGCGCGGCGACACGGCCGGTAACCTTATCTACAAAGGCACCGCCCGCAACTTCAACCCCATGATGGCGACGGCTGGCAAAATCACCGTAGCCGAAGTGGAAGAACTGGTGCCTGCCGGCGAGCTTGACCCCAACCAGATTCATACGCCCGGCATCTTCGTGCAGCGCATATTTGAGGGCAAGAATTACGAGAAGCGCATCGAGCAACGGACCGTACGCACGTAGGGGCGCGTTGTACGCGCCCGTCGTTGGCTGGCCCTCGTGCAGCCGCTTTATCATCTTCCCCAAGAATCGTTTAACTAGGGCGCATGCAGCGCGCCCCTACCCTCAGATAATGCTTGATAAACACGGCATCGCCAAACGCATCGCCCAGGAAGTGCGCGATGGCTCCTACGTCAACCTTGGCATCGGCATTCCAACGCTGGTAGCGAATTATATTCCGGCCGGAATCAACGTTGAATTGCAGTCCGAAAACGGCCTGTTAGGGATGGGGCCCTTTCCGACAGAGTCCGAAGTTGATTCTGACCTTATTAATGCCGGCAAGCAAACCGTAACCACGCTGCCCGGTTCCAGCCTTTTCAACTCGGCCGACAGCTTCGGCATGATTCGGGGCGAGCACGTAGATTTGACCATCCTCGGAGCGATGGAAGTATCGGAGCGGGGCGACATTGCCAACTGGAAGATTCCGGGCAAGATGGTGAAAGGGATGGGCGGTGCTATGGACTTAGTGGCCTCGGCCAAAAACATCATTGTGGCCATGCAGCACGTAGCCCGCGACGGCAGCAGCAAGCTCCTCCCCGATTGCACGCTGCCCATTACCGGTCTGCGCTGCGTGAAAAAGATTGTGACGGAACTAGCCGTCATCGATATCACACCTGATGGCTTCGTGCTGCGTGAGCGGGCACCTGGCGTGAGTGTAGAGCAGATTAAGGCCGCAACAGCCGGCAAGTTGGTAGTCCCCGAGGGCGACGTACCAGAAATGCAGTTGTAGCCGAGTTACTTTTGGATATGTTGTTAGAAGCGGGTTCTTGGCCCGCTTCTCTCATGTAGGCACAATGTCAACTGTTACTGATTACCCGTCGTTGTGGTTTTGGTAGCTGGCGCTGAATACTCCGTCGATGGTACATTCTCAGGGATTGGGCGCACGGGGCCAGCTGAGTCAACCCGCTCAGCAACGGCTGACGTATCAGTAGCAGCCGAAGGGTATGGGGGAGTCATATCAGCAGTAGTGGTAGGGGCATCAGAAGCGGCCGGGTCGGAGGTACAGGCCCCAACGGAGGCAACTACGAGGAGCAGAAGAAAGCGCGCAGCGTTCATAAGATTAAAAGGCTAAGGGTGAATTCGTACCATCAGAAACGAATCTTAGGCCATAGTAGTTATCTCCCACAGTCAAGTCCTTATCTTGTGTAGGGCACCTTCGTCAGCCGAACCTGGGCTTTTTTACCTGGGGCAGCATAACCAAAGAAGTGCTTTTTCTTCCAGACTGAGCCCAAGGCAAAGCGTCAGCCATTCGGGCGTTGAGTAGCCTTCTACAAACCTTAGGCCCCGAAGCGGAGTACCCTACCCATAAAGACGTCCGTAAGCAGTGTACTGCTGATTGGATATTAGTCTTTTCTTTCGATTGCGTTTACAAAATCACATAATACCTATGGCAACGAGTTCAAACGGCAAGACCGGCACTGGTGGCAGTCACGCCAAAAAAGTAACTAATAAATCTTCTCCAATAACCGCTGAGTTGCTCACGCCGACAGCTGTTCCAGCGCACAAGCTGGTGCTGCGTACACTGCGCCGCTCCGACTTCAAGGCGGTGAAAGGCATCATGGACAAAGTATATTCCAACATGGAGGGCTCCTGGTCGTCGGACGAGTATGCAGCTTTGATCCGTAAGTTTCCGGAAGGGCAGATTGGTATTGAAGATAATGGCACTTTAGTAGCCGCAGCTTTGGCTATCATCGTGCAGTACAGTGACTTCGGCGACCGTCATACTTACGCTAAAATAACCGGCGACGGCAAGTTTGACACCCATAATCCTGATGGGGACACACTGTATGGTGTCGACGTATTCGTGGACCCTGAGTACCGCTCTCTGCGCCTGGGGCGGCGCCTTTACGATGCCCGCAAGGAGCTGTGCGAAAACCTGAACCTGCGCGCAATGGTAGCTGGGGGGCGAATTCCGGGCTACGCGGCTTATGCCGACCAGATGACCCCGGCCAAGTACGTGGAAATGGTACGCAACAAGGAAATCACGGACCCTATCCTGACTTTCCAGCTCTCCAATGAGTTTCACGTTCGCAAAATCATACGTGGCTACCTGCCCTATGATTCCGAGTCGAAAGCCTTTGCTACCCTGCTCGAATGGCTGAATGTGTACTATGAGGAGGAGGAAAAGCTCATTGGCAACCAGAAAAGCAACGTGCGCATCGGCATTGTACAGTGGCAAATGCGCGCCACCCGCAGCCTGGAAGACCTATTGCAGCAAATTGAGTTCTTCGTGGATACCGTCAGCGGCTATAAGTCGGACTGCGTGATGTTTCCGGAGTTCTTCAACGCTCCCCTGATGGCGCTGACCAACGAGGACTCGCCCTCGGTAGCTATCCGCGCCATGGCCGCTTACACCGAGCCCATTAAAGCCAAAATGATGGAACTGGCGGTTAGCTACAACATCAACATCGTGGCTGGCTCCATGCCGGTGTACGAAGATGGCAAGCTGCACAACGTGGCCTTTCTCTGCCGCCGCGACGGCACCATGGATGAGCAGTACAAGCTCCACGTAACGCCCGACGAGGCTAGCTACTGGGGCATGCGCGGCGGCGACAAGCTGAAGTGCTTTGACACTGACTTCGGTAAGATCGGCATTCTCGTCTGCTACGATGTAGAGTTTCCCGAGCTGGCCCGCATGCTGTCCGACGAAGGCATGAAAATCCTGTTCGTGCCCTTCTGGACTGATACTAAGAACGCCTACCAGCGCGTGCGGCTATGCTCCCAGGCCCGCGCCATCGAAAATGAGTGCTACGTGGCTATTACGGGCTCCGTGGGCAACTTACCGCGCGTCGAGAACATGGACATTCAGTACTCGCAGTCGGCGGTATTCAGCCCTTCCGACTTCGCCTTCCCCCACGACGCCATCGTGGCCGAGGCCACGCCTAACACCGAAATGACTCTTATTGCTGACCTCGACCTGGACTTGCTCAAGGATCTGAACAGCAGCGGCGCCGTGCGCAACCTCCGCGACCGGCGCAAGGATTTGTACTCGGTAAGCTGGGTAGTGAAGAAAGCCGAGCGTGATGACGAGCTGCTGAGCCAGGGCGAAGAACGTGCCCCCCGCACCAGCAAGCGGAAAGCTATTGCTGCCGGGTAGTTAATTTTTGCGCCTGCGCTAAGAGCCCCTTACACCCAGCGGTGTGGGGGGCTTTTTTTGTTTAATTACAGTGAATTGCGGTGCAGATATCCTATATATTTGGCTCTTCCCATCCTACTCATTAATCAATTAAAAGGCGCTATACGTATGAAAGCTATCATCCTTGTGTTGTCTACCTTCCTTTTATGTTCAACTAGAACTCAAGCACAAAAAAGAATCAAGTCGAAGGTTCCTCCGCCTTATGCTAAGCTTGAACAGGGTGCAACTTCAACTGACGGTAAGCGCATTGGCAAATGGAATTTTTATAACAGCCAAGAGCAGTTAGAATTAACCTTCGATTACGATTCCAGCCGTATCAGTTTTACCCGAGAAGATACCACCCGCTATTGGGTTCGCGCTGATGAGCAATGGCAGTTGAAGCGCTTGGCTCGTGCTCCTCGACCGATAGGTAGTATGGACAAGCGAATGCTAGATCTCATCAGCACCCTTCGCTATCCTGTCAGTGCCCTAGCTCGCAAGCTTCAGGGCACGGTGGTGGTGTCATACACAGTTACGCCTACGGGTCAGACAGCAGATTTCACCATAGAAAGCAGCATGAGTCCTGAATGCGACCGAGAGGTATTTCAGCGGCTTCAAGCTTTGCCTGATAATTGGATACCAGCTATTTATCGAGGTCGCCCCACTACCTCTCGTTTCTATTTGTCCGTACGGTTTGAAATGATAGAAGGTGAGGAAGCCCGACGACGCCTAGCTGAGCTTAAGTTGCATAGCGATAACCCCGACACGTCCCCTGAGAAACAATCGGTTACTGCTCTTACCCCTTATGCCCACAAGTTAGTCGTCACGGCTTTGGGCGTTGAGCGCAGATAGCCGTATTTACACAAACCTATGTAGCGGTTCACATCCACAGTCGGTGTATACAATGTGGTTTCTTTATTCGCGACTATCACTTAGAATGCGTAATGAAAGGGCTGAGATAAAATAAGCTGGTAATTTTGGCCCTATCCGCTCCTATGCATATGCTTCATCCTTTCGCTTGTACTCCCCTCCTGCTTACCTGCTTGTTGCTGTTTTTTGGCCATATTGGCTGCTCCCAAACTTCGACGGA
This sequence comes from Hymenobacter roseosalivarius DSM 11622, assembly GCF_900176135.1. GTDB lineage: Bacteria > Bacteroidota > Bacteroidia > Cytophagales > Hymenobacteraceae > Hymenobacter > Hymenobacter roseosalivarius. The sequence goes on along the minus strand of NZ_FWWW01000076.1, from coordinate 4,557 downwards.
AACGCGCAACCTGTTGCCAGTGCCTGCCCAGGTTAAATGGGGCGTCAGTCGTTTTGTGCTGAAAAATACGTGGCGTACCCAACTTAATGCACCCGTCACGCCGGACTCGGCCGTGCGAGCCGCTGCCCAGCGCCTGAACACCTGGCTGGTTCAGCAAATTAATGAAAAGCGCTTAACTCCCGAGTTCACTTCCTCCGGTGCTGCCGACCTTACCATCCGATACGGCCGTCCGGGCCGCATGGAGGCTGGCGACGAAGAGCGGTATAGTCTGCGCGTAACTCCGGCGGGCATTGCCTTGGATGCGCCAACCAGCTTAGGTGCTTTGCGGGGACTGGAAACGTTGCGGCAGCTACTGACTAAGGATAAAAAGAACTTCTATTTTCCCGAGGCAGACATCACCGATCAGCCCCGATTCGGGTGGCGGGGACTACTTATTGATGCCGCCCGGCACTTTATGCCGGTAGCCGTTATCAAGCGCAATCTGGATGGCATGGCGGCCGTGAAGCTTAACGTATTGCACTGGCATCTATCGGATGATCAAGGTTTTCGGGTGGAAAGCAAAACATTGCCCCGCCTCCACGAAGTAGGAAGCGAAGGGCAATATTACACCCAGGCACAGGTGCGCGATGTATTACGCTACGCCGCGGCCCGCGGCATTCGGGTTATCCCGGAGTTTGATATGCCCGGCCACGCGACAAGCTGGCTGGCCGCTTATCCGGTGTTGGCCAGCAACGACTCAACGTATGGCGTGGCGCAACGCTGGGGAGTGCTCAACATCGCTATGGACCCAACCAGAGAAACGACTTACCAGCTCCTTGACACGTTGATCGGGGAAATGACGGCACTGTTTCCCGACCCTTACTTTCACATTGGCGGCGATGAGAACGACGGACGGCAATGGCGGCGCAATCCGCGCATCGTGGAGTTTATGAAGACAAAAGGCTTCGTAACGGAGAAGGGCCAGCCCGACAAGCACGCTTTGCAAACTTATTTCAACCGCCGTATTCTGGAGCTGGTGACAGCGCGGGGCAAGAAGATGGTGGGTTGGGACGAGATTCTTGGTGCCGGTTTGCCCCCCAGCGCTGTTATTCAAAGCTGGCGCGGCCGTAAGGGTCTGTACGAGGCCGCCAAGGCCGGCCACGCCACTATTCTATCCAACGGCTACTACATCGACCTGAATTACAGTGCCGCCACTCATTACCTAAACGACCCGCTGCCCGCCGACGCGCCGCTCACTGCCATTGAGAAGCAGCGCATCCTGGGTGGTGAGGCTACTATGTGGGCCGAGTTTGCCGATTCGGTCATTGTCGATAGTCGCATCTGGCCGCGCACGGCGGCTATTGCTGAGCGGTTTTGGTCGCCGGCTACCGTGACGGACGTGCCGGATATGTATCGGCGGCTGGGGGGCATTTCTGCCCTGCTTGAAACGCTGGGCGTGCAGCACCGGCGTGCGCCGGAGAAGCTCTTGACGCAGCTAGCCGCTGGTCGCGAGATGGCTCCGCTGCGCACGCTGGCCAGCGTATTGGAGCCCGTGAAAGAATACAAGCGCCACTTTCAGGGCATGCAGTACACGACTCAGACGCCCTTAAATCGGCTGGTAGATGCCGCGCCCGCAGAATCGGACGCGGCCCGCGAGTTTGGCATAGCGGTCGAAAATCTGCTACGGCTGCGCCAAAACGCCCCCCAAACAGCTATTGCCCTTGCTGCCGAAGCCAAGGTGGCCGCAGTAGCCGTCGCGACGCCGCTACGGCAATGGCAGCTGAACGACGCGCTCGTGCGCCCGCTGCTACTGGCTCAGCCCAGCCTAGAGGAATATGCGCCTTTGTCTGCGCAGCTCAGCAGCATTTCAGCACTGGCGCTGGAGCGGCTGCGGCAAATGGAGAAGGGCGAAAAGCCCCCCGTCGCTTGGCAAACCGCAGCGCTCAAGCAACTCGACGTTGCGAAAGCGCCAGCCGGACAGGCGGAGTTGGCTGTAGTAGCCAGCGTTCGGAAGTTGATTGAGAGCAAATAAGCTGTTCTAAAACAGCACTGACACCTGCATCCGGCCCGTGTGCACGGCGCTCAGGCCATTGGGCTTGCGGCCGTCGTAGGCTACGGTTACGTTCAGACCGTTGCTGAGGCGCTGCTCCACGTTTAGGTTCCACGTCAGGTTGTTGCCGGGCCGCAAGGCGTTCAGGATTTCCAGGGCTACTACCGACGCTTGATTACCTTCAAAATCGATGCGCACGTACCGCGTGGCCGCCGTGAGCGTGCGCTTGCTCACTTGACTTAGGCGCGTTTCTACTCCTAATTCGTCGAAAATACCGCGGGTATTCTCATCGGGCCCGGCGAAGGTGTTGCGCTTGGAGGAATGCAGATAGGTACCGGTAAAACGCAGGGCCGGACTTGGTTGGTAGCTCAGCTCGGGGGCTACTTCGTAGAGCAGCACCCGAAAGTTGCGGGTTGCGAGGTAGTTCGAAGTGTTTTCCCGAATACTGCGGGTGGTGATGAGGCGGCCTGTAAACGACTGCGCCAGCGTCCGTCGCAGCAATATCGACTGGCTGGCCAGATTGCGAATGTCAGTGCCTTGGGTGAGAAGCGCCTTTTGCTGGGTTTGCTGCACCGTAAATTCAGCCCCGAAAATGGGATTGGACCGATTGAAATACAGCGTATTGCGTAGCAGCTTATTCAGCGAAAGCAAAAACTCGTCTTCGGTCTGGAAGGCGAAGGGGTTGAGGCGCGAGCTAAGGTCGCGCTCGGTCGTGCGCCGGTCCAGCGATACGGTACTGATAGTAGTGAATCGGGCGGCAAAGCCGCGAATGCCGGGCTGGTCGCGCCACTGCCGGGGCAAGCTACTGGTGAGGCGGTAGCTGAAGCGATTGGTGAAGGCGATGATGTAGTCATCGGTAGGCAAAAACACTTTGATGTGCGTGCGATACTGCGCGTCCGGCGTTTGGGCCTCGAAAAACTCCTCCTTATCCTGACGATTGTTGACGTTGGCATCGCCTGCATAAAAGTGGGTTCCCTGACCGTTGGGCACGGGCAGGAAAGAGTAATCTCGTCGCAGCTCACGGCCAGTGGCTACGCTATAGCTTAGCTCCGAGCGCAGCAATTTATCGAAGAAAGAAGCGTTCCAGTCGAGTTTGCTCAATACCGTGTATTGGCGGGCACTGTCGCGGGCAGCCAGGTTGCGGTAGGTAAGCAATACCGACAAATCCTGGTTTTTGCCTAAGCGACTCGCAAACATTCCTTGCCAGGTTTGGGCCCGGCCGCGCGTGCGCAGCTCGTCATTCTGTGGGGCCTGGTCGCGGCGGTAGGTGTAGTCGAGGCGGAAGCGGGTGGCAGCGCTGTCGCGGCTTTGCACAAACACGGAATGCTCGTCGAAATAGTTGGCCGAAGTAAGCGAAGTCCCATCGGGCAACGATACCCGGTTTTTGTCGAAACGATACGCGTAGCCCGGCACAATTGCCCCCCGCACAAAACGGGCTGTTGCCTCGCCCCGCGCCCAGTTAGACTGGCGCGCTCCTGCCTCCGAATTCAGTAAAAAAAGCCCCCCACGCAGCTCCACGTCTCCAACCTGTTGGGCCGCATCCACCCAATGTTGCAGACCGCTCACCTCGCCGGCCCGGTAGCGCCGACTGAGGCGGTAGGAAAAAGCATTCTTCTCGTTTTTGACCAAGCCAGCCGAGAAGTTGAAGATATTATCCTCGCGGGCGGGCCGAAAAGCAGCATTGCCCTGCACCGTGCTGGCGGTGCTCCAGTTGCGGTCAAACTCAATATCGCGGTAGCGGTCAATAGGGGAAAACTGCCGACTGCTGTACTCATAGTCCAGCGTGGAGCGCAGCTTGTATTGCTTGAGCAAGGACAGATTCACGGGTTTATCAAGTACCGCATAGCCCACCCGAAACGCGCGTCCTTGGTCTGCTTGGGGCGAAAACCGGTTCAAATCCAGCTCCGACGAGGCCAGATCCACGAACACGGTAGCCGTCGAATCGAGGCGGTAGCTGGCGCCGGCCGTCACGAGCTGCTTTTGCAGAGGCGTGGGCAAGCGGCGCTCAGCCCGGTAATTCCCCCGCCCCACTCCTACGTACTGAAATACGCGCCCATTCGCATTGATATTCTCGGCACTGGTGCTCAAAATATAGTCGCCTTCGCTTTGGCTCACGCTCGTAAAACGCACATTGTACACGCCACGCGTAGAGTCAGTGGTATAAACGAATATGGGCACGCGCTCCCCGCTGGGCAACGTCTGCACCTCGCGGCGGTACTGTACCTGGCGGCGGTCATAGGCGGCTGAGTCAGCGCCGGGAGTGGTCGCCAGGGTCACATTGTCGCCAATATTGCGCAGCAGCTCCCGGTCGGTTTCGTTCAGAATCAGGTTGGGTGAGTTGTCCGGGTTGTCGGATTCGCGGTAGTAGTTCAGATGCACACTCAACCGTCCCAACTCCTGGTAATGGCTCAGATCGAACAGCGAGCGAGCATAGTTGAAGTCAGAATACTCAAAATCGACCCGGATGCGGGAGTTGCGGGTAATGAGGTGCTGGGGCGAGAACGTGACTTCCGCCTGGTTGTAATCAA
>NZ_FWWW01000004.1 GCF_900176135.1 Hymenobacter roseosalivarius DSM 11622 | reverse complement strand
GCGAGCAGCCCCCCGCATCCGGGGAGGTGGACGCTGGGGGGCTGCGGTGAAGTAAGGTTGGCGGCGACCGACTCTCCCACCGGTGAAGGTAGTACCATAGGCGCACCGGGGCTTAACTGCTCTGTTCGGAATGGGAAGAGGTGAACACCCGGGCTAAAGCCACCATTACTGGCGGTTGGACCTGTTCACGGGTCCAACAAATAACGTTGACGCAGGTAACGGGTAAGAAGAAACAGAAAAGAGCATTATCTGGTAAGTGTTCGAGTCATTAGTACTACTCGGCTCGGCCATTTCGGACCTTCCACCTATAGCCTATCGACGTGGTCGTCTCCCACGACTCTTCCTATATAAGAGATCTCATCTTGAGGTGAGTTTCGCACTTAGATGCTTTCAGCGCTTATCTCATCCCAGCGTCGCTACCCGGCGCTGCAGCTGGCGCCACAACCGGTGCACGAGCGGCTGGTCCATCCCGGTCCTCTCGTACTAAGGACAGGTCCTCGCAAATCTCTAACGCCCACCACAGATAGGGACCGAACTGTCTCACGACGTTCTGAACCCAGCTCGCGTGCCACTTTAATCGGCGAACAGCCGAACCCTTGGGACCTTCTCCAGCCCCAGGACGTGACGAGCCGACATCGAGGTGCCAAACCTCCCCGTCGATATGAGCTCTTGGGGGAGATCAGCCTGTTATCCCCGGCGTACCTTTTATCCTTTGAGCGATGGCCCTTCCATGCGGAACCACCGGATCACTATATCCGTCTTTCGACCCTGCTCGGCTTGTAGGCCTCACAGTCAAGCCCGCTTCTGCTATTGCGCTCTACAACCGGTTACCAAGCGGTCTGAGCGGACCTTTGAAAGCCTCCGATACTCTTTTGGAGGCGACCACCCCAGTCAAACTACCCACCAGACACTGTTTCCCCGTCTCGGAGATTAGGCACCGAGTAACACAAGGGTGGTATTTCAACGTTGGCTCCCCGAAAGCTGGCGCCTCCGGCTCAAAGCCTCCCACCTATCCTACACATGTGTTACCCAGCGTCAATGTCAAGCTATAGTAAAGGTGCACGGGGTCTTTCCGTCCCGTGGCGGGTACTCGGCATCTTCACCGAGACTACAATTTCACCGAGCTCACGGCTGAGACAGCGCCCAGATCGTTACACCATTCGTGCAGGTCGGAACTTACCCGACAAGGAATTTCGCTACCTTAGGACCGTTATAGTTACGGCCGCCGTTTACCGGGGCTTCGATTCAAACCTTCGCAGCTTGCGCCACTAAGTTCCCCTCTTAACCTTCCGGCACCGGGCAGGTGTCAGACCTTATACTTCCGCTTGCGCGTTCGCAAAGTCATGTGTTTTTGTTAAACAGTCGCCTGGGCCTTTTCACTGCGGCTTCTCTGCTTGCGCAGAGGAAGCGACCCTTCTCCCGAAGTTACAGGTCCATTTTGCCGAGTTCCTTGGCCGTGATTCACTCGAGCCCCTCAGGATACTCTCCTTGACTACCTGTGTCGGTTTGCGGTACGGGTTACAACAGAATTAAAACGCTTAGCAGGTTTTCTTGGCAGTCTGATTAGGTACACTATCCCCGTGGCCGAGGCCGTAGGGTACTATCACGGTTCAGCAAAGTCGGCGGATTTACCTACCAACCCTATACCTACACGCTTCAACGGGCACTTCCGTCCGCCCGCGGTACTTTCACTTCTGCGTCACTGCATCACTTCCTGTTGTAAGTGCTGGAATATCAACCAGCTGTCCATCGACGTAGCCTCTCGGCGTAGCCTTAGGTCCCGACTAACCCTGCTCCGATTAGCGTTGAGCAGGAAACCTTAGTCTATCGGGGGGCGGGTTTCTCACCCGCCTTATCGTTACTCATGCCTACATTTGCTTTTCTAGCCGCTCCAGCACCCCTGACAGGATACCTTCTCCGCTGCTAGAATGCTCCCCTACCACTTACACCTACGTGTAAATCCATCGCTTCGGTACCGGACTTGATGCCCGCGTATTATCGATGCCCTCTCGCTCGACCAGTGAGCTGTTACGCACTCTTTAAATGAATGGCTGCTTCCAAGCCAACATCCTGGCTGTCAAGGCAAGTGGACCTCCTTTGTTCAACTTAGTCCGAATTTAGGGACCTTAGCGGATGGTCTGGGTTCTTTCCCTCTCGGCATGGGACCTTAGCACCCCACGCCTCACTGCCGAGTATATCAACGGGCATTCGGAGTTCGTCTGGATTCGGTAGGCTGTGACACCCCCTAGTCCAATCGGTAGCTCTACCTCCCGCTGACTTCACCTCGACGCTGTACCTAAATACATTTCGGGGAGTACGAGCTATTTCTCAGTTTGATTGGCCTTTCACCCCTACCCACAACTCATCCAAATCCTTTTCAACGGAAACTGGTTCGGGCCTCCAGTTGGTTTTACCCAACCTTCACCCTGGTCATGGGTAGATCACAAAGTTTCGCGTCTACCCCCCCTGACTCTGCGCCCTATTCAGACTCGCTTTCGCTGCGGCTCCATGCTTCGAAGCATTTAACCTCGCCAGGGAGGAGTAACTCGTAGGCTCATTATGCAAAAGGCACGCCGTCACCCCACAAAAGGGCTCCGACCGCTTGTAAGCACACGGTTTCAGGTTCTTTTCACTCCTCTATTCGAGGTTCTTTTCACCTTTCCCTCACGGTACTGGTTCACTATCGGTCTCTCAGGAGTATGTAGCCTTAGCGGATGGTGCCGCTGGATTCAGAGGGGATTTCTCCGGTCCCCCCCTACTCAGGAATCCTCTACCGTGCTTGATCTGCTCGCTTACGGGATTCTCACCCTCTATGATCGACTTTCCCACGTCGTTCAGCTAAAATCAAACAATCAGATGTTGAGGTCCTACAACCCCGCGCTGGCCGTAACCAGCTCGGTTTGGGCTCGTCCCCGTTCGCTCGCCACTACTTAGGGAATCATTGTTATTTTCTGTTCCTCCGGGTACTTAGATGTTTCAGTTCCCCGGGTTTGCCCGTATATAACTAAATATATACGCCCTTACGCTTCACGTAAGTGGGTTGCCCCATTCGGATACCCGCGGATCACTTCGTATGTGCCAATCCCCGCGGCTTTTCGCAGCTTATCACGTCCTTCTTCGCCTCTGAGAGCCTAGGCATCCCCCGTGTGCCCTTGTTTACTTACCTTCAGGACCTCCTGTAAACAGAAAGCCCGGCTCGTAACAAGAAACCACTAAAAGTAGTCCTCGCTTCTTTCTTTTCTTCTTACTCGTTATCCTACGTCAAAGAA
>NZ_FWWW01000072.1 GCF_900176135.1 Hymenobacter roseosalivarius DSM 11622 | reverse complement strand
ACGTAACCGTAACCGTACCGTAGTAGTGTGNGGCTTTTTTTATATTGGCAGCTACCGAATTTGTTAGATCGTGATGCCTTCAGCTACTACTTCTTTTACCTCAGGCACCATGCGCTTCAGCAGATTTTCGATACCCGACTTGAGCGTAACAGTGGCGGATGGGCAACCGGAGCACGAGCCTTGCAGGTTCACGGTCACGATGCCGTCCTGGTAGCTTTTGAAGGTAATGTTGCCTCCATCCTGCTCCACGGCGGGGCGCACGTAGTTATCGAGCAGATCAATGATTTTCTGGCTCGTCTGCTGATCTTCCTCCGAGTGGCTGCCGCTGGCGGCTACTTCCTGGGCGGCCTTCTGCGCGGCCGCCGGGTCGACGAGGAATACCGGCCCGCCCGACTCTACGTACGACTTCAGGAAGCTGCGAAGCTCCGGAATAAGATGTGCCCATTGGTGTTCGGTGGTCTTGGTGATAGTGACGAAGTTGGCCGCGATAAACACCCGACCTACATAGTCGAAGTTGAACAGCTCCTGAGCCAGAGGCGAGTTGGTCGCGGCCTCTAGGTTGGGATAATCCACGCTCACCCCTTCGCTGAGGAACTGGGTGTTGAGCACGAATTTCATGGATTCGGGATTGGGGCTGGCTTCGGCGTATATAGAAACCGGAGCGGCCGGGGCAGTTAGTTCAGCCATGGGGTTGAAGGACTTAATAGCGAAAATACGAAGAGAAAGTACGCAGGTTGGCGGCGAATTGCTAGCCTGTTAAAGCTAAAACCACCTACTCCCGCGGATGTTGCAAAGATACCAAAACGCCAGGGAATGCTGTGGCTGCTTCTCTTTCTCTAGTATATGCTGTTCTCTATTGTATGCTGTTACTACGTTATACTTTATTAGCCCGGCTGCGTAGCAGCATATCGGCCAACACCAAATTCGTCATGGCATCGACGATGGGCACGGCCCGGGGTAGCACGCACGGGTCGTGCCGACCTTTGCCGGCCAGCGTAATTTCCTCGCCTTGGTCGTTGATAGTCGTCTGGGGCTGCAAAATGGTAGCTACGGGCTTGAAAGCCACCTGAAAATAGATATCCTGCCCGTTAGAAATGCCCCCCTGAATGCCCCCTGAGTGGTTGGTGCGGGTTCGCACGGCGCCGGCTTCATCGGTATAAAAGGCATCGTTGTGCTCCGAGCCAAATAGCAATGTGCCCGCAAACCCCGAACCGTATTCAAAGCCCTTCACGGCGTTGATGCTGAGCATGGCTTTGCCCAGCTCAGCGTGCAGCTTATCAAATACGGGCTCACCCAAGCCGGCGGGCACTCCGCGCACCACACCCGTTACTATCCCGCCCACGGTATCCTGCCGGTCGCGGGTCTGGCGGATGAGGCTCATCATTCGCTCTGCCGTAGCTGGGTCGGGGCAGCGTACGGCATTACTTTCAATCAGATTCAAATCAAGCTGCTCATAACCAACCGGCACGGCTACTGCCCCCACCTGCGACACATAGCTTTGAGCCACAATGCCGTAATGAGCTAACAGCTGAGCGGCTACGGCACCAGCTGCCACGCGCGCCGCCGTCTCGCGGGCCGAGCTGCGGCCCCCGCCCCGGTAGTCGCGGCGACCGTACTTCATATCATAGGTGTAGTCGGCGTGCGACGGGCGATAGGCGTGCTCTACGTGGGCGTAGTCGTGGCTGGCCTGATCCTGGTTGCGAATGAGCAGACTTATGGGCGTGCCGGTCGTTTTACCTTCAAACAACCCGGACAGAATCTCAACTTTATCGGCCTCGCTGCGGGGTGTGGTCAGGTCTGACTGGCCGGGCCGCCGCCGATCCAGCGCCGTCTGAATCGTATCGGCCGTCACGGCTAGACCGGCCGGGCAGCCATCGATTATCACGCCTATCCCAACGCCGTGCGACTCCCCGAAGGTGGTGATCCGAAATAGTTTACCAAAAGAGTTACTCATATATAAAAGCCTGTGATTAGGAGCCAGACCTTAGAAGTCCGATCGTTTTGTGGCTTCAAAGCTACTAACTACGCGTCCAATGCGGCTACCAACAACGCAGCGGCCGATTCGGCCCGATACGGCGCCCGTTTAGTTTAGCTTTACAGATAAAACTATTGCTGGAAATGCCTGAGCCCGCGCCGGTTTGAGTTTCGCCCAGCGCTACGGCTCTGCGCGCCGGCCGCGCCACCAGCCTATCCCCGCCAGAGTGAGCAGCGCACCCAGAATAATATTGGCGTAGCGGCGCACGGAAGCATACGCATCTACCGGTTGCAAGCTATTGTCGGCGGAGGTAAGTACCTGTTGGTAAAAAGGATCGTCGGGCCGGGCGTGAAAGGTGGCGCCAGCTTGCATCTGTCCCTGCACCTGGGGGGCAATTTCGGCCCGCAATGTATCGTAGCGGGCCGTAGTCGGATTAAATATGATAAGTGAAAACAGACTATCAAGAGACACTAGCCCCGGCTTGGTTGGCACCAGGCGGTAGCGAAACCGTTTGCTGCCTCCTACCCTTCCACCCTGGCGGGTTAGCTCCTGCTGCACGTCGGGGCCATAGATTTCCAGCCCTGGCCGGGGCTGCGGCAACTGGGGGGCATTTAGCGTGGTCAGGTTACCCTCGCCTTCCACGACGAACGAGTAGGTGAATGCTTGCCCGGTACGGAAAGCGGTGCGGTCGATGGCTTCCCGCAACTGATAATTGCCCACCGGCACCTGGTCGCGGAGCGGGTGAGGGGGCAGCACTCGTACCGGAATAGTGCGGGCCGTGGTGCGGTAGGTTTTGTAGCCTGCCAGGCGATTATCGAGGCCCGCTTCGGGCTTTTTGGCTATGCGGTACTTTACCATTTGTAAAGCCACCTCCGGAAATACCAAAGGCTGGGCATTCAGCGGATAAAACTCCGCCTCGTATAAACGGTAGCGCAAGTAGGTTTTGCCCCCCGCCACTACCGTTTCGGGATAAATCTCCTGCTCGTCAAAGGGCTCTTCCCAGGCTGCGGGTTGGCGTAGCTGGCGCACGATGCCGGGAAGCTGGCCGGCAAAGTTGTGAAAGGCCAGCAGGCCCTGGTCGGTGGGCGTGAGGTAGAAGTACAGCCCAATATGCACGCCTTCGCCGGTAAAAATGGTCGTTTTATCGGGTACCAGGGCCAGAAAAGCGTTGTCTTTGGGCTCTACATATTCCTGGGGCTTGGGCTTGCCAAACAATTGATCCAGCAGCCCGATACCTGCCGGCTCCTGCGCCGGGGCCGGAGCCGGGGCAGGAGCTGTTGCCGAGGCGGCAGCAGGCTGCGGCTTCACCGTCAGGGTGGCCCCCACCGAGCGTACGGTCAGTCCATTGACGGTCATCGTGAAGGGTTTCACCACAAACTCGCCTTCATCATACGCTGCGTAGCGCTGCGTGATGGTCAGCTCCGACGAGCTTTGCCCATTCACGATGCGGGTGGTAGTCGTACTCGATTTGCCGCTTTTTTTAAAGCCTTCCAGGTCAGGAAAAGCCGAGTAGCGCTCAAGTGGCGCCCCACTCAGGCTGAAGCTGATGGTATAGTATTCATTGATGGGAAAATCCGCTTTGCCCAGAATGATGCGTGCCCGCGGAGCCGGAGTCTGCGCCTGTACGCCCGCCCCCAATAGCAGAATCCAAAAAAAAGCCCCCCAGAGAGCAACCCAGCGACTTACCATAGCTACGCATCACAAGCTGCCAAAGCTACGCAGAAAGTGGGTTTTTTCTATCCGTAGGACCTCACTACACCGCTGTCCCGTGGTCTTGCCAGAATTAGTTTACAAAAAATAGATTGAAAAAATACAACGAAAAACAATCCATAAGTAGACCTGAGCCGTAAGTGACATCTAAATAATCTCTTCTTCTAAGTTTATTACAAAAACGCCCCCCTGCGGGCGGGCAGAAGAGCTATTATCTACCCTCTTTCTCTCTTCACCCTAATTTTTTTCTCATGTCCAAAATCACCAAAGCAGGCGGAGACGACACTGGCTTTGATAAGCCGCTCTACGTGCCCATCAAGCGTCGCTCATTCTTCATGTATGCCGGCGCTACTGCTGGTGCTACCGCACTCCTCCTCTCAGGCTGCGATGATGACGAGGTGTTCGCAGATCCCAAGCCGCCTACAACCCCCACACCCCCTACTACCCCTGGCTCTACCTTGGTTAATGTAGGTAGTGGTGATGTAGGTGTATTGAACTATGCTTACTCCCTGGAGCAGCTCGAAGCCGCTTTTTATACGCAGGTCCGGACCGGCACTTACTACACTGGTCTGAACGCTAGCAGTGCAGAGCGTCAGATTCTGGACGACCTTTATTATCACGAAGTAATTCACCGTGAGTTCTTTAAAGCCGCTATTACGAGCGCAGCTCCTACGGGCATTATTAAAAATCTGACCCCAAATTTCAGCACTATTAACTTCAATGATCGGGCGAGCGTACTGGGTGCCGCCAAGGCATTCGAAGACTTAGGTGTATCGGCCTATAACGGTGCCGGTCGGCTTATTTCTACTACTGGCAATGGCCCTCTCTACTTGCTGCTGGCCGGCAAAATCGTTTCGGTAGAGGCCCGTCACGCCGCCGTTATCCGCGACTTGCTACAGGAAGGCAACTTCGTAGGATCCGACATCCTCACCTCTGATGCCCTAGAGATATCAAAGACACCAGCAGTAGTTGCAGCAACGGCTAACACCTTCCTGGCTGAAGGCTCGAAGCTGGATGTTTCCGGCCTCGTCTAATGCAGGCGCTTGTAGTCCTTACCCTCACTCAATCTTCGACCTTGTAGCATGAATATCTTCCAAATAATCTCTGAAATCGAGAAAGTAGACCCTGAGGTATACGATCGTCTCGACTCCCGCCGTAGCATTTTCAAGCACATGAGCGGCATGGGAAAAACCCTAGCCGGGGCAGCAGTACCCTTGGCCTTTGGTGCCGTCCTAAATAAGGCGTATGCACAGACCAGCATGGCTCCCAGCGTAAATGATGTTCTCAACTTCGCCCTGAAGCTGGAATATCTGGAGGCTGACTTTTACAACAGAGGCTTGGGAGCAATGGGGGCCACAGCCACTGCCGCCCAGACTGCCTTCCGCGCTGGCTTTAGCGCTACCAACCTGGCAGCGCTGGACAGAATCCGTAATGATGAGATGGCCCACGTCGCCTTCCTGCGCACGGCCCTCGGCACCAACGCTATTGCTGCGCCTCCCGCCAACACTTTTGATTTCACGGGTGCCAAAGGTGGTACTACTCCTGGCCCATTTGCGACGGTATTCACGGCCCCTGCGGTGTTCCTGGCTGTATCTCAGGCCTTGGAAGATACTGGCGTACGGGCCTACAAAGGCGGTGCTCCGTATCTGGCCAGCAACAAAGACGTGCTGACCGCCGCACTGAACATTCACTCAGTAGAAGCTCGTCACGCCTCGCGTATCCGCACGATGCGTCGTGCCGGTGCTATGAACAATGCCGCTTCGCAAACGGCTGCTGCCGGCACCGACCGTAGTGCTTCACCAAAAAGCTGGATATCCGGTACCGATGGTGGTGGACCAGCTCCAGCCCAAACGGCTCCGGTATATGCTATGGGCGCTGCACCAGCCTATACGCCGGCTGTTATCACCTTCCCCGCTGAAGACAACGTAACCCAAGGAGGCGTAAACCTCCTGACGGCTCTGGCTTCTTTAAACTTCCCGGCGGTGGCCTTCTCCGAGGCTTTCGATGAGGCACTGCCCGTACCGGTAGTATCAGACATCGCTCGCACGTTTGTGGTTACCGGCAGCACGTTTATCTAATCGCTGCTTTCGTTTATCAGTTCTAAAAAGGACGGCCTTTGGGTCGTCCTTTTTTGTTTTTTGGCTGACTCGTGCAACACTTTGCAACCTGAAAGTATCTGGTCTATAATCGGAGTTGGCTTATCGGGCTATCTTTGCTTCTCCGGCCTCTATCATTCTTTCCGGGGGGCTTTTTTGGCTTTGTTCTCTCGCTTCTATGCATATGAATTCTACCTCTTTCACTCGCCTGTTTTCGGCGCGACCGGTGCGGCGGCGCACTTTTTTCAGAGTAGCCGGCGCTACGGCCGCTTCATCGGCCCTGGTATTTGCGGGCTGCGCGAAAGATGATGAGACGCCGGAGGTTACGCCCGAACAGGCGTTTACCCTCGGTACCGGCGATACCGGCCTGCTCAACTATGCTTATCTGCTGGAGCAATTGGAAGCTGCTTTTTACGATAAAGTAGTAGCCGCGCCTCCGGCCGATATGCCGGCCACCGAGCTCGCCTACTTCACGGATATGCGCGACCACGAAGTTATACACCGCGAATTCTTCAAGTTCGCACTGGGCACGAGCGCCATCGGCACGGCTACGTTTAATTTTTCGTCCTTCACGCTTACCACGCGCGCGGGCGTCCTGACGGCCGCCCAAACCCTGGAAGATCTGGGTGTAGCTGCCTACAATGGTGCCGGCAAACTCTTCGCCGACCCGGTATACCTGGGCCTGGCGGGCAAAATAGCTTCCGTGGAAGCGCGCCACGCAGCCTTGGTCCGGGATCTGCTGCTGCCTAATTCCTTCGCTGCCGCCGAGGTTGTAGCCAATACCGGTGGCGAATTCGACGGACTCGATGCGGCTAAAACACCTGTTCAGGTGCTGGCCGTAGTGAATACTTTTCTCAACATTACTATCTCGGCAGCCAGCCTGCCCAGCTAAGCTCCTTCGGTTACTCCCGCGCCATGAATATTCTCAAACTCCTCGCCGATCTGGCCGAAGTAGATCCTACATTATATGCTCGGCTTAGCTCGCGGCGGGCAGTTTTTGCCCCTCTCAGCCAACTAGGTCGTACGGCGGCGCTGGCAGCGTTGCCCCTGGCAGTTGGTACGGCCATTATGCCAGCCCAGGCCCGCGATATCCGCACCATTCTCGACTCCCTGAACCTTGCGCTCACGCTGGAATATCTGGAGAGCGAGTTTTATGCCCGTGCCCTGGGGCTAGTGGCAGGCGCTCCTGGCGTGCCTACCAATTTCTTTCCAACGGGCACCCGCCTGGCTATTGAAACCATCTACCGCCACGAGCAGCAGCATGTGCGGTTTCTGGAGCGCATCATTGTGGCATCGGGTGGCACGCCGCCCGCCAAGCCCCGCTTCGACTTCACGGGCAGTAAGAATAGCACTCAACCCGCCGTATTCGCTGATGTGTTTACTAACTTCGATACCTTCCTGCAAGTAGCCCAAACCCTGGAAGATGCTGGTGTGCGGGCTTATAAAGGACAAGCAGGCTTCCTGCAAACCGATAACTCATTGTTGGAAGCGGCCCTACGCATTCACTCCGTGGAAGCCCGTCATGCCTCTCACATCCGCAGTATGCGGCGCGCGCGCGGCGCGAACGTCAAGAACTGGGTGAGTGCCAGCGACACCAGCGTTGCGGTGCCTGGCAAGACGGATGCCGTATACGCAGGCGAGGAACTGGTTAATCAATTTATAGCTGGCCTCAGGCAAGTACCCTTCGATCAGGCTCCGCTGAATACGGTGGTGACTGTGGCTAAGGTGGCTGAAGCCTTCGATGAGCCGATCTCGGCCACCACCGCAGCCGCGCTAGTCGGTCTTTTTACGTACTAGGCAGCCAACTACTTATTAACGTCGATTTAATACTCAAATTGCAACAAGAGAACGACTTATGTCGTTCTTTTTTAGTCCTGAGCTTGTGCCCGGGTTGGGTAGCAGATTATCTTTGATACTATCCCTTTAAGGCGTCGCACACTTTAAAAAATAAGGTGACGCTTTGGTCCCTGGAGAAAGCCTTTTTATGCAGGCTTTCGTATACAATATCCTTCGTTCCCACCCTTCACCACCCACCTTTATTCCTATTCATCGCAATGTTAGAATATGCAAAAACCATTCTGTTCAAGGTAAGCTTCGACAAAATCCTATTTGAGAAGGAGTTACGCAAAGCCCTGCGCATGCTCGTGCCGGAAGAGTTGACCCAACTAAAAACCTGGTGCTACGAGCAGTTCGCCAGCATCTATCAGCGCATTCTTAACCGCGTGTTTGTTCAGGCCGCTTAGAGCACAGGAAGCAGTACCCAAGAAAGCCCCCCGCGAGCAGCCGTTCAGGCATCCTCGCGGGGGGCTTTTTCCTTATAAACCACAGAAATTTGCGGCTCACTTACGAACTGAATAGTGCGTGTAAGGCCCGCATAGCCCGTGCGCTTCACCGCCGACTGCCGAAACAGCTCTGTAAACAATTCGTGCGTGATTTCCTGCCAGTCGGTGGGGCTCATTTCCTTGAGCTGCGGATGCGCCCGGAATTGCGGCTCCTGGTGGGGTTTGGAGAAGCGGTTCCACGGGCACACATCCTGGCAGATGTCGCAGCCAAACACCCAGTTTCCTAATTTGCCCCCCACCTCACTCGGAATCTGGTCTTTTAGCTCGATGGTGAAGTAGCTGATGCATTTGCTGCCATCCACCACGTAAGGCTCCGCTATGGCATCAGTGGGGCAGGCATCCATGCACTTGCGGCAGGTACCGCAGTAGTCCTTGATGGGGCCATCGGGGGCCAAATCCAGGTCCACGATTAGCTCAGCTATGAAGTAGAAGCTGCCCACCCCTGGCGTAATAAGGTTGGAGTTTTTGCCGACCCAGCCCAGACCGCTTTTCTTAGCCCACACCTTATCCATCACCGGGGCCGAATCGACGAACACCCGCCCGCCTACCTCGCCTATTTCCTGCTGAATATCCGCCAGCAGGGTTTTGAGCTTGTCTTTGATGACGAAATGGTAGTCGCGGCCGTAGGCATACTTGCTGATGTGCAGCGTGTCGGCGGGCTGCTGGTCTTCTTCGGCGGGGAAATAGTTAAGCAGTAGCGAAATCACTGACTTAGCGCCCTCTACCAGCAGGCGCGGGTCAAGGCGCTTATCGAAGTGGTTGGCCATATAGCCCATCTGCCCGTGCATCTGGCGATTAAGCCAATTTTCGAGGCGGTAGGCTTCTTCTTCCAGAAACTCTGCCTTCGAGATGCCGCAATACATAAAGCCCAATTCCGCCGCCCGACACTTGATAAAGGCAGCATTACGGCTTTGGATGGATTCGTCGACGGTCACAGAATTCGCTAAAATGCCGCTGCTAACGGTCAGATGATAAGATAAGGCGGCAACCAACTACAACTCTTACCGAGACAAAGTAAAGCTTGTGCCTTGCTGAGGTAAAGTACGGGTGAAAAAAGAAACGCACCGCTGTGGGCGGTGCGTTCCAAATGGTCTTTTGATTTGCGTTAGCAGCAACTTACTAAACGGGTTGCTCCCCAAATAAGTCGCCGGGCGAGTTGCCGCGCAGGTGCTGAGGCATAAGCTTGCCCAAGTGGCGGTAGGCGGCTTCCGTCGCCTCACGGCCCCGCGAAGTGCGCTTGAGGTAGCCTTCCTGAATAAGGAACGGCTCGTACACTTCCTCAATGGTTTCGGACTCCTCGGAGCAAGCCGTAGCAATAGTACTCAAGCCCACCGGACCACCTTTGAACTTGTCGATGATAGTCGTCAGGATGCGCACGTCCATTTCGTCGAGGCCATTCTGGTCAACGTCGAGGGCGTTCAAGGCAAACTGGGCGATATCAACGGTGATGGTGCCGGTGCCTTTTATCTGGGCGAAGTCGCGGGTACGGCGCAGCAGGTTGTTGGCGATACGCGGCGTACCACGCGAGCGGCGGGCAATTTCGAAGGCCGCATCCTCGTGGATGGGCGTTTGTAAAATCTCGGCCGAGCGCTTCACAATACTGGTCAGCAAGGCTGAATCGTAGTACTCCAGGCGGGCATTGATACCAAAACGGGCACGGAGCGGCGAGGTCAGCAAGCCGGAGCGCGTAGTAGCCCCAATGAGCGTAAACGGCGACAAGGATATCTGCACCGAGCGCGCATTCGGCCCCGAATCGAGCATGATATCGATGCGGTAATCCTCCATAGCCGAGTACAAGTACTCTTCCACCACGGGATTAAGGCGGTGAATCTCGTCGATGAAAAGCACGTCGTTGGGCTCCAGATTGGTGAGCAGGCCGGCCAAGTCAGAAGGCTTGTCGAGCACCGGACCGCTGGTCATTTTGATACCTGCTTCCAGCTCGGCCGCGATGATGTGCGACAACGTGGTTTTGCCCAGACCGGGAGGCCCGTGCAAGAGTACGTGGTCAAGAGCTTCGCCGCGCCGACGAGCAGCTGCCACGAATATTTTCAGGTTATCGACAATTTTATGCTGACCCGTAAAGTCGGAGAAACTGAGGGGCCGCAGGGCCTTGTCAATCTCCTTCTCGGAGGGGTCCATGTGGTCGTTGCCACCGGTGAGAAATGCTTCGCGCATAGCGGGCTACTAGGTTTGGCGTTGAATAAAGGTAACGCTTTGGGGGGCGAAATGCTTCCCGTTTTAGTAAAAAATATTTAGCACAGGAGATAATAGCTAAAATAGTTAGTAATTACATAATAGCTGTCATGCAGAGCGGAGCGAAGCATCTCGCGTGTTTAGCAGGACTACTAACCTCTCATCAGCACACGAGATGCTTCGCTCCGCTCTGCATGACGATTTAATTGGGGCAAGGGCAAAGGACCAAAAATTCTTAATCCGCGTTGCGGGCAAACTCCTGCACGCGCTCCGGCTGGCCGAAGATATAGAGCGTGTCATTGGGTTCAATAACCGTATCCCCGGTCATTTCATACAACACTTGCCCCCCACGCCGGATAGCGAGCAGACTAATACCGAACCGTTGGCGCACCTCCGTTTCGGATAAGGTTTTGCCCACCAGCTCCCCTTCGGGTGACACCTTGAAAGTCGACATTTCGGCATCGGCCAGTGATACGTGCATCGATGACCACTCGCCTTCGGTGAGGGAGCGGCGGCGTAGCATATCATAGCGGCCGGCGCGTAGCTCGCCGATGAGCTTGTCGATTTCGGGCATGGGCACCAGGTATTTGGCCAGCACCCGCGAGAAGATTTCGATGGAGGCTTCCAGCTCTTCCGGAATTACTTCGGTGGCGCCCAGGCGGTACAGCTCCTCCATCTCGTGGATATAGCGGGTACGCACGAAAATACACGAATTCGGATTCATCTTGCGGAGCGCCACCACAATGCGCCGGCTGCTGGCCGGGTCCGAAATGGCGACTACCATCACGCGGGCGTGCTCTACGTGGGCTTGCTCCAGCACATGCTCCTGGGAGGCGTCGCCGTACAAGATAGGCTCGCCCCGCTCCCGCTCCTGGCGCACTGTGATGGGGTTCGTTTCGATGATAACGTAAGGCACTTTGGCGTATTTGGCTGCTTTCACGAGGTTACGACCATTGAACCCGTAGCCCATTACCACTAAGTGGTCATTCAGGGTCTGTTCCTGCTCGGGGGGCAATTGTTCGGTTGGTATGCGCAGGCCCTGATCCAAGGTTTTGAAAAGGCGAAGGCGTAGCAGGAAGGTAGTAAATGGCTCGGCACCGAGCATGATCAGCGGCGTCAGGCTCATGGTGAGGATAGAAACGGCCAGGAAATACTGGTAATGCTGCTCCTGCATGAGGCCGGCTTCCAGGCCAACTTTGGAGAGAATAAAAGCAAACTCCCCAACCTGGCACAAGGCCAGACCCACGAGCAGTACGGAGCGCATGGGCAGGCGTAGCGCCAGGGCAGCGCCCACGGTAAGCAGCAGCTTGATTAGCATGACGCCCAGCGTAATGAGCACGATAGTGACTGAATTTTCCAGGAAGAACCGGACATCCAGCAGCATACCGATGGAAACGAAAAAGAAGCTGGCGAAAATCTCGCGGAAGGGCAGAATATTGCTCACCGCCTCGTAGCTGTACTCCGACTCAGAGATGATAAGGCCCGCCAAAAAGGCCCCCAGCGCCAACGACAGGCCCACCGTGGAGGTCAGCCAGGCTACGCTCAGACAGGTGCCAATAGTAGTGAGCAGGAACAGCTCGCGGCTGCGCGTCTGGGCTACCACGAACAGCAGGCGCGGCATAATGTAGCGCGCGCCAAACCAAACCAGCGCCAACACACCGATAATTTTACCCGCCAGCAAGGCCAGATCCGCCCACGGATTACCGGCGCCCTTGCCGGCCAGCATCGGCGTGAGCAGCATCATAGGCACCACAATCAAATCCTGAAAAATGAGGATGGCCAGCGTCACTTGTCCGTGCGGAGACTCCATCTCGAGCCGGTCCTGGAGAAGCTTTAAGACAATGGCTGTGCTGCTCAACGAAAGCAAAAACCCCAGAAAAACGGCCTCAGCGGCAGAAAAGTTAAAGGCAACGGCCAGCAGATAGGTGGCACCAATGGTCAGGCCGACCTGCAAACTGCCCCCCAGAAACACGGCCCGCTTGAGCCGGGAGAGGCTGGAAAGCGAGAACTCCAGACCAATAGTAAACATGAGTAGAATCACGCCCAGTTCGGCAGCATGTCTACATCGTCCTGGGCCTTCACCAGCCGGAGCGCCGACGGGCCGGCCACGATACCCGTGACCAGAAATCCTACAATGGAAGGCAGCCGCAGCTTATTCACTACCAGGATAACCCCCACTGAAAGCAGCAGGATAATGATTACATCTGAAAATATGGGAACGTGCATAGGCTTCTGGCAACGATGAAACCGGCTCTGGGGGCAATTTTAGCATAAAGCTCCCTGAATTTTGCCCCCCAATACCCTAGTTAACGATAAACCCATCAGGAAGGACCGGCTGAATATAGGGAGTAACGCTTCCTTATCTGGCACTACCGCGAGGCCGGCAAAAACTAATTATTTCCGTAAGAAAAGCCTGATATCAGGTTATATTAGGCCTATTGTTTTCTTCATAGCATATACTGCTTTAGCCTCACTATATGATGCACCGCTACTTCGTATGTTTATTGGCCACACGCTGATAAGCCGCTGATGACCTATTTGCGTACCAGGAGTTGTTGAAGACGCAAAAAGTGACACATATCAGCAATGTATAGTAAAGCGGAAGTAGCACAGCTGCGCCAAGCCTTCTGGACAACATTTGGGCAGTATATGGCTCCGGTACCCTCGGCCGAAGGCGTGCCCACCAACTGGATCAACTATAAAACCGGCTTCAAAAACTTGTATTTCCGCCTGCACGCCGACAACCGCCGCGCCTCCATCGCCATCGAGCTAACCCACGCGGACGCGGAGATTCGGCAGCTGTTCTTCGAGCAGTTTCAGCAGTTGAAAGCCATGCTGGAAGAAACCGTGGGCGAGGCCTGGACATGGGAGTTGGAAACTCATGATGCCAACGGCCAGCCCATTAGCCGCATTTATCAGGAGCTGCAGCCCGTA
Source organism: Hymenobacter roseosalivarius DSM 11622 (assembly GCF_900176135.1). GTDB lineage: Bacteria > Bacteroidota > Bacteroidia > Cytophagales > Hymenobacteraceae > Hymenobacter > Hymenobacter roseosalivarius. The sequence continues at coordinate 52,943 of NZ_FWWW01000072.1, read as the reverse complement.
AACCTGTATAGCCGCGACGATTGGCCCCAGCTAATTTCCTTTTTCAAGCCCCGGCTGATTGCACTGGATGCGTTTTGGAGCGATGCACAATACGCGTTTGAGGAGTTGCGGTAGCAGGCCACCCCCCCCCAAGCATGCTGGGGGGCTTTTTTTGCTTCTGAAGTAAAGATTTATATCTCCCTACTCTCTTAAAAGCAGCACTTCTATTTCCAGGTACAGCCAGTCATCTTCCCAGGCTTTATGGGTGAGACGGCCAGCCAACCCAAACCCAGCGTCGAGCAAGCGAGCAACGGTTTCGTTACGGCCTTCGGGCAAATACCCTAGCCATACTGGCTCAGAACCGGCTGTATATACGCGCACGGCCCAATCATCATAGGCGCTGTCAGCTTCGCGGGCTAAGGTTAGGTCCTGGCTCAGTTGCAGGTTCGGCTCGTAGGCCTTCAGGCCCTCACGGTGTGAAGTGCCCGCAATAAGACATTCAAGTAACACTAAGGGCGAAGAGGAGGCAGCAGCCATAGCAGCAGGCGAGGAGAATAACTTGTAAAAGATGGGCTAATATAGGTTTACTGCTAGAAACACTAAAAAGCCCAAGCAAACATAACCCGCCGTCACAGCCAATACCTGTAGCGCTACCCAAATACCAAAGAAGTGTTATGCCGCAGAACGCTAGCCACGCATATAAAAACTTCATTGTGCATTACAATCAAAAGAGCAGTCACTCCAATTAAGGAATGACTGCTCTTTTCATATAACACGCTTTTTACTTAAACGCCTGAATACCCGTGATATCCGCGCCCGTAATGAGCAAATGAATATCATGCGTACCCTCATAGGTAATCACCGATTCCAGGTTCATCATGTGGCGCATGATGGGGTATTCGCCGGTGATGCCCATGCCGCCGTGAATCTGGCGGGCTTCGCGGGCGATGTGCAGGGCCATGTTCACGGAGTTGCGCTTGGCCATACTGATTTGGGCGCTGGTGGCTTTACCCTCATTTTTGAGCACGCCTAAGCGCCAGGCCATAAGCTGGGCTTTGGTGATTTCGGTAATCATTTCGGCCAGCTTGCGCTGCTGCAATTGGAAAGCAGCAATGGGCTTGCCAAACTGCTCGCGCTCCAAAGAATATTTCAGGGCCGACTCGTAGCAGTCGATGGCGGCGCCAATTGCCCCCCAGGCAATCCCGAAGCGGGCCGAGTCAAGGCAGCTCAGGGGGCCTTTTAGTCCTTCCACGTTGGGCAGTACGTTTTCCTTCGGGATGCGCACGTTGTCGAAGACCAGCTCGCCAGTAGTGCTGGCCCGCAGGCTCCATTTGTTGTGAATTTCGGGGGTGGTGAAGCCTTCCATGCCGCGCTCCACGATGACACCTTTGATGCGGCCCTCTTCGTTTTTGGCCCAAACTACGGCCACCTGGCACTCGGGGGAGTTAGAAATCCAGAGTTTGGCCCCATTTAATACATAATAGTCGCCCTTGTCTTCCAGGCGGGTCATCATGCCGGCGGGGTTGGAGCCGTGGTCGGGCTCGGTAAGGCCGAAGCAGCCCAGCCACTCGCCCGAGGCCAGCTTGGGCAGAAACTTGCGCCGCTGCTCCTCCGAGCCGTACTGATAAATGGGGAACATCACCAGGGAGCCCTGCACCGACGCCGTAGAGCGCATGCCCGAGTCGCCGCGCTCAATTTCCTGCATAATCAGGCCGTAGCTGATATAATCGAGGCCGCCGCCGCCGTACTCAGCCGGGATGGTAGGCCCAAAAGCGCCCACCTCGCCAAACTTGCGCACGATTTCGGACGGAAAATGCGCCTGCTGGGCCCACTTTTCGATGCTGGGTGAAATCTCGCGCTTCACGAAGTCACGGATGCTCTGGCGGATAAGCTTGTGCTCCTCGGTGAGCAGGCCGTCGAGGTCGAAGTAGTCGGTGAAGCCGGCGGCGTTGGTGCTGCCCTTCTGGGCGGTATGGGCTTTGGATTCGGGCGAGAGGACGTCGGCTTGGGAAGACATAACAGGAAGATAAATGGGGTGGGTAGGTGCTCAAAGATAAGGGTTTCGACTAGCAGAACCGGTTCATCATGTGCTTGGTTCGCGGCAGAGCTTAGGCTGCATCCCAAAGGTTTTTCTTCGGAATAATTACCCTAAAAAGCCCCCCAACGTATCGACACCAATCCAAGCCTATTGGATAAATGCCTCCTATTCGCCTACCTTAGCCCAAATGCCCCCAGCGGCGGCTTAGCCGTTATTAGCTTAACCAACTGCGGCTCGTCGTTTCTGTAGCCCGTCATTACTCCCCTATGAGTCACGAGAAGAAGCTCAACGAATTGGAAGCCACTGCCATTTGCGGCAATGATATTTCTTCTTCGTGCCTGTATGTATCGGCTTTGGCCATTGCCTACGCCGGCCAATACGCCTGGATTGCACTACTTATGGTGGGCGCCGTCCTGTTCTTATTTCGGAAGATATACGGCGAAGTGGTAGGCGCGCTACCGCTGAATGGTGGCGCGTATAATGTGCTGCTGAACACTACCAGTAAGCGCAACGCGGCCTTAGCAGCCTGTCTGACCATTCTTTCCTACATGGCTACGGCGGTTATTTCGGCCAGTGAAGCCATGCATTATCTGCATACATTGTGGCATGGCCTGCCGATTATCTGGGCTACGCTGGGGCTGCTGGGGTTATTTCTGGTGCTCACTATTCTAGGCATCTCAGAGTCGGCGAAGGTGGCGGTGGCCATCTTCCTGGTTCACCTTGTCTCGCTTACCTTGCTGGTAGGCAGTGCCATTTGGTATTTAACTACTCACGGTACTGATGCGCTCACCGCCAATTTCAGCCTCCCCGTGAAAGGCGGCAGCATCGCAAATGCGTTGTTTTTTGGCTTTAGCGCGGCTATGCTGGGTATTTCGGGGTTTGAAAGCTCCGCCAACTTCGTGGAGGAGCAGGCCAGGGGCGTATTCGCCAAAACCCTGCGCAATATGTGGATAGTGGTGAGCTTCTTCAACCCCGCTATTGCCTTTCTGGCCGTAGCGGCCCTGCCCATGGGCGAGGTTGGGGAGCATACCGAAACCCTGCTGTCGCATTTGGGCAATACTACCGGTGGCGCCTGGCTGGGCACGCTGATTTCGGTGGATGCGGTGGCCGTACTCAGCGGGGCGGTACTCACGTCGTTTGTGGGGGTAAGCGGCCTGATGAAGCGTATGACCCTGGACCGTATTCTGCCCCAATTCTTCTTAAAGGAAAACAAGCGCGAGAGCAACTACATCATTCTCATCACCTTCTTCCTGCTGTGCGTGTCGGTGCTGCTGATTACCAACGGGCAGCTGGGCCCGTTGTCGGGCGTGTATACCATTTCGTTTTTGGCGGTAATGGCATTCTTCGCGCTGGGTAATTTTTTGCTCAAGCGCAAGCGGCCTAAGCTACCGCGGCCGGTATACGCGGGCATCTTTACCGTAACGCTGGCGCTCGTCAGCATTCTGCTGGCCCTGTACGGCAACATCAAGATTCACCCCGACTACCTGATTGTGTTCCTGCAGTACTTCCTGACGGCTATGGTGCTGATTTATGTGATGCTGAACCGCATCGGCATCCTGAATCTGATACTGGCCGCCGCCAACTCGTTTGCTGAGCAATCGCCTCGCATTTCGCGGCTCCTCCGCCTCAAGCTGCGACATATGCTGCGGGAATTGCACCAGCAGGAATTCGTTTTTTTTACAAAGGGCGATAATGTTTCCAACCTCAATAAGGTGATGGCTTACGTGGTAGAAAACGAGTTTACGACCAAATTGAAAATTGTAACCTTGCTCCGGCCCGGCGAGACGTATCCGCAGGACTTACTCACCGACATCCACGTACTGGATCGGGCCTATGAGCAGATTGAAGTGGATTTTGTAACGCTGGAGGGCAAATTTGGTCCCGAGCTCATTGATAAGCTGTCACGGGAATGGCAAATCCCTAAGAATTTCATGTTCATCGGCTCGCCCGGCGACCAGTTTCCTTACCATATTTCTGAGTTGGGCGGTGTGCGGCTGATTATTTAGAAGAACCCAATGATTGGCCTCACCCCCTAGCCCCCTCTCCCAGGGAGAGGGGGAACTAGCTTTTAAATCCAGGTCTAGATCAGAAGTGGCAGAATAGCTCACTACGTTAGAACTAGAAGTAGAAAAACTAACCCCTAGCCCCCTCTCCTAAGGAGAGGGAGCTAGGGGTTATGCCAATCGTCGAACAGCTTCTAAAGCTTCAAGCCTACCGATACCAGAAAGTTGCGGGTAGCCTGCGGGTAGTACCAGTTGAAGGTTTCCTGCTGCCCGCTGGCGCCAAGGTAGCCGTAGGTATAACCATTGGCCACGTACTCACGGTTGAGCACATTGTTAATGAGCAAAGCCAGCTCAATTTCCTTCATAAACGCCGGGCGAAGTGCATAGCGCACCCGAAAATCAAGCACCTGATACGGTTGAATGCTGCGGGCCTCATTGGCGGAGTTGTCGAGGTACTGGCGGCTTACGGTTTTGTAGAGCAACGCCAAACGCAAACCCTTTATGGGCTGGCCCTCTAGGGTGTGGGCCGACACCACCGACGGCGAGTAGGAAATAGTCGTCGTGCGGCCTTCGGTGGCTACCACGGGGTTGAACTCCTCGTCGTAAGAAACGTCGCGGTAGTCCAAGATGCGGTTGCGGCTTAGCGTAAGTGTGCTGCTCAAATTCAGCCAGCGCAGGGGGGCGTAGGCTCCAGTTAGCTCCAGGCCAGTGCGGTAGCTGCGCGCTACGTTGGTTCGTAACGGGGTGCCCACGTCATTTAGCTGGCCGGTAGCAACTAGTTGGTCGCGGTAATTCATGTAGAAGTAATTGGCCTCTAGCTGTAGAGTCCGCGGGCCACGGGTCTTGTTCAGCCGGTAGCCGGCTTCAAAGTCTTCGAGGCGCTCAGGCCGGGCGCTCTGGTCGCCGGCGGGGCGGTCAGTGAAGTCGGCGCGTACGGGCTCGCGCTGGCCCACGGCGAAGCTGGCGTAAAGCTGCTGACCCTCAGCCACGGCGAAAGTGGCCCCGGCTTTGGGGTTGAAGAAAGTGTAGCGTGCGCGAGTGGTTACATCATTCTGGTCGTCTTCCACCCCATTAATAGCGTAGTCGATGCGGCGCAGCTGCAAGTCGCCGTACACGCCGAGCCGGGGCAGCACCTGCCAGGTGGCGCGGGCGTAGGCGTTGTAGTCCGATTTGGTGGCCTCGTTGAAATAGTAGCGCTGGCGAATGTTGCTGGTAGAAGCGTATTGGGCCCAGATAATTTCGCCGTAGTGGTCGTTGTCGAAGCGGTTGGCTGCTCCGCCCAGCGTTGCCTGAAACCGGTCGTTATTCTTGGGCTGATAATTCAGGGCGAAGGTGCCACCGTAGAAATAGTTATCCAGCCACTTGCGGTCGATGAGGTTGGTGCGGGTAATGGTTTGATTACCGATTACCACGTTGGGCAGGTTGTAAGCCGAAAAGCGGCGGTTGGCGCGGTAGCTTTCGTAGTAGCCGAAGCCGCGCGTGAGGTGCAGGGCCGCCCCGATGTTCCAGTCCGGGCCCAGGCCCTGGGAAAGGTGGAGCTGGTAGTGGTTTTGCTGGTAGTTGTCGGTCTGGTTGTCGTAGGTGTAGTAGCTGTAGCGCCGTCCTTCCCGCAGCACCCGCTCGGCGTTGGTGGTCGAGAGCTCCCCGTTGTCCACGTAGGTTTGCAGCAGGTCGCGGTTGCCGGTTATGGCCGGCTCGGGCACGCCGTTCCAGGCCTGGTAGGTTTTCTCGCGGCCCGAGAAAGTAATGAACTTCACCAGCGTATTCCTTGCCTGGTAGCCCACCGCCAGGTAGTACGATTTCAGATCCGATTCGGCCCGGTTCATGTAGCCGTCGGTGGCCATGCGCGAGAGGCGGCCATCTACAGTAAAATGCCCCCCAAGCAGCCCCGTACCGAACTGCACGTTGTTTTTCCAGGTGTTGAAGGAGCCGTAGGTGTTCTGGGTTTCGGCGTATGCCTCGCGGCGCACGTCGAGAGTTGAGATATTGATGCTAGCTCCAAAAGCCGCGCCGCCGTTCTGACTGGTTCCCACCCCGCGCTGCACCTGCAGGCTGCTCACCGACGAAGCCAGATCGGGCAGATTCACCAGAAAAGCCCCCCGCGACTCCGGGTCGTTCAGCGGCACCCCGTTGATGGTCATGTTGATGCCCGTGGTACCCGTGCCCCGGATGCGGATGTCGGTGTAGCCCACGCCCGCCCCGGCGTCGGAAGTGACGACGACGGAGGGCGTCTGGTCGAGCAGGTAAGGCAGATCCTGAGCGAAGTTGCGCTTGTCTAGGTCTTCACGGCTAAGGTCGGAGTAGGCCGTGGCCGTGCGGTCGTTGGCGCGAGAAGCCGTTACGAGTACTTCCGAGGTGACGCTGCTGGCCATTTGCAGGGCTACGGACGGCACCTGCTGGGGCTCCGCCTGCCCTGTAATTCTTACCGTAGCCGGGCCGAAGCCAATAGCGGTGAACCGCAGCGTGTGGGAGCCGGCCGGCACGGCCGGTAGCAGAAAAGAGCCGTCGGCCGCGGTGGCGCTAACGGCCTGACCATCGAGGTAAATAGTGGCACCTGGTAGAGGCTGATTGCCAGTGGCTTCGCTGGCCGCCAGCAGACTTCCGGACACGGGGCCTTGCGCCCATGCCGCGCCGGTTAGCGCCACAAGCGCCGCGCCGGTCAATACATACTTTTTCAAGAGTAAAAAATAGAAAAGTGGAACGAACCGCCCTCCAGGGGTCGGGGGATCGGTTTTTACGTTCGCGGACCGTTTGTTCCCTTCGCCGGCATTACCCGGATCAGGTTCAATGGGTATGATCTCAGCCCCGCTGCCGGCAAAATGACCGGTTGAGTTGGTGGGGCACCCCTAAACTTCGTCGCAAAGCTACAACTGGCGACTTATACTTCCTACCGATGCAGCCTGGCCTTTACTTTCCGTTAAAAACTATGTATCTTAGAGAAGGCACTACCCGGCCTGGGAAAATTGTGGCGTCCGAAAACAACTCCACCCCCGGCCTCGTTAGTTATCATCGGAGCCTATGGTCTTCTTACTGCGTTGAACTCCAGTCACTACCCGCCATGATCAGCCTTGTGTATACGCTCGTGGTTCTTGCCATTCTCGCCTATTTCATGGTCGTGCCCCGGCGTCGTTTCCAGCGGCCACCCTCTCCCGACAATGACGATGAGGGCGGCGAGCCCCTCGACGACGGCTTACCCGATCTGGATTTGCCCCCCGGCATTACCCGCCCCATCAACGACTGGGAACCCGACTATAATCGTCGGCCTGCTTCCCCAAGTCGCCCTACCGCGCCGCTCCTATCGTAGCGGTATTTAAGCAAAAAGCCCCCGTGGCCCACTTCCATGCTGTTATCGTGGCTGACGCAGCAACCTGGAGCAGGCCGTGGGGGCTTTTTCGTTTAGGCTGAAACGCGTCGCCAATTATTCCACCGTAATGCTGTACTGGGTGTTAAAGGTCTGGCTGGGGGGCAAATTCAGCACCCCTTCTTTGTCAGCTAACTCCTGCGGATTGCCTACCGTGCTGGCAATGCCCTGCCAGGGCTCCACGCATACAAAAGGAGCGCCGGGGCCTTTGGTCCAGAGACCCAGATAAGGAAACCCATCGAAGCGCAGGCGCACGGCGCGCTCCGAGCGGCGGCTCCGCAAGGTGAGGTGAGTGAAGTCAAACTTCTTGAGTGCCAGCGCATCATCCGCAAACAGCGCGTAGGTAAGAGGCAGTTCCGTGTGGTTGATCACCACAGGTTCCGTTTGCCCCGTGAGCAGGCCACCGGTCAGTAAGTGCCGCTCGAAGCTGACGGCATGATCAAACTGAAAGTAATAATCCTCGAACTGCTCATTTGGCAGTAGCGGGCACCGAAACGCCGGGTGCGCCCCGATACTAAATAGCAGCTCCTGCTCAGCGGCCGGATTATGCACCTGCCACCCTACCGTGAGGGTGGTGCCGCGCAGCCGGTATATTATAGTTAGCTGAAAGTCAAACGGATAGTGAGCGCGGGTGGCTTCATTGGCGTTTAGACTGAAGGTCAGCTCGTCGCTCGTCTGACTGGTAAGGTTGAACTCCTGGTCGCGGGCAAAACCGTGCTGCGGCAGGTTAAATTCCTTGCCTTTATACACATAACTATCGTTGGGCAAGCGGCCTACGATGGGAAACAGCACTGGCGCATGGCGCGCCCATACGTCCGGGTTAGCTTGCCAGATATATTCCAGCCCATCTAGGTCTTTGCGGATAAAGCTGCTTAGCTCGGCTCCGTGGCTGTGTATGGCCGCGCGGCACTGATCGTTTTCGAGTAAATGGGTCATAGGCTAAATATAACCCCAAGCTCCCGCTTGAGGTTACAGGGCGTCCACGGCTTTGCGCGCCTGCTCAAACCGCTGGGCGGGCGGGCCGTTAATTTCGACATATGTAGCGCCCATATTTCGCAGCTCATTCAGATACAGATCATAAAAATACTGCCGACGGTGCGGATGTTCGCGCAGGGGATCAAACTCCCAGGGCAGGTCGATATTGGGCAGCAAAACCAGGTCGTAGCGCTGTTGCTCCAACTGGCGCAGAATCCAGGCCGGGCACTGCCCGAATGCGTCTTCCGCCCATATTTTAATCACCAACAGATCGGTATCGAAGAACACGACTTCGTGCGCCGTAGCCGCTGCGGCCGCTTCAGCCGCAAGTTGGCCGTGGGCTATTGCTTCCAAATCTTGAAGCGTGTAGCCCGGACCGTATTCTTCCAGATATTGGCGGGCATACTCAGGAGCCCAAGTCGTCTTATAATATTCGGCCAGTAATCGGCTTAGCGTAGACTTGCCTGTCGATTCGGGGCCGGTAATAGCAACGCGCAACATTTAGGCGGTTTGGGGCTGAAGCGTGGAGCGCAACAAACGGCGCCACTCGAAGTAACCATAGGCGGCTAATACGAGGTAGGCTGCATATAACCCGGCTGTGAGGTAAAGCTCCCGGTGCCAGTAGAGGCCAACGTAGGCCACATCTACTACCAGCCAGAGTAGCCAGTTTTCGATTTTTTTGCGCGTAAGCAGCACCTGGGCCACCAGGCTGATGGCCGTGGTGGAGCTATCCCAGTAGGGAATGGCAGCGTCGGTATATTGGCTTAAGGCGTAACCCACACCCGCTGCGTACACCACTCCTACGGCACTCAGCCATATCCATTGCCGCGCCTTGGCCCGCGTCACGGGCAGCTCCTGGGCCTGCGGTCCACCATAAAGCCATTGGTACCAGCCATAAAAAGCCAGGGCAATAAAGACACCTTGCAAGGCCATATCGGAGTACAGCCGTGCGTCCCAAAATACGATAACGTATAACGCGCAACTCACTAGGGCGGTCGGGAAATTCCAGATGGAATTTCGGGCCGCCAGCCACACGCAGGCAACGCCCGTGATTACGCCCACAAATTCTACGGGGCTGCTGGCCAGTAAGCCAGACCATAAATCAGATAAGGCCACGCGCTGTTGGTTAGGCAATAGGAAATATTCTGGGGTGGCCGAAGGTAGCAAGGCTTCCCGTATTTTTGCCGTCAGACCGCATTTTTGCCCCCAGCCCATCCAACCTTTATGCTCCCCGAACTCACGCCCCAAGACCTGCACGCACGCCTCCAGCGCGGCGAGCCGCTGCAACTCGTGGACGTACGCGAGCCGGAAGAATACGAGTACTGCCACATTGAGGACAGCTTGCTTGTGCCTTTGGGCGATATACCGCAGCACGTAGAGGAGTTGGCCACCGACCGGCCCGTGGTCTTGATCTGCCACCATGGCGTGCGCTCGGCTCAGGCCCTGACTTATCTGCAGCACCGCCACGGCCTGACTAATCTACTGAACCTACGCGGCGGCATTCACGCCTGGAGCGTGCAGGTAGACCCTTCGGTAGCAGTTTATTAAGCAAGTGTATATCAAAGAAGCGCCATAATTAGGTGGTCATGCAGAACGAAGTGAGGCATCTCGCCTAGTTATGGTTGATTGCTAATCCAGTGTCAGCGAGCGAGATGCTTTGCTCTGCACGACCGCCTAATTGTTTTGCAGCTACTTTTTAAATAAGACTTTCAAGTAAATAACGTTTTGCAGCTACCTGATCTGCCCATTCGCGCAGCCTTGCCGGAGCTACTTGCAACGCTCGGCTCGACCAATTGCGCCGTGTTGCAAGCGCCACCGGGGGCGGGCAAAACCACGCTGGTACCACTGGCTTTGCTAAATGCCTCTTGGATGCCGCCCAATGGGCGTATTATTGTGCTGGAGCCGCGGCGGCTGGCGGCGCGGGCGGCAGCGGCCCGCATGGCCCAACTCCTGGGTGAGCCAGTGGGCCACACGGTTGGGTATCGGGTGCGATTGGAAAGCCGGATTTCGGCCAAAACCCGCATTGAGGTGGCTACCGAGGTCATTCTGACCCGCATGTTGCAGGATGATCCGGCCCTGGAGGGTGTAGCTGCCGTGTTGTTTGATGAGTTTCATGAGCGCAGCGTGCAGGCCGACTTAGGCTTAGCCTTAGCCCTTGATGCTCAGGCAGTACTACGGCCCGACTTACGCATTCTCATCATGAGTGCTACGCTGGAAGCTGAGCGTTTGGGCACCTGGCTCGGCGCACCAGTGGTGCGTAGCGCGGGTCTTCAGCACCCCGTCAGCACCCATTATTTGCCTCCCAGTCGGGTAGCAGCGGCTGGCAACCGGCCTACGGAGCGGCTGACTGCGCTGGTGCCAACAGCTATTCGCGAAGCATTGACCCAACACCCCAGCGGCGATGTGCTGGTGTTTCTGCCCGGCCTGGCCGATCAGCGCCGGGTGGCTGAGCGCCTGTCTGGCACGCTGGCAGCTACTATTGATATACACGTGCTGCACGGCGAGCTGCCCGCCGTGCAGCAGGATGCGGCTTTGCGACCAGCCCCGGCCGGGCGGCGCAAAATCGTGCTGGCTACCAGCATTGCCGAAACCAGCTTAACTATTGAAGGCGTGCGGGTGGTGATAGATGGCGGCTACGCCCGCGTGCCACACTTCGAGCCCCGGACCGGCCTGAGCACTTTGCAAACCGTGCCCGTGAGTCAGGCCGCCGCCGACCAGCGCCGGGGCCGCGCCGGCCGATTGGGACCGGGTACCTGCATGCGGCTTTGGACGGAAGCCGAACAAGCAGAGCGCCCCGCACATTTGCCCCCCGAAATACTCACTGCCGACCTGAGCAGCCTGGCTCTGGAGCTGGCCCTCTGGGGTACCTACGACCCGGCCGCCCTACGCTGGCTCGATGCGCCACCCACCGCAGCCCTGGCTCAGGCGCGCGACCTGCTAGTGCGGCTGGGGGCCATTTTGTCATCTGGCCCACCTACACCACACGGTCGGGCGCTGGCAGGTTTGGGGTTGGTGCCACGCTTAGGGCATCTGGTATTGCGGGGCAAAGAAGCTGGCCACGGTCCTACGGCCTGTGCCTTGGCGGCCTTGCTTACCGAGCGCGACTTGCTGCGCCCTGCCGATAGTGCCCCTGCCCCGCCCGATTTGCGCCTCCGCCTCGAAGCCCTGATGACGGGCCGCCCCCCCTTGCCCGGATTAATACCGGATAACGGTGCCCTGTATCGGGTACGCGAAGCAGCGGCTGTGCTCCGCAACCGCGCCGCTGTGCCCAACTCTCCGCTGGAGCCCGACGCGGCTGGATTACTTACTGCCCTTGCCTACCCCGACCGCCTTGCCCAACGCGAAACACCTGAACGCGTGCGCCTCGTGACCGGGCAGCGGGCCATATTGCCCGCCGAGCACTTTGGGCAGGAGACCATGTTTTTTGCCGTAGCTCACTTAGATGGCAATGCCGCCGCGCCGCGTGCGGTGCTGGCCGCGCCGCTCGAACGAGCCGAGCTAGAACAGCATTTTGCCGACCTTATCACCACGCAGGAAGAGGTGCGCTGGGATGATCCGGCTGGGCGCGTAGTTGCCCGCCGCCTGCGTCGCCTTGGAGCGTTAGTTCTCGCCGACCAGCCCCTTCCCCAGCCCGATCCAGTGGCCATGGCAACGGCGCTACTTAGGGGCCTGCGCAGCTTAGGCATCGGGCGCTTGCCGTGGAGCGAATCGGCCCAACACCTGCGTGAACGACTAGCTTTTCTTCATCAGGCGACGCCTACTGAGTGGCCTGCGGTATCAGACACCGCCTTATTACAGCAATTACCAGAGTGGCTGGGGCCATACCTCACGAACTTACGCTCCCTTGCCGAGGTAAATCGTTTAGATTTAAGCGAGGCTCTATTAAATTGGCTGCCCGGCGGTTGGGCGCAGCGTCAGGAGCTGGACCGCTTGGCACCCGCCCACCTGGAAGTGCCCACCGGCTCGCGCATTCGCGTCGATTATTCGGACCCCACAACGCCGGTGCTGGCGGTGCGCTTGCAGGAAGTATTTGGGCTGCTGGACACGCCTCGGGTGGCTGGGGGGCAAATTCCGCTTACCATGCACCTGCTCTCGCCCGGCCATCGGCCAGTACAGGTCACCCGGGATTTGCGCAGCTTCTGGGCCACGGGCTACTTTGAAGTGCGCAAGGATATGCGTGGACGTTATCCAAAGCATTATTGGCCCGACAACCCCCTGGAGGCAGAGCCTATGCGGGGGACGCGGCGGCAAAACGGTTTAAAATAGGTATGTTATCCCTTGTTAGTTCTGTTCCTTATCCTTGGTTTCAAACCTGGGTAACGCGGTTGCTCTGGGGGGCAAATTCCTGCGGCACTAACCTATTCAGCCCCTTTAATTTCTTTCTTCACTGTTTATTGATCAGAAGATTCCCCCTCCTGACCATGTACCCCAACTTTTCGTCGTAGCTTTACCCGGCAATAAGAGTCACCTAATCTTCTTGTTGCTATGGCTGACCAATCTGCCAAAATTGCCTTCGAGGCCCTTACCTACGACGACGTTCTGCTGCTGCCTGCCTATTCGGAGGTATTGCCCCGCGACGCCGACACCAGCTCCCAGCTCACCCGTAATATCCGTTTGAACCTGCCCTTCGTGTCGGCAGCCATGGATACTGTTACTGAGTATGAGCTGGCCATTACGATGGCGCAGGAGGGCGGCATCGGCATCATTCACAAGAACATGAGCATCAAGGCGCAGGCCGAGCAGGTGCGCCGGGTGAAGCGCTCGGAAAGCGGGATGATTCTGGACCCGTTTACGCTAGCCGAAACGGCCACTCTCGGCGACGCCAAGCAGCTCATGCGCCAACACAAGATTGGCGGCATTCCGATTATTGACGAGCAGCGCCACCTCAAAGGTATTCTGACCAACCGCGATTTGCGCTTCGAAAAGGACATGGAGCGCTCAGTAGCCGAAGTAATGACCCGCGAGAATTTAATAACCGCGGCCACCGGCACCGATATGGCGCAGGCCGAAGACTTGCTCCAGGAGTTTAAAGTAGAAAAGCTCCCCGTCGTGGATGAGCAAGGCCGCCTTACTGGCCTGATTACCTACAAGGACATCCGCAAGCGTCGGCGCACGCCCCGCGCCTGCAAAGACGTATTTGGCCGCCTGCGCGTAGGTGCCGCTGTAGGTGTCACCCCCGATCTGCTCGAGCGAGTGGCTGCTTTAGTGCAAGCTGGAGTGGATGTAGTAAGCGTGGATACAGCCCACGGCCATTCCAAAGGCGTACTCGACGCCGTGCGCAGCATCAAACAGCAGTATCCTGACCTGGAAGTAATTGCCGGCAACGTAGCTACCGCCGAAGGGGCTCGCGCCCTGGCCGACGCCGGTGCCGATGCCGTAAAAGTAGGCGTAGGGCCTGGCTCTATCTGCACCACCCGCATTATTGCCGGTATCGGAGTACCACAGCTTACGGCTGTGATTGAGGCCGCGCGCGGCTTAGAAGGTACCGGCGTGCCGCTTATTGCCGATGGCGGCGTGAAGTTTTCGGGCGACGCGGTAAAAGCTTTTGCCGGCGGCGCGTCCTCCGTCATGATTGGCTCTATGCTGGCGGGTACCGAGGAGGCTCCGGGCGAGGTTATTATTTATGAAGGCCGCAAGTTCAAGACCTACCGGGGCATGGGCTCGGTGGAAGCCATGGAAGACGGCTCAAAGGACCGTTACTTCCAGTCTTCGGAAGATGATGTCAAGAAGCTGGTACCGGAGGGCATCGTAGGTCGGGTGCCGTTTAAGGGCGGTGTAGGTGAGGTCCTTTATCAACTGGCGGGTGGCCTGCGGGCCGGTATGGGCTACTGCGGCGCTGCCACCATCTCCGTATTACAGCAGGCGCGTATGGTGCGCATCACAGGTGCGGGTCTGCGCGAAAGCCACCCCCACGACGTACAGATTACCAGTGAGTCGCCTAACTACAGCAGCCGCTAGAAGCGGAGGGCTTTATTGAATTATACTAGGCCATTCGCTGCAAAGCGGATGGCCTTTTTGGCTTATGCATACAAGCATTTAACGTAAGATTTCTGAGACAAGCCCGGAGCTCCTACCTCGTATTTGCACTCAAAAAACAGCGGGTAAATACATAGAATAGATTTTACAAAGGGCCCTCCTTATCATATGTAATGATCTAATCCATATTTAGGTTACTTTAGGTGGCGCTGACTCAAAACTATTCTGCTCTGAATGTCAGCGTTGAACAGGGAAAAAGATGCGCCGCTCTATATTTATCTATTAAGGCTTTATCTTGCTCAATATTTCCGTTTGCCCTTGTCTTTTCTTTTTGCGCGCAATTTGTACTTAATTACTCTCTATGCCCTCTAGCCAGAGGCTAACAGCCACGCTATTACCCCTTACACTGCTAAGCTGGGTCGTGCTGCTGGTTAGTACGCTTCTTCGCGCTGGCTCGCCGACAACAGCTTCCCTACCAGTTCCACCCGATTGGGTAACGCTGGTTGCCCAAGCCGTTTTCGCGGCAGGTGTATTCATGTACTACCGCCTCCAGCCTGATCCCTTACGGGGCACTGACTTTGTCGGGTTGTTTCGTCGGTTGGTGCTCGGACCAGGCATACTGGCCAGCATTTGCGTAGCCCTGCACTTGCTGGAGCGCTTTGTTCAATACCAACTGCCAAGCAGTGACCGCACTTTTTTCGCGGTGATTTACACTATTAACTTAGGGCTGTTTATTCTATTCTTGGCCAGCACCGCCTACACATGGCGGTCCTTGGTGCTGTTCAGATCTTCGGGCAGGCTGCGCCGCGAGTGGGAGCTTTTTGAAATCCTATTAGGTGGTACGCTGCTATTTCAGCTTTCGGGTTGGGAGTTGCCTACCCCCTTATCGCTGCTGGTTATTGGTGGGTTAGCCATTTTTGGCGTATATCTGAGCGGCAACCAAAAGTGGGTAGCATATCTGAACCGGCGGCAGAAGTGGGAAGTGGTATTCATGCAGCTGGCTATCCTGCTGTGCATGACCATTTTTGTGGCCTACTTCGTACGGGTTCAGTACGACCCCAAACTGATAGCGCCCGAACCTCAGCATGCTTTCTTGCTGCTCACGGTGTTTTTCGCGGCATTTTATGCTGTAATGGGGCTGTTTGTCACATTCTCCAATTTGCCAACGGCAGGCGTCTTTGAGCAGAAGCGGGAGGAAATTTTGAGCCTGCAACGTCTTACACAGCTTATTCAGCGCGGGCAAACAGAGGAAGACGTGTACAGTATGCTCTTCGACGCAACAGTGCAAACCGTGGAAGCTGACGCCGCCTGGCTCGATGTAGAAGCAAGAGACGAAGCATATAAGGGCCAGCGCTACCATATTACGGAGGAGCAATGCACTGCCATTCGGGGGCTGCTGGCCGATTATAACTTGGGGCACATTGAGTACCTGAATAATGACCTGCCGCACAGCAGCGGCTTCCGCGGCTTAGAATTGCCCTTCGGTTCGCTTATCGTGATGCCTTTGCGCTCCGCGAAGCGCCAGTACGGGGCATTATATATGCTAAAAAACCAGCCTCAAGGCTTTGACCGCGAGAACCTGGGCATTCTGCAAACCTTTACCAGCCAGACTATCCTCAGCATCGAAAACCTACAGCTGGTAGCTGCTTCTATTCAGAATGAGCGCGTCCAAGAGGAGTTAAAAATCGCGTCTACGGTACAGGAAAGCTTGATTCCCAAAGACCTACCGATTGACAA
This sequence comes from Hymenobacter roseosalivarius DSM 11622, assembly GCF_900176135.1. Taxonomy (GTDB): domain Bacteria; phylum Bacteroidota; class Bacteroidia; order Cytophagales; family Hymenobacteraceae; genus Hymenobacter; species Hymenobacter roseosalivarius. Next base: position 36,874 of record NZ_FWWW01000072.1, on the reverse strand, counting down.
TTGGTTCGAAATCAGCTCGCATGCGCTGGCTGCCAAGGAGGTGGGAGGCGATTTTTACGACTTTCTGCACTTGCCGGGTCAGCGCTTGGCTATTCTTATCGGTGATGTATCGGGCAAGGGTATTACGGCGGCCTTCCATATGGCGCAGATGAAAGGCATTTTCCATGCGTTGATGCAAGAGAACCCGCTAGCCCGCAATGAGCGCGAAAAGTTTCCGGTGCCCAGCAAGTTCATGGCAATGGCTAATAAAGCACTTATCCATTGCCTCGAAAAGTCGTCGTTTATTACAGCATCTCTATATATAATAGATTATGAGAACCGTGGCTTCGTTTTTGCACGCGCCGGCCATTGTCACACCTTGTACTATCACTCCATCAAGGAGGAAGTGTCTTACTTCCACACGGCGGGGCTAGGGTTAGGCATCATTCGCCACGACTCGTACGAGAAACATATTAAAAACCAGTTCTACGACTACAACCCCGGCGACGTAATGGTAATCTACACGGATGGCATTGTGGAGGCGCGGGGGACAAATAAGGAAGAATACGGTGAGGAGCGCTTGCAACAGATGCTGGAGCGCACGTATTACCTCGAGGCCGATGAAATCAAAAATATGATTCTGGAAGACCTGGCCGAATTCAGCCGTGGCCAACCAATGCACGACGACCAGACCTTACTGGTTATCAAGTTCCGTGCGTCCCAACCAGAACCAACCGTCTGACGTAGATGGGTCCTATGAAAATCACGCAACAAACCACCGCGCACACGCTCACGCTCAGCCTCGATGGCGAGTTGGATGCCAGCTCTTCTGTGATTCTTGACACGGAACTGACCAAGTCTGAAGTCCTGAATCATCAGAAAGTATTAATTGATTGCCAGCGCCTTAACTACATTTCCTCGGCGGGCCTGGGCGTATTCATCTCACACTTACAGCGCTTCCAGGATGCCAATGTAAAATTGGTATTTTTTAATATGCAAGAGAAAGTGCATAACGTATTTGAGATTTTGGGGTTAGATACGCTGATGACCATCGTACCTTCCGAATCGGAAGCCACTGCCATATAAGTCTTTCAGCGCAACGAGGGGATGAAGAACGCGATTCGCATTAGTTGTAGCCGAGCCAACCTGAAGACAGTGCGCGACTTCGTGAGCGACTATCTGGCTGTTTACCACTTATCCGAATTGCACGTCAATCAGATTGTACTGGCGGTTGATGAGGTCGTAGCCAATCTGATTATCCATGCCAATGCCGAGAATGAAACGCAGTTCCTGCAACTCAAGCTGGCTATGGAAGACCATATGTTCGGCATTGAGATAGAGGATGACAGCAAAGAATCTTACCAGCCTTCCAGCTTTCGGGAGCCCGATTTGCTGGAGCATATTCGCTTGGGTAAGAAAGGTGGCGTAGGGATGGCGCTGGTTAACCGCATTATGGACCGCGTGGAGTTTTCTTCCTCAGGCAACCACAACGTTTGCCGGCTCTACAAGAAAGTTATTTAGTTCAGCGTTCTGATTTTCAAAAAGCCCCCCAGCCCTGGGGGGCTTTTTTGTACACGCTCAGTTTGATAGCGCGGTGAGTTAGGCAAAAAAAATCCGTAAAATTGCATCTGGCAACGACCCGGCCCTGAGGGTTACCGTGAAGTCATTGTTCGTGTCGCATCTTATTTTCTTTATGCCCAAACGCATTTTGTACGCCAGCCTCGCGGCCGGCGCGCTACTGGCCGTCGGATGCCAGTCTACCAAATCAACCACTTCTGCCGCCAGGCAGCCGGCGGTAGTTACGCTGGGGAAGCAAGTAGTACCAGCCTCGGAATTTGCCTACGTATACCGAAAAAACAACGCGACGGCTCCCGATTTCGGGACCCGCGCCAACGTGACGGAATACCTCGACCTCTATACCAACTTTAAGCTCAAAGTACTGGAAGCCGAGCAGCGAGGCATAGACACTACGCAGGCTTTTCAACGGGAGCTGGATGGCTACAGGCAGCAGCTGGCCCAACCTTACCTCACCGAGAAAAGCGTGACGGATCAGCTCGTGCGCGAGGCTTACGACCGGTTGAGCAAGGAAATTAGCGCCTCCCATATTCTGGTGCGCGTGGCCCCCGATGCTGACCCGCGGGATACCTTGGCAGCCTACCAGAGGGCGGTGGCTTTGCGCCAGCGCGTCACCAGCGGGGAAGATTTCAACCAGGTAGCCCGCCAGGCGTCCGAAGACCCTTCGGCGCGCGACAATGGCGGGCAGCTCGGCTACTTTACGGCTATGCAGATGGTTTATCCATTTGAGAACGTAGCGTATAAGACAAAAGCCGGCGAAGTATCGGCACCGGTTCGGACGCGCTTTGGCTACCACATCATTAAAGTAAATGACGTGCGGACGGCCCAGGGTGAGATTAAGGTAGCGCACCTTATGATTCGGGCCACACCCGGCATGCCCAAGGCCGACTCCGTAACCGCTAAAAAGAAAGTAGACGAGCTGTACTCCCGCTTGCGTCGGCGCGAAGACTGGGACAAGCTGGTAACGCAGTTTTCGGAAGATGCTGGCTCAGCCGCCAATGGTGGCGAGCTACCCGCTTTCGGCACAGGGCGCATGATTCCGAGCTTCGAGGAGGTAGCTTTTAAGCTCCAGAAGCCCGGCGATATCGCGGCTCCGGTCCAGACGCCGTACGGCTGGCACATCATTAAGCTAATTGAAAAACAGCCGGTACCCTCCTTTGAGACGATGGCACCCACGCTCAAGAGCAAAGTAGCCAAAGACTCCCGCTCGGAGCTAAACCGTGCGGCTTTTCTCAAGCGCATCCGGCAGGAGAATCAACTCGTAGAAATGCCCGTCGTGCGTGATGCCTTATTGGCGCAGGCTGATACGGCGCTGGTAAATGGTCGCTTTAAGTCAGACGCCTTTCTAGCCAAATTTCCAAGCGGGAAGCGGAAGAAAGGCGAGACGACAGTGAGCGGCGACGCGCCGCTGCTTACCATTAAAGGCAAGCCATATCTGACCAAGGATTTTCTGGCTTACGTGCAGCAAAGCCAGCGCCCGCGCGCCGGTGCCGATCCGCGCTTCGTGATGCAGCAGCTCTACGATCAGTACGTGGACCAAAGCCTGACGGAATTCGAAAAAACTAACCTCGACACGAAGTACGAAGACTACCGCATGTTGGTAAAAGAGTACCGCGATGGTATTCTGCTTTTCCAGCTGATGGATGAGAAGGTGTGGTTGAAGGCGCTGACGGACACTGTGGGCCTGCAGCGGTTTTTTACCGCCAACCAGGCCAACTACCAGTGGGGCCCGCGCGTGCAGGCCACAATGATCAGCGCGGCCTCGCCGGCTTTGCTGGCCCAGGCTCAAAAGCAACTGGCGACGGGCCGCTTTGAGTTGACCCGCAATACGCCGGCTCCAGTAGCCTTCCGCGCGAGTCAGGCCACTATTTTGCCCCCCAGCCAAGCCAGCCTCGACCGTTTGGCTACAAACCTGGCGACAGATACAACCCTGAGTTTGACCGTGGCTGGCCGGGTAAAGCGCGGCGAATCAGCCGCTTTGGCCCAGCGCCGGGCTGCCGCCGTAGCCACTTACCTAACGGGCAAGGGCGTGTCAGCCAGCCGCATCAGCACTAGGACATCGACTTCGCCGGCCACCGATGCTTCGACTCTGCTTACCCTGACCAGTACGAACACCGCTGTATTGGAAGAAAACCTGAATGCGAAGAATCCACTGGCCGTGCAGATCACGAAGCAGAGCTTCCAGAAGGGCGACAGCAAGGTTGTAGATGAGGTAATGGGCCGCGGCGCAGGCACCTATCCGGTGCAGAAAGATGGCCGCTATTACGCGGTTACCATTGAGAAAGCATTGCCAGCCGGGCCCAAGATTCTATCTGAAACCCGCGGTCAGGCTACTTCCGACTATCAGAACTATCTGGAAAAGGAATGGCTGAAGCAGCTGCGCACCCAGTACCCTGTGCAGGTCAATCAGACAGAAGTAGATAAGCTGGTCACCAAATAAGTGGGTAGATCTGACTGAAAATGCCTCCCGGAGCGCTCAACAATGGATGTTGATTTCTGGGGGGCATTTTTCATTGAGGCTATAGACTAAGCACGGTCTTTACTATTGCCCGCTAAAAGTTAGGCAGGCACGCAACGTTAGCCGTCAACAAGGTCTCTTTATCTCGAAACGCTCTTTTCTGGCCCTGAAACCAGCTTTTTGCCGGAGAAGGGATTTATGTTGAAATTTACCGGCGGCTTTTCGCGTTTCGATAGCCGTTGGGCTAGGCCTTCTTTGCTGCCTGGTCTCTTATTTTCTGAATTACATGACTCAATTATTTCGTACGGCGGCTCGGGTGGCGCTGTTAAGCGGCAGCTTGCTAGTGGGTGCGGTTAGCGTTGGTTTCGCTCAGTTGGGCGTGGCTCGGCCGGTAGGTCGCCAAACCGTAGACGCCATCATTGTGAAGTTGGACAACCAGATTGTGCTGCGCTCCGACCTCGAAAATATCTATCAGCAGGAAGTAGCGCGGGCCGAGGGCAAACCGTTGCCCCCGGACGTGAAGTGCCAGATTCTGGAAAGCATCGTGCTCAATAAGCTCATGCTGGCCAAAGCGGAGGTTGACTCCGTGGTAGTCGAAGACGACCAGGTAAAAGGTGAGCTCGACCGGCGCATGGCGTACTTCGTGCAGCAAATTGGCTCAGAGCAAAAGCTGGAAGAGTACTACAAAAAGCCCATTAAGCAGTTGAAGGACGACTTGCGGCCCCAGGTGAAAGAGCAGCTTATTCAGCAGAAAATGCAGGAAGAGATTTCCGGCAAAGTAACCGTGACGCCCCGCGAGGTACGGCAGTTTTTCAGCCGTATCCCGAAGGATAGCTTGCCTTACTATTCTACCGAAGTTGAGGTAGGTCAGATTATTAAATTTGCCCAGGTTAATCAGAAGGTCAAGCAGGAAGCGCAGGCCAAGCTCAACGATATCCGCGCCCGTATTCAGGCAGGGGAAGACTTTGAGAAGCTGGCTAAGGAGTTTTCCCAAGATCCTGGCTCGGCGGCCCAAGGTGGCTACTTAGGCTTTTTTAAGCGCCGCGAGCTGGTGCCGGAGTACGAGGCGGCGGCTTTGCGGCTGGAACCGGGTCAACTGTCGCCTATCGTGGAGTCGCAGTTTGGCTTTCACCTTATCCAGCTCATCGAGCGCAAAGGCGAGACGTTCAGCACCCGCCACATCCTGCTAAAGCCCGCTACTGGCACCTCCGACGTAAGCGAGGCAGCTGTTCAGCTCAGCAAAGTTCGCAAACGCATTCTCGCCGATAGTGTCACGTTTGCCAAAGCGGCCAAAGACGTATCGGACGACAAAAATACCAGCGGCAACGGCGGCCTGATTCAGAATCCCCAGGACCGGAGCAACTATCTGCCCCTAGACAAGATTGACCCAGCCATTTTCTTCATTATTGATACCATGAAAGTGGGCAGTATTACGCCGCCCATGCCCTACCGCACAGACGACGGCAAGGACGCCATGCGTATTCTGTGGCTGAAATCGAACAACCCACCCCACCAGGCCAACCTGCAGGACGACTACCAAAAAATCGCCGCTGCTGCTCTCAATGAGAAGAAAAACAAGGCACTGGATGAGTGGTTCAAGAAGAACCGTGGCGACGTCTATATTGAGGTAGACCCGCAGTACGCTGGCTGCAAGCTGCTCAATACGGTTAATTAAGTTAGAAGCGAGTGCAGAGAAGTGAGAGGCGAGACTTTGTTCTGACGTGCTATCAAAACAAAGTCTCGCCTCTCACTTCTTTGTACTCATGTCTCCCCTACCCTTACATGCGAAATTTCTCTTCCGATAAAGAAGCTGCCGACGCGCTGGCCCAGTCTTACCAAGCCCTGCGGCAGGAAATCGGCAAAATTATTATTGGTCAGGATGAGGTAGTACGCCTGGTGCTTACGGCCGTGTTTTCGCAGGGTCATTGCTTGCTGGTAGGTGTACCGGGCCTGGCCAAAACCCTGCTCATCCAGACCATTGCCGACTCACTAGACCTCTCGTTCAACCGCATTCAGTTCACTCCTGACCTGATGCCTTCCGACATCGTGGGCTCGGAAACCATGAACCAGCAGCGGGATTTTCATTTTGTGAAAGGACCTGTATTTGCCAACATAGTGCTGGCCGATGAGATTAACCGGACACCACCCAAAACGCAGGCGGCGTTGCTGGAAAGCATGCAGGAATATTCGGTAACGGTGGCCGGGCAGCGCTACCCGCTGGAGCGGCCTTTCTTCGTGCTGGCCACCCAGAACCCGATTGAGCAGGAAGGCACCTATCCCCTGCCCGAAGCCCAACTCGACCGCTTCATGTTCAATATTCAGCTGGGCTATCCCAGCTATGAGGCCGAGCTGCAAATCGTGAAAAACACGACGTCTGACCATCGCCCCACGGTGAGCAAAATATTGCACGGCGATGACATTCAAGCGTTTCAGCATTTGGTGCGCCGCGTACCCGTGGCCGACAATGTGGTAGAATACGCCGTGAGCCTGGTGCACAAAACCCGCCCGAATACGGATCGGGGCGCGGCGCGGGCTACGCAACTGCTGGAGTGGGGCGCCGGGCCGCGGGCCTCGCAGCACCTCATTGTGGGGGCTAAATGCAACGCCTTGCTCAACGGCAAATACTCGCCCGATATCGAGGACGTGCGGGCCGTAGCGCTGCCTATTCTACGGCACCGCCTGGTTCGTAATTTCAAAGCGGAAGCCGAAGGCATTTCGGTGGAGCAGATTGTAAAAGAACTCCTTTAAGTCATTTAACAAGTAACATTTAACAGGTGGCTATCAACCAGCCAAGATTCCTTTAAATGTTAAATGAAACGCCAGCAAGGCTGTTAAATGATAAATATTAACCGTTAATTGAAATAATGGAAGCTTCCGGTTATTACCAGCAATTCGAGCGCAACATTGCTATTATTCTGGATGCGTTGCAGGCGGGCCTCGATTTGCGCACTACTACGCTGGCCACCTCCCTGCCGCTGGAAGTATACGTGCTCAGTGAGGTGCTAAACCAGGGTGGCGCGCAGTACCGCCTCACCACCGAGGGTTTGGCTCGTCTGGCTGAGTTCCGCGACCAGTACATGCGCCACGAGTCGGAGACGGAAGGCATTATGCGCCGCCTGTTGGAAGACAAGAAATCCATCATGCGCACGCCTGAGGGGCGTATGCTGGTGAAGGAAATGCTTATTCGCCGGCTGGAGTTTTTCAACGAAGCTGCCCGGCAGGTCAATGTGATGCGTATTCAGCAGGCCCTGGGCAGCCCCTTGCAGTACCAGCACCCGGCTGCTGCCAGTACCAGCCTTCAGGTCGGCCCCAAGAAGTAGGCAATTGCTTTTTTATCTTCTCTACAACAAAAAAACCCCCCAGACTGTTCTAGGGGGCTTTTTTTGTTGTAAACTATCCGGGAAGACTGTAGCTCAGCTTACTGCATCTTCGCTTGGTATTCCGACTTTACTTTGGTGTGGCCGTCCTTTTCGTGCTGGAGGTGGAGGCCGTCGGTGGGCTCTTTCTTCAGGTGGGCGGGCACTTCCTCACCTGACAGGCTTTTAGAAAGCGTTACGCCGCCATCCACGAAGTAGGTGGCACCCGTCACGTAGCTAGCCTCGTCGGAAGCCAGAAACAGATACACGTTAGCTACTTCTTCCGGGGTGCCGCGCCGCCCCATCGGAACGCCATTCACGGTATTTTTCTCCATTTTCGAGTCCATTGGGCCCGTTTCCTTATGCGTCCAAGCCGTGTCGATCGGGCCGGGGCCGACGCAGTTTACCCGGACGCCGTGCTTGGCCTGCTCCACGGCCAAACCGCGCGAGAAGGTCATCACCCAGGCCTTGGTGCCACCATAGGGCGTAATCATGGGCGAGCCCATCTGCCCGGCCTCCGAGCCGGCCGACACGATATTGCCCCGACTCTTTTGCAGGTGAGGCAGCGCGGCGCGGCTCATCATGAACACAGAGTAGATGTTGTGTTTGATCATGTATTCAAAGGCCTCCACGGGGTACTTATCCAGCTCGGCGGTGGCCGGAAACACGCCGGCATTGTTAATCAGAATATCCAGCTTGCCAAAGTCGTGCAGGGCCAGCTTTACGCACTCTTCTGCGGCTTCCTGCCGGGAAATATCACCCAAAAAACCAATAGCCCGCCCGCCACGGGCCTGAATATCATCCACTACCTCGCGCACGGGGTCCGTGTCGAGGCCCACGACTACCACGGCCGCGCCTTCCTGAGCAAAGCGCTTACAGATAGCTTCGCCAATGCCGGCACCGCCGCCGGTTACGATGGCTACTTTGCCTTCCAGTCTTCTTTTCATAGCATGTAGGAGTAAGGTTGAGTAATAGGTAGCTAATGAAGGGTAAGGCCCCTCCGACTTATTTGTTGATCGTTTAAAACAAACGGGATTTGCCCCCCAGAGTTACTAATGCCCTACCTCTATCATCCATCAGCCTTGTTTGCGCGTAGGTAAGCCTGCCTCGCTTCCGACGACTTATGTCCGCCGCCGACCTGCCCCTGCTCACGCCTCGCCTCATGTTGCGGCCCTATGTACCGTCCGATGAAGCCCTGTTTTTTGCCGTGCTTGCAAAGGACCGGAACCGCTTGGAGGAAGCTTTCCCAGCCCGGCTAGCTGCGGTTCACACTCTCGCCGACGCGGGCCGCATTCTGGAATCATTCGAGCAGGACTGGCACACCAAGCGGATGTTCGTGCTGGGCATCTGGCACACGGCTGGGGGGCAATACCTGGGCGACATTAGTTTGAAGCCTACCTGGGCGAAAACGGTAACGGCCGAAATCGGCTATTATCTGGCCCTCGAAGCCCAAGGGCAGGGCTACGCTCGTGAGGCGCTAATGGCGGCCGTGAAGCTGGGCTTTAGTCCTATCATCAACGCTGACCGTCTCATCATTCGATGCCGCGCGAATAATCCGCGCAGCTACGCGGTGGCCATAGCGGGCGGCTTCCGGCTTCTGCCCCCACGACCGCGCCTGTGGCCTGCGCGCGCATCGGAGAAGAAGTCTGAAATTCTATACTTCGCGCTAGATCGTTCTTAGCACTCTACTCGCTCGGGGCCTTCAGTCGGCCCGACGCAGGGTAGTCAGGATAAACTCCTGGTTGAAATTCAGATAAGCGCCGAAGGAAAACTCTATCTGCCGGCGTCTGAAGTCATAGAATGGCTCGAAGCGCGTCGTCAGAATGACGTTGCCGGGCAAATGGAAGTCGCTGAACATGCGCAGAATAAGCAGCTCGCGGCGGCGCTGGGTGAAATCGGAATTGTTGACGGTGCTGGAAATGGATTGGTACAGCCGTCCGCCCTGGGGCGCGAAAAAGCCATTGCCCGACCAATAGCTGAGCATAATATTGGAGAGGCGCGTATTCACGCCCGCGTTCAGGTACAGGCCGTTGCCTTTGTCATAGGGAAGGACTTCGGTAAATGAGTAGTCGGTGAAGCGCGTAACGTACCCATCAAAATGCAGGGCCTGCACAAAGCCTAGTGGCAGTTTGCGCCGCACTCGCAGGCCGGTAGCGAAGTTGAAAATGGTTTGGAGCGGGGTGGCAATCGTATCAATTTGCCCCCCACGATGAATGGCCAGAAATTGCAACGGCACCACGCCCAGCCGCCAGCCCGCCGAATCCTGGTAAGCCGTGATTTCGGAGGTGAGGCCACCCGCTACCTGCTCCTGGAAGTTGCTGAACCGGTACTGTTGCCGCTGCCAGTCAACCCACGCATCCAGCTTCACGCGGTCGGTTTGCAGCTTGTACTGCATGCCTTCTTCCAACCGGTTAGTCATCACGCGCTCAAAATCAAACAGCGGCTCAATGTAGCCGTGCTGCAAGTGCCCCTCGATATTACCGAATAGCAGGCTGTGGGGACCATTTTGGTACTTGGCCGTAAACACGGGCCGCACCTGCCGCAGGCGCGACGTGCCGTAGTCTTTATATAAAAAAATGCCGGCCTCCAGCCGAATGTTGGCGTTAGGAAAATACACGAGGCGCGGCGCCAGCTGGGTACCGTAATAGGTTCGGCCCTCGTCTATTTTGTTGAAATACTCGTTATCCTTGGAAAAAAGGAATGCCTGCACGGCCACGCGAAGCTGGCCTTCGTATTCGGGCTTAACAGGCAGTGAGTACTGAAAAGCGTGATTATCGAGCTGGGCAACAACCGAAAAACTGTTTAGCAACAGACTAAAAAGCAGGCCGGATACTCGCCAAAAATTCGGTTTGATCTGGGTATCAATGACTACCTTTGACAAAAATTTTAGCATTATTTATTTTTCCCAGAATCAGCAAATTTTTTTAGCATTGCGGGCACAAAATATAGCCTCCTCATGTTACCTAAAGCCAACCCAAAGTAGCTGTTAGCACCCCTTACAAAGCGGCTCTTACAGTTGTAAAAACGGCCTAAAAAGCCTAATTTCACCAAACCTAAGCATTTATACCCCAACCCCATTCTAATGGCTGCATCCACTGACAAAGTTGTCAACGCCAACGCCGAAAAAATGAAAGCCCTCCAGCTCACGCTGGATAAGCTGGACAAAAGCTACGGCAAAGGCACCGTCATGAAGTTGAGCGACAACAAAGTCGTTGATATTCCTGCTATCAGCACCGGCTCGCTCGGGCTGGACATTGCCCTTGGCATCGGTGGTTTGCCCCGCGGCCGGGTTGTAGAGATCTATGGTCCGGAGTCGAGCGGTAAAACCACGCTTACCCTGCACTGCATTGCCGAAGCCCAGAAGAAAGGCGGCATGGCTGCATTCATCGACGCCGAGCACGCCTTCGACCGCGCCTACGCCGAGAAGCTGGGCATCAACACCGAAAACCTGCTCATTTCGCAGCCCGACAACGGCGAGCAAGCCCTCGAAATCGCCGATCAGCTTATTTCCAGCGGCGCTATCGACATTATCGTGATTGACTCGGTGGCCGCCCTGGTGCCCAAAAGCGAGCTGGAGGGCGACATGGGCGACTCGAAAGTAGGCTTGCACGCCCGCCTGATGAGCCAGGCTCTGCGCAAGCTCACCGGCACCATCAACAAGACCGGCTGCTGCTGCATCTTCATCAACCAGCTCCGCGAGAAAATCGGCGTGATGTTCGGTACGCCCGAAACCACGACCGGCGGTAATGCCCTGAAGTTTTACGCCTCCGTGCGCTTGGATATCCGCCGTATCGGCCAGATCAAGGAAGACAAAGACAACGTGACCGGCAACCGCACCAAGGTGAAGGTGGTCAAAAACAAAGTGGCGCCGCCCTTTAAAGTGGTGGAGTTTGACATCATCTACGGCGAGGGTATTTCCAAAGTCGGCGAGATTCTCGACCTGGGCGTTGATATGAACATCATCGCGAAGTCGGGCTCTTGGTTTAGCTACAACGGCGACCGTTTGGGCCAGGGCCGTGAGGGCGTGAAAACCATTCTGCACGACAACCCTGAGCTGGCCGACGAAATCGAGGCCAAGATTCGGGCAATGGTGAAAGGTGAGCCGGCCGCCGCGCTGGCTGCCATTCCTACCGACGAATCGACTGACGACGACGACGACTAGGCTTTCTGACTTTTTGCAAACTTAAAAAGCCCCCCAGAACTCATCTGGGGGGCTTTTTTGTTTAGCAATAAGCTATGTTCCCAAGCCGTTAAGTGTTAGCTGCAATCCGCGCCGTCGTGCAACTCGTTTTTAAGTGCTGATGTTTCCCGTTGTCTTGCCCCGCCGGTCTTTTGTGGGGTTAAGGATATATTTGCTGGCATTTCATTTGACTTAGTGTCAATTGAATCACTTTTTGGTTTGCCCTTCATGACTTGCCGCTGGTTTCTGCTATTTCCGCTTCTGCTGCCTTTATTGGCGTTGCTTGCCTGGCAGCCAGCTGATGGGTCGCGCGCTATTAAGAATACAAGCTTTGTGAAGGGCGAGAAAATGCACTACAAAGTGCATTACGGACTAATAAACGCGGCGGAAGCTACCATTGAGGTATCCAGCTCTTTGCAGCGCATCAACGACCGCCCTTGCTACCAGGCCACCGTAACGGGCCGCACCCTGGGCTCCTTCGACTTCTTTCTGCGCGTTCGCGACACCTGGCGCACCCACATCGACACGACCAGCATCCTGCCTCAGCGCTTTTACCGCAACATTGAGGAGAACACCTACCGCAAGCGCGAAACCGTTGATTTCGATCATTTTAAGAATATGGCCAGCGTGGAGTCGCGCAAGAAGGAAAAGGACCCCGTGAAGCGTGGCACCTACAAAATACCTGAGAATGTGCAGGATCTAGTCAGTGGCTTCTACTTTCTGCGAACGCTCAACTACGATCAGCGCCGCGTGGGCGAGGTCATCCGGGTACAGGGTTTTTTCAGCAATGAAGTGTACAACATGGACGTGGTGTACAGGGGCCGCGAGACCGTAGAGACCAAGGCCGGTATTATCCGTGCCATCCGCTTGGTGCCCAAAATGCCCCCCAATAAGCTTTTCCGCGGGGAGGATGGCATTTCTGTTTACCTTTCCGACGACCGCAACAAGATTCCGGTTCTCATTCAGGCTGAGATGTTTGTGGGAGCCGTGAAAGTGGATATGTATAAGTATCAGGGGCTAAAGCATCGCCTGAATGTGGTGGCTCGCGCTGGGGCCAATCCTTGAGCAGACCACTTGCAGAAGTAGTTCACAAAAAGGTAACATAGGTTGGCCCCGGCAAACGGTAATTTTGTAGTCGACAGTATCTCCTGACTCAACCCTCCGCCCTGTGCAACCAACTGCCGCCCCTACTGCTTACAAAATCCTGGTAGTCGATGATGACCCGGACATCGTGGAACTGCTGGAGTACAACCTGCGCAAGGAAGGCTACGACGTAGCTACCGCCCCCGACGGCCGCAAAGCCTTGGAAATTGCCCCCCAGTTCGAGCCCGACATCGTCCTGCTCGACGTCATGATGCCTCAACTCGACGGTATTGACACCTGTCGGCAGCTACGCACCTTGCCGAAGTTCAAGGACACCTATATCATTTTCCTAACGGCTCGCGCCGAGGAGTTTTCGGAAGTAGCCGCCTTCGAGGCCGGTGCCGACGACTTCATCGCCAAGCCCATCAAGCCCCGCGCCCTGATGGGCCGCCTAGCCGCCTTCGTCCGCCGCGACAAAGACCCACAGGTAGTGTTGGACACTATTGAAATAAATGGTTTGCGCATCGACCGCACGGGATTTGCCGTGTATCAGGATGGTCGCAAAATATCATTGCCTAAAAAGGAATTTGAGTTGCTTTCTTTTCTGGCAGCTTCGCCTCATAAGGTTTTCGGCCGCGAAGAGCTGCTCCAGAATATCTGGGGCAATGATGTGTTCGTACTGGCCCGTACCGTAGATGTACATGTGCGCAAAGTGCGCGAGAAAGTCGGCGACCACCACATCCAAACCATTAAGGGCGTGGGCTATAAGTTTAATATCGATGAGTAAGTGTCATTCAACAGTTATCAATTAACATTTAACAGGCGTTTTGGCTGACCCGGCTGGCGTAAGTCAGATAGCAGGCTAGGTGAACAGATAGACGAAAGAACAACTGTTAAATGTTAATTGATAACTGTTAAATGACATGGATTTCTCTTCCCGCTCGATTGCCATTCTGATTGCCTTGCTCGTGGCAGCGGTGCTCGTCACGTTTGCCTGGACGGTGCCGACGCTGCCGTTTCAGCAGGCTTTTTTGGCCGCGGGCATCACCGTGGCGGCCTGCTTTCTGCTGGTGTATCTGTCGTTTGAGGCGTTGATTTTTCGCGAAATCAATAACATATACGCTGGCCTGGAAAACGTTAAGCGGAAAGAATTCCGGAAGCTGTCAAACAAATTTCTGTTTCGGCCCGAGCCGCTGAAACGCATGCGCGAGGAGATTCTGCAAATGGCCGAGCGCAAACAGCAGGAAATAGACGAACTAAAGCGTTTGCAAACGCTCCGTCGGGAATTCCTAGCCGACGTATCGCACGAGTTAAAGACGCCCATTTTTGCCGCCCAAGGCTTTCTGCACACTGTGTTGGATGGCGACATGGATGACGATTTTCTGCGGCAGAAATTCCTCAAGAAAGCCGCGACCAGCCTCGATACGCTCGACGCACTGGTACAGGACCTTGTGACCATCTCGCAGATTGAAAAAGGCGTGGTTCGCATGCGGCGGCAAGCATTCGACTTGGCCGAACTAGTGCGCGAAATATTTGAGCAGTTAGAGTCAAAAGCCGCTCAACGGCAGGTTGCGCTGGAGCTGGCACTGTCCAATGAGCCAGCGGGGGGCATTTTGGTGCTCGCCGACCGCAACCGCATCCGACAGGTATTAGTCAATCTGGTTGACAATGCCGTGAAATATGGTCGCGAGGCCGGCCACGTAACCGTTACGCTAACAGAAACAGCCAAAGCCGTCCGGGTATCCGTCCGCGACGATGGCGAGGGCATTGCGAAGCAGCACCAGAGCCGCATTTTTGAGCGTTTCTACCGCATCGACAAAAGCCGCTCCCGCGACTCGGGCGGCTCGGGCCTGGGCCTAGCCATCAGCAAGCACATCGTGGAGGCCCACAAATCCACCATCCGGGTGCGTAGCGAGGTGGGGCAGGGCACGGCCCTGGAGTTTAAGCTGGCCCGGCCGCGCCAGCCGGTGGGGGAAGGGAAAAAGCAGGAAAGCTGAGCATTTGAATCCAGTCCGGCTGCACCATCCGGCGGCCGCTTTCCCCCTTCCAAACTTCCTAACCCGTACCTTTGCGGCCCGTTATGAAGCAGCCCGATTTCCAAGACCTTATTCTGTTCGAGGACGACGACTACATCGTCATCAATAAGCCGCCTTTTCTGGCCACGCTCGACGAGCGCGTGGGCGGCGCGCCCAACATCCTGCGCATGGCCCGCGCCTACCACGCCGATATGCAGGCTTGCCACCGCCTGGACAAGGAAACGTCCGGCGCTCTGGCCCTGGCCAAAAACCCGGAAGCCTACCGCCACCTGTCCATGCAGTTTGAGAACCGGGAGGTAAAAAAGAACTATCACGCCTTGGCCTGGGGCGTGCATCACTTCGATAATAAGTTGGTGGACCGCAGCATCGAGACGACCACCAAAGGCAAGGCCCGGCTGGCCTACAAGGGCAAGGCCGCCGAAACATACTTCACCACCCTCGAGACATTTGCTAAGCATACGCTGGTGCAATGCGTACCTGTCACGGGCCGGATGCACCAGATACGCCTGCACCTGATGTACCTGCAGGCGCCCATCGTAAACGACATTTTATACGGGGGTGAAGAGTTCTTCTTGTCCTCGCTAAAAAAGAAGTTTAACATGAAGACGGGCGAAGAAGAACAGCCATTTATCAAGCGTTTTGCCTTGCATGCTGCTCAACTTTCGTTTGCTCGCCTTGATGGCGAAGGTGTGACCGTAGAAGCTCCCTACCCGAAGGATTTTCGGGTGCTGGTGGAGAATTTGCGTCAGCTCCAGTAGCCTGATGGCTTCCTACAGCAAGCAGACTCGGCGTGGAGGCAAATAAATCAGGTTAGCCGTTTAGCGACTACTGACCGTGTTACTGCAGACCAATTAGTCGTTTACCGATGGCAGCAATGCTTGAAAGTACGTGCTACTCAGGCACAAATATCACAGGTACCCTTGCATATCAATCGAAAGGCGGTAACTTTGTGTCCGTTTTTCCCGAACCTTGGTTCGTTCTATTCTCATTTCCAACCGCTTACCTTCTTCCCAATGGATCATCTGAGCTTCAAGACGCAATCCGTCAACAAAGCCAACGCCAACAAGGGCTGGGTTGTCGTTGACGCCAGCGTGGCCCCGCTGGGTCGCGTTGCCAGCCAGATTGCCAACATCCTGCGCGGCAAGCACAAGCCCTCGTTCACGCCCAACTCCGATTGCGGCGACTCGGTTATCGTTATCAATGCTGACAAGCTGCGAGTGACGGGCAAGAAAATGACTGAAAAAATCTACATCTCGCACTCGGGTTATCCCGGTGGTCAAAAGCGCAAGACTATGCGTGAGGTGATGGAAAAGTCATCGACTCGTGTGATTGAGCACGCCGTACGCGGCATGTTGCCTCACAACCGTTTGGGCCGCGAGCAATTCCGCAGCCTGTTCGTATATGAGGGCGCCGAGCACCCCCACGCTGCCCAGCAGCCTGTGGAGGCCACTTTGAACAAACTGTAAGCCACGACGGCTTGCGTATTTTTTTCTAACTTTTCTTTAATGGAAATCTCCAACACCTCTGGTAGAAGAAAAACCTCGGTGGCCCGCATCTACATGCAGGCCGGGCAAGGGAATATCACTATCAATGACCGGGAAATGAAGGCCTATTTCGGCAATGAACTCCTGGAAAACATCGTGAACCAGCCCTTCGCTACGCTTGAGAAACTCGGGCAGTACGACGTGAAAGTAAATGTGCGTGGTGGTGGCATTTCGGCCCAAGCTGAAGCCATTCGCTTAGCCATTTCGAAAGCGCTGGTAGGCGAGGACGCCGAATCACGGCCGGCTCTTAAGAAAGAAGGCTTCATGACGCGCGACCCCCGCATGGTGGAGCGCAAGAAGTTCGGTAAGCGTAAGGCCCGCCGCTCGTTCCAGTTCTCGAAACGCTAAAACCAGAGGAAATTTATCATGGCTCAGCCCACCACTTATAAAGACCTGCTCGACGCCGGTGCCCACTTTGGTCACCTTACGCGCAAGTGGGATCCAAAAATGGCGCCGTACATCTTCATGGAGAAGAACGGCATCCATATCATTGACCTGAACAAAACCCTCGCGTCGCTGGATCAGGCTACCAACGCTATCCGCAACATCGCCAAGAGCGGTCGGAAGGTAATGTTTGTTGCTACCAAGAAGCAGGCTCAGGAGATTGTAACCGAAGAGGCCAAGCGCCTCAAGATGCCTTTTGTAACCGACCGGTGGTTGGGTGGCATGCTCACCAACTTCGCTACGGTTCGTAAGTCGCTGAAGAAGATGACTACCATCGACAAGATGGTAAAAGAGAATACTGCTTATGCCGCAATGGCTAAGCGCGAGCGTTTGATGATGTCGCGCGAGCGGGAGAAACTGGAGCGCGTACTAGGTGGCGTTGCCGACCTGAGCCGTCTGCCCGCTGCTCTGTTCGTAATCGACGTGAAGCGTGAGCACATTGCTGTAAAAGAGGCTAAGAAGCTTGGGATACCAGTATTCGCCATGTGCGATACCAACTCTAACCCCGAGCTGGTTGACTTCCCAATTCCAGCCAACGACGACGCCTCAAAGTCTATCTCTCTCATCGTAAGTGCAGTGAGCAAGGCTATCGAAGAAGGCCTGTCGGAGCGCAAAGTTGATAAGGAAGAAGCTGACAAGAAGCAGTCCGAAGAGGAAGGCATCAAGGAAAAGCAAGCCGCCGACGAATAAGCGTTTAGAAGAAGCTAGGAGTTAAGAGATAGAAGATAGAATCCGGTGGGTTGAACCAACTCTCGGATTTTGTTTCTTCCTCTTAACTCCTAGCTTCTTGTATGAACACCCCCACATAACATTCTAATTTCTAGCGTTTAGCTAGCTCCTAATTTTTAAAGAAATGGCAGCAATTACCGCCCAAGACGTGAACAAGCTGCGCGCTATGACTGGCGCGGGCATGATGGATTGCAAAAAGGCTCTGACCGAGGCTGATGGCGATTTCGAAGCCGCTCGTGACATTCTGCGCAAGCAAGGTCAGAAAATCGCTGACAAGCGTGCTGACAATGCTACTTCCGAAGGCTTAGTGTTGGTACAAGTAAGCGAGGATGGCACCGCTGGTAAGCTGGTTGCTTTGGCTTGCGAAACTGAGTCAGTAGCTAAAGTGGCTAACTTCCGCGAGTTGACGCAGCAGATTCTGGACGCGGCCGTGCGCACTAACGCCGGCACGAAGGAAGACCTGTTGGCAACCAAAGAAGCCGACGGCCTAACCCTGCAAGACCACATCACTGACCTGATGGGTAAAATCGGTGAGAAGCTGGACGTAACTTACGCCACGCTGACGGCCGAGAAAGTAGCTTCTTACATCCACTCCGACAGCAAGAAAGGTGTACTCGTGGGCCTGAAGAATGTAGCCGGTGCCGACGTAACGGAAGTTGGCCGCGACGTGGCCATGCAGATCGTAGCTATGAAGCCCGTAGCCGTCGACAAAGAAGGTGTTGACTCTGCTACCGTGGAGCGCGAAATCGAGATTGGCAAAGAGCAGGCGCGCGCCGAAGGCAAGCCCGAGGCTATGCTGGAGAAGATTGCGCAAGGCAAGCTGAATAAGTTCTATAAGGATAACACCTTGCTGAACCAGGAATTCGTGAAAGATAACTCAGTAACCATCGCTCAACTGCTCGACAAAAAGCAGAAAGGCATGACGGTAACTGACTTCAAGCGTGTAGTTATTGGTGGCTAATTTTTCTTAGCCTCGACCATAAAAAAGCCCCCCAGCAGATTGCTGGGGGGCTTTTTATTTTTCTCCACAAGTCACCCCAGTTACTAATTGAGTTTGTGGATCAAAGTGAATCCAAGTTCCTTCTGATGCTGCAAATGGAGCAGGATAAGTCAAGAAGTACTGCTTTGTTTTTTCGTTGTTATAAAATGTCCATATCTCACTTCGGTTGGCACGCTCATAGTAGTTGTAGTCTCCCATTACCTTCTTCGCAGCCTCTAAAGTCATCCCAACTTTGACATTTTCACAGTTAGCCAAGTACCCACTGGTATCTTTTTGTAGGCGATAAGTATCGTAAAAAAGCTTTAAGATGGTGAAGGCGCCAATTGCTGCCATTAGTAGCGTAAGATACCTTTTCATTGAAGATTGATTACTGATTGACTTGTTGCCACGCTCGTACTCTCGCTACGGCATTCTCGCGCACATTCATATAGTACAGCCCATAATCGGCGATGTGGAAAGAATGTCGTAGCTCAGGGCGGCCGGGGATGAGGAAGCGTGGGTAGCCCGAAGTTGCCGGTGGATGCACCCAGAGCACGCCATCGTGCACTTTGGCATCGGCCACTTCTTTATCAATTCGGTTAAAAGATTGGGGTACGCTGCCTCTATTCAAGGACGCAGGCGCGGCGGCGGTGTCGCGAGTCCAGGTGAGCGGGTTGATGGCCAGGGCGTCGCGGTAGGGTTCGTAGCTGTAGCCCCACTCGCCGGTATTCCAGCTTATAAAGCAGTTGGTTTGAGTAGAGTCTTCGCAGGGACGGAGGTTTTGGTAGGCATTCGGATTTACTTTGAAGCCTACCAGATACGCAGCCACTAGCTGGCCACGGCGCTTAGGGTCCTGGTCGAAGAAGTCGTGGAGGAGGCGCTGGGCGTGAAATGATCCCTGACTGTGGCCAGCCAGAATAATGGGGCGGCCTTGGTTGTAATGATCTAGGTAATACTGAAAAGCGGTTTTTACGTCCTGATACGCTAAGGCCAGGGCAGCACGGGCATTGGCACTACTATCCGCGTCGAAGAAGCTGTATAAGGCTGCCTGGCGGTAACGGGGAGCATATATCCGACCGGCAGCATTAAAAACAGAGGCTTGGCGACGAATACTAAACTGATCAGTGAATAGATTTAGCGCAGGATCTGTAGAGGCGCCATTCCAACCTTGCGGACGAATAAGCGTCGTGAGGTGGATGAAAAACACATCGGCGGGTGCGGTAGCCTGTTGGTCGCGCAGGCCTGAGTTTTTGGGTACTGCATCAGCGGAGTCGCGGTGGGTGGGTAGCGCCGCCCAACTAGCCTGCTGCGCATAATCGGGCGCGGGAGCGGACTTATAGGCTGTGAAGTTCCGAACCGGCTTAATGACGCCTAAACAGGAAGAAAGCACACTCAATAATAGAAGACAGCCGAGTTGGCGGCAACGGTGCATTAACACAAAAAATAGCATTACACGAAGAGCAAAAACGAAAAAGGGCCGCACAGGGGTGCAGGCCTCCAAGTGCTATATAACCAAGCACAAATTTACTCCGAAAACGTGTTTTCCAGTAGTCGCTCCTGGCGCAGATACACAATTTTATAGTCGCGGTCAAAGCGGATGCGCACTTGCGCCGTAGTGTTCTGATGCTGTTGTCGTGATTTGCGGAACGCCCGACTTTTTTCCAGATAGGTGACAACTCGTGAGCCATCCCGAACCGGCTCGCTGATAGAGAGGCTGCCGGGTACCCCTTGCGTTTCACCTTGCAAAAACTCCGGGAAGTGCGACCGATCTAGCTCTGCACTGATGGCGGCTGGTGTAGTATTCTGCAAGGTGTAGAACCGCTCCACGGTAGGCGCAAAATGCTGCCCCGCGTTGAAAGGCGGCGCTTTCAGATCTTCATAGTAGGAACTCAGCGCACTGCGGACCCGCGCTTCCACCTCCCCGACTCGAGCACCTGATGCCGGGGTGGCGACTGGTGGCGGCTCTACGGGAGCAGCTTGACTATCATCCTCAACAACAGGAGCGGATGCGGGTGGCGTAGCATTTGGGGCAGCAACTACCTCCGGCTCCGCAATAGGCGGAGGAGAACTCACAGCGGGTGTAGCAGGTGTACGGCGCACGGAATCAACTGCGGCGGCCGGGCGAGTGGCTGGCAGGGCTGGTGTCACGCGCGCCGTATCGGTATCAACCACGGGTGGCACGGTCGCCTGTTCGGCCTGAGCCTGAGGGCCAACCTCCGGCACCACGCTAACCGTATCGGCACCAGCGCGGGAAAGGCTGGTGAGATGTTCCGACTCCCGATTATCCATCATCAGGTAAGCAATCAGCGCGAGCAGGGCCAGAATGCCCCCCACGATGAGGGCGGTAGTCAGCGGGCTGCGGGTGGAGGCTGGCGGGGCTGCTAGGCGCGGGCGACGACTCTCGGCCATCGGCTGCTCGGCGGGCGTGAGAGAATCAGCGTCGCGGTAAGACGAGGTGCCCACTTTCACCATTTGTACGGGTTGGGTGAAAGTGTCGATTGGTGGTGCCGGCCGTTTGGGTGGGGCTGGTCTTTGCTCGCGCGTGGGTTCTTTAGGTGGCACAGGCACCACAGGTGTAACAGGTGGCAATACGGGCGGAACCGAAGCTGCCGGGGGTGGCGTGGACTCTGTTCGGGGCCCGGCCGACGTCATCGGGGGCAGCCACGGGTCTTCTACCGGCCCAATCGTGACGGTCGGGTCGTGCTTGAAGTCCCATGAAGGCGGCGGCGGGGGCAGCGGCTCAGGAGCAGGCACCACAGTGGGGGGCGGCGGAACGGTGGCAGCAGGAACAGTTGGTGGAACCGGCGTGGCTACGGGTGGCGCTGGCGCGGCCGATGCTAGTTCGCTCTTTTCATCACTGAAGAGCAGCTTGCGTTTCAACACCTCAAATTCGGTGGGCGTGATAGCGCCCGCATCCAGCCATTCTTTCAGCTGGCGTAGCGTAGCAAGGGCAGAAGGCTCGTTTTCCATAGGGCAAAAGCGGCAAATAGTCCGCGGCAAAAAGCAACGGTAAAACGCATTTGCTACCTACTTACGTTCAAGTGTGGTCAGACGATCACGCCGGCGCGCAAGGCGGAGTTTGCGAAACTCCAGCTGCTGGGCATTAGTTACTAATTTCACCGAGTCCTGGCGGGCTTTGAGGGTGTTTTCTACGTTTTGCTTTTGCAGCGCCTCCATGCGCGCAAGGTTGCTCGTGGTGTTGGCTTGCAGACTTAAAATGTCTTTTTCCAGCTTCTCCCGCTCTTTTTCGGCCTCCTTCACTTGCTTCTCGGCTTCGGTTATCTGGTCTTTGTAGGCTTTGATGCGGGCCGCCGCCGCGAAGCTTTGCACCATCGTGCGCAAGGCCGCGTACTCGGAGGGCGTTTGGTCGGCCATCAGGAAAGAATTGCCCCCCAGTGTTGCCCACACGGCCAGCTCGGCTACGGTGTCGGCCGGGGCTATTACGCTGGAGTATAAGTCAATCAGCTTGCCCGATACGCTGGAAACCTGGGCTTGCTTGGCCACCAAAAGGTCTTTTTTGCCCACGCCAAAAGTACCGTCGCCCTTAAGGCGAATGTTATATGTGTCTTTGAGCCAGGCCTGCCAGTAGTCGCGCGTCCATTGGGCGGTGCCATCTACCTGTACTTTCAGCGCTTCCCGCTCTTTGCGCTCGAAACTGACGTTGCCGGCTCGCACGTCGTAGAGCTGGGCCAGAGCAGGCTGGGCCAGCAGCCCCAAAATGCCCCCCAGGAGCCATATGGTAACTATTTTTTTCATAGGATGCCAGGTTAAATGTCGTGGCGCACGAAGGTGGCGTGCAGATCCTGGTACATGTGGTCGAAGCGTCGCACGGCGGCCTGCAGAAACTCTTCATCGAGGAGGGTGCGTACCTCGGCGTCGCCGCCGGTCAGGTCCATTTCGCTCACTTTATAGGTTTGCTCCAGCGGACCTTTTTCCAGCTTAATGAGGTACTTTCCATTCCAGGAAAAAAGGGTGATTTTGGCTTCCGGGTGCGGAATATCGGCTACGTGGCGCATGGCTGGGGGCATTTTCTGACGAACAGGCGAAGATAAGAAGCCTACGTCCAACAATGACCCGCACTGGCAGGCAACCACCGGACACCAAGTGCTTGTATACCGCTCTGCCACCCCTTCTTCTCCCCTCTAACCTTTTTTATCATGCCACAAGGAGATAAATCGGCCTACACTGACAAGCAGAAACGTCAGGCCGAACACATCGAAGAAAGCTACGAAAAGCAAGGCTTGTCGGAAGACGAGGCCGAGCGTCGGGCTTGGTCCACCGTGAATAAGCAGGATGGCGGTGGCAAGAAAAGCGGCTCGGGCCGCAAGAAACTCACTAAAGATTAAACCGCAGTAGAAGCGAGCTATAGAAAAGCCCCCCAGAATAACTCTGAAGGGCTTTTCTATAGCTCGAATAAGCGGGCAGAGCATGAAGTCCGCTCAGGCCACTGTATGCAGAATAACCCACAGGGAAGTAGCCGAGATAACTACCCACAGCAGAACGCCCAGTCCAAAAGGCCGGATGCCCACCTTGCGAATCACCTCCATCGACAGGCCAGCGCCGATGAGGAATAGTGTTAATGTGAGACCCACTTTAGCTATTTGGGCAGCCACCTGTCCTGCTCCTTTCAACGCCGGCACGTAGGTAGTAAGCAACATTGCCCCAATGAAACCCAGGATGAAGTACGGCAGCTTAACTTTGGCACCCGGCGTCTTGAATAAAAAGGCGGTGCCGAGTGCCACGGGTACTATCCAGAGGGCACGGGCGAGCTTAACGGTTGTGGCTACTTGCAGGGCCTGATCGCCGTAGTGACTGGCGGCACCCACCACCGAGCTGGTATCGTGGATGGCGATGGCGCACCATAGCCCGAACTGGTTTTGGGTCATTTGCAGCGCGTGACCCAGGGCCGGAAACAGCAGCAAAGCCACCGAGTTGAGGACAAATACGGTACCCAGGGCCACTGAAAATTGCGACTTTTCGGCCTGTACTACTGGCCCTACCGCCGCAATAGCGCTGCCTCCGCAAATAGCGGTGCCGCAGGAAATCAGGTGGGCCGTTTTGCGCTCAATGCCCAGCCAGCAGCCCATGCCGTAGCCTAGTAGCAGCGTACCAAAAATGGATACGATGGTGAACAGGAGTCCTTCGCGCCCGGCCTGAGATTCCGAAGCCCAGCCCTATGACGGAGTATTGTAAAAGCTTGCTAGTGTATTTGTGCGTTTGCGCCGCAAATGGGTTGCCGCTTAGCAACGCCACCAGCAGCCCGAGAGCCAGCTCTAAAGGTGGTGCTACCCAGGGCGTCAGGCAGAGGATAAGAGCCAGCCAGAAAAGCGCTTGTTGCGGGGCCAGGCTGTAACCAAACAGGCTAAATGACTGACGTAGAAATACGGATGCAGCTTCGGGGCGGGGTGGTAAAGGGTGGGCAACTTTCATGGGGTCAGGCTTAAAAAGCACTGTTCCATAAGAACAATTCTTGGCCCTATTCCATAATCAAAATTGCTTATGGATAATAACTTTTAGTTATGCAGAAAAGCTGATATGACGATGCGTATAAGTCAGGAAGCGTTGGGCCTGGGCGGATAAGGGTTGGCCTTGTAGCCATACTACCTCGAAGCGCCGCGACAAATGCAACTCCTGTATCGGCACGATTTCCAGCCAACCAGCCGCTACCTCCTTCGCCAATGCCCGCCGCGATACGAACCCCAAGCACTCAGGCGCCGCTTCGAGGTAAGACTTTATGCCTTCCGTATTGTCCAGATAAAGCGCCACGGTAAGTTCGGTAAGCTTGATTTTGTGGGCCCGGAGGGCATATTCCAGCACTTCCAGCGTGCCGGAGCCGCGCTCCCGCAGCACCAGCGGATGCCGGAGCGCCATAGCCAGCGGCAAGCGCTTGCGGGGCATTTTGGTGGGGCTGGCGCGGCGTACGGCCACCAGCTCATCATTGAGGAGCAGCTCGTAATGCAAGTCGCGGTTTTTGACCTGACCTTCCACAAAGCCCAGGTCAATTTGCCCCCTGAGCAGCGCCTCGGCTATTTGCTCGGAGTTGCCGTTGAGCAGCGTCAGTTCTACGCGGGGATATTGGGCCTGGAAACCGTACAAGATGGGTGGCAGCACGTACTGAGCCAGCGTGGTGCTGGCCCCCAGGCGCAGGCGGCCAGCGGCTTCGTCGTGAAGGGCTTGGAGCTGGTTTTGCAGGCGTTCGTGCAATACCTCTACTTCATTGGCGTGGGTGAGCAGAAGCGTACCAGCGGTAGTAAGGCTCACCCGGTTGCCGCGCCGCTCAAACAGGCGCTGCCCGTAGCTTGCTTCCAGCTCGCGAATGTGCTTGGTGACGGCGGGCTGGGTTATAAATAGCTCCTGGGCGGCTTTGGTAAAGCTCAGATGGCGCGCCACCGCTTGAAAAACACGCAAACGAAAATCGGGCATGGCCGCAAGCTACGATTAGCAACAGAATTAGACTGACACGCAGCTATGGCTAAGCTCGCATAAAAAAGCCCCCGACGTTGTGCTGGGGGGCTTTTTTAAATGCAATTGACCTTCGGAGAAACAGCGCCAATACTATCAATATAAGATGTCATTAATGGGCTCCAATTTCTTGGGAATGTTGGTTTCGCCCAGCATTTCGCGCAAGTCGATTTCGATGGTGCGGCAGATGCTGGTCATGGGCACGTCGTTCATTTTATTCTCGAAGGGATTTTCGCTGGTATGCCCCACCTCTTCAATCGTATTGAACACCCAGGACACGAGCACGGAGAAAGGCACCATCAGCCAGACGTGATTGGGGCCGATTTTGTCGAACTCACTAACGAGACCCAGCGGCAGCAAAGCAGAAAACAACCACACGAACACGAAGCTATAATAGGCATACTGCCGCGGGAAAGGCGTGTTTTTGATGCGCTCGCAGCCGCCCTGCAGGTTATAAAGCTCTTCCAGGGTTTGCACGAGGCGCATATGCTGGAAGTCGTTGAGCAGGCCCCGCTCTTCGCGCAGTACGCGCAGCTCGGCGGCCTGCAGGCGAATAATATGAGCGGCCGGATTTTGCAGATACCGCAGATTCTCGCTTTCCTCCGCGCTCAGAAACGGGGCTACATCCGTATCCCAATAGTCGACAATCTGGCGGCGCAGCTGTAAGCGCACCGCGTTGCACCACGCTATCTGGCGGTGCACCAGGTGACGGTGGCGCTCGGTTAGTTCCTGGGCCGAGGCTTCTGGCGCTTCCACGTCGGGCGCATCTACGCGCGAGGTCACGAATTCGAGCGCCTGCACGGCCCACAGGCGACTGTAGTTTACAATGCCGCCCCACAGCTGTCTTCCCTCCCAGAAGCGGTCGTAGGAGCCGTTATTCTTGAAGCCGATATAAAAGGACACCGCAATACCCAGTGTAGCCACTGGCTGCCACGGAATCGATACTACTTTGATGTTCAGCGGACCATACACCGCGCAGACGATAATAGAATGCAGGGTGAAAATCAATACGCTGCGCCAGGAGAACTTCCAGACAACGCGCCAGCGAAGATTATTACGAACGTACACGAGCTAAATCAATTAACAATTAACAATTAACAATGAGTAAACGAAGTTGAAACGGGTTGTCGGGCGTCGGCCATGCAAAGCTCTTACGGTATTGAATGATTACTTGCTCATTGCCAACTACTCATTCTTCATTGTCAATAGCGATGCCCATGAGCTGCATGAGCTTGCTAGCATTGAAGCTGCGGCACAGGCCGGGCGTGAGGTGGTAGTCGAACAGGATTTCGTCGCCTTCGATGGTGCTGTTGAAGCTGTAGTTGGTGACGGCGCCGGGCAGCTCATCGGCCAGCGCACCCAGCTCCAGATCGTGGGTGCTGATGAGGCCGCTGGCGGGACGCTGATGGAGCTGGTGAATGAGGGCGCGGGCCCCGCGGTGCCGGTCGCGGGAGTTGGTGCCTTTCAGGATTTCGTCGAGCAGGTAGAAAACGGGCGTGCCCTGGGCCGTCAGCTCCAGCAGCAGGCGCAGGCGCTTGAGCTCGGCGTAGAACGAGGACGTACTTTCGGCCAGATTATCCTGGGTGCGCATGGCCGTGTACACCTGGGCCGGACTCACGCGCAAATGCCGCGCACAGACCGCGCCGCCAGCCAGCGCCAGCACCATATTCAGGCCCACGGTGCGCAGAAACGTGGTTTTGCCCGACATATTGGAGCCCGTCACGACGCCCGTATGCCCCGCTCCTACCGTGCTGAAATCGTTGGTAATGCGCGCGGTGGCAAAAATAAGCGGGTGACCCAGGCCTTCGGCCGTAAACTCCAGGGCCTCATTGCTTAGCTCGGGCACGGTGTAGATTGGGTTGGCAAATTGATACGCGGCCAGACTTACCAGGGCTTCCACCTCGGCCACTACGTCAAGCATAGGGCCTAATTTGCCCCCTAGCTGCCGTTTCCAGCCTTCCAGCCGCCACATCCAGAAGAAATCCCAGAACAGCAGATTATTCGCGAAAAAAGCCGCCAGCGTACTTTGTCTTACGGAAAAATACGCCACAATACCAGCCAGTTGCCCGATAAGCCGCGAAGCCGGCACGCCGTCGGGCGGGGCTATCAGGTTGCGCAGGGCCACCAGCGGCGGCGACTTAACCTCCCGCTCTTCAAGTAAGGCCAGCTGGTCGCGGTAGGCGCGCAGCACGTCGTACATACTATCGCTGTGCTCAAAGTACTCGTCGCGAGCCGCGCGGTAGTGGTGATTAATGCCCCCCAGCAGCACCAAAAACGGCACCACCACCCCAAATGAATAACCCGACAACCACAGCCCCGCGCTGGTAAGCGCCAGGGGCGGCAGCACGAACAGAGCAGCTTTAAGCCAGGCTTTGTCAGCGAAAAAATCGGGTTGCTGGAGCCAGGCGGCGAAGCGGCGCGGGTCGTCGGTTTGGCGCGGAAAGTGGCGGGCGCGGGCCTGCCACTCCTGCTGCCAGGTCGCGTCGGGTGCCAGCTCGGCCACGGCGGCCTGCCGAGCCTGCACCGTGGCTGGAGCTGCGGCTTGCCGCAGCCAATCGGCCAGGCGGTCCTGGCCTAGGCGCGAGGTAGCCCGGCTTAGTAGTTGAAACAACGAATATGGCCCGAATACATCGAGGTCGGCGGCGTAGGCGTGGCTGGCATCCAGATAGCGCGCGCCGGCTTCAAACTGCGTCAATTTGCCCCCCAGCCGCGCCAGCTCCTCCTGGCTAATAATCCGCAGCAGGCGGTAATGGTTGTATTGGTAGCCCAAGCGGCTGTGCCAGCGCATGATCAGCACAAATACCACATATAAGGTCAGCACAAAAGCCAGCCCTGCTACGTTGCGGCCATTGCTGAATAGAAGATAGCCTCCCAGCGCCCCCACTACAAATATCAGTACCCTGACCCAGGCCACCGCCTGGTGTCGACGGCCATGGTATTGCTCCTGCGTGGCGTGAGCAGCTAGGTTATCGGTAAATATGTCGGCGGGCGCGACGGTGAGCGGGCGAAAAGCGGCAGATTGGGGCACGGGCGGGCGACAGTTGAGCCTAAAAGTACCAAAGCCTAAGGCATTTTCCGGCTTTATCCGTCTAGTCCTCTACGGGTGCCTATGCCCGCGTCTAAGCCTGATTTCTTACCGGAGGCCCCTGTATTTTGTCAGGTGACAAATCATCAAATTGGTCAGCTTATGCCACATCGGATGCCATCTGAACCCCATGAGCCACTGGTGTGGTTGTTGTGGCACCGACGTGTTAGTCCACTCTTATCCTTCATCTTTATGCCACTATTGCGTACCGTTTGCCGCCTGAGCTTGTTCCTGCTGGTCAGTGCCGCCGGTTTTTCCAGTGCTCAGGCCCAACAAAAGCTAACAATCCCCAAGCCCGAAGCCGACGAGATTTACGACACTGTGGGCCAGCCAGCCGTACCAGTGGGCGGCGTTGAGGCGTACGCGCAGTATCTGGCGGATAATCAGCGCTATCCCACGGCTGCCTTGCAGCGCCGCGTGCAGGGCACGGCACCCGTTACGTTTGTGGTGGAGAAATCGGGCGTTATTTCCAATGTTGCCGTCACGCCGCCCCTCGACCCGGCGCTGGATCAGGAAGCTGTGCGCCTGATCAAAGGCGGACCTAAGTGGACCCCGGCGCAACACCGGGGGGCAAAAGTGCGGCAGCGCGTCACGGTACCTATTGCGTTTGCCATTCCGGCCGATGAGTCCGGTACTTCGGCCGCCACCGCACCGGCCGGACCTGGCAGTTCATCGGGCCCAACACTGGTAAAACCGGATGAGCCCGCCCGGCCCGTAGGTGGCACGGAAGCCTTTTTTACCTGGATTCAGGAAAACCAAAAATACCCGACGCTGGCCCGTCAGCGCAAGATACAAGGCCGCGTGATGATGGAGTTTGTTGTGGAAAAGGATGGCTCACTCGTTGAGCCCAAGATTATCAAGCGCCTCGGTTCCGGCCTTGATGAGGAAGCGTTGCGCCTCATCAAAACAGCTCCCAAGTGGACGCCCGCTCGCTATAAAGGCCAGCCGATGAAGCAGAAGATGGTGCTGCCGGTTGTCTTTCAGCTGTAGAAGCTGCTCGCTGACAACGCGGCCAGCACCTCTATTTATTTTTATATATATTGTTATTAATCAGTGTTTTATAGTTATTTATTCCGCCCCAAATCTCTTACCACCGCCTCTATGCTTTCTCCGCTTCCCCTCGTTTCGGCGCCTCCTGTAGCGCCCACTATGGTCATGCCCGCGCCGGGCTCACAGGTGATATGGGCATATCAATCCCGTTTCCAACAGGCGGCCCAGGCCATAGCCAACGGCATTTTCGATACCCTGGACGATGATTTAGCGCCTAATGTGCTCCTGCTCGGCATTCCGGTGGCTAACCCTGACCAGCAAAGCGAAGATATATTATCAGCCGTTTGTCTGGAGCCCGCCGACTGTGGGCTTGATTTCGCTCATTTTGACCAGGTGCTGGCTCGGGGCCAAGAGTTTCAGCTGCGGGAGCCCTGGGGGGCTTTTTTTGACCGCGAGCAGGTGATGAGCGAAGAAATGCTGCGCCGGAAGCAGCATGCTATTGGCTTGCGCCTGGCTGTGCAGGAAGTGCTCGACAAAGT
This sequence comes from Hymenobacter roseosalivarius DSM 11622, assembly GCF_900176135.1. Taxonomy (GTDB): domain Bacteria; phylum Bacteroidota; class Bacteroidia; order Cytophagales; family Hymenobacteraceae; genus Hymenobacter; species Hymenobacter roseosalivarius. Next base: position 7,435 of record NZ_FWWW01000072.1, on the reverse strand, counting down.
AGACTCGGTGGGAAAAAAGCGCCAGTCTTTCGCGGGCATACCCATTCAGATTGGCGACTTCTACGTGGTGACGGTGCTGCGCCTCAACCGCAAGATCCTGCAAACCCACCCAGCCCTGATGCCCAATCGCTATTACACCGACGGCCGGCTGCTGGCGTCCTCGCTGGGGCTGGCGGCCGTGCTGCGCTTTCATGAGGAGTGCGTGAAGTCCTTGACGGAGCCCGAACCTGGCTCAGGCATGCTCCAGCGCCACCGCGAAACCGACGAGCTGCTGCGCGCCGCCGGCAAGCTCCTCATGGATACGCCGGCGCAAGCCCTGGGCATCAGCCCAGCCACGGCCAAGCTATTTGCTACCTACAATACCATTTCTTCGCTGCGCTACGAAGGGGCAGAAGGTGTGGGCAAGATGTATCTGGCCAAGCGTCATCACCCTAACCTGGAAGAAGTTTTTGCCCTCACCTGCCCTACCCCGCTCACCGACTACCGGGCCGTGCGCAAGCTGCTGGAAATGACCACCGCCGACGTAAGTCTGCTCGCCGATGGTGAAAACGTGTATGCCCTGGGCCGGCCCGTGGGGCATTACGATCCTAGCCGGGAAGATCTGTTCATTATCAACTTCGTGACGCACTATGCCTGGGAGTTTCAGCACGATGGCAACGTGCTGATGCGCACCACCTACGGTAACCCTAGTATGCCCCGCGCCCGCCTCAACCGCAGCCAGTTCCGCAAAGACCTGCGCCGCACCTTCGAGCTGACCGCCCCGGAAAAAGTGGAGCGGCTTTGGGACGTAGTGCTGGAGGCCAGCAAGCAGAAGCACGGTACGTTGGTAGTCGTTACGACGGAAGCGCTGGCCGAAGCCGACCGCCTCAAGCTGCAATGCACCCTTATCGAGCCCGTGCCACTCACGCCGCTCATCACCCGCCTGGTTACGTCCATCGACGGCGCCGTGCTAGTGGACCCCGAATCCTATTGCTATTCTATCGGGGTCATTCTCGACGGGAAGGCTTCGGGCCGGGGCACCAGTACCCGCGGTGCCCGCTACAACTCCGCTATCCGCTACGTCGAGAGCAGCCCGTATACGTGCATGGCTATCGTCGTGAGCGAAGACGGGATGGTGGACGTGATTACGAAAGCGAGCCTGGCGGAAGAAGAGTAACGGCATTCTAAAATACCTTCCGTTTCACCTGTCGAAAACACTTACACATGCAGTATTTAGCTGCGTAACTCGTACCAAAGCCTTAGGTATTCCGACTGGAGAAGCATTCTTGCTTGTTTCGCGTTTATTGAATCTCCTTCCATTTCCACACGCTCCAAAAAGGACACATACAAAGCGTTTTCAGTATTACTGTCTACCTTCTTTAGCGTTTTGTGGAAAAAATCAAATACTCTCCTAAGTTCATCTAGCCGTACCGTCGACAAGCAGTTGTTTGCATACCTGGCTAAACAACCGACCTGTAGATGAATTAGACCGTTATAATCTTCATCCATAACCTCTGAGTCAATGGCCGGAAATTGCTTAACTAAATGTTGTAGGAATTCCTGTTGCGGAAGTTCGCGTTTGACGATTATGAAGTTCATAATATCTTGTTAATTAGGAGAAGCATTCTGCTTCTTCGCCCGAAACGACCAGGTAATCCGAAACACAGCTACCACGTCGCCGGCCTCATCCAAGCCAGTGCTGGTGCATACGACGGTTCGGCCCTCACCAGTAGTCCGGCTCTCGGCAATGGCCTGACCAATGCGGGCGCCGTCGAGGCTGGTGAAGCGGATGAGGCCCACGCCTTTTTTGGTGAACTCCGCTTCCAGGCTCGTCACCAGCATCGATACCAGCGGCCCGCTACTAATGTGCATCAGCGCCAGCACCCCACTAGCCATTTCGGCGGCCATGCTCAGGCAGGCAAAGTAGATGCTGCGAAAGGGGTTTTTGGTCAGGTACTTATACCGCACCGTCACGGTAGCCTGCTCCGGCGTCACGTCGCGCACGCGCAGCCCCGCCAGGTAAGCCATCGGCAAGCTGCGCAGCATAAACAAGCGCAGCTTCACCGGATTCTGAATGGTACGCCGGAAAGCAGCAGCCTGGGGCGTATCGGGGGGCAAAACGGGTGAAGAAGACATCATAGCCAGTAAGATACTCGAACGGCACTCTACTTTTACGGCCTTGGGGTCGTGGCTGACCGTGTTTTTTTCGTCTTACGCTCAGTCGGATACACCACCAACTCTTGGTACGTAGAAACAGGATCGGGCTCGCGCCGGAAGTCAAGCTTTTCCAACACCCCTATTACCAGCTCCATCGTGGTGTACACCAAGTTGCCATCTACTAAATGCCCCCCAATAGTTCGGCCCGTGGAATCAGCAACGGCCAGATGCAGATGGCTGCCATTCACGGAGAGAGTGCCCACCAGCGACACCACTTCAAAGTGGCCTTTGTACTCGGTAGCTTCTGCCTGATTGGCGAGGCGCAAGCGAACAGTTGTCAGGCTACCGACGCCGGTAACCATAGTGGCCGCCTGTATCTGGTGGGCCTGCACGGAGGCCAGGAGCTGCTGACGCACGTCCTGGCCGGGCGTCAGACGCAGCACATACGTGCGCATCGGCGACGATGGAATGTTGGGTGGAGCAGGTGAAACAGACGCGGCCATGGTTGTTCTTGTTTGTGCGAATGCCCCCGGAACGCATAGGCCCAACAGCAGAAAAACAAGCAAAAAGCGCATAAGGAGCAAGCTGATAGACTAAAGGTAATAGCTACCAGGCAGCCGGCAGCAGTTTGCCCCCCAGTACTTGGTTTGCCGAAAAATAAAGAGGAGAAAACCCAGCGCCAGCTGATTTTTCTCCTCTCCCCATTACCCTTTCGCACCACCAGACCGATAGTGATGAGGCCGTTACAGCATTCTATTTGTTGAAGCTTACGTTGCCGTAGCGCACTTTGATGTTCACGTTGCCCGAATTTTTGGCGCTGGCTCTCCCGAATTTTCCTTGCGTATCACTGGCGGTGGGGCTACTTTCTTCCGACCGAACGCGAACTAAGTCTTTGTCGACCAGCAGCTTGCCGTGCTGGGTAGTCACATCAAAGTCAAAGCCGGCACCTTCCGAGAAGTTCAGCAAAAACGTACTATAGCCACCATCCAGATTGATCTGGCGGAAGTTTTTGCCTGTGTTGCGAACTTCAAAAACGGGACAGTACTGCACCTTCATATCCAACTGATCATTCAGCTGATCGATGCTGAATTTGGAGAAGCCCGACGAGCCGCGCAGGTTCCGAACGGTGCCCAAGGCCACGTCGCCGTACTTGCTGTGCACGGTCAGATCGCGCACAGTACCGATGTCGATGTCGGAGTAGTTGTTGCGCAAGTCTACGATTTCACCAACGTCCAAGCGGAGCTTGGAGTACGAGGCATCGATGCTGGCTTTGCCGGCGAAGGCAATATTGCCCTGACCGTTACCTACGCGCAACAGGTTCTGCGGCCCATCCAAACGGCCCGTGCGCAGACTGCCATATTCGACAGCCAGCTCCGTGGAGCCCGTCAGATCGTTATTGATACTGATGTCGCCAAAGGTGTTATACACCCGTAAGGAAGTGTTTTTGGGCAGCCATACGGTGTAGTTCACTTCGTAGAGCCGCTGTCGGCTGGCACAGCCCCTGGGCATAGCCCCAAATTTCGACTCAACTACTATTCCGCCCGTAGCCGGGTCGTTTTGCAGCATCCTGACCTGAATCATATTCATCAGCTCCTGCGCTTTTTCGTCCGAGTCGGCGCGGGTGATGATATCGACATCCGTCCGAATCTCGGCCCGGTTCCAGGTGTTGATCTGGACACGCCCGTAGCGGGTTTGCAGGGAATAGGGCTGGTCGGCGCGGACCGCGAAGGTGCGGCTTAGCTTACGACTTTTTTCCACGGCTGGCGTAGCGCCCATCTCCTGCTGGCCCTGGCTGCCGGGCTGCCCCGGCGCGGTATCACCTTGCTGCCACATACTCGGCTGATTAGTGCCCGCCGCCTGGTGGTAGTGGTCAACGACAACGGCTACTGGCTCAATAGAAGGGAGTTGCGCGGCTTTTCCCTGCAGCGGCAGCAGACTCGCGGCCAGTGACAACAGACAATAGGTACAACCCATCAGGACCGTTTTCATCGCTTGCGACTGTTTTTGGCCACTTCTGGCTGATCAGCGTGGTACTCCATAATTCGTTCGCGGGTACGCAACTGTTGGTTTAAGATATCAACCCTGATTTGCAGGTTACGATTCATGGCATCGAGTACCATGTCTGGCTCGGGGTTGCGGTACAGCTCGGTTTTGAGTTGCGCGTACGTTGAGTCGAGCGCGACCAACTCCCGTTGCCAATCGGCGGCGGGGGCAGTAGCAGTCTCTTCTTCCAGCTGGCGCAGCTCGCCAATCCGCTCCTCAATCTGCGAAGCGAAATAAGCTTCCATCTGCCGCACGGCCATGCTTAGGCGCTGGGTGGGCGCATTGGCCGCGGCCGTGGCTACAGGGTTGGTTCCGAAATAAAAGGAATCGTTGGTTTCCTCCTCAGTAGGAGCCGTGGTAACGTAAGGCGTAGGACTCTTGCTCGTCCAGGCAGAGGTAGCTTGCGGAGCGGAGTTTTTCCAAAAAAGCCCCCCACCGGCTACCACCGTAACGGCAATAGCGGCGGCAATACCAAAGCGGCCATTCCAGGAACCTTTTTTGGCTGACACCACTGGTTCGGGAGCTAGTTTTATCACACGCAAGGGCACTTCCTCTTCCGTTTCGTCGAACGCCACGCCAGGCGTCGTCAGCTCCTCTTCGATGCTGTCCCACAAATCGGGGCGCGGCTCGAACGCGTCGATGTCGGCGCGGTGCTGCTCTACGAAAGCTTCCAGGGTTTTCTTATTCTCGTTCATACAGGTGGTTATTCGCACGTTTCTCCCCTTTCGACCGTGACCCGCTTAAGTGGGTGGAGCGTCAGTCCGGCCGGTTTATCCAACATTTATCAGGTGCTTTACAATCCTTGCTGGTGCCCTAGTTCCAGCAATTTTTTTCGGGCTCGGCTATACTGCGATTTAGAGGTTGATTCGGTTATGTTCAATATGCTCGCTATTTCGGCGTGGTCGTAGCCTTCGAGCAGGTACAGTGAGAGCACTACGCGGTAGCCATCGGGTAGTTCCTGGATGCAGCGCCGCAATCGGTCGGCCCGCCAGCTTACCTGCGCGAAGTCGGTATCGTCGTCCTGCTCCACGCCCGCCGAGTCGTGCTGCTCCGCTAGTGGCACCAGCTGCAAGCGCCGATTGCGCAGGCAATTGATGCTTTTGTTGATGACGATGCGCTTGAGCCAGCTCCCGAACGACGAGTCGCCTTTGTAGCTGTGCAGCTCGCGAAACGCGCTCAGAAATGACTCCTGCAAGACGTCCTCGGCCTCAGCAAAGTCGCCGGTAATGCGCAGGGAGGCATTAAACATAGCCTTCGCGTAGCGCTTATAGATTTCGGCTTGGGCGCGGCGGTCACCCAAACGGCAACGCTCCACCAATGGAGCGTTGATATCAGTATACGCAAAAGCCTCCATGTGCGGTCTTTGGGTTGTGCAAGGTCAGAAATAGTAGCCCGTGAATATCAGAATTTCTTCGCTAAACTGCTCGTTCTGATGGGTAAGCGGAGAAAAGACAAAGAATGACAGGGTGGGGTTGCACGGGTTTAAATACTAATTAACCTATCTGGAAAAGCACAAAAAAGACCCGTATGATTTACACACGGGTCTTTTTTGTGAAGAAGTTAAGCAGGCTGTTTTCTGGGAGAAATTAAATAACCGTGCCCGCCTGTCTTAGATATCAAACTTAATGCCCTGCGCCAGCGGCAGCTCCCGCGAGTAGTTAATGGTATTCGTCTGGCGGCGCATGTAGATTTTCCAAGCGTCGGAGCCGGACTCACGGCCTCCGCCGGTTTCCTTTTCGCCGCCGAATGCACCCCCGATTTCTGCGCCGGAAGTGCCGATGTTCACGTTGGCAATGCCGCAGTCGGAGCCGGCCTGCGCCAGGAAGGCTTCGGCCTCACGCATATTCAGGGTAAAGATGCTCGATGACAAGCCCTGGCGGACGCCGTTTTGCAGGGCAATGGCCGCGTCTACGTCGCCGCTGTACTTGATCAGGTACAGGATAGGCGCGAAGGTTTCTTCCTGCACCGTGTGGTAGTGATTTTCGGCCTCTACCAGCGCTGGTTGCACGTAATTACCCCCCGGATACTGGTCACCGGTCAGCATTTGTCCCCCGAAGAGCAAGTTGCCTCCCTCCTGCTTTACCGCTTCCAGCGCCTGCGTAAATCCGCGCACGGCAGCCTCATCAATCAGCGGCCCGACCAAGGTACCTTCCGTTAGCGGGTTGCCGATGGGCAGCTTGGGATAAATACTGAGCAGACGCTGCTTTACGTCCTCAAACAAAGATTCGTGAATGATCAGGCGGCGCGTGGTGGTGCAGCGCTGCCCGGCCGTGCCCACAGCCCCAAATACCACGGCCCGCATAGCAATGTCCAGGTCGGCGTGCTCGGTGAGGATGATGGCGTTATTGCCCCCCAGCTCCAGCAGGGCCCGGCCCAGGCGCGCCCCTACCACTTCGCCTACCTTCCTGCCCATGCGCGTACTGCCCGTGGCCGACACCAGCGGCACCCGCCCGTCGGCGGCCAGCAGCTGCCCGATTTCGGCGTCGCCGATAATGAGGTTGAAAATACCCTCCGGCAGCTCGTTATCGCGCAGTACATCCCGGATAATATGCTGCACGGCCACGCCTGTGAGGGGAGTTTTCTCCGAAGGCTTCCAGATGCAAACATCGCCGCAAACGGCGGCCAGCATAGCGTTCCAGCTCCAGACCGCTACCGGGAAGTTGAAGGCCGAGATAATTCCGACTACCCCCAGCGGGTGGTACTGATCGTACATGCGGTGGGCCGGCCGCTCCGAGTGCATCGTGAAGCCGTGGAGCTGGCGCGAAAGACCCACGGCGAAGTCACAGATGTCAATCATCTCCTGCACCTCGCCCAGTCCTTCCTGCAGAATTTTGCCCATCTCGTAGCTCACTAGCTTGCCCAGCGGCTCTTTGAACTCGCGCAGCTTGTTGCCGATCTGCCGCACGATGTCGCCGCGCCTGGGAGCCGGCACCAGCCGCCAGGACTGAAATGCCCCCTGGGCCGTCTGCACCACCTGCTCGTAGTCGGCGGCGGTAGCGAAGCGCACGCTGGCAATCAGCTTCCCATCGGCGGGCGAGTGGATAGCGCGGTTCTTTTCGTTGGCCGCCCCGCCCCAGATGAGGCCGGTGCTGAAGGCGGCATTATCAGCCTTTATGCCCAGCTCGCGCAGTATTTGCTGAATATCGTGGTGGTCGTGGTCCTGTACGTCGGTGTGGGTGGCGCTGGCTTCTTCGAGGGCTTGTTTCATAAAGTGGAGGGAAATAGAGACTGAGGAGGGGTGTTTGGAAAGAGAAGC
>NZ_FWWW01000071.1 GCF_900176135.1 Hymenobacter roseosalivarius DSM 11622 | reverse complement strand
AACGTAACGTACGTACGTCGTCGTGTGGCTTTTTTGTTAGTTTTGTTCAAGTCGATTACTCCGCCTGACCGATAGGGTAGTACGCTTTGCGACCGTCGGGATAAATGCCCTCTACAAGGGCGCCATCACCATTTTTGGCAATCTCCAGATAGCGCTGCACGTCCTGGGGCTTGGTCACCTTGTTTTTGTCGATGCGGGTGATGATGAAGCCGTCAGCAATGCCAGTCTGGCGGAAGTTGCTGTCGCGGATGCCCTTGATTTTGGCCCCGCCTTCGATGCCGAGCTTGCTCAGCTCCTGGCTGGTAACAGGCTCCAGCGTAGCACCTTCGTACTTCACAGCCTTCACCACTTCAGCCCGCACAACCTCGGTGGTACCGGTAGCGTTGCGAAGCGTAGCAGTAGCCTTGCGCTCGTCGCCACCACGCAGGTAGGCTACTTTAATCTTGTCGCCGGGGCGGTAGCGCGCTACCTGCTCCTGCAACTGCGAGGAAGTGTTCACCTTGGCGCCGTTGATTTCCGTAATCACGTCGCCTTTCTCCAAACCAGCAGCAGAGGCGGCGCTGTTTTCACTTAGCTCCTCAACGTATACGCCATTGAGATTCTTCAGCTTTTTCTCCGAAGCCAAACGGGCGTCTACCTCCCGGATCTGAACACCGAGCAAAGCGCGCTGCACTACTTTGTACTTCAGCAGGTCATCCACTACTTTACTCACGATGCTGCTGGGCACGGCGAAAGAGTAGCCCTCAAAATTGCCGCTCTGAGAGGCAATAGCCGAGTTGATACCCACCAGGTCACCATTCAGGTTTACCAGCGCGCCACCCGAGTTGCCCCGGTTTACCACCGCGTCGGTCTGCAAAAATGACTCAAGACCCATCCGGTCTTCGCGCTGCAGAATACCAATGTTGCGGCCTTTCGCGGAAATAATACCAGCCGTGACGGTCGAGTTCAGGTTAAACGGATTGCCGATGGCCAGCACCCACTCGCCCACTTTCACATTGTCGGAGTTGCCGTAGCGCACGAAGGGCAGGTTGTCAGCTTGCACCTTCAGGAGGGCAAGGTCGGTAGTGGGGTCAGTGCCTACCAGCTCGGCTTTGTATTTACGCTTATCATCCAAGACTACCTCGATCTTATCGGCCTTATCAATTACATGGTTATTGGTAACGATATAGCCATTGGCAGCAATGATAACCCCCGAGCCCGAACCCATCTGGGGGCCTTGCGCCCGGCCGCTTCCGCCACCGTGATATTGTTCGAAATCTTCGCCGAAAAACTGGCGCAATAGCGGATCCATACGCTCAGAACCAGCACTGCTGCGTATTTTGGGGGCGTACTCGGTCATTACGTGTACCACGGCCGGCGTCACCGACGAGGCGGCCGCCACGAAGTTCAGGCCTTCGGGCACTACATAATCACTGTTGCGCAACTCACTGGTATAGCGCACATTCGGATCGGCGGCTACTGCCTGCGGTGCGTTGGCGTTTGTAGGCTCTAACAGCTTGTAGCCGCCCACGGCCACACCTCCACCCAGAATGGCAGAACCGAGCAGGCCGAGCATCATTTGTTTTGCTTGCATAGAGTTGAAACGAGGATTGGATAGAAGGAGAAGATTGAATTTAAAGCAAAAAAGGCAAGATTCAAATGTGATCTTACATTGACTATTAGGATGCAACCTAACGCCGGGAGGTTACTTATGAGTACAACAAAGCAGGTTTAAAAAAAGGCTCCATGTTTGGAGCCTTTTTTTAAACCATGTGCCTAGCGTACCTCAATGTGGTGCTTGTTTACTTTTTTACCGTCGAAGGGCAAACGAACGCGCAGGATGCCATCCGTCATTTCGGCTTCGATAGCTGTCACATCTATGGTATCGGGCAGGCGGAAAGTGCGGCTAAAGGTGCCATAATTGGTTTCTAGGCGGCGAACCCGGGGGGCATTTTGAAGCTCGCCATTTTTAGCTTCTGGGCTTTTCAGCGCTTTACGCTCTCCGCTGATGATCAGCTTGCCCTCTTGAAAATCAATTTGAACAGCCTCCTTAGCTACTCCGGGTAAGGCTAAGTGCAATTCGAAGCCATCCTCAGACTCTAAGACATCGGCCGGCGGAATGAAGGATTTAGCAGGCTCGGTAACGGTTGGCAGCGTATCGCGCAGGAGCTCGTTCAACACGGTATTGAAAGCGCGAGCTGGGCGAGTGGCGGGACGGTTGTTATACAGAATAGTGGCCATGAGTACAGATGTTTTTATCAGTTAGAATGAAGGCCGGTTTTGAGGCGGCGACACACTGATTCTATAAAACCTGTACCAACCAGCTACAATGAATTCTTACTGCCAGAAAGTCCTGATTTGGTTCAACAGCCAGCAACTAGCTGCAACCTGTGAGTGAAACAATATGCCATTACAGAAGCAAGACATACTATTTAATCTACATGCATCAATGACATTAAGTCATCAAATAGATTTTCCCTGCGTACAACGGCTACTAATCCCAGCAAAAAGCCTCCTGGATTGCCCGCCTATCCAAGCCAGGCATACAGCGCTGACCCTCTAGTGCTGCGTAGGCAGCTGACGACGATCAAACACTTGCTTACCCTTGAAAAGAGTATAGCGCAGATCCAGCCCCAGCATAGGGGTTACAAAGTTGCGGCGGCCACCCGGAACCACCACGTTACCGTTAATGTCGGTCTGCTGGAGCACGTTGTTGTAAGTGCTTTGGTAAGCAAACCAGGGCGTAAAGTCGAAGTGGTCGGATAAACGCAAACCTACTTCGGCCCGCAGCGCCGTAAAATCGATCGTGCGCTCTTTAGGCGCATCCTCGTCCCGCTGGAAGCGCAAGTAGGCAAATGCCTCGTACGCCAGGCGCGGCCGCACTACCACCTGGCCTACCGGAATCAGCCGGTCAAGGTCGAAGCGCAGGCGGGTCCGAGCCCGGCTTTCATTACCCGTGCCTCCCGGAATCAGGTATTCGACGCCCAGCCGCTGACGAAAGTTGTAGTTGCCCAGGGTGTTCCAGTGCCGCAAAAACAGCTCTGGAACTACATCAACGGTGAGAGGCGATACTTCGCCTCCATCCCGATTGGTACTGTACGCACCCACTCCTAAGGTTGTGCCCCAGCTCCAACGGGCATTCCAAAAACGCTCATAGCCGGCATCCAGCCCCGCCCGAGTAAGGTCAAAACCATCGAAGCCGCCCGTTGAGAAGGGCGTATTGGTTCCTAGAAACAGATAATCATCGCCGGATAACGCATATTCAGCTTGTAGCATTGGGGCCATACCCAGCCCATTCACAACCCGGCGGCTTTGACCGTGTACGACGGATCCGCTTAGCAGCCCAAACACCAGAACAACCAAAAAAGCCCCCCAGCATCTGGGGGGCTTTTTTTCGAGAGAGGCTTTATGCATTGATAGTGGCCGAAGCACCGGCAGCAACGGAGTGAGCAGTAGTATCCAACTCGCGCAGGGTAAGCCAAGCCATAAGGCCTGGACCTGTTTCGAGGGCTTTGGGGTCGATGTCAAAAGTAGGAGTGTGTACCGAAGACGTGTGACGGCCATCGGAAGTGCTGGTACCCAAGCGGTAGAAACAGGCGTCGGCTTGCTGTGAAAAATAAGCAAAGTCCTCAGCGGCCATCCACTGGTCCAGCTCCACCACGTTTTCCGCCCCCAGATACTCCTCGGCGGCGACGCGGGTGCGGGCTGTCAGCGCCGGCTCATTTTCGAGGTAAGGGTAGCCCCGGCGAATGTCCAACTCACAGGTAGCCCCCATAGCTTCGGCTATACCTTCCGCCAGCTTGCGCAGATGCACATGGGCCTCATCGCGCCATTCTTCATTGAGGGTACGGAATGTGCCCTCCACGTATACTTCATTCGGAATCACGTTGGTAGCGCCGTTGGCAATGACTTTACCAAATGACAGCACCGAAGGCAGCTTGGGATTAGCGCGCCGGCTCACAATCTGTTGGGCCGCTACAATAATATGAGCTGTAACCAGCACTGGATCAATATTCTGCTCCGGCATAGCCCCGTGGCCGCCCTTGCCACGCACGGTCATGTACAACTCGTCGGTGCTGGCCATGTAGCGGCCGGGCCGCAGACCGATTTTACCTGCCGGCAGGCGCGGAAATACATGCTGACCCAGTACGCTGGCCGGCACCGGATTCTCCAGTACGCCTTCTTTTATCATCAATGATGCCCCACCGGGCAGCTTTTCCTCACCGGGCTGAAAAATCAGCTTTACGGTGCCTTCAAACTCGGTGCGGAGCTGAGTCAGGATACGGGCGGTGCCCAGCAAGGAAGACGTATGCACATCGTGGCCGCATGCGTGCATCACCCCCGGATTGGTGGAGCGGTACGGCACCTCATTGGTTTCCTGAATAGGCAGCGCATCCATATCGGCGCGCAGGGCCACGGTGCGGCGGCTGGGGTTTTTGCCTTCAATCAAAGCTACAACCCCCGTATTAGCCAGCGGCTGGGGACTGAGACCCAGCTTTTTCAACTCGGATATCACAAAGGCTTGCGTATTTACTTCCTCAAAAGAAAGCTCAGGGTGCGCGTGCAGGTGCTCACGCAACGCTACTGTCTCGGCGGCAGCTTCGGCAGCCAATTGTTGAATGCGAGGAAGAAGACGCTGAATCACAGGATCAGATGATTTGAGGGAGAAAGAAGCAGCCATAGCTACAACTTAAAAACGAGTTTTGTTTAGCACCACCTGCGCCGGCTGCAGCTGCGCTCTGGGAGCCAGAGGCTTAATGCGCAACATAGCCTGCTCGGCCTCCAGGCGGGTCATGTAATCACCGATGAGGAGGCGATACGTTGGCTGTTTGAAGGTCATATAATCCGTCTCTTCAGGGTAGCGGCTGATGACGGCGCGGCGAATAGCCATAGCCTGGTCGCGCTCCAAACCAACGTAGGCCAGAATGCGGTAGCCCTGGGCATACTTTACGTTCTGGTTGGTGAAGGCCTGATCGCGCAGGCGCTGGTCGATCTGGCTATTTACGTGGTTAGTAGGCGTTATAGTAGGCTTGGATCCGGCAGGAGTAGTGGCAGCCGACGGTGAGGTGAACACGGGGCGGTAGCGGCTCAGGTCTTCGGCCGGAGCCGACTCGCGACGACGCGTTGTATCAGGCGTGGTGGTCTTGCCTACTGGACCAGAAGCCGCACACGAAGCCAGCGAGAGCAAAGCGGAAAACAGGAATACGTTACGCAGCGGGAATTTCATCTTCTTTCAGCAGAGCCAAACTATTGGAGGAACCTAGTCGGTGGGCACCGGCGGCCAGCAACGCCAGCGCCGCCACCCGGGTACGAATGCCCCCCGCCGCTTTTATGCGGACTCTGGGGGGCAAATGTTCGCGCATCAGCGTAATATCGGCCACGGAAGCGCCGCGGGCCGCGAAACCAGTAGAAGTTTTAACAAAATCGGCCCCTACGGCGGCGCAGATCCGGCAGGCCGTTATTATCTCATCTTCCGTCAGTAAGGCCGTTTCAATAATCACTTTCAAAATAGCATTTTTGAAGTGGCATAGCTCGACAAGCTGGCCAATCTCGTCTTCTACCTCCTCTACCCTACCCGATTTAAAGGCACCAACGTTGATAACCATGTCAATCTCGGTAGCGCCATCATTGAGCGCCTGGTGAGCTTCAAAAAACTTGACTTTGGTAATCTGATACCCCAGCGGAAACCCAACCACCGTACACACCGGAATTGCCCCCCGAAGCTGCTCCACGGCGTAGCGCACGTAGCAGGGCGGCACACATACCGTAGCAAAACCGGACTGAACTGCTTCGGCGCATAGCTGAGCTATTTCATCCGGGGTGGCATCAGGTCGTAGTAGAGTATGATCAATAGAAGCGGCAATCTGGGTGGAGGAAAGGCTCATAGACCGAAATAACAGGAAGGCAAAGGTAAGGTAGCGCTAATACGGATTTGCACAGCCACTCTCTTTGCTTTAGTAAGCTAATGGCCTGTGCTTTCAGTGCGAAGCCTACGCAGAAACATTGCCAAATAACAAGTGGCAGGCAGCTTCCTAAAAAGCCACCTGCCACTTACTTCAATTGCAAACCGCGTGGCTGCTATTACCCCACCAATACGCAGCGGTTGTTCAGCACATCGTCCTCCACGGTCTTGTACTTCACGTCGCGCACGATGCGGCCGTCCATGTACTGCACGCTTACTTTCTCGTTGCGGTTCGCGATTTTCTGGGCGCGCACGGGCTGCTGCTTTTCCAGCACCGGCACGGGCTCCGGGCCCATATCCTCGGGGCCGGCGCCGAGCGAAACAGAGGAAACTTCCTTCTGTGCCTTCAGCTTGGGGGCTTTGGGTGCGGGGGGCAAATCGGCCTCTACAAAGAACTCCGGCTCCTGGGTGTGGCCGTTCTCCTGCTGCATCGGGATGTCGGCGCGGAAGAGGAAGGATACAGTTTCCTCGTTCACCTTGCCAATCATCTGCTTGAACAGCTCAAACGACTCGAACTTGTACACCAACAGCGGGTCTTTCTGCTCATACACGGCATTTTGCACTACTTGCTTCAGGTCGTCCATCTGACGCAGGTGCTGAGTCCAGGCCGTATCAATAGTTGAGAGCACCACGATTTTCTCCATGCCACGAATCGTTTCGTGGCCTTCGGTGGCCTGGTTGCGGCGCAGGCTGGTAACTACCGTAATCTGCTTGCGGCCATCAGTAAAAGGAATGGCGATGTTCTCGAAGGGCGCATTCTGCTTAATCAAATCATTGACCAGCGGCAGGGTATTAGCCGCGATGTGCTCATTCTTGCTCTGATAATAGCCTAATGCCTCATCGTAGAGCTTCTGGGCCAGTGCCGGCACTTGCTGACTGCTCAGGTCCTGAGCCGTGAGGTGGGTATCGTAGCCAAACACCCGGATAACGGCCAGCTTAAAGTCCTCAAAGTCGTTGCTGATTTTGTGGACGCTCACGATGTCGTCGCAGACGTCGTAAATCATGTTCCAGATATCCAGCTCCAAACGCTCGCCAAATAAGGCGTTGCGGCGGCGCTTGTACACCACCTCGCGCTGAGCGTTCATCACGTCGTCGTATTCCAGCAGGCGCTTTCGGGTACCGAAGTTGTTCTCCTCCACTTTCTTCTGCGCCCGCTCAATGCTGCTCGTAATCATCGAGTGCTGAATCACTTCGCCTTCCTCCAGACCCATTCGATCCATGAGTTTGGCAATGCGGTCCGAGCCAAACAGACGCATCAGGTTGTCTTCCAGCGACACGAAGAACTGCGACGAACCCGGGTCACCCTGCCGACCGGCCCGACCACGCAGCTGCCTATCGACGCGGCGGCTTTCGTGGCGCTCCGTACCAATAATAGCCAGACCACCAGAGTCGCGCGAGGTTTCTTTCAGCTTAATGTCGGTACCACGACCAGCCATGTTGGTGGCAATAGTCACGGTGCCGGGGAAGCCGGCGCCGGCCACAATCTCCGCTTCGCGCTGGTTTTGCTTGGCGTTCAACACCTGGTGCTGAATACCGCGCAGCTTCAGCATACGGCTTACCAGCTCCGAAATCTCTACCGAAGTAGTACCTACCAGCACCGGGCGGCCAGCTTGCACCAACGTCTGAATTTCCTCGGCTACGGCGTTATACTTCTCGCGCACGGTCTTATACACCTTGTCGTGCTCGTCCTGGCGGGAAATCTGACGGTTGGTCGGAATCACGACCACGTCGAGCTTGTAAATCTGCCAGAATTCGCCCGCTTCCGTTTCGGCCGTACCGGTCATGCCGGCCAGCTTATGGTACATGCGGAAGTAGTTCTGAAGCGTAACCGTGGCGTAGGTCTGGGTGGCGTCTTCTACGCGCACGTTCTCTTTGGCTTCAATAGCCTGGTGCAAGCCATCGGAGTAGCGACGACCTTCCATCACGCGGCCGGTCTGCTCATCCACGATTTTCACCTTGCCGTCGTCAGTCAGGATGTACTGGTCGTCGCGCTCAAACAGCGTGTAAGCCTTCAGCAACTGGTTTACGGTGTGTACCCGCTCCGACTTCTCCTGGTAGTCCTGCATCAGCTTTTCCTTCTGGTGCAGCTTATCCTCGTCGCCGATGGTTTTGCTGTTCTCGATGGCCGCAATTTCCATCCCGATATCAGGCATGATAAAAAGCTGCGGATCTTCGCCTTGGGCCGTAATCAGGTCGATGCCTTTTTCGGTCAGCTCAATCTGGTTGTTCTTCTCGTCGATGGTAAAGTACAGCGGCTCATCGGCCTTCGGCATCTGCCGGGAGTTGTCTTGCAGATAGAAGTTCTCCGTCTTAAGCAGAATGGCCCGCATGCCCGTCTCCGACAAAAACTTGATGAGCGGCTTGCTCTTGGGCAGGCCACGGTAAGCGCGGAACAGCATCAAGCCACCTTCACCGTCCTTACTGCCTGCTTCCGAGCCGTCTTTTCCATCTTTAATCAGCTTACGCGCCTGCACCAGGTAGTCCTGCACCAGCTTTTTCTGGGCATCCACCAGCATTTGAATGCGGGGCTTCAGCTGATAAAACTCGTGTACATCGCCGCGGGGCACGGGGCCGGAGATAATGAGCGGCGTCCGGGCATCGTCAATCAGTACGGAGTCAACTTCGTCGACCATGGCGTAGTGATGCTTGCGCTGCACCAGCTCCTCGGTTTCGCGCGCCATATTGTCGCGCAGGTAGTCGAAGCCGAATTCGTTGTTGGTACCGTAGGTAACGTCGGCCGCGTAGGCCCGACGGCGCGCATCCGTGTTCGGTTGGTGCTTGTCGATGCAGTCTACGGTGATGCCGTGAAACTCGAACAGCGGCGCATTCCACTCCGAGTCACGCTTAGCCAGGTAGTCGTTGACTGTTACCAAATGCACGCCACGGCGGGCTAGCGCATTGAGGAAGGCAGGCAAGGTCGAAACCAGCGTTTTACCTTCACCAGTGGCCATTTCGGCAATCTTACCCTGATGCAGTACTACGCCGCCAATCAGCTGCACGTCGTAGTGCACCATGTCCCAAGTGATTTCGGCTCCGCCGGCAATCCACTTATTGGCCCACACGGCCTGGTCACCCTGAATGGTAACGTTCTGCTTGCGGCTGGCGTATTCGCGGTCGTAGTCGGTAACCGTAGCGGTGAGTTGACCGTTCTCCTTGTAGCGGCGAGCCGTTTCCTTCACGATGGCGAAAGCGGCCGGCAGCACTTCCAGCAGCACGACTTCCAGCTCCTTGTTACGCTGCTTTTCGAGCGCGTCGATCTGGTCGAAGAGCTGCTCTTTCTGATTAATGTCGAGCGTCGCATCCTCGGCGATGCGCTGGTGCAGGCCGGCAATCTGATCGTCGGTAGCTTTTAAATGCGCATCGATGCGGGCGCGGACTTCCTGGGTCTGCTGGCGCAGCTGGTCGTCGGAGAGCAATGCCAATTTGGCATATTCGGCGTTGATGAGCGCCACGTATGGGATAATCTCCTTCAAGTCCCGCTCCGATTTGGAGCCGAAAATCTTGGCGACGGTTTTCCCTAGGAAATCAAACATGCTGGTATTTTTTAGCTTAAAACGCCGGGGCGCATCTCAAATTTACGGCGTTTTCGGGAAACTCCCGGCTAAAAAGCCCCCCAGCCTCCAAAACGACGAAACCCCGCCACCTCAAAGAGTGTGCGGGGTTCCCAAGTCGGCTGAGTTGTCAGGCAGCACCCCCGGTCTCTGGCCAAAATGTAGCACGAACAGAGGGACGGCGTAGCCAGGCTTCTGCTTGGCGCTACATCTCAACGGCCACAACGATTCCCCAGACCGCCGCCTGGGGTTGGTTACGAAGCCGCCGCGATCTGCTCCTGGGGGGCATTTAGCATGTCGGCGGCCTCGTGCAGGTAGCGTTGCAGGCTGACTTCCAGTGCCGGCAGCAGCGCGCCGTGCTCGCTGCCCAGCACGCTGTATGCCGGTCGCGCGGCGGGCCAGCCAAAGGCCGCCCCTGGCCGTCCCACGATCATGGCGGGGTCGAGGCCAGCCAGCGCCGTGGCGGTGCGGGCCAGCTCGGCCCAGGTGCAGGTGCCCGCGTTGGCCAGGTGCCAGAGGCCTTGCTCCTCATCAAGCAGCAGGTCCAGGGAAGTATTCACTAGGTCGGGCACGTAGGTGGGGGCGATGCGCTGATCGTCGGCAGCCTCGAACAATTCGCCTTCGCCGACAGCGCGCAGGGCGTGGTAGACGAAGTTATGCTCATCCCAAGGACCAAAAAAGGCGCTGGTGCGCACGACCAACGCGGCCGGCATATGCGTGAGCACGTCGCGCTCAGCCAGGCGCTTGCTGTTGCCATACACGTTCAGCGGGCGCGGCAGGTCACTTTCCAGGTACGGAGTAGATTTTAAGCCATCAAAAACTAGGTCGGAGGAAAAGGTAAGCAGCTGCACGGCGCGGTGGGCGCAGGCGGCGGCCAGCACGGCCGGGCCAAGGGTGTTCTCGCGGTAGCAGCGCCGAAAATCGGTTTCCGCGTCATCTACGCGCACGTAGCCGGCGGTATTCACCACGGCCCAGGGCTGATACTGCTCTAGGGCTTGCTCTACGGACACCAGATCGGCAATGTCCATGTCTTGTCGGCTCAGGAGCACCGCTTTGATGCCACGGGTGTGGCAGATGCGGTGAAAGGCGCGGCCCAGCGTGCCACTGGCCCCGGTAATAAGCAGGGGCGGAATAAAGGGGACTGGCTCGGGTAAAAGCTCGGGTAGAATTCGCATAAGTAAAACGGACAAGTGACTATATGTGACAATGATGGCGGTAATGCAGGCGTACGTCGCGCTGCCACCAGCCTTCGGACCGCAGGACGGGGTGGTCGTAGTGGCCGTGGCGGGCCAGGCTCCGCACCATATTGAAGAGGGCAGTGGGCCGGGGCTGGCCGCCGCGCACGTCGAACACCCCGGTTTCGTAGTGGCCGTCGTCGCGGGTGAGCAGGCTGTTCCAGTCGAAGGCGCCCAGCAAGGACCAGACGGTAACGGCCTCTATCTGTACGCCCTCGGCGCGGAGGGCGTTGGCGGCCTGGCAGGTTTGGTGGACCCAGCGCATCTGCTCCTCGCGGGTGCAGGCCAGGTGGGCTTCCGTCACGGCCAGGGGCAGCTGGTAGCGCGTCCAGGCTTCGGTCAGCAGGCTTTGGATGCCTGTCAGCCGGGCCGGACCCACGCGCACGGCTTCCACGTCGGCGTAGTCGTCGCGACCGTTGCCGCCCACGATGGCGCAGTGCGCGGGGTAGTGGTGCAGCTCCTCATCGAGGTAGCGCTCACTGGTCACGTAGTAGTTTAGGCCGATAATATCGGGCGGCAAGGGGTTTTGCACGAATTCGTGCAGCTCGGCCTCCGTGGCCTGGCTATGGCGCAAATACCCCCAGAGCGGGTGCTGCTCATTCACGCGCCCGCAGAGCAGGTCGTAGGTCAGCCAGCGCCGATGGTTCTCAAACTCGGCCTGATACGCCAGCGCGGGCGTACTGTGGGTCTGGCCCAGATCCTCGGTTTGGACCAGTTTAGCCGCCGGCGTCACTTCCCGAATGGCCAGCATGGCCAGCCTGGTAGCTTTTAGCTGGTTGAGCAAGATGCGCACGAAGGTTGCGTCGTCGTGGCCGTGCGGATACCAGAAGCCGTACAGCCCGCTGAAGCGGGCCGTGGTCAGGGGCTCGTTGATGGGCGTGAAGTGCGTCACCCAGGGGTAGCGCTCCGCTACCAGACGGGCATAGCGGGCCAACTGGGGGGCAAAATCAGCCTGATCCAGGGCAGTATAGCGCGGCCCGCTGCCGTGGTGGACGAGCCCCACAATGGGGTCAATGCCCAGCTCCCGCAGGCGGGCAAGGCGCTCGTCGGGCCAGCGCCAGTCGGGCTCATCAAGGCTGTGGGGGGCAATTTGCTCCCACAGCACCGGGTAGCGGAGCTTCTGCAGGCCCAGCTCGGCGATGCGGTCCAGATCGGAGAGGCGGGTGAGATGCCCGCTGCGCTGTAGTTGGTTGGAGTAGGTATCGCCGATTCGGCGAATACTGCATTCTATTCCGCCCCATAGTGGTACTGCGGCCATAAGCTGTTGCCAGTTATGAGCTGCTCGCGGCCCGTTTTTCTATTGCCTAGAATTGTGTTGGCCAGGCTGCTAAACGGCTCTGTCATCCCGAGCAGAGATGAGGGCTTTAGTGGAAAGACCCTGTACTCTACGCAGGATGACAGATGCAGTTTATTTTCCTGTCTGGGTAAGCGTTGGCCGGGCGGCGGCCAGCCCGGTTTATTCCTTCGCCGGAGCGCGGGAAACGAGTTTTTCTACGAGTGAGGTCGAGCCGGAAATAGCGGGCTTCTTGGCCTTCTGCGCTTCCTCGGTTTTCTCCGTCAGCCTCTTGTACAAGGTCAGGGCCTGGGCTACTACCTGGTCCATGTTGTAGTACTTGTACGTGGCCAGACGACCCACGAAATGCACGTTGGGCGTCTCGTCAGCCAGCTTCTTGTACTTGTTGTATAGGTCGGCATTTTCGAGGCGCGGAATGGGATAGTATGGGTCTCCCTCCGCTTTCGGATACTCGTACACCACGCTGGTTTTGGGGTGCTGCTGGCCGGTGAGGGCCTTAAACTCCGTAATGCGGGTGTACAGATGCTCGTTGGGGTAGTTCACGACCGGCGCGGCCAGAAACTTCTCCACGTTCAGCGTTTCGTGCTTAAACTCCAGCGAGCGGTAGGGCAGCTTGCCAAACTTAAAGTCGAAATACTCATCAACCGGACCCGTGAAGATGATTTCTTTGAATGGGATGAAGTCGATGATGTCGTGGTAGTCGGTGTTGAGCATGATCTTGATGTTCGGGTGGTCGAGCATCTTCTCAAACATACGCGTGTAGCCGTGCAGCGGCATGGCCTGGTAGGTGTCCGTGAAGTAGCGGTCATCGCGGTTGGTGCGCGTAGGCACACGCGAGGTCACCGATTTGTCCAGCTCCGAGGGGTCCATGCCCCACTGCTTGCGGGTGTAGTTCTTAAAGAACTTCTCGTACAGCTCGCGGCCCACTTTGCTCACCACCACGTCTTCCGAGGTCTTGATCACCGGAATGCTCTCGGCCAGCGACTCCAGAAACTGCTCGACCTCAAAGCTGTTCAGGCTCAGGCCATACAGCTTGTTGATCGTGTCCAGGTTGATGGGCATAGGCACCATCTGCCCATCCACGGAAGCCAGCACGCGGTGCTCGTAGGGGCGCCAGTCGGTGAAGTTTGTCAGGTATTCGAATACGTCCTTGGAGTTGGTGTGGAAGATATGGGGGCCGTATTTGTGGACCAGGATGCCTTCTTCGTTGTAGTGGTCGTAAGCATTGCCCGCAATGTGGCTGCGCTTATCAACGATGAGCACTTTTTTATTGGAGCGTGTAGCCAGCCGTTCGGCCAGTACGCTGCCAGCGAAGCCGGCCCCAACGATCAGATAATCGAACATAGCTAAGTTTGTGTTTTGGTGAAAGAGATAGGGGCAGAAAAGCTACTATAAGTGTGATCAATTACGAGGACTATCCCCGATTCGGTATTGTCCAATTAGTTCTTGTCGGCTAAGCGCTGCTGCATCAGGTTTACCATGCCTTGCCAGGTAAGATCCCAGGAAATGGTAGCCAGGTAAACATCCGTGCGGGCGAGCCACTCAGCATCATCTTTTTGCTGTAAAGCCCAATTTATTGCTTGCCCGAAGTCGTCGGCATTAGAAGCAATCTGTACCAGGTTTAACTCACCGTAAGGCCGCACTACGTCCCGAATGGGTGTACTGACTACCGGCTTGCCCGCAGCCAAGTACTCGGGTGTTTTGGTGGGCGAGATAAACTTAGTACTCTCGTTATCAGCGAACAGCAGCGTTGCTACATCCCAACCCCGCAAATACATAGGGAGTTCCTTATAATCTTTGCCCCCCAGATAATGAATATTGGCAGTGCGGGGCAAGACAGCGTCTTCGATCTTCACTACCGGCCCAATAATGACAAACTGCCACTCCGGGTGAGCATTGGCTAGTTGGCCCAGCAATTCTATATCCAGACGCTCATCTACCACGCCAAAGAACCCGACGCGCGGATGTGCAATTTTAGCCTGGTCGGCCGGGTCGGTGCCGGCTTCGCGGGCCTGGCCAAAATGAGCTTTATCAATGCTGCTCGGAAAAGCATGCGCATCAGCGTGCTGCTTGCTTTTGGCCTCGTACAAACTTTGCCCCCCAGTAAAAACCAGGTCGGCACGCTCAAATAATTCCTGCTCCAACTCACGCAGACGCGGGGGGGCAAATTTGAAATTTGCCAATTCATCCATGCAGTCATACACGGTAAGAGCAGCCCGTAAATGACGTGATTTGCTTAGCGCCATTGGCGTATAGTACCACGCTACGAACTGGCTAATACTATTTTGAGCGAAATACTGCGTCAGCAGCTTCGCTTGCGCCTGATCAGCAGCTTCTTCATCCAGACCAGCCGGCAGGTGAGCTACCAGCACTTTCAGGCCATTCTGTCGCTCTTTTACTTCAATGTGAGCTTCAAGAGACTTTTTATCTCCATGCACAAATGGCTCTTCTACATAGAAAACCCGCCCGTACTGCGCGAAACGCGACAGTAAATGCTGAGGACGCTGCCACACAAAATCCCAATGCAGGTGCGCAAAGCAGACCAGATCAGGTAAAGTGTAAGAGGAGAGAGTATTAGTAGTCGGGTGAGAAGAGGCAGAAGTTTGGGTAGGTACTGAGGCTGAAGCGCGCGTAGGCGTTCCCGCCGAGGTGGAAATCGGCATAGACAAAAGGCTAGAAAGTATCGTGGTAAACCGGATGCGCTAACTCAACAGTATAATTCTCCGATGCTACAACGCTTAACTTATACGGACGTTTGCTAAAAAGGATACCACTTTCTCAATGCTATTTTAATTAGCAAAAAACAACCTCAACGCTATTAAGTCTCCCTTTAGTCCTAAAACGTGTAAGTATTTAATATACCGCTCATTGCCTCGTACAATAGTTTTTATAAAATTTTCTGAAGCTCAACAGCATCATTCCACCCGGCATCTGTCCGTAGCCACTCCTGCCGGATGCCAACCCGCCGGAAACCTGCCTTCCTAAACAGGCGTAAACTAGCTTGGTTGGTAGCTGCTACCGTACAATACAACTGATGTAAGCGTAGCGTGAGCCGAGCGTACTCTAGGCCCACCGCTACTGCCGCCAAAGCATAGCCACACCTGCGTTCGGCGCTCAAAATAGTAATGCCCAGGCCGGCCCGCAGGTGTAGCGGCTGGAAGTCGAATATATCGAGGATACCTACGGCTCGCCCATCCGTCGGAGCGCAGATAACGAGCCGCAGTTGGCGTACCTCATAGAAGTCGGCGGCCGCATGAGCCAGATATTCGCGCAACGCATAGCGCGACACCGGCGCCATCGTGTCCGACACCCCCCAGATAGCTGGATCATTTTCCAACGCGTACAGAAACTCCAGATCGGAGTCTTCGAGGGCACGCAGAAAAACCGGGGCAGATGACATTGAGTTGAAATACAGGATGTGCAGTAGACGTTACCAGCCAGCTGGGGGGCAAAATGGCAAGCGGCTAGACGGCTATGCTGCCCTCAAATACGCGGACGGCCGGACCGTTGAGGTAAATGTTAGTGAAAGAGCCATCGGGCTGGGCTTCGAAGGAAACCCGGAGGTCGCCGCCGGGCGTGCGTAGGTGTACTGGGCTGATAGCACCACGCCGGGAAGCGGCCAGCGCAACGGCTGTCACGCCGGTTCCACAGGAAAGGGTTTCATCCTCCACGCCCCGCTCGTAGGTGCGCACCTGCCAGGGCAAATCAGGTGTGGGGGGGATTTCCGCGAAGTTTACGTTGGTTCCGCGCTCCCGAAACCGCTCATTATAGCGAATGGCCCGTCCTTCATTGACCACGTTTAGCTCCGTCAATCGACTTGGGTCTAGAAAACGCACGATGTGGGGCGAGCCCGTATTCAGGAATACGCCGTCTTCGCCTACCTCCTGCTGGCCCAGCACATCCTGCATGCGCAGATTCACGGTGCCATCGGCCTCAATATGAGCTTCGTGCGCACCATCGGCGGCAATAAAGCGGGTTTCATTTTCAATAACCCTCAAGTGGTGTGCGAAAGCCACAGTACAGCGCCCACCATTACCACACATTGAACCCAGATACCCATCGGCGTTGAAATACACCATCTCGAAATCAAAGTCGACGTGCTGACGCAACAGAATCAGGCCATCGGCCCCAATTCCAAGCCGCCGGTCGCAGAGGCGCCGCACCAACTGATGGTTGCTCGCGTCGAACTGCTGAACGCGGTCATCCACCATCACAAAGTCGTTGCCGGTGCCCTGGTATTTATAGAAACGAATAGTCATAAAACAAAGGTCGCATTTATGGGCCGTAAAGTGTACTTCGATGTCGGCACCGGAATTATGTAACCAACTTGGTTCGTACCAAGGCCAACTGACCGGCATGCTACACATACGCTGTATCAGGAAAGCTACTCCTTCCGGTCCTAAAATAACCCGATCAAACGCAAAGGCTTACGCGCCTGCCTTACCTTTGGCCACCCACCCGGCGGCAATTTCACTCCACTCTATGTACTCTTTCCTCACTACCGGCACTTGGCCCGATTATGAGCTGCTCGACGCGGGCAACTTTGAAAAACTCGAACGCTTCGGGCGCTACGTGCTGGCCCGGCCCGAGCCCCAGGCCATTTGGGACCAACATTTGCCCCCCAGCGAGTGGGAACGCGCCCACGCTACCTTCCGCCGCGAAAAAGGCAGCCAGGAACGCGGCCAATGGCAGCTCAAATCCGGGATGCCCGAGCAATGGGCGATTAACTACGACCAGGGCGACCTGCATTTGCGCTTCCGACTGGGGTTGTCGGCGTTTAAGCATGTTGGGCTTTTCCCGGAGCAGGACCCTAACTGGCGCTTTATTTTTGAGCAAACCAAAAAGCGCCGCGCGGCTCAGCCGCGGGTGCTCAACCTGTTTGCCTACACTGGCGCGGCCACGCTGGCTGCCCGCGCCGCCGGTGCCGACGTTACCCACCTCGACTCGGTGAAGCAAGTCAACTTCTGGGCCCGCGACAATATGGAGGCCAGCCAGCTCGATGGTGTGCGCTGGCTCGTGGAAGATGCCATGAAATACGTGCGCCGGGAGGTGAAGCGCGGCAGCAAATACCAGGGCCTCATCCTCGACCCGCCCGCCTACGGCCGTGGCCCCAACGGTGAAAAGTGGCAACTGGAAGACGAGTTGAACGAGCTACTGAAACTCTGCAAGGAGCTACTGGATCCGCAAGACCATTTTTTTCTGATCAACTTGTATTCGCTGGGCTTCTCGGCGCTCATTCTCGACAACCTGGTTGCCAATATCTTCCCGACCATTACAGGCACCCGCGAAATCGGCGAAATCTATCTGCACGACCAAGGGCAGCGTAAGCTGCCACTGGGTACGTTCTGCCGGTTTAGCTCGTAGACCTTCCCGTTAGAAGTCAGACTTTCCATTGACCACCTATCCCATGACAATGACCAAATCGCCGCGTCTGGCCCTAATTGACATGGGCACCAACACATTTCATCTGCTCATCGTAGAAATGCCCCCCACGGGCTCCGGTGCCGAGCCCACCGTCTTGCTGCGGACCAAAGTGGGCGTAAAATTGGGCGAAGGCGGCATCAGCAACGGCGAAATCGCGCCTGAAGCCTTTGCGCGGGCTTTGCATACGCTGGCGGCTTTTCAGGAGGAAATAGAGCTACACCAGGTCATGGATGTGCGTGCTACGGCCACCAGCGCCGTGCGCAGCGCCCGCAATGGCGTGGAACTGGCGGAAGCCATTTTTGAGCAGACAGGCATTAAAGTCGATATTATTCCGGGTGACCGGGAAGCGGAATTAATCTGCCACGGCATGCGGCAGGCCGTAGCTCTAGGTCATACTCCTCATCTGCTGGTTGATATTGGCGGGGGCAGCGTGGAGTTTATTATTGCCAATGGGGATACTATTTTTTGGAAGCAAAGCTTTGAAATCGGGGCCCAGCGTCTGCTCGACCTGTTTTTCAAGCATGACCCGGTTACGGCCGACGATGTACGCGCCGAGCAAGCATATCTGGCGGCGCAACTCGCACCCCTGACCGCCGCCGTGCGGCAGTTCCAGCCAGTTGCCCTGGTAGGGGCCTCCGGCACGTTTGATACTCTGGGGGATTTGCAGGCGGCTCAGCGCGGCGAGTTTCGTCCCGACATGCCACCACCCGTTACCGAAATCACACTCCAAAGTTTTTACCAAAGCTACGAGTTGCTGCTCACCACTACCCACGCGCAGCGCCTGGCCATGCCCGGCATGACGCCCCTGCGTGCCGACATGATTGTGGTGGCCTGCATCCTGATCGATTTCATCTTGACAACCTACCAATTTACCGCCACCAACATACGGGCATCGTCTTACGCGTTGAAGGAAGGCTTACTGGCAGAGATTCTAAAGTCCTGAATCCACCCGAACCGGCGCTTGTAAGCTGCTACCACTTCGAAAGCCGAAATTTGCCCCCCAGCAGTCCTGATCCCCGTTTTTCACTCACTGGTTCGCATTAATTCCTTGATGCACGTCAGCGCCCGCCAGTATTACCTGCTATGACTTTTTCCTACAATCACCTGTTCACGTTCACAGAAGCCATCTTTCGCAGTATTGGCTGCCCTGAGGCCGACGCTGTACAGGCTACGGAAGCGCTGCTAGCGGCTGACCTGCGCGGCATCGACTCGCATGGCGTAGCCCGGCTCATTGGCTACGTGCGTCTTTGGGAAGCAGGCCGCATCAACCCTACGCCGCGGGTGGGTGTAGTGTATGAAACGCCCAGCACGGCCGTAGTGGATGGTGATGGTGGCCTGGGCCTGGTGGTAGCGCCCAAAGCTATGCAGGTAGCTACAGAGAAAGCTCGTTTGGCAGGTACTGGCTGGGTATCAGTTAAAAACTCTAACCACTTCGGCATAGCCGGCTACCACGCCATGAAGGCCCTGGCCCACGACATGATTGGCATTGCCATGACGAATGCCAGCCCTTTGGTAGCTCCTACGCATTCGCTGGACCGTTTGCTGGGCACTAATCCCATTGCCGTAGCCATTCCGGCCGGTGAGCAGCCCGATTTTGTGGCTGACTTTGCCACTACGACAGCCGCCAACGGTAAGCTTGAGATGTTGCAGCGCAAGCAGCAGCCCGCGCCTGCTGGCTGGATTCAGGATGCGCAGGGACATTCCTCGACCAACCCGAATGAGTTGAAAGACGGGGGCGCCTTATTGCCGCTGGGGGGCGAAACTGGTTCACATAAAGGCTATTGCCTGGGCAGCGTGGTCGATATTTTTTCGGCGGTATTATCCGGTGCTAACTATGGACCTTGGGTACCACCTTTTGTTGCCTTCCTCCAGCCGCCTGCCGACTCAGTGGGCCAAGGCATTGGCCACTTCTTTGGGGCCATGCGCGTCGATGCCTTCCGCCCGGCCGCCGAGTTCAAAGCCCATATGGATAACTGGATTTCCACTTTCCGTCAGGCCCGCGCCGTGGATGGTCAGCAAGTCCTCATTCCCGGCGACCCAGAGCGTGAAATGGCCGCTGAGCGCCTGCTGGGGGGCATTCCGCTGCTTGAAATCGTGGTGCAGGATCTGGAAACGGTTGGCCGCAAGTTTGGTGTGCAGCTATAGCATCAGGCGCAACGTACAGCACAAAAAAGCCCCCCGGAACTGATTCCGGGGGGCTTTTTTATTATCAATGAACCTTAGATCATTTGATTAACACTAACCAGAGTAGATAAAGCTACATCCTGGTTCAGGTACTTGGAGGAGTAATTCGTATCGGAACCATTGAGGAACAAGCAGGTTTTGCCACCTACTTCGTCAATAATCTGGGCGTATTGATCCATGGGCAGGGCTGGGCAACCAAGGCTGCGACCCAAACGGCCATACTGACGAACGAACTCCTCACTCACATAATCAGCGCCGTGCATTACTACCGAGCGAGCCAAGGCGTTACTATTGTAACCTTCATCCACGCCATCTAGCTTAAGCGAACGGCCATGTTTGCCGATATACTCATCCTGAGTTACATAAAAACCCAGGCTGCTCATATTCGATTCGTTCTCGTTGGAAAAAGTGCTGGTCAGGTTTTCACCCGAGTTGCGACCGTGGGCCACGAGCGTATGAAATTTTACCTCTTTGTTTTCGAGGTCTAATACCCACAAACGCTTCTCAGTGGAGGGCTTTTCGAAGTCAACAACAGTCAGGAGCTGCTTTTCGCCAAGCTTGTTTTCGCTGCGCAGATTGAGGTAGCCAGTCATAGCTTTCTCAAACACTTCAAAACGCAGGCCCTGCTGCTCCACATTCAGGTCGCGGTACAAATCGTGCAGGCGCTGGTCGAAAAAGGCAGTCTCCATTTCCTTTTCCGTCGGCATTTTCACCTCTACACCCTTTGTATTAGCCATAGTGCTTTTGATGGGCGTAGCCAATGGCGTAGCCATAAACAGCGAGGCCATAAAGGGCAGCATCCGCCGAACTACCCGACGGGCACGACGCTTCAAACGCTGACGATGTACTACACTGGTCTTTTCCATCTGCTTGGTTCTTTAGGATGAGTAACTTAGCTAAGCAGAGCTTACTTTCTCCACACAAAGACTCTTATACGCAAAGCCTCACGAAACGATATAGCTATTCAAAAATGCTAGGAGTCGTTTTAACATCTCGGGGCTATTTTTGATTCCATAAAAGGTTTGCCTCCGCATCTGCTTGGTAGATCAACGACCGTTTTCCTGCCATCCGGATACTACCAATTTAGAAGGAGGCATTGGGGAGGCAGCGGCAGCCGGCAGCTATATGCAAGTTAATCGGGCTGAATAAAAAACAATGTTTAGCGGGTGCGGGGAGCGTATTATGATGACTCAGACCCGACTAGCCGGTCTGAATGTGCGCTGTTATTTTCTGCCCGATTCAATACCTCTTCTTCGTGGGAGGCGTAAACAAACGCTGCCCGCATTTCTTATCTACTTTTGTTGCTCCGAAGCGTCTCCGGCTATTCCTAGCCACAGTTTCGCTTTGCTCATCTACCGCTTCGGCGCGTTGTTCTTCGCATTCATGGCTAAAGTCGCAATCAACCTTTCTACCGGGAGTATTCAGCAGGAAGAAATCATCGTGGGCATTGATCTGGGCACCACGAACAGCTTAGTGGCCTACATTCACCCCGAAGGTCGGCGGCCCGTGGCTATCAACGACCAGGGCCGTGGCACCATCGTGCCCAGCGTCGTGCACTTCCCCGGTGATGACAACGACCCCATCGTGGGCACCGACGCCAAGCAATACCTGCTTACCGATCCGCAGAACACGATTTACTCCGTGAAGCGCCTGCTCGGCAAGTCGTATCGTGACTTAGGTGAGCACGCCGGACAGCTGGGCTACAAAATCATTGACGACAATACCGAAGGCTTGGTCAAAATCCGCGTTGGGGGGCATTTTTACTCGCCCATTGAGCTGTCGGCCGAAATTTTGAAGGAACTGCGGACCCGTGCGGAGCACGCTCTTAAAACGCCTGTGAATAAGGCAGTAATTACCGTGCCGGCCTACTTTAACGACTCCCAGCGCCAGGCTACCCGCGACGCCGGCCGCCTAGCCGGTCTGGAAGTATTACGCATTGTGAATGAGCCTACGGCGGCGGCGCTGGCTTACGGCATTGGTTTGTCGCCCGATGAAGAGAAAACCGTAGCCGTATACGACCTGGGCGGTGGCACCTTTGACATCAGCATTCTGCGTATTCAGCAAGGCATATTCGAGGTACTTAGCACCAATGGCGACACGTACTTAGGCGGCGACGATTTTGACCGCTTAGTGAGTGAGCATTGGGTTCAGCAGTATAATCTAACCAGCCAGCTCGCCGCGACTCCTGATGGTCAGCTGAAGCAACAGCTCCGACTAACAGCCGAGCAGGCTAAAAAGCACCTAAGTCAGCACGAGGAATTTACCGCCGACCTGCCTGGTGCTGATCAGGTGCGGCTTACTAAAGCGGAGTTTAACGACCTGATTCGTCCCTTGGTAGCGCGCACCATCACCGCCTGTCAGCAAGCCTTAACTGATGCTAAATTACCCCCCAGCGCCCTCGACGCGGTGTTGCTGGTAGGAGGCTCTACGCGGGTGCCCTTAGTGTACGATACGGTCTCCGAATTTTTTCAGCAACCCGCCAATAGCTCCCTCAACCCTGATGAGGTAGTAGCTTTAGGAGCAGCTATTCAGGCCGACATCTTAGGCGGCAACCGTCGCGATGTTCTCTTGCTCGACGTAACGCCCCTCACTTTAGGCATCGAAACGCTGGGCGGCCTCATGGACCCCATTATCCCGCGCAACTCCAAGATTCCGACCAAAGCCGGCCGACAGTACACGACTAGCGTCGATGGGCAAGTGAATCTCAAGATCTCCGTGTACCAGGGTGAGCGTGATTTGGTCAAAGAAAACCGCAAGCTGGCCGAATTTGACCTTCGTGGTATTCCGGCCATGCCCGCTGGTTTGCCTAAAGTAGACGTCAATTTTATTCTAAATGCTGATGGCATTTTGAAGGTAGAGGCGCTTGAGCTTCGCTCTAATACCCATCAAGCCGTCGAAATAAAGCCCCAGTATGGCCTCACGGATGAGCAGGTAGAGAAGATGCTGATGGATTCACTAACCCACGCCCGCGCAGACGTGACAGCGCGCATGGTCATAGAGGCCCGCACCGTGGCCGAGCAGATGATTTATCAGGTGGAGCGCTTCGTGGATAAAAACTCCCAATACCTGACTGAAGACGAAATAACCCAGACGGCCGCCTCAGTTGAGAATCTGAAAGATGCTCTTACCACCCAGGATAAGGACACGATTCTGAAAGCCGTGGATGAGCTGGAAAGCCTGACCAGCCCCTTTGCCGAGCGAGTGATGAACATCTCCATCAAGCAGGCCATGACGGGCAGAAAGATCGAGTAAGACTATTTTTTCTGCTTGCCCTGCGGAGCCGGAATCATTCCAAAACTCAGGATACGCGTGGCCGCGGTATCCCGAAAGGTCACGTCGAGCATAACGCGGGGACGGTCCTGTAGGGAGTCGCTTTTAAAGGAAAAGGCGTAGAAGTAGCGCGGCGTTGCTTCTTCGCCCAGGCGTATACCCAGCTTGTAAAGCGCAATGGGTTGGCCGAAATCACGGCCTTGCTGATACAGGGGCCGCACCGCTTCCCGAAACTGTTTTTTAGAAACAGCTTTGCTCACCTCGGGAGCTAAGAGCTTGTACGCTGCGTTGTTATCTCCACGGAGTACGGCTAGCAAGAACTGACGAGCTACCTGTATCTGGGAAGGGTGGGCGGCCGCCGGGAAGCTAAGTAGCAGAAGCAGCGCCCAGCACACCAATTTGCCCCCCAGCCTCCATGCAGATACTAATTTAGGCCGGCTGGTGCTGTTATTTTTGAGCTGCATTACTCTTCTACTTGAGGCACAAGAATGAATACGTCCTCCCCTGGCCGCTTCATAATGTACCGCTCACGGGCAAACTTCTCTAGCAGCTCAGGACTGCTTAGCAGCTCGGCACGCTCCTTCTTCACAGTTTCAATACTGGTTAGATAGTACTCGCGCTCCGTTTGCAGCTCGCGCCACTTCTCGTACATATCGTATTGCTTAAACAAGTCGTTCGCGTCGAAAATACACATCCAGACCATAAAGCTAACTCCGGTCAGGAAGTAGAAGCTGCGCACCACGCGCGACACAGCAGTAAAGAAAGTAGACCAGCTCATAGGCTCAAATATACTAAAAACGGCACCGCAGCCTATGAAGCCGCGGTGCCGTTCTAGCAGCATCTGCGTAATCAGTGAAAAATCAGCCGAAATCAGGAATTTACATCTTGCGGCCAGGGTAATAAGCTATTTCGCCCAACTCCTCCTCAATACGCAATAGCTGGTTGTATTTAGCCATCCGATCGGAGCGCGAAGCGGAGCCCGTTTTGATCTGACCCGTGTTCAAAGCCACTGCCAAATCAGCAATCGTATTATCCTCGGTTTCTCCCGAGCGGTGCGACATAACGCTCTTATAGCCATTACGACGGCCCAGGTTAATGGCGTCGATGGTCTCGGTGAGGGTGCCAATCTGGTTTACCTTGATGAGAATAGCATTCGCAATATTCTCATCAATACCGCGCTGCAAACGGTCTACATTCGTTACAAACAAGTCGTCGCCCACAAGCTGAATTTTGCCCCCCAGACTCTCAGTGTGCTGCTTCCAGCCGGCCCAGTCATCCTCATCCATGCCGTCTTCAATGCTCAGGATAGGATATTTGCTAACCCAGTCGGCCCAATAGTTCGCCATTTCTGACGAAGTCAGCTTATCGCCGGAGCTTTTCTTGAAGTGATAGATGCCGTTCTCGTAGAACTCCGAACTGGCCGCGTCCATGGCAATCATAACGTCCTCGCCGGGCCGGTAGCCCGCCGTTTCGATTGCCTGAAGAACGACCTTAATTGCCTCCTCGTTGGACTTGATGTTTGGGGCGAAACCACCTTCGTCGCCCACGTTAGTGCTCAGGCCCTGCTTCTTCAGCACATTTTTCAGGTGGTGAAATATCTCAGTGCCCCAACGCAAGCCTTCCGAGAACGACTCCGCCCCCACGGGCATAATCATGAACTCTTGGAAGTCAATAGAGTTGTCGGCATGTGAGCCACCGTTCAGAATGTTCATCATCGGTACCGGCAGTGTCGAAGCGCCTACGCCACCTACATAGCGGTAGAGTGGCATACCAGCCTCCTGTGCTGCCGCCCGCGCGATAGCCAAGGATACGCCTAGGATAGCGTTGGCCCCAAGATTAGCCTTGTTAGGCGTGCCATCCAGCTCCAGCATGATTCGGTCGAGCAAGCTTTGTTCATATACCGAGAAGCCAATCAGCTCTTCAGCTATCGTACTGTTTACGTTCTCAACGGCTTTGAGCACTCCCTTGCCCATGTACATCGACTTATCATCGTCGCGTAGTTCCACGGCCTCATGCTTACCCGTTGAAGCTCCCGATGGCACGGCAGCGCGGCCTACTACGCCGTTGTCTGTCGTTACATCTACTTCAACTGTTGGATTGCCGCGTGAATCAAAAATCTGCCGGGCGTGAATGGCGGAGATAATGCTCATGATGAAAGAATAAAGGTTGAAAAATGAAGCGAAAAACTGCTTTATTGAAAGCTAAGGCACCGTAGCTATGTGCCTGGACCTAACTGCTTATACCATACACCGTAGCCACGCATCAGTTCCGGAGAATGAAAGCTAAGAGCCAGCAGCCAAAAGCTAATGGCTCATTACTTAGCTGCCAAAAGGCGACAACAAGGTAAGGAATTAGCTGTAGAGGAAAGTAGGCCATATACCGGGCAATAAGATTTGCCCCCACAACTGTTAAAACAGAAAAGGGGCATACCGTATGGTACGCCCCTTTTCTGTTTGTATTGCTTCACGTTACGAAGCAGCTTCCTCGTCTTTTGCTTTAGCGTCGTCACGAGTCTCGTCTTCTTTTACGGTCGTCGTAGGCGTGTCCTCAGGAGCAGTAGTAGCTACCACTGGAGCGGCCGTCTCTGCTGTAGTTGCAGCGGCTTTCGGCTCTGCTACTACTTCAGCGGAAGATTCGCCTTCTCCAGCCGTAGCCGACTTCTTGCGGCCACGGGAGCGACGAGTCGTCGTCTTAGCTTCACCGGCGTTCTTAGCCTCCAGCAGTGTCTCGTTATAATCTACCAGCTCAATAATGCATAACTCAGCATTGTCACCCAAACGGTTCTCGCTGAGTTTGATGATACGGGTATAGCCGCCGGGACGGGTAGCAATTTTAGCCGCAACCTCACCAAACAGTTCTTTTATTGACTCCTTGTTTTGTAGGGTCGAGAAAACCGTACGGCGAGCATGGGTTGTATCGCTCTTGGCTTTAGTCAGCAAAGGCTCGATGAACTTGCGAAGGGCCTTGGCTTTAGCTACCGTCGTTGATACGCGCTTATGCATTATCAGCGAAGAAGCCATGTTAGACAGCATCGAGTTGCGATGCGCAGCCGTGCGGCCTAAGTGGTTGATTGTTTTACCGTGTCTCATTGTGTTGTTGTGCTAATGCGGAGTGTATGTGCTTGCGTTGGGCGACCACGGCGGGCAGGATGCGCGGGGCAGCCACCTCATTAGAACCGCCCGACCTCGGGCACACTGAAATAAAAATTAAAAACAAAGGCTGAACTGTCCAAGCCGCTAAGCCTTCGACAATTCAGCCATTACGCATGAAGACTAATCTTCATCGAGTCTGTACTTACCCAGGTCCATTCCGAAGTTCAGACCTTTCTCTTCTACCAGGTTTTCTAACTCAGTCAGCGACTTCTTACCGAAGTTGCGAAACTTCATCATGTCGCTCATATCTAGCTGTACTAGGTCACCGAGGGTTTTGATATCGGCAGCCTTAAGACAGTTGTAAGCACGCACCGACAAGTCCATATCCGCCAGTGGCGTCTTCAGAACCTTGCGCATGTGCAGCGTCTCTTCGTCTACGGTTTCTTCTTCCTCAGCCTTAGCCGTCTCAAAAGTCATCGTATTGTCAGAGAACAGCATGAAGTGCTGAATTAGGATGTTAGCGGCACCTTTTAGTGCTTCCTCAGGGTGAATAGAGCCATCGGTCTGAATCTCAATGAGCAGCTTCTCATAGTCAGTCTTCTGCTCTACCCGAGTATTCTCAATGCTATACTTCACGTTTTTGATAGGCGTGAAGATGGCATCGATAGCAATTTGCCCGAATACTTGATCAGTAGGCTTATTCTCTTCGGCGGGTACATAGCCCCGACCTTTCTGCACAGCTAGTTCGAACTCTAACTCAGTATTGGCATCTACATGGCAGATAACCAAATCTGGGTTTAACACTTGGAAGCCGTTGGTAAACTTATTGATGTCGCCGGCCGTGAATGTCTCCTGACCTTTGATACGGACGGTGATCTTGTCCTCAATAGCGTCGCTTACCTTCTTGAAGCGGACCATTTTTAGGTTCAGAATGATTTCGGACATGTCCTCAATCACACCTTCGATGGTCATGAACTCGTGCAGCACGCTGGGCGTGCGAACCGATGTAACGGCATAGCCCTCCAGCGACGACAGCAGGATACGGCGCAAAGCGTTACCGATCGTGACGCCGTAGCCTTTCTCCAGCGGTTTGAATTCAAACGTTCCGTAAAAGTCATCGGATTTCTCCATCACAACTTTCTCCGGCATTTGAAAAGCTAAGATTGACATAAGTGGGGCTTTAAAAATACAACAAGGGGAAAAACGAAGTCTGCCAGCAGGCGATTACTTCGAGTACAGCTCGACGATCAGCTGCTCCTGGATCTTCTCCGGGATCAACTCACGTGAGGGGGCATTAGTAAACTTGCCAATCATTTCCTTGCCGTCCCACTCCAACCACGAGAAGGCGCGAGCATTGCGAGCGCTCAGGCTAGTGGTGATAGTTTCCAGCGACTTTGATTTCTCACGAACACCAATAACGTCACCTGCACGCAACTTATAGGAGGCAATGTTAACTACTTCGCCATTTACAGTGATGTGCTTGTGCAACACTAGCTGACGAGCAGCGCGGCGGGTAGGAGCTACTCCTAAGCGGTACACTGTATTGTCAAGACGTGACTCCAATAGAGCTAAAAGGTTGTCACCCGTAATGCCAGGGAGGGCAGCAGCTTTATGGAAGAGGTTTTCGAATTGCTTTTCCAGTACACCGTACATGTACTTTACCTTTTGCTTCTCCATCAGCTGGATAGCATATTCCGACTGCTTCTTGCGGCGGCCACGACCATGCTGGCCGGGGGGGTAATTTTTCTTATTAAGTGCCTTGCTTGGACCGAAAATCGGTTCTGCAAAGCGACGGGCAATCTTGGTTTTAGGACCGGTATAACGTGCCATTTCGAGGATGTTGAGTTTTGCAGGGGTTGAACCGCGAATGTCGAGCCTCGCAAACGCGTTGCAACAAGTGCATACGCATCGGAAACCCGACACCAGGGGGCAAATCCGCAGACGTGTAGCCTACGCTTTGCCTGTTCAGTATATCAGACGCGACGACGCTTAGGCGGACGGCAGCCGTTGTGGGGCAGCGGTGTTACGTCGCGGATGGTAGTTACCTCAATGCCCACATTCTGGAGGGTACGGATAGCCGACTCACGACCTGAGCCTGGTCCTTTTACAAATACTTCGGCTTTGCGCATGCCCAAATCATGGGCTACTTTACCGCAATCCGTAGCTGCCATCTGAGCAGCGTATGGAGTATTCTTCTTCGAGCCGCGGAAGCCCATCTTACCAGCAGAAGCCCAGGAAATAACCTGACCATTGTTGTTGGTGATGGAGATGATGATGTTGTTGAAAGAAGCCTTGATGTGAATCTGACCTACCTGCTCAACAACAACAACCCGCTTCTTGGCTTTGTCTTTTCTCTTTTGTGCCATTTAGTTATCGCAAAAAACGCGGAAGTTGTTGATGCCCGCTCAGTATGCTAAGCAAGCACCGATTTCCGCTACTGGTTATTTAGTAGCCTTCTTCTTGTTGGCAACAGTCTTACGCTTGCCCTTACGAGTGCGTGAGTTGTTTTTGGTACGCTGGCCACGAACTGGCAGTCCCTTACGGTGACGCAATCCACGGTAGCTACCAATGTCCATCAGGCGCTTGATGTTTAATTGCACTTCTGAGCGCAATACACCCTCAGTCTTGTGCTGGGCGGCGATGATAGCACGGATCTCGCTGGCTTCAGCCTCCGTCCAGTCTTTAACCTTCTTATCTACAGAGATACCGGCTTGGCCAAGAATCTTCTGAGCTAAAGAACGGCCAATGCCGAAAATGTACGTGAGGGCGATTTCGCCACGCTTGTTGTCCGGGATATCAACCCCTGCAATACGAGCCATATGCTTTTATAAAACGAATGGTTTAACCTTGACGCTGCTTGTAGCGTGGGTTCTTTTTGTTAATGACGTAAAGTTTGCCCTTGCGGCGAATTACCTTACAGTCAACGCTGCGCTTTTTGACCGATGCTTTGACTTTCATGTCGTCGTCAGTAAATTATTTGTAACGGTAAACAATGCGTCCCTTTGACAAATCGTAGGCCGACATTTCCAGCTTCACCTTATCTCCCGGCAGAATTTTGATATAGTGGATACGCATCTTTCCAGAAATGTGGGCCACCAACTGATGACCATTTTCCAACTCAACACGAAACATCGCATTAGAGAGTGCTTCTAGAATTACTCCGTCCTGCTCAATGGAGGATTGTTTGGCCATAAGGCTACTGTAAGGCTTTTTCTATGTACTCGAAGGAGGTTAAAATCTCCGCCTTGTCTTTTCTAACAACTACTGTATGCTCAAAGTGCGCTGAAGGTTTCTTGTCCTTGGTTCGGATGGTCCAGCCATCCTTTTCCTGAACAATATGCTTGACACCGAGATTGACCATAGGTTCAATTGCAATAACTAACCCCGTCTGCAGCTTTAGCCCCGAACCACGTTTACCGTAATTCGGCACCTCGGGCCGTTCGTGCAACTTCTTGCCCAAACCATGACCAACCAGTTCTCTGACTACTCCATAACCTTGCTTCTCAACAAAGCTCTGAATAGCGTTACCGACATCACCCATGCGGTTGCCAGCCACTGCTTGCTCGATGCCGAGATATAAAGACTGCTTGGTGTGAGCTAACAAGTTTATCACCTCAGGTGCCACCTCCCCGATTGGGTAAGTGTAAGCGCTATCGCTGTGGTACCCGTTAAGAAAAACTCCACAATCGATTGAAACAATATCACCACCTCTTAAAGTGTAGTCGCTGGGAAAACCATGGACTACAACCGAGTTAGGCGATATACAAAGACTATAGGGGAAATCATTGTAGCCTTTGAAAGAAGGTTGCCCTCCATTGTCGCGAATGAATTCCTCCGCGCGCTGGTCCAGCTTCCGGGTAGTTACCCCTTCTTTGATAAGGCTCGCGACTTCTCCGTGAGTCTGGGCTAAAACTTTCGCACTAGCCCGAATGAGTTCTATCTCTTCCTCGGTCTTATAAACGATCATTACCTAAGAAGCCATCGCCACATTTTGCGATCTACCTCTGAGCTTACCTGTTTTCATCATTCCATCGTAGTGACGCATCAGTAGGTAGCTTTCCACCTGGTTAAGCGTATCCAATACAACGCCAACCATGATGATCAATGAAGTACCACCATAGAAAGCTGAGAACGGACGAGTTACGCCAGCTAATAGAGCTAGAGCAGGAAAGATTGCAATGAGAGCAAGAGCAATAGCTCCGGGTAATGTGATACGGGTCAGGATCTCATCCATGTGCTCAGAGGTATCACGGCCAGGCTTAACCCCCGGAACAAAGCCTCCACTGCGTTTCAGATCATCAGCAATCTGGTTAGGATTAACGCTGATAGCAGTGTAGAAGTAAGTGAAGACAATAATCAAAGTAGCAAAAACGAGGTTATACTGCCAAGACGTATAGTCCGAAAACTTAACGCCTATATAGCTGGCAGTGTCACTGTCATTTTGCCAAATAGAGGCAACGATTGCTGGCACGAACATCAATGACTGAGCAAAGATGATAGGCATTACACCAGCAGCATTAACCTTTAGAGGGATAAACTGGCGTTGAGCGTTAAGCTGAGTCGTACCACCTACCTGCTTGGCGTATTGCACCGGAATGCGACGCACCGCTTGGGTTAGCACGATTACAGCCATCACCACCAGGAACAGCACCACCATTTCAATCAGAAAGATCAATGACCCACGCATGCCCTTGGCGGCAGCTTCACCGATAATGGCTCCTGGAAAGCGAGAAACGATACCAATCATAATGATCATCGAAATACCATTTCCAATGCCCTTATCGGTTATCTTCTCTCCTAGCCACATGCAGAATAAGGTTCCGGCCGTGATAATAATCATGGTGGAAATCGTGAAGAATGTGCCAGGCGAAATGATGGCTTCAGGAGTGATAGTGGCAATAAAACCAATCGACTGAGCCATCACAATAGGAATGGTCAGAATACGAGTATACTGATTGATTTTCTTGCGGCCTGACTCTCCCTCCTTCTGTAGCTTCTGGAAGTAAGGAACTGCAATCGTAAGCAGCTGCAAAACAATGGAAGCTGAAATATAAGGCATGATACCTAACGCGAAGATGGAAGCATTGCTGAATGCTCCACCTAGTAAGGTGTCCAAAATTCCGAAGAGACCTTCGGCTCCCTGCTTTAATCTGGTAGCATCTACCCCAGGCAACACGACAAAAGAACCTAGCCGGTAGATAGCAATGAAAAAAAGCGTATTGAGAATCCGCGTACGCAGATCCTCAATCGCAAAAATGTTCTTTATCGTTTCGATAAACTTCTTCATTGCAAGTCAGGCTTTATAAAGTCACTGCTTTGCCACCAGCTTTCTCAATCGCCTCAACGGCAGATTTAGAAAAAGCGTGAGCATGAACTTCCACAGCCTGGGTGATTTCACCACGACCGAGAATTTTGATTTTGGCGTTCTTAGAAACTAGGCCGTTGGTTACGAAGTAAGCAACATCCATGGTGGCTGCACTGTTCTTCTCCGTCAGGCTCTGGAGAGCGTCGAGATTAATACCCTTATACTCTACCCGATTAATGTTCGTGAAGCCAAACTTAGGCACTCGACGCTGTAGAGGCATTTGGCCACCTTCGAAGCCCGACTTCTTAGAATAGCCCGAACGTGACTTCTGCCCTTTGTGACCACGAGTAGATGTACCACCGCGGCCCGAACCCGTACCGCGACCGATGCGCTTTTCATTGCGCGTTGCGCCGACGGCAGGTTTTAGATTGCTGAGATTCATGTTAAGATACTTCTTAGAGTTCGGTTACTTCAACCAAATGCTGCACCGCGGCTACCATCCCAGCAATCTGGGGGGTATTTTCCTTTTCCGAGGTGCTTCCGATTTTACCCAAGCCTAGGGCTTGAACTGTACGCTTTTGACGCTCTGGGCGGTCAATTACGCTTTTTACCAATTTGATCTTTATCTGCGCCATCTCGTCTAGCCGTTAAAAACTTGTTGGAGAGTAATGCCGCGCTGCTGAGCAATCTGCATAGGATCACGCATCTTCAATAAAGCATCGAAGGTTGCCTTTACCACGTTGTGGGGGTTAGACGAACCTTTTGACTTAGCCAATACATCTTTGATACCAGCGCTTTCAAACACTGCGCGCATAGCACCACCAGCAATTACACCAGTACCAGCGGCAGCTGGTTGTACCAGCACGAAGCCCCCTGAATACTTGCCCTCCATTACATGAGGAACAGTATGCTTATACAGAGGAACTTTTACCAAGTTTTTCTTAGCGTCATCGATTCCCTTTGCAATAGCATCAGTTACCTCGTTAGCCTTACCAAGGCCAAACCCTACAGTGCCGTTGCCATCACCTACTACTACAATAGCTGAAAAGCTGAAACGACGACCACCTTTCACCACTTTGGCTACTCGGTTGATGGCTACTACCTTTTCTTTTAGATCAGTATCGCCAGCACGAGGAGTTTGCTCCCGGTTACCGCCCCGATCATTGCCACCACCACGACGGTCGTTGCCGCCCCGGTCATTGCCGCCACCACCACGGTTGCTGTTGTTAAATTCTGCCATGATGATTTAGAAATTGAGACCGCCTTCGCGGGCTCCTTCTGCCAATGATTTTACGCGGCCGTGGTAGAGATAACCTGAACGGTCAAACACTACCTTGGTAATACCCTTTTCCTGAGCGCGAGAGGCAATTTCTTTACCTACTGCAGCAGCAGAAGCTACGGGAGTAGCATCATCAGCCGTTATTACGTGCTTATATGATACAGATACCAGCGTTTGACCAATGGTGTCATCAATAATTTGGGCATAAATACCCTTATTGCTGCGAAACACCGACAAACGAGGCCGATCGGACGTGCCAGCCACCCGCGTACGGATGATGCGCTGGATCCGCTTTCTTCTTGATGCTTTATCGAAAGCCATAATGCGAAATTATTTCGAAGCTGTTTTACCAGCCTTGCGACGAATCTGCTCACCCACGAAGCGTACACCTTTGCCTTTGTAAGGCTCAACTTTGCGCAACGAACGAATTTTTGCAGCTACTTGACCTAACAGTTGCTTATCTATGCTGGTCAGAGTAACGATAGGATTTTTACCTTTCTCCGTAAGAGCAGTAGCAGTTACCTCCTTAGGCAGGGCCAAGAAAATATTGTGCGAGTAACCTAAGGAGAGTTCCAGCGTAGTACCAGCCATTGTAGCCTTATAACCTACACCTACTAACTC
Source organism: Hymenobacter roseosalivarius DSM 11622 (assembly GCF_900176135.1). Taxonomy (GTDB): domain Bacteria; phylum Bacteroidota; class Bacteroidia; order Cytophagales; family Hymenobacteraceae; genus Hymenobacter; species Hymenobacter roseosalivarius. The sequence continues at coordinate 31,921 of NZ_FWWW01000071.1, read as the reverse complement.
CAAACGCTCCGTGTAGCCATCACTAACACCAACAACCATGTTGTTAATGAGAGAACGATACAAGCCGTGCATAGCCTTATGGCGCTTCTGTTCGGTAGGACGCTCTACTACCAGTTGACCATCAGCAGTAGAAACGGTGATGTCGCGGTCTACGGGAGTGGTCAAAGTCCCTTTCGGACCCTTAACGGTTACTTCGTTTTCTTTGCTGATATCAATCTGCACGTTAGTGGGCAGGCTGATCGGTAGTTTACCAATGCGTGACATAGTTCTGTTTCCTCTCGCTTAGTAAACGTAGCACAGCACTTCGCCGCCCACGTTTTCGTTTTTGGCTTCTTTCTCCGTCATCACGCCTTTCGACGTGGATAGGATGGCTACCCCGAGACCGCTCAATACACGTGGCAGATTCTCCACATGCGCATATTTGCGCAGACCAGGCTTACTTACACGCTCCAACTTCGTAATAGCCGGCTGCTTAGTAGCAGGGTTGTACTTAAGTGCAATCTTGATCGTGCCTTGTACCGACGAATCATCAAAGCGGTAGCTCTGAATGTAGCCCTTATGGTAGAGCACTTTCGTGATTTCCTTTTTGATGTTGCTGGCCGGTATTTCTACTACCCGGTGGTTTGCCTTGATGGCATTACGCACCCGAGTCAAATAATCGGCAATTGGATCTGTATTCATTTGATGTAGAATAGTACACTCCTTTTTAGGGAGCGCAAAGATAAGAAAATTTCGCAGCTGCAGAAAGCAACAGCGAAATTTTCAGTTAAGACTACTTGGCTCGGGCTTAAAAGCACGGCCAATGGTTTCTTGGGCTACTTGTAAGAGGAGTAAAGAATAGCCAGTATACCAGTATTAGGAGGTATAATGGTTGTTCTTAAGCTACCAGCTAGACTTAGTAACTCCGGGGATCTTACCAGCTAGTGCCATCTCACGGAACGTAACGCGGCTAATGCCGAACTTACGCATGTAACCGCGGGGGCGACCGTTGATCTTGTCGCGGTTGTGAACACGTACTGGCGAAGCGTTGCGGGGCAACTTATCCAGACCTTCGTAATCGCCAGCAGCTTTGAGTGCTTTACGCTTCTCAGCATAACGAGCAACTGTAGCGATACGCTTTCTTTCTCTTGCTTTAACGGATTCCTTAGCCATTGTTTTCTTTCTTGGCGTTAGTGAAGGGCATTCCGAAAGCCTTAAGCAGCTCGTAGCTCTGCTCGTCGTTCTCGGCGGATGTAACGAAGGTGATATCCATACCAGAAATCGATTTGATTTTGTCAATCGAAATTTCTGGGAAGATAATCTGCTCTTTGATACCAAGGGTATAGTTACCCCGGCCATCAAAGCCCTTATCGTTGATGCCTTTGAAGTCACGTACACGAGGTAGAGCAACTGTCAGCAGACGGTCCATAAACTCGTACATACGCTCGCCACGCAAGGTAACTTTAGCACCGATAGGCATGCCCTCACGAAGCTTAAAGTTAGAAACCGAGCGCTTGGCAATTGTAGGAACAGCTTTCTGACCAGTGATGGTCGTCAGCTCGTCCACACCATTATCAACCAGTTTCTTGTCAGCTACAGCTGCACCGATACCACGGTTGATACAGATCTTAGTGATGCGTGGCACCTGCATTACGCTCTTGAACTGAAATTTCTCCTGGAGCGCAGGAACCACGTCTTTCTGATATATTTCTCTGAGTCGAGCCATTGTCGTAAAGCCAGGTTAGGCGTTTTGCTGGGGGGCATTTTTGCGTACCCGCTCACCCGTCTTAGGGTCAATGGGCTGCACGTTGCTCACATGAATGGGAGCTTCGATCTTAGTGATACCACCCTGTGGGTTTTTAGCGCTTGGCTTATTGTGCTTCGTCACTAGATTTAAACCCTCGATGATAACGCGCTGTGAAGTACGATTCACCGATTTGATAGTACCAGTCTTACCACGCTCGTCACCAGCAATTACCTTAACGGTATCACCAGTCTTAACGTGCAATTTCACAGGCTTTTGGTCTTTTGCTTTCGTTGCCATTTGCTACTATGCTTATAGAACCTCAGGGGCCAGTGAAACAATTTTCATAAACTGGCGCTCACGCAACTCACGAGCCACAGGTCCGAAGATGCGGGTACCGCGGGGCTCATCGTTGTTGTTAAGTAATACCGCAGCGTTGTCATCGAAACGAATGTAAGAACCGTCTTTGCGACGTACTTCTTTCTTCGTGCGGACGACAACCGCTCTTGATACAGTGCCTTTCTTAGCGTTGCCAGATGGTATAGCCGACTTGATCGAAACAACGATCTTATCGCCTACGCTAGCATATTTCTTACCAGTGCCCCCGAGGACACGGATGCAGAGCACTTCTTTTGCGCCGCTATTATCAGCGACGGTCAGACGGGATTCTTGTTGTATCATCTTACTTGGCGCGCTCTACGATTTCTACTAACCTCCAACGCTTGTTTTTGCTTAGCGGCCGTGTGGACATAATCCGTACGGTATCACCTTCACCACATTCGTTGTTTTCATCATGAGCCATGAACTTGGTAGTCTTGCTCACGAACTTGCCATAGATGGGGTGTTTCTGCTTTTCCTCTACCACTACTGTGATAGATTTATCCATTTTGGAGCTAGACACACGCCCAATAATCTCTTTGCGCATATTCCGCTCAATAGTAGCGGGAGTCTGCTGATCTGTGTTGGTTGCCATCGTTATTTAGCAGTTTGGTTTGCCTGCTCGTTCTCGCGGCGGGTCAACTCAGTCTTCAGACGAGCTACGTTCTTGCGGCTATGCTTCAGGCGAATCGGATTCTCTAGGGGAGAGATGGCGTGCGCGAAACGCAGCGACTGACCGCTAGTCTGTTCGGTTTTGATCTGGTTCTTTAGCTCTTCTACTGAGAGAGCACGGATATCAGCGTTTTTCATCTTACTAGTTTTCTACGTAGTCGCGACGAACAACAAACTTGGTCTTCACGGGCAACTTTTGCGCCGCTAGACGCAGTGACTCCTGGGCTACCTCGAGCGGAACGCCGTCCGATTCGAACATGATAGTGCCGGGGTGTACAATGGCTACCCAATACTCAGGTGAGCCTTTACCTTTACCCATCCGCACTTCAGCAGGCTTCTTGGTAATAGGCTTGTCAGGGAAAATGCGGATCCAAACTTGACCTTCACGCTTCATAGCACGGGTCATGGCGATACGAGCCGCCTCAATTTGGCGAGCCGTAATCCACGCAGTTTCCAGCGACTTGATAGCGAATGAACCGAAGTCAATGGAGCTGCCGCGGTAGGCTAAGCCTGTTACGCGACCCTTTTGCATCTTGCGATACTTGGTCCTTTTCGGTTGTAACATGATTATCGAAAAATATAGATTCGAGAAATGAGAATGGGTTAGCGACGAGGAGCACCGCCACCGCGGTTTTGCCCCCCAGGAGCACCAGCACCGCTGTTGCGACGTGGGCCACCACCCTGGCCTTGACCACCACGGTTGTCACCGCCACGATCACCACGGCCTTCACCGCCACGATCATTACGGTCACGGCGTGGGCCACGATCACCACCACGGTCGCCACGCTCACCACGTGGGCCACGGTCATTACCGCCACGGCTATCAGTACCCTGGTTGGCGGGCTGCTGGTTAGGCGACAAGTCTGGCTTGCCAAATACCTCACCACGCATTATCCACACTTTGATACCAATCTTACCGTACACAGTTTGAGCTTCTGACAAAGCGTAATCAATGTCAGCGCGCAATGTGTGCAGTGGAGTACGCCCCTCTTTGTACTGCTCCGAGCGAGCAATTTCAGCGCCGCCAAGACGACCACCACACTGCACTTTGATGCCTTCAGCGCCTACACGCATTGCAGCCTGAATAGCTTGCTTCATTGCACGACGGAACGAGATACGAGCCTGTAGCTGCTGAGCAATGCTCTCACCTACTAGTTTAGCATCAAGTTCCGGACGCTTAATTTCGAAGATGTTGATCTGAACGTCTTTGCTGGTAATCTGCTTTAGTTCATCTTTGATCTTATCAACTTCCTGACCGCCTTTACCGATAACTACACCTGGACGAGCCGTGTTGATAGTAATGGTGATGCGCTTCAGAGTACGCTCGATTACGATGCGGGAAATACCGCCTTTCGGAATACGAGCAAGGATGTATTTGCGGATTTTCTCGTCCTCTACCAGCTTGTCGGCGAAGTCCTTACCGCCGTACCAGTTCGAGTCCCATCCTTTGATGACACCTAAGCGGAAGCCAACCGGATTTACTTTCTGTCCCATAGTGCTTATGCGGTGGCTTCAGCCGTTTTTTCAGTAGTGGTTTTCTTAGTCGAGCTACGACGGGTGCGAGTAGCACTAGCTTTTGCTTCAGTCGGCTTTTGCTCGGAGGCTTGCTTAACAGCAGCTTTGCTACCAAGTGGCTCAACCTTCGAATCAATTACCAACGTCACATGGTTGCTGCGCTTTCGGATGCGGTGACCGCGACCCTGAGGAGCAGGACGTAAACGCTTCAACTGACGACCTTCATCAACGAATATCTCTTTGATGTAAAGGTTAGCGTCTTCGATGCGCTCGTCTTCATTCTTCTGCTGCCAGTTAGACAAAGCTGAGAGAAGCAATTTCTCGATGCGCTCAGCACCTGAATTGGCTTCAAACTTTAGCAAGCCCAAGGCGCGGGTCACTTTCTGACCGCGGACCATATCGGCTACCAGACGCATCTTACGAGGCGAGGTAGGCACATTGCGGAGTTTAGCTGTTGCTTCCATCTTAGCGCTTACCTTTATCTTTTTTGGCTACGTGGCCACGGAAGTTGCGCGTGGGTGCGAACTCACCGAGCTTGTGGCCAACCATGTTTTCAGTCACGTACACCGGAATAAACTTGTTACCGTTATGTACCGCGAAGGTGTGCGTCACGAAATCAGGGGAGATCATGGAGCGGCGCGACCAGGTTTTGATAACCGACTTTTTGCCGGAACCTTCCATCGCTGTTACTTTCTTCTCGAGCCGGAAGTCAATGTACGGCCCTTTTTTTAGCGAACGTGCCATTGCTTACTTTTTGCCTTTACGGTTTACGATGAGTTGCTCGGAGTACTTATTCTTGTTGCGAGTCTTCTGACCCTTAGCGAAGATACCGTTACGGCTACGTGGGTGACCACCCGACGACTTACCTTCACCACCACCCATTGGGTGATCGACTGGGTTCATGGCAACACCACGAACACGTGGACGACGACCCATCCAACGGTTACGACCGGCTTTACCGAGACGCACATTCATATGGTCGCCATTAGAAACAGTACCGACCGTAGCCATGCAGGTAACGAGTACCATACGCATCTCGCCGGAAGGCAATTTCAGCGTAGCGTATTTGTCTTCGCGAGCTACCAACTGAGCATATGTACCAGCTGAGCGAGCGATAGAGGCGCCACCGCCAGGCATCAATTCAATGTTATGAACGATAGTACCGAGGGGCATTTCACGCAATACCAATGCATTGCCTACTTCAGGAGCGACCCCAGGGCCAGCAACTACTGTAGTTCCTACTTCTAAGCCAGCGGGAGCGATTATATAACGCTTCTCACCATCGGCGTAGCTGAGCAGAGCGATACGCGCCGTGCGGTTAGGATCGTACTCAATCGTCTTTACCGTGGCTGGAACACCAGCTTTATCACGCTTGAAGTCGATGATGCGATACTTCTGCTTATGTCCACCACCGATGTAGCGGTTAGACATTTTACCCGAATTGTTTCGGCCACCGGATTTTTCCATGGGTGCCAACAACGATTTCTCCGGCGTCGACGTGGTTATCTCGTCGAAGGCCGGGGCGATGCGAAATCGTTGACCCGGTGATGTTGGTCTTAGTTTTTTGAGTGCCATTTTATCTTAAAATGCGCTTGCGAGTAAGCTCTCCTTATATACCGCTATAGAAGTCGATGATATCACCTTCTTTCACAGTTACGATAGCCTTCTTTCCGTGTGGGCGACGGCCGCTAACAGCACCACCTTTCTGGAATTTAGACTTCATTTTGCCGTTGGTGCGGATCGTGCTAATGCCCGTTACCGTGACACCATACATCTGCTCAATCTCTTTTTTGATCTGAACCTTATTAGCTGTACGCTCTACTTCGAAAGCATATTGACCTTTTTCGTTCAGAGCCGTGGCCTTTTCGGTCACAATGGGTTTCTTCAACGTGCTCATTACTCAGCAGGGGTATAAAGTTGTTCCAACGACTTCAGCCCGTCTTCCGACAGCAACAGCGTATCCGTGTTGAGCAGGTCGTGCGTATTCAAAGCGATTGGCGTAGCCACGGTCACTTTCTGAATGTTGCGCGCCGATAGCAGCACGTTCTTGTTGGCTTCGCCTGTTACGAGCAGAGTTTTCTTGCCGTTATTCAGCTTCAGACTAGTTAGAATCGAAAGAAAGTCTTTCGTGCGGGGAGCATCTAGTGTGATAGTTTCTACCAAAGCTACTTTGCCTTCCTGAGCCAAGGTGCTCAGGGCTGACAAACGAGCAACCCGCTTTGTCTTTTTGTTGAGCTTGAAGCCATAATCACGAGGCTGGGGGCCAAATACGCGACCACCACCGATGAATACAGGTGACTTCATGCTACCAGCGCGAGCACCGCCCGTACCTTTTTGCTTTTTGAGCTTCTTGGTAGTGCCTTGCACTTCGTGACGCTGCTTCGACTTGTGCGTGCCTTGGCGTTGATTGGCCAAGTATTGCTTCACGTCGAGGTACATCACGTGCTCATTCGGCTCTAGGCCGAAGATGGCGTCAGACAGCGTGACCTTACGGCCAGTGTCTTCACCTTTAATGTTATATACTGACAGTTCCATCTCGCGTTATTTTTCCAGGACCACGTAAGAATTCTTGGCGCCGGGAACCGAGCCGCTAACCAGAATCAGGTTTTTGTCGGCTACAATGCGCATTACCTTCAAGTTCTGGATTTTCACACGGTCACCACCCATACGACCACCCATGCGCATTCCTTTGAATACGCGTGAAGGCCAAGAGCAGGCACCGATAGAACCAGGGTGACGAAGACGGTTATGCTGACCGTGGGTTTGACCGCCTACACCAGCAAAGTTGTAACGCTTCACAACACCTTGGAAACCCTTACCTTTTGAGGTCCCTACTACGTCAACAAACTCACCTTCCTCGAAGAGGTCAGCCTTGATTTCGGCACCGGCAGCGTACGTAGACTCTGCGTCGAGGCGGAACTCAACAAGTTTTCTTTTGGGAGTAGTCCCGGCTTTAGCGAAGTGACCAGCTAGTGCTTTGGTGGTATTTTTGGCTTTTTTCTCGCCGTAACCGAGCTGAACAGCCGTGTAGCCGTCCTTTTCGATAGTCTTAACCTGCGTCACTACGCACGGACCCGCTTCGATGAGCGTACAGGGAATGTTCTTCCCGTCCGGAGTGAAGAGGCTTGTCATACCGATTTTTTTACCGATGATGCCAGGCATTCGTTTTTGGTTTAATTAAAAGACATAGAGAAAACGCCCGCATGGCGTTTTCGTAATGGGAGTGCAAAGCTAGGAAATTTTAATACCTTTTTCAAACCCGGCTCTAAAATATTTTCACAGAGGTCATCTTTCATGGTTTCCAGCTTTAGGCTCTATATCAATCAATTCCGACTGAAAACAGCCGAGCTAGCTAGGTCGCCAGTCCACTTCTTGTCGGGTTGGCAGCATCAGGCCATTTATTGGCATTAATAGAAAGAGCAGTGTGAATAATAAGCCCACTTGATTCTTTTGATCAAGAGTGTATTCTACCAAAAAAGACAAGGAAATAATTATGTACTGAGCAATCAGTAAGGGAGCTATGTTAGGCCATGACCAGTATAAAGGGTAGTAAAAGCAGACATTAAAGACAAATAGTCCCAATCCGCCAAAAGCTACCAGGTAGTATAGAAACTGATTGTGTGGCAATAAGTAGGCAGTTGGTTCTATAGCAGGAAAGTCGTCCTGATAATAAACAGCTACTTCGTCTTCCATGTCTGCTTTACCTACCCCTATTAATGGGTGAGCCTGCGCGATTTGGAGCCCTACTTTATAGGAGTACACTCGTCCTACCAACGAAAAATTGTTGGCTGAGCCTGCTTTCTCTACTCTACTCACATCGTCTTGGGTATTATAGTACTTATTGTGGAAGGTTGGAAAACATATAAAACTCATCAGTGGAAGTATAAGCAGCATCCCTCCTGCTCCAAGTGCCCATTTATAATGGCGCGTTTGCCATGACCATCCTATTACCACAAGACCAAGCGCGTTAAAGGCTACCAACCCGCTGCGTACGGCTAATAAGTACAAATACAGGATTAGAAAAATGGTTGTTAGCAATACTAGCAGCCGATGGCGGCCTGCTATTGCCTGGTTGATCAAAAATAGGCTTCCGATAGCTATAGCAAACGTAACCATCAGGCTAAACCGGATATAGTCCGGTACAGTCGGAATTATCTGGGATTGATAATAGAGCTGATCAATTTCAGCTCTGTGCATCAAGTAGTAGCCTGTACTGCCAAGTGCTGAAGCTACCACTAGGTAGTAAAACAACAGGTATAATCGCTGTAAAGCCAGCGATGATAGCGGCGGCAGGAGCCAGAAGGCCGCAGGCAATACCAGAAAAGGAAGCTGCTGAAAAATATCGACCCAGTATTCTTCCCTATTTGCCTCACTCGTGTTAAGCCCTGCCACTACATGCAGGAAGAATACCCCCGTCAGTGCACTATATACCCGCCAATGCTTCTTTTGCACAATATGTCGATGTCCGACAGTGTGTAGCAAAGCAGTTAGACCTATGCTTAGTGTTCCTATGCCAGAAAACGCTGGCAGAAAATCATTTGTAAAGAGGCCAATAAGCAGTAGCCCAACGCTTACTATCGTTGCTGCTTCCGTACGCTTAGCACTAAGGATGGTAACAAAAGACACTATAGAGAAATAAATTGATGAGCAGGGATGATGCAACATAGCAAAAAAGCCCCCCAGAATATTTCTGGGGGGCTTTTTATGAGCTATTGAAACCAGTCCTCAGACTTTGATTTCCACGTCTACGCCGCTTGGCAGTTCAAGCTTCATCAAGGCATCTACCGTTTTCGATGAGGTCGAGTAGATGTCCACGAGACGCTTGTACGTGCAGAGTTGAAATTGCTCACGCGACTTCTTGTTCACGTGGGGCGAACGAAGAACGGTGAACTTCTCCTTTTTGGTAGGTAGCGGAATAGGACCGCTCACGATGGCGCCCGTAGCCTTCACCGCTTTCACGATCTTCTCGGACGATTTGTCTACGAGATTGTGATCGTAGGACTTGAGTTTAATGCGAATTTTCTGGTTCATGTCTTAAGTCTGAAAGCGAATTAGCGAACGGCGTGACCTTTGGCTTTAGCAACAATGCCTTCCGCTAGGTTATTCGGTACTTGCTCGTAGTGTGAGAAGGTCAGGGAAGCTGAAGCGCGACCCGAAGAAATAGTGCGCAGATCGGTAACGTAACCGAACAGTTCCGACAGCGGTACGTCGGCCTTGATGAGCTGAGCACCAGCTTTGGTGTCCATGCCTTTCATCAGTCCCCGACGACGGTTCAAGTCACCAGTTACGGGACCCGTATACTCATCCGGGCAAACTACCTCAACGGCCATGATGGGCTCCAGAATCTTGGGGCCGGCCTGACGGGCAGCTTCGCGGAAACCACCACGGGCAGCCAACTCAAACGACAACGCGTCGGAGTCAACGTCGTGGAAGGAGCCGTGGAACAGGCGCACTTTCATCGAGTCCAAGGGGAAACCGGCCAGAGGGCCGTTTTTCATGGCTTCCTCAAAACCTTTCTGAATCGGCGCAATAAATTCGCGGGGAATCACACCACCTACGATGCCATTCTCAAACTCAAAACCAGGCTTCTCTGGCTCGGTCTCTTTCGGACCAAGCTCGAATACGATGTCGCCGAACTTACCACGGCCACCCGTTTGCTTCTTATAGGTTTCGCGGTGCTCGACTTTCTTGGTCAAAATCTCCTTGTAGGCCACTTGCGGCGCACCTTGGTTGATTTCCACCTTGAACTCGCGACGCATCCGGTCGATGATGATTTCTAGGTGCAACTCACCCATGCCGCGCAGAATCGTCTGGCCCGTCTCCGGATCGGTGTTTACCGTCAAAGTTGGGTCTTCTTCTACGAGTTTGGCAATGGCCATACCCATCTTATCAACGTCAGCCTGCGTTTTTGGCTCAATAGCGTAGCCAATTACCGGCTCAGGGAAGCTCATCGACTCCAGCACAAGCTTGTGCTTCTCATCGGTCAGCGTGTCACCCGTTTTGATGTCTTTGAAACCAACACCAGCCCCGATGTCACCAGCCTCAAGGCGGTCAATCGGGTTCTGCTTGTTGGAGTGCATCTGCATCAGGCGCGAGATACGCTCCTTCTTCTCCGTGCGGTTGTTATACACGTAAGAGCCAGCCTCTAGCACACCGCTGTAGCAGCGAAAGAAACACAAACGACCAACGAAGGGGTCAGTAGCAATTTTGAAAGCTAAGGCTGCGAAAGGGGCTTCCGTATTCGGCTCCCTAACTTCCTCTTCGTGGGTATCAGGATTGGTGCCAATGATGGGAGGCATATCCAGCGGCGAAGGCAGATAAGCCATTACGCCGTCCAGCATCGACTGCACCCCTTTGTTTTTGAAGGCCGAGCCGCACATGACGGGCGAGAACTTCATGTCGATAACCGCCTGGCGGATCACGACCATCATCTCCTCGCGGGTAATGCTGTCCGGGTCATCGAAGAATTTCTCCAGCAGTGCGTCATCATACTCGGCAACGCTCTCCACCAGCTTCTGACGCCATTCGGCCACTGTTTCCACGAGGTCCTCAGGAACAGGGATTTCGTGGTAGGCTTTGCCCTGCGTAGCATCATCCCACACGATGGCTTTGCCTGTAAGCAAATCCACCACGCCCTTGAACGTGTCTTCAGCACCAATTGGGATTTGCAGCGGCACGGGGTTAGCGCCCAGCTTGTCCTTAATCTCAGCTACTGCCTTGAAGAAGTCAGCACCAGCACGGTCCATCTTATTGACGAAGCAGATACGTGGCACTTTGTACTTATCAGCCTGACGCCATACAGTCTCCGACTGAGGCTCCACGCCCGACACTGCGCAGAACAACGCTACTGCGCCATCCAATACACGCAACGAGCGCTCTACCTCTACGGTAAAGTCTACGTGACCAGGAGTGTCAATCAGGTTGATTTTGTACTGCTTGGTTTCGTCAGTGGGTTCGCCGCTGGCGTCGGTCGGGTAGTTCCAGAAGGTAGTGGTGGCAGCCGACGTAATCGTGATGCCCCGCTCCTGCTCCTGCTCCATCCAGTCCATCGTGGCCGCACCTTCGTGCACCTCCCCGATTTTGTGGGTTTTGCCCGTATAATACAGAATGCGCTCCGAAGTCGTGGTCTTACCGGCGTCGATGTGCGCCATAATCCCAATGTTGCGGAGGTATTTGAGGTCTTGTTTAGCCATTTGATTTGTAGGGTCCTAAGAGCTTGGGGACTAAAGAGCGTAGAAATGATACAACATCTCCTGAAGCTCCTTAGTCCCCAAGTCCCTAATTTTCTCCTTTAAAAACGGAAGTGCGAGAAAGCCTTGTTGGCTTCCGCCATCCGGTGCGTATCGTCTTTCTTCTTCACGGAAGCACCTTCGCCTTTAGCGGCGGCGATGATTTCGCCGGCCAGTTTATCCTTCATGGTCTTCTCACCACGACGACGAGCGTACTGAATCATCCACTTGGCACCAACAGAGATGCGACGGTCAGGACGAACTTCGATCGGCACCTGGAAGGTAGCACCACCTACACGGCGACTTTTCACTTCTACGGTAGGCATCACGTTGTTCAGGGCCTTGCGCCACATTTCGAGGCCACTCTCTTTGGTGCGCTGCTCCACTAGCTCGCAGGCCTCATAGAAAATGCTGTACGCTAGGTTCTTCTTTCCGTCATACATCATGTAGTTGACGAAACGGGTTACTAACGTCTCCTTGTATTTAGGATCAGGCAGCAGGATGCGCTTTTTTGGTTTTGACTTTCTCATTTTATCAGAAGTGAGTACCGAGAAGTGAGAAGTGAGATAAGAACTGCGTCTCACCTCTCACTCCTTACTACTCATCTCTTATTTAATTATTTTTTCTTGCCGGGTGCTGGCTTGCCACCTTTGCCGGTTGCAGCGGGCTGCCCTGGCTTCGGACGCTTAGCGCCATACTTCGAACGACGCTGCGTACGACCACCTACGCCAGCAGTGTCAAGAGCACCGCGGATGATGTGGTAACGCACGCCGGGAAGGTCCTTCACGCGGCCACCGCGAATCAGCACGATGCTGTGCTCCTGCAGGTTGTGGCCTTCGCCTGGGATGTAGGCGTTGACTTCTTTGCCGTTGGTGAGGCGCACACGAGCGACTTTACGCATCGCCGAGTTTGGCTTCTTGGGCGTAGTGGTATATACACGGGTGCAAACGCCACGGCGCTGCGGGCAGGAATCGAGTGCCGGCGACTTTGACTTAGTCGTCAGCTTTTCTCTTCCCTTTCGTACTAACTGATTGATGGTAGGCATCTACGGAATGGTTTGTCAAGGAGGGTTCTCTCCCAAAAAATTAGGCTTGCAAAGGTATAGAAGTTGCTTTACAATAGCAAACAGGTTGAAATAGTTTGTTTTAGGGAAAGTGCTTTATAGCAAGTGACTTATCTCCTGCCTCACTTAACCCTTACAACTAGCCTATCATTTGTATCACAAAAGCCTTAGATAATAGCTGGGGGGCTTTTTGGATTCCTCTCTAAGTATTGAAGGCAATCTTAATAAGGCTCAGCTTATCTATAAAGTTTACGCCTCGCCCATTGTGCCACCGAAGTTCATTGGGAAGTTTGGCATATCAGGCTGCGTTTTAATTTGCCCGAACGTCTGCTCGAAGCGGTCTACATTATCAGCCAGCGCTGCCAAAAGACGCTTAGCATGTTCCGGCGTTATTACAATGCGAGCCTTAACCTTTGCCTTCGGCAAGCCCGGCATAAGCCGGATGAAGTCGATAACAAACTCCCCACTGCTGTGCGCAATCATAGCTAGATTGGCGTACTCACCTTCCGCAATTTGTTCAGACAACTCAATGTTGATTGCGTTCGGATCCTGGGGGGCATTTTGATCAGGAGGTTGATTCATATAATAAGGTTGGGGGGCAAATAATAGGTTGAAATCAAAATTAGTGAAAAGAGAAAAGCCGACCGGAAAGTATCCAGTCGGCTTTTCTCTTTACTCACTTATCAAATACTACTCCTGAATCGAAGCCTCACGCTTGCTTGCGCGAGCAGGACGCTTTGTTTCAGTGTCAGCCTTGGGTGCAGCGGCCGCTGCTTCCATCTCATCTTTCGAGCCCACAACCTGACGCGTATACTCGCGCAGGCCGGTACCAGCCGGGATAAGGTGACCAACGATTACGTTCTCCTTCAGGCCCAGCAGCTCATCAGCCTTGCCACGGATAGCCGCTTCGCTAAGCACCTTGGTCGTCTCTTGGAAGGAAGCGGCCGAGATGAAGCTTTGCGTGCCCAACGAGGCTTGGGTGATGCCTTGCAGTGTCGGACGAGAAACCGAAGGCTGCGCGTCGCGCACTTCTACGAGTTTTAAGTCGCGGCGCTTTAGGCTGGAGTTCTCGTCGCGCAGGCGGCGGGCACTCACAATCTGACCAGGCTTCAGTTCCGTAGAGTCGCCAGCCTCAGTAACCACCTTCATATCGATGATGGTATCGTTCTCCTCCATGAAGACGATCTTGTCGATCACCTGATTTTCGAGGAAAGTTGTGTCGCCGGCATCGAGGATAACCACCTTTTGCATCATCTGGCGAACTACCACCTCAATGTGCTTATCGTTGATTTTCACACCCTGCAAGCGGTATACTTCCTGAATCTCGTTCACGAGGTATTCCTGCACAGCACCCGGACCCTGAATGCTCAGGATATCGGATGGCGTGATAGCACCATCAGAAAGCGGCATACCAGCACGAATGAAGTCATTATCCTGCACCAGAATGTGCTTGGACAGCGGCACCATGTACTTCTTCTTCACGCCGTCTTTCGACTCAATGAAGATTTCACGGTTACCACGCTTCACAGTACCATACGTTACTACACCGTCGATTTCCGACACGACAGCCGGATTCGATGGGTTACGAGCTTCGAACAGCTCCGTTACACGAGGCAGACCACCAGTGATGTCGCGGGTCTTACCGATAGCGCGGGGAATCTTAGCCAGAATGTGACCAGCCTTGATCTTGTCGCCATTCTCCACATTAAGGTGCGAACCTACTGGGATGCTATAGCTCTTCTGACCTTCGGTGTCGCCTTTCTTACCAGCTCTAACGATGATTGATGGGTTCTGATCCTTAGCTTTTGATTCGATGATAACCTTTTCGCGGTGACCTGTCTGCTCATCTGATTCCTCACGGTAGGTGATTCCTTCCGTGATAGCATCGTATTGAACAGTACCGTCGAATTCAGAAAGGATGACAGCGTTGTAAGGATCCCAGTTGCAAAGCTCATCACCCTTCTCTACTTGCTGACCTTCGTCAACAATCAGGAAAGAGCCATAAGGAACGTGGTTCGAGATGAAGACTTTGCCAGTAGCAGAATCTACAATCCGAACTTCGCCTGAGCGACCCATTACTACTTTGCCCTTCACACCTTCATCGGTGGTAGTAGCTACCGTACGAATATCTTCGAACTCAACCGTACCTGCGAACTTAGCACGGATGCTAGCTTCAACAGCAATGTTAGAAGCCGTACCACCTACGTGGAAGGTACGCAGAGTAAGCTGAGTACCAGGCTCACCAATAGACTGAGCGGCAATTACACCAACAGCCTCACCTTTCTGCACCATGCGGCCAGAAGACAGGTTACGGCCGTAGCACTTGGCGCAAATACCACGCTTCGACTCACAAGTCAGTACCGAACGGATTTCCACCGTCTCAATAGCTGTATTGTCAATCAAGCGAGTGATTTCCTCAGTGATTTCTTCGCCAGCAGCTAAGATTATCTCATCATTCAGTGGGTTCACAACATTGTGAACTGCCACACGACCGAGGATACGCTCAGCCAAAGATTCTACGATGTCCTCATTGTCCTTTAAGGCCGAAACCTCAAGTCCACGAAGAGTACCGCAGTCCACCTCGTTCACGATTACGTCCTGCGATACGTCTACCAGACGACGCGTCAGGTAACCAGCATCAGCCGTTTTCAGTGCTGTATCGGCGAGGCCTTTACGAGCACCGTGGGTTGAGATGAAGTACTCGATAACGTCCAGACCTTCTTTGAAGTTAGACAGAATCGGGTTTTCAATAATCTCACCAACCGAGCCTTGCAGCGACTTCTGCGGCTTAGCCATTAGACCCCGCATACCGCCGAGCTGACGAATCTGCTCACGCGAGCCACGAGCACCGGAGTGCATCATCATATAGATCGAGTTGAAACCCTGGTTCTCCTTTTCGAGGCGGCCCATGAGCGTCTCCGTGATCTGGTTGTTGATACGCGTCCAGATGTCAATAACTTGGTTGTAACGCTCGTTATCGGTAATCAGACCCATCTGGTAGTTTTGGGTTACTGCTACCACGTCGGCCTGAGCCTGAGCAATAAGGGCATCCTTCTCCTTCGGAATCTGAATATCACCCAGACCCATCGACAAACCACCTTTGTAAGCCGACTGGAAACCCAGTGTCTTGATGTCGTCGAGGAACTGAGCCGTGCGGGCCATGCCCGTACGCTTGAACACAAGCGAAATAATCTGCTGCAGCTTTTTCTTAGTCAGCAGCTCGTCAACGAAACCTACTTCCTCAGGAACAAGCTGATTGAACAGAACACGTCCGGCTACGGTCTCAATGATCTTGGTAACAAGCTCATCGTTCTCGTTCCGCACTTTCGTACGAACTTTAATAAAGGCGTGCTTCGAAAGCTGACCTTCATTGATAGCAATTACAACCTCTTCGTCTGAGTAGAAGATACGGCCTTCGCCTTGTACCTTCTCTTCATCGGTGCTGCGCTTGCCTTTTGTTACATAATACAGTCCGAGTACCATGTCCTGCGACGGTACCGCGATAGGTGCGCCGTTGGCTGGGTTCAGAATGTTGTGCGAAGCCAGCATCAACGTTGAAGCTTCCAGGATAGCAGCCGGTCCTAGTGGAACGTGCACAGCCATCTGGTCACCGTCAAAGTCAGCGTTGAAAGCCGTACAAACGAGTGGGTGCAATTGGATTGCCTTACCTTCTATCAGGCGAGGCTGGAACGCCTGGATACCTAAGCGGTGCAAGGTAGGAGCACGATTAAGCAGGACTGGATGGCCTTTCAGCACGTTCTCCAGAATGTCCCACACTACAGCATCCTTACGATCTACAATTTTCTTCGCTGATTTCACCGTCTTCACAATACCGCGCTCAATGAGCTTACGGATGATGAAAGGCTTGAACAGCTCAGCTGCCATATTCTTTGGCAGACCGCACTCATGCAGCTTCAACTCAGGACCAACTACAATAACCGAACGGCCAGAATAGTCAACACGCTTACCAAGCAAATTCTGACGGAAACGGCCCTGCTTGCCTTTCAGCATATCGGACAGCGACTTTAGGGCACGGTTACCTTCGGCGCGCACGGCGTTTACCTTACGCGAGTTGTCGAACAGCGAGTCTACAGCTTCCTGCAGCATGCGCTTCTCATTCCGCAGAATCACTTCAGGAGCCTTGATTTCGATAAGGCGCTTGAGGCGGTTATTACGAATGATAACGCGACGGTACAGGTCATTCAGGTCGGAAGTAGCAAAACGCCCCCCATCCAATGGAACAAGCGGACGCAGTTCCGGTGGAATCACCGGCACCATGCGAATCACCATCCATTCGGGCTTGTTCTCAATGCGAGTAGCCGCATCGCGGAAAGCTTCTACTACACGCAGACGCTTCAGCGCATCAGCTTTACGCTGCTGCGAAGTCTCGTGTGCTGCGGAGTCGCGAAGGCTATAAGAAAGCTCATCAAGGTTTGTACGCTCCAACAGGAGTTGCAGCGCGTCAGCCCCCATACGGGCAATAAACTTATTCGGATCTTCATTGGGCAACATCTGATTCTCCCGGGGGAGTTTATCGATGATGTCCAGGTACTCGTCTTCTGTGAGGAAGTCAAGCTGCTGTACGCCCTCTTCGGCCAGCACGCCCGGCTGCACCACTACGTAGCGCTCGTAGTAAATAATCTGGTCGAGCTTCTTGGTGGGCATGCCCAGCAAATAGCCAATCTTATTGGGCAGAGACTTGAAGTACCAGATGTGAGCAACAGGCACCACCAATTCGATGTGGCCCATCCGCTCCCGACGCACCTTTTTCTCAGTCACCTCTACGCCGCAACGGTCGCAGATGATGCCCTTATAACGGATGCGCTTGTATTTGCCGCAGTGGCATTCCCAGTCCTTCACAGGACCGAAAATCCGCTCGCAAAACAGGCCACCCATTTCAGGCTTGTACGTCCGGTAGTTGATCGTCTCGGGTTTTACTACTTCACCGTTCGACCGCTCCAGAATGGATTCGGGCGAGGCCAGCGAGATAGTGACTTTCGAGAAGTCCTGCACCAGTTTTTTATTCTTTGCAAACGCCATACTGTCGTTTTTCTAAAAACTATGTCAGAAGTAAAATGTGCTTTGCAGCCTATCGTAACACTAGAGCTGGCGCGGCCCGTTCCAATTAATCAGAACTCGGGCCGCGCCTTTTTCTAGTTATTCAAGCGTGATTTCCAGTGCCAGACCACGTAGCTCATGAATGAGTACGTTGAACGACTCAGGAATATTTGGCTTGGGTAGCACGTCGCCCTTCACGATGGCTTCGTAAGCTTTGGCTCGGCCAACAACGTCGTCCGACTTCACCGTCAGGATTTCCTGCAGTACGTTCGACGCACCGAAGGCCTCCAACGCCCACACTTCCATTTCGCCGAAGCGCTGACCACCAAACTGAGCCTTACCACCCAGCGGCTGCTGCGTAATAAGCGAGTATGGTCCGATAGAACGGGCGTGCATCTTGTCATCCACCAAGTGACCTAGTTTCAGCATATAGATAACACCCACGGTTACCGGCTGGTCGAACTGCTGACCAGTCAGACCATCGTGCAAATAAGAACGTCCAAAAATTGGCAGTCCAGCCTCCGCGAGTTCTTTGGATACTTCATCTTCGGTAGCACCATCGAAAATCGGGGTGGCGTAGGTACGACCTAGCTTGAGGCCAGCCCAGCCTAGTACAGTCTCATAAATCTGACCGATGTTCATACGGCTTGGTACACCGAGCGGATTAAGCACGATGTCCATTGGCGTACCATCAGCGAGGAAAGGCATATCCTCATCGCGCACGATGCGGGCGACAACGCCTTTGTTACCGTGACGACCAGCCATTTTGTCCCCCACCTTCAGCTTACGCTTCTTGGCGATGTAAACTTTGGCCAACTGTACGATACCAGCGGGCAGTTCATCACCCACTTCCAGCGTAAACCGGTCGCGCTTGAAACGAGCCGTGATAGTGTTGCGGCGCTTGGCGTAATTTTTCACCAATTGTAGCAGCATGCCATTCACTTTCTCGTCGGCGGTCCAGTTCTCCAGGATCAGGTCCTTGAACATGTTCACCTCTTCCGGCACAGCGTAGTTGCTCTCATCCTTATAAGGGTTCTTCTCGGGGAAGAGCGCCTCGGTGACGTTCTTCTTACCAAACTTCACTCCTTTAGACAAGATCTCATCGCCAAACTTGTGCTTCACACCCTGAGAGGTTTTGCCCTCCAGAAGTTGCACCAGCTTTTCAACCATCACCGACTTCACGCTACGAAGTTCTTGGGCGTAGCGGTCTTTCAACTCTTCTACCTCCTTCTTCGACTTAGCACGCAGGTTCTTGTCCTTCTTAGGACGTGAGAACAGCTTAGTGCCGATAACTACACCGTTTAAGGATGGCGGCGCCTTAAGCGAAGCGTCTTTCACATCACCAGCTTTGTCACCAAAGATGGCGCGGAGAAGCTTCTCCTCAGGCGTCGGATCGGTCTCACCCTTAGGAGTGATCTTACCAATCAGAATATCGCCCTCCTTCACCTCAGCGCCCAAACGGATGATACCGTTGTCGTCGAGGTTACGAACAGCTTCTTCGCTCACGTTCGGGATTTCCGACGTCAACTCCTCCTCACCACGCTTCGTCTCCCGAACTTCCAGCTCGAATTCCTCAATGTGGATAGAAGTGAATATGTCATCACGAACTACACGCTCCGAAATAACGATAGCATCCTCGAAGTTGTAACCCTGCCATGGCATAAAGGCCACCTGCATGTTACGACCGAGAGCTAGTTCACCCTTGTTGGTGCCATAACCTTCACACAGCGGCTCACCCTGCTTTACGCGCTGGCCTTTCTTCACCAGCGGCGTGAGGTTGATGCATGTATCCTGGTTGGTACGACGGAACTTGATCAAGTCATATGATACTCGCTCTGCATCGAAGCTCACGAGGACATCTTCAGCAGTCAGATCATAGCGAACGATGATCTTATTAGCATCAACATAATCAATCTCACCATCGCCTTCGGCCACAACCAGCGTACGAGAGTCAATAGCAGTACGACCTTCCAGACCCGTGCCCACGATAGGAGCTTCAGGACGGAGCAGTGGTACGGCCTGACGTTGCATGTTCGAGCCCATCAGTGCGCGATTGGCGTCATCGTGCTCCAAGAACGGAATCAACGAAGCAGCTACTGATACAATCTGGTTCGGCGCAACGTCCATATAGGAGTACTCCGCTGGCTCTACAACTGGGAAGTCACCTTCAAAACGGCCTTTAACAAGCTCTGATAAGAAGTTACCCTTATCATCGATGCGAGCATTAGCCTGCGCGATGTGGTGAGTGTCTTCTTCTTCAGCGGTCAGATACTTCACTTCATGACTTACGTCCACCTTGCCTTCTTTTACAGCGCGGTAAGGCGTTTCGATGAAGCCCATGCCATTCACGCGAGCGTGAACGCATAGTGAAGAAATCAAACCAATGTTTGGTCCTTCAGGAGTCTCGATGGTGCACAAACGCCCGTAGTGGGTGTAGTGTACATCACGCACCTCGAAACCAGCACGCTCACGCGACAGACCTCCTGGCCCCAGTGCCGATACGCGACGCTTGTGCGTCACCTCGGCCAGCGGGTTAGTTTGGTCCATGAACTGAGAAAGCTGGTTCGTACCGAAGAAGGAATTGATAACCGATGACAACGTACGAGCGTTGATAAGGTCAACAGGCTTGAAGTCCTCATTGTCGCGCACGTTCATGCGCTCCTTAATAGTACGCGCCATACGGGCCAGGCCTACGCCAAACTGAGCGTAAAGCTGCTCCCCTACCGTACGTACCCGACGGTTAGACAAGTGGTCAATATCATCGACTACTGCCTTCGAGTTGATAAGACCGATCAGGTACTTCACGATGAGAACGATGTCCTCATTAGTCAGTACCCGAGCTTCCCAGTTCTTGTCAAGACCGAGCTTTTTATTGATACGGTAACGACCAACATCACCGAGGTCGTAGCGTTTATCAGAGAAGAACAGCTTTTGGATGATGTCGCGAGCAGTTTCCTCGTCAGGTGCCTCTGTATTACGGAGCTGACGATAAATTTGCTCTACAGCTTCCTTCTCCGAGTTGGAGTTGTCCTTCTGAAGGGTGTTATAAATAATAGCGAAGTCGGCGATGTTTACATTCTCTTTGTGGAGAATGATAGACTTTGGACCCGCATTCAGGATGGTATCGATGTCCTCTTCCTGAATAGTAGAGTCACGCTCCAACAGAACTTCGTTACGATCGATAGAGACCACTTCACCGGTATCCTCGTCCACAAAGTCCTCTGTCCAGGTACGTAGCACCCGAGCAGCCAACTTACGACCTACTGCCTTTTTCAAGCTCTTCTTCTCTGCCTTTACCTCCTCTGACAAACCGAATAGATCGAGAATGTCTTTATCAGTTCCGTAACCGATAGCACGAAGCAAAGTAGTCACCGGAAATTTCTTCTTCCGGTCAATGTAAGCGTACATCACGTTGTTCACGTCCGTGGCAAACTCAATCCACGAGCCTTTGAACGGGATGATACGCGCTGAGTACAGCTTAGTACCGTTGGTGTGCTTGCTTTGGGCAAAGAACACACCAGGTGAGCGGTGCAACTGTGATACAATAACACGCTCAGCACCGTTGATAACGAACGAGCCTTTTTCGGTCATGTAAGGGATATTTCCCAAAAACACTTCCTGCTCAATCGTCTCGAAGTCCTCATTATCCGTATCGTTGCAGATAAGACGAAGCTTAGCCTTCAACGGTACAGAATAAGTCAAGCCACGGTCAATGCACTCGTCGACCGAATACTTCGGCGGGTCGACGTGGTAATCCATAAACTGTAGCACAAAATTCTCGCGCGAGTCCGAGATTGGAAAGTTCTCCGCGAACACCTTAAACAGGCCTTCGTCGGCACGGCTTTCGGCCGCAGTCTCCAACTGAAAGAAATCCTGGAACGACTGCAGTTGCACGTCCAAAAAGTCCGGATACTCGATAACTTTTTTAATCTTGGCGAAATTGATTCGCTCAACGGCTTTCTGCAAAGCCTCTGCTTTCGGTGTAGCCAATGCGTTTGGGTCTTAAGAAATGGACACTGAAGCTTACTAACTCTGGTCAACCTGACCATTCCCACCTACGTACCCGTAGGCACGAAAAGCCGCAATGCGGCGCTGGGGGGCATTTTATTAAAACTTATAGCCTACAAACAGGAAAAGACCTGGCTTAGTTGCCAGGCCTATCCAAGTTTATAGGAGAAAAAGCGGGCCGCAGCTTACTTAACTTCTACTTCAGCGCCGGCTTCTTCCAATTGCTTCTTCAGCGTGTCGGCTTCATCTTTGGTAACACCTTCTTTCAAAGGCTTAGGAGCACCGTCAACTAGTTCTTTGGCTTCTTTCAAGCCAAGACCAGTTAGGTCCTTTACCAACTTAACTACAGCCAGCTTAGCGCCGCCAGCAGCCTTCAGAATTACGTCGAACGAGGTCTTCTCCTCGGGAGCTTCAGCAGCAGCGCCACCGCCGCCACCAGCCATCATTACTGGAGCAGCCGCAGCAGGCTCAATGCCGTACTCGTCCTTCAGGATAGTAGCCAGTTCGTTTACTTCTTTCACCGTCAGGCTAACGAGCTGCTCAGCGAATGCTTTCAAATCTGCCATTTCTGTAGATTGTTAAAAAAAGGTTATTGAATCGTTTGGAAATTGAAAGTGAAAAAGATGAGCAGCGGTTAGCCTGCAACCTCTTCTTTTTCGGAAAGTGTCTTGAGGATACCAGCCAATTTGCTGCCGCCGCTCGACAGAGCAGAGATAACGTTCTTGGCAGGTGATTGCAGCAGGCCGATGATTTCACCGAGCAGTTCCTGCTTGCCTTTGATAGTGCTAAGCATTTCTAACTGATTAACACCGACGTAAACGCCACTGTCAATATATGCTCCTTTGAGAGCTGGCTTAGGAACTGCAGTTTTGCTGTAGTTCTGCTGCTTATAGAAATCCTTTAACAGTTTGGCCGGTGCGTTACCTGACTCTTTCGAGAACAGAATGCCTGATTGGCCTTTCAAAGCCTCATCCATCTCGGCAGTATCGCCACCGAGGGTATCGAGTGCTTTGCGGATCAACGTGTTCTTGTACACTTTGTACTCCATCCCGCGGTTGAAGCACAGGCGACGGAAATCGTTGATCTTCGCCACGGACATCGTAGAGGCATCCGTGATATAGAACGCGTTGTGCGATTGAAACTTTTCGCTCAACTCGTTGACGAGGTCTTGTTTTTCTTCCCGGGTCATAGTTCGTCGTCAGTTAGTTAGGCGGAAGTTACCGTCGTGTCTACCGGAACAGCCGGGCTCATCGTGCTCGAAAGCGTGATGCTCTTGATGTAAGTACCCTTAGCCGATGAAGGCTTCAGTCGCGTAAGCGTTTGAATTACTTCGAAA
This sequence comes from Hymenobacter roseosalivarius DSM 11622, assembly GCF_900176135.1. Lineage (GTDB taxonomy): Bacteria > Bacteroidota > Bacteroidia > Cytophagales > Hymenobacteraceae > Hymenobacter > Hymenobacter roseosalivarius. The sequence goes on along the minus strand of NZ_FWWW01000071.1, from coordinate 8,939 downwards.
GCATTTTCGGCGAGCTTATTATCGTCGAAAGATACTTTGCCTACGCTGCAGTGAATGATGCCAGTCTTGTCAACTTTAAAGTCGATTTTACCAGCTTTTACTTCCTGTACAGCCTTGGCTACGTCAGTGGTAACAGTACCCGACTTAGGGTTAGGCATTAAGCCACGAGGGCCGAGTACGCGACCCAGACGACCTACTTTAGCCATTACTGACGGCATCGTAATAATTACGTCGATGTCAGTCCAGCCTTTCTCGATTTTCGAGATGTAGTCATCAAGGCCAACAAAGTCAGCACCAGCAGCAGTTGCTTCGGCTTCTTTATCAGGTGTTACTAGAGCTAGTACACGAACGGTTTTGCCGGTACCGTGGGGCAACGTAGCTACGCCACGCACCATTTGGTCGGCTTTACGGGGGTCAACGCCCAAACGCACGTCAATGTCAACAGATGAGTCAAACTTAGTGTAGGTGATATCCTTCACTACTTTCGCTGCCTCAACTAATGAGCGAACTTGCGTTAAGTCGTGCTTAGCAAGGGCTTCCTTGCGTTTTTTGCTAACTTTTGCCATGAGATTTTCTAGGTTTAAAAGTTAGTTTGCGAAGGGAGAATCGCCCTTAACGGTGATACCCATGCTGCGGGCGGTGCCAGCAACAAGCTTCATAGCCGACTCAATCTTGAAAGCATTGAGGTCAGCCATTTTGGTCTCAGCAATTTGGCGCACCTGATCCCAGGTAACCGAGCCTACCTTATTCCGGTTGGGCTCCTTCGACCCGCTCTGGATCTTTGCTGCTTCAAGCAGCAAAACCGGCGCGGGGGGTGTTTTCACCACAAAGTCGAAAGACTTATCGGTGTACATGGTGATCAAAACGGGACATACTTGGCCGGCCTTATCTTGAGTGCGCGCATTGAACTGCTTGCAGAACTCCATGATGTTAAGGCCTTTGCTACCAAGTGCAGGTCCAACCGGCGGCGAAGGATTCGCAGCGCCTCCCTTTATCTGCAGTCGCAGATAACCTCTAATTTCTTTGGCCATTGGGGTTGAAAGGCTTCAGGCTTGCAGGTCGTAACACCGTGGGCCCTCAGTTTAAAATTTGCTTCGAAATACTATGTGGAAGCATCACCAGCTCGAAGCGACTAGCCAGCGACGATAAAATCTATGACTATGATTCCTTCTCGACCTGCGTGTAGCTTAGCTCCATGGGAGTACTACGGCCGAAAATCTTGACGATAACATTGAGCTTTTTACGCTCTTCGAATACTTCGGAAACTGTACCGGAGAAGCCGCTGAAGGCTCCATCGATTACTTTCACCAATTCACCGGTGATGAAAGGAGTTTCCAGCGAAGCTGTTTGCTCCTCCTGCTCATCTACAATTCCTAAAATGCGGTTCACTTCCGATATATGTAGCGGAGCAGGCTTGCTGGTGGCCGTCTTATTGTCCTTACTACCTACCCAGCCGATAACACCGGGCGTACTAGTAATGATATGGTCAACCTCGCCGTGGGCCAGATCGGCGTGAATGATGATGTAGCCCGGATACAGGTTCCGCTCTCGGACGCGCTTTTTACCATTGCGCATCTCGAACACCTTCTCTATCGGAATTAGTACCTGTGGCACCATCTCCGTCAGATTGTGTCGGCCAAGTTCCGTTTCCAGATACTGCTTAGCCTTTTTCTCCTGCCCGCTTACGGAACGAACTACATACCACTTCAACTCTCCCATTGATCAGCCGATTAACGGAATGAATTGTAAAAAGCTTGAAGGCTCGTATTGAAAACCAAGTCCATAGCACCAACAATGGCCGCAAAAATAAGTGAACCAAGTAGTACCAGACCAGCACTTTTCTGCAGTTCCTCGAAAGAAGGCCACGTTACCTTGTAGCGCATCTCCTCAGTCGTCTCGCGGATATAATTTGTCAGCTTACTCATGTCTGGAGCCGGATTAGGCTTTAAGATTAGACCAGATAAACGATCTTTTTGCACGGGCGGAGAGATTCGAACTCCCATCAAAGGTTTTGGAGACCTCTATTCTACCCTTGAACTACGCCCGTAAAAAATGTACCCTACGAAACAAAAGCCTCAATTGGGAGTGCAAATGTAAGGTAAACTAGGTTCAAAACAAATCCGCCCCCGATTTTTCGGGGGCGGATCGTCTTGACTGTTAATAATTAGTCGAGGATTTCAGTCACCTGACCAGCACCTACGGTACGGCCACCTTCGCGGATAGCGAAGCGGAGACCTTTCTCCATAGCTACTTTGCTGATCAACTCCACTTGGATAGTGATGTTGTCACCAGGCATTACCATTTCTACACCTTCGGGTAGGGTGATAATACCAGTAACGTCAGTGGTACGCAGATAAAACTGGGGGCGATAGTTGTTGAAGAATGGCGTGTGACGGCCACCTTCTTCTTTCGACAGAACGTAAACTTCAGCTTTGAACTTCTGGTGAGGAGTTACCGAGCCTGGCTTGCAAATAACCATGCCGCGACGGATGGCTTCTTTTTCAATACCTCGCAGGAGCAAACCAACGTTATCACCAGCTTCGCCGCGGTCAAGGATTTTGCGGAACATTTCCACACCTGTTACGGTCGACTTCAAGCCAGGAGCTGCACCCATACCGAGGATATCAACCTGCTCACCCGAGTTGATGATACCACGCTCAATACGACCAGTTGCTACCGTGCCACGACCCGTGATAGAGAACACGTCCTCTACAGGCATCAGGAAGGGCAGGTCGGTCAGACGAGCAGGAATCGGAATGAAGCTGTCAACAGCAGCCATTAATTCCTCAATCTTGGGAACCCAATTGGCATCACCATTCAGGCCACCCAAAGCCGAGCCCTGGATGATTGGAATATTGTCGCCGTCGAAGTCATAGAAAGAGAGCAGCTCACGGATTTCCATCTCAACGAGTTCGAGCAACTCGGGGTCGTCGACCATGTCGACTTTGTTCATGAATACTACCAGTTGAGGTACACCTACCTGGCGAGCCAGCAGAATGTGCTCACGGGTCTGGGGCATTGGGCCGTCAGTAGCAGCTACCACGAGGATAGCACCGTCCATCTGAGCAGCGCCCGTTACCATGTTCTTCACATAGTCAGCGTGACCTGGGCAGTCAACGTGAGCGTAGTGACGGTTTTCGGTAGCGTACTCTACGTGCGACGTGTTGATAGTAATACCGCGCTCTTTTTCCTCAGGAGCGTTGTCGATCGAGGAGAAGTCACGCTTAGCAGCCAAACCTTTGCCCGCCAGTACCATAGTGATAGCAGCGGTCAGGGTGGTTTTGCCGTGGTCGACGTGCCCGATCGTACCGATGTTCACGTGCGGCTTGGAACGATCAAAATTTTCTTTGGCCATTGTAAAGAGATTAGAGAAATGTAATGAGGATGAGAGTGAAACGCGACTGAACTAACCTACAAGAAAGCGAAACGCAGCGCTATGTTAAAAGCTTCTGCATATCGCTCTATCTTGCTGACAGATCCAAACGGTGCAGTCGCGCTGCTCCGCCGGTATTCATATTGATGTATTGAGCCATTTATGGGATTTGAACCCATGACCTCTTCCTTACCAAGGAAGTGCTCTACCACTGAGCTAAAACGGCTTAATTCGGTTCTTACTTATCCCTTAACAGCTTAACAAAACAGTGACTGCTAAATAACAAAGAGCGGGAGACGAGGTTCGAACTCGCGACCTACAGCTTGGAAGGCTGTCGCTCTACCAACTGAGCTACTCCCGCGATATCAAGCTTAAAAACTTGAGGGTTGAAACATAAAAAAGATGCCACTACAGCCACCATTTTCAATGCCTCAATTCTCAAACTTTTATACTTACTCAGTGGGGAGAGAAGGATTCGAACCTTCGAAAGCTTACGCTAACAGAGTTACAGTCTGTCCCATTTGGCCGCTCTGGAACCTCCCCTAATATGTTTTCTCTACCATTTATAGAGAATACTTTCCCTTTAAAACAACTACCTTAAAGTGGTAGGGCGGCAAAAGGAGTTGCAAAATTAACGGCTTTCTGATGTAAGTCAAGCTCACAGGCGAAAAGCTTTCAATATTTTTTCTGGCTGTGTGTGATAATTTTTAAAAAATAGCCACCCACACGTTGAGTTCAGTCGGCTGATTTTGAAGCTAATCAATTGCCTGAGAGCTATAAAGACAGGGCCTGACTTTACTGAAGCAAGGTATACATCGTCTTCAGGTTAGGGTCTTTTTCTTTCATGCGAATATCCTGAAGCGTCGTTTTTAAGGCAGGCATACTAGAAGCCATCGTACTTAAGGCCTTGTATGCGCCGAGCCGGACAATATCGCGCGAGTGAGAGCGGGCATAGCTCTCCAGACGCTGAATTCCTTTATCACGCTCAACTGGAGGCATTCGCAGCATAAAGATGGCAAAGCTCTGTAAGTAGGATTCATACAGATCTTCGTCGCTTACTTCGCCCATACGGCCCAGATACCATTGGTACTGCTCGACACCACCATTGAGAGCATAGTAATTGGATAACGCACCTAATAAGCTGGGGCCGGCATTTTCCCGAAGCTTATTTATTTGAGTTCTCGACTCAATAGTGGGCGCCTTGGCCAGCGCATTAAGAGCGGCACCAACTACAAGATTGGAACTGTCCGTAAGGGCGACAGAGTATACAGAGCCAAAATCTTCATTTTGAAAGGAAGACAGGCTTGTTAGAGCGGCGGCTCGGACTTGGCTTTTCTTGTCCCTAGCTGCCACGCGTTGAAGCTCAGATCGTACGGCATTGCCTTCCGACCCTTTGTACCGCCGGAGCGCTTCTGCCGCCGCTTGGCGCACGGCCCAAAAGCTGTCGTTCAAAGCGTTGCGCATCATACCGCTTACAGCCAGGTCGGCTAGTTTGGGGCGCAGCTTTTCAATGGCTTCGTATTTCTGCAAGTAGCTACGAGCGTGATAATACTGATAGAGCAGTTCGTCTTGCGTTAGCTCTTCCTCAATATCCGCTAATAATTGCCCCCCAGAATCAAACTTCACCAAGGCAGGACGCTGACTGGCCGGTAGTTGAAACGTTTGGTTAGCCTTCGTGACAACGATACGATGGTCAGTAGCCTGGTTATTTACCCAAGTTGTGACGGTGATAGGCAAACGATAAATAGGTGAGAAGGTAGAATCCTGCAATTGCTGAACGCGCAGTGCGATTTGCCCCCCAGCATAGCTATGCGTAACGCGTAGCTCAGGGTGGCCCCGTTGCAGAAACCACTGGTCAAAGAACCACATCAGATCCTCGCCGGTCACATCCTCGAATGCAGTACGCAACTCAGACAACTCAACGGCTGTGTATTTGTGTTGAGTCAGATAGCGGTTCAAAGAAGCAAAAAAGGCTTCATCACCCACCTGCTTACGCAGCATGTGCAGTACCCGTCCTCCCTTATTATAGGAGTGTCGGTCGAACATATCCTCCTGGCTAGCATACTGATAGCGTATAAGTGGCTCACGCTTACTCCGGGCCTCATCCAAATATTGGCTCAGGCTTTTTTGCTGTACTAAAGCAGCGGCATCAGCACCGTACTTGTGCTCAGCCCACAGAAATTCCGAGTAATCGGCAAATGACTCGTTGAGAGGCAAATTGGACCACGACTCGCTCGTGACGTAATCACCGAACCAATGATGAAATAGCTCGTGGGTGATGGTTGACTCAGCGTCGTAGTTCATGTCCAGGATATCGCGCACTGACCGCTGTACGATGGACTGCTCAAACGTAACGGCGGTCGTGTTTTCCATTGCCCCCGACACGAAATCATGTACGGCGATTTGGGAGTATTTCTCCCACGGAAAGTCTACGCCGAGCTTCTGGGAGTAGAACTCCATCATTTCGGGTGTGTTCCCGAATATTGCCTTGGCCGTGCTTTGATACTGTGGGTCAACGTAATATTCTACTGCTTTGCCCCGCCAAGTGTCGCTCACCACAGCAAAATTACCCACGGCCAGCATGGTTAGGTAGGGCGCAGCAGGTAATGACTGTTTCCACACATCCGTGCGAGTGCCATCAGAGTTCTTTTTAGAAGAAACCAGCAGACCGTTAGATAACGTTTTGTATTGCGCCTCCACCGTCATGGCAATCTCCTGGGTCATCCGCTGATTTGGCTTATCAATGGTCGGAAACCAGCAGGAGTTAGCCTCAGTCTCTCCCTGCGTCCAGATTTGCTTCGGCTTGTCTTTCTCGGTGCCCAGCGGGTTTATAAAGTACAGACCCTTATTAGAGGTAATAGCCGCACTACCATTGGAAGGCAGTTCATTGGGCTTCGCTATATAGTTGATACGGACTTGATACGTCTCAGAACGCGTGTATTGGCGGTCCAAGTTAATCGTCAGCCTACGCTTATCGTAGCCATAAGTAAGCGTCTTGTCTTTATTACCCGTAACCAAACGTACGTTTTTGATGTCGAAGCCTTTGGCGTTGAGTATAACTTGGTTCTGCGTATAGAAATGCGGACGTAGCGTAAGCAAAGCGGTACCCAGCAGCTGTTGCTTGGACCAATCAAACCGTACGTCGAGCTTCGTATCAAGTACGTCGGTGAGGATGGTAGCCGATGGCTGTGCAGGATTGGTGGGGGGCAACCAAGAAGGGACGACTATTGAGGTAACTGGTGCCGTTTGAGTGCTTGGCGATGCAGCTGTAGAGGGGGCTTTTTTGGTTACGGCCGCTTTGGTTGCCGCCGGCTTGTTGGATTTCACCGCTTGAGCCGGAGCCCCGAAGTGACACGTAAGGACCAGGCTAAGAGCGCCGAGGACCGAGTATTTCATGCTGGGTGGCAATAAGGAAAGGATGGCTAAAGTTCCGAAATTATTTCAGATTTGGCCTATCTTTAAGCCCCTTTCCGTCTTTTACTGCCCTTACCCTATGCTGCAAGTGCGCACCGGACCCAATCAAATATGGGACATTGAGTACCAAGCCAACAGCTCCATCAGCGTAGATAATGAGCCCTTTAATTGGGACATCGTAGCACTAGGCTCCGGCCGCTACCACATACTGTATGAGGGGCGCTCCTACTCTGCTGAGCTAATCACGATTGATTATGCGGCCAAAACACTTCAACTAAAGCTGAATAATCGCCTCGTGGAGGTGCAGGCCAAAGACCGCTTCGATTTACTGCTCGATAAGTTGGGGATGAGCAATGCTACGGCCAGCAAGGTGAACGAGTTGAAAGCCCCAATGCCCGGTCTGATCGTGGATATCCGGGTAGAGCCCGGCCAAACGGTACAGAAGGGTGACCCGCTTCTGGTATTGGAAGCAATGAAAATGGAGAACATTCTAAAAGCACCGAGCGACGTTACGATCGGAGCCATCAAAATAAATCTGCGCGATAACGTGCAGAAGGGTCAGGTGCTCGTACAGTTCACCTAAATGCGTTTGGAATGGGTAGTATAGGCTACCCTTTTTTGTAAGCATCTTATCCACCAACTCCCACCATTTTGAAGTACAAACGAATCCTGCTCAAGCTAAGCGGCGAGGCGCTGATGGGCCAACAGCAATACGGTATCGACGCCGCTCGATTGATGCAGTATGCCGAAGAAATAAAGGCGGTAGCGGCTACGGGTACGCAGCTAGCTGTAGTAATTGGCGGCGGCAATATCTTTCGGGGCGTGCAGGCCGAAACTTTTGGCCTCGATCGGGTGCAGGGTGATTATATGGGAATGCTAGCCACGGTTATTAACTCAATGGCCTTGCAGAGTGCCCTCGAGAAACTCGAGGTGAATACTCGCCTACTGTCCGGCCTTACTATTCAGCAAGTGTGCGAGCCTTATATCCGGCGGCGGGCGCTGCGGCATCTGGAAAAAGGCCGCGTGGTTATTTTTGGAGCTGGCATCGGCTCGCCATACTTTACCACTGACTCGGCGGCTTCCCTTCGAGCTATTGAGATTGAGGCTGATGTGGTGCTGAAAGGCACTCGCGTAGATGGCATTTACTCAGCTGACCCGGAGAAAGACCCTTCCGCCGTTCGTTATCCTGAAATCTCCTTTGATGAGGTGATAGAGAAGAATCTGAACGTGATGGATATGACTGCTTTCACGCTCTGCAAGGAAAACAACCTGCCCATCGTTGTATTCGACATGAACAAAACCGGCAACTTGCAGCGTCTGATTGACGGCGAGAATATCGGTACGCGGGTGTCCATGGAAGGCGCTAGGGGGCAAATTTCGGAGGCCAAGCATAGCAGCCTGCAACCTAATCTGAATTCACCAGCTTAATACTTTTCACATCTGACATTATGCGTACTGAATAGCGCCTACCGAATTAATCGATAGGCACTATTCAGGATTCAACTTTTAACATTCAACATTTCCACAATGGACGAAGAAATTCAGTTTTATCTGAGCGAGGCGGAGGAATCGATGGGGAAGGCCCTGCAACACACCAGCCTGGAGTTGAGCCGCATTCGGGCAGGCAAAGCTTCGCCGGCCATGCTGGAGGGTTTGCGCGTGGATTATTATGGTACGCCTACTCCTATTAGCCAGGTAGCCAATATTTCCGCGCCCGACGCCCGCTCGCTTTATATCAAAGCCTGGGAGAAAAATATCGTCAGTGAGATAGTAAAGGCTATTAAGAACAGTGACCTGGGCCTCAACCCACAGTCCGACGCGGAAGGCGTACGCCTGAATATTCCGCCCATGACGGAAGAGCGCCGCCGCGACTTGGTAAAGCAGGTAAAAAACGAGTCGGAAGGCGGCAAGGTGCGTATTCGTGGTATTCGCAAAGACGTGAACGAATCGTTGCGCAAGCTGCTAAAGGAAGGCGCTGCCGAAGACGCGGTAAAGGACGCCGAAGCCAAAGTGCAGAAAGCCACTGACAGCTACATCACCAAGATTGACGACCTGATGAGTAAGAAAGAAGCCGAGATTATGACGGTGTGAGCATGCTTACTTCTTAACAAAAAAGCCCCCCAGACAAGTCTGGGGGGCTTTTTTGTTAGTT
>NZ_FWWW01000069.1 GCF_900176135.1 Hymenobacter roseosalivarius DSM 11622 | reverse complement strand
AAAGCAACCGCTTTCGTTACGACGAAAGCGGTTGCTTTTTTACTGCTAACTTATGTTGTATAACATTAACTAAAATAGTATTTTTTACTCTGAAATGTCGTTTACTTTGAATATTATTGCAAATGGAAGCAAGTTTTTATATTAAATATTAATTAATGCCAGAAAGCAAAATGAATGAATTCCCTAGATCTGAAGAAGATTTTACAAATAATTTTCGTTATAGATTTCAAAAAGAAAAACCAAAATATATAACAAAAAATAAAATATACAATCTTGAGTTATCACAAAAAGCATCGCGCAATTACGATTTAGCTCTTAAAATCGGAAATAAAGTAATTACGATAATTGAAGTTAAAAGAAATAAATCTATTCAGTTATTCGATTTTACAAAAGCAATTAAATACGCAATAGATAATGATATAAGATATGTTATCTTAACTGATAGAGAAGAGAATTTCACTATAAGAGACACCCGAAATTTAGAGCAGACTATACGAACACAATTTGAAGGTTTTTTAGTAAAAGCAATTTTGTTGAACATGACTACACCGTAACCGAAACTTATGAGGTAATAACAAACCTCTTAATTAAGTATGGCATCTCCTTTTCAGATAATACAAATAAATCATTTTATAACAAATTAATCAATGATATAGAATATGACGAAGTTGATCAAAGTTATCACTTCAAAAATCACAATAAAGTTGACGGAACAGAAAACTTGTTATTCAGGAAATTATTAAAAGACGGGGATGATTTAATAACAAAAGTGTATAGATATACTTCTTTATCAACAATCTATTCCATGTCGAATTATAACTCATTCCGCATGAATTGTTTAGTTGGAATGAATGACACAACTGAAGTTAATTATGTAGAAAATTATCTTTATACAGCAAATCAAGATTTCACTAAATTTCATTGGCAGACCATAGATCTTTACAACAGGAAATTTATATCCTCATGTTCACTTAAAGACGATGATTTAACACAATGGAGATTATATGCTGATGACTCCAAGGGAGCCTGTCTAGTACTCACTATAAATCCATCTATAGACAACAAAAGTTTTATTATTAAAAAAATTAGCTATGGACAAAAAGGAGGCGGGCATAAAGAACTCGATTTATTAAGAGATATAATAATAGAATTAAAGCAGAAGCTATATATAACTTTTAAGTATAAAAATATGGAAACATGGAAACAATTTTTCAAACCTTACGATTATTCAATAGAAGAAGAAGTTCGCATTCTATACACTAGCCAAGAAGACGAATCTAATAAGAAAGCTTGGGTTTTAACATCAAGCCACAATATATTGAACCCATACATAGAATTTAAATTAAACAATAAAGATTTACCCTTCACTTTATCTGAAATAATTTTAGGCCCAAAGTGTCCTGAGAAGGAGCTCAACCAAAGACAGTTTGAACATTTCATTAGGGAGCTACGAAAAAGAAAGATAGAAGTCGACTCTATGGATAAAGAAAATAGCGGTATTAATGAGTACAATATAGCTTCATTACAAGTATCAATAAGCAAAATAAATAACTACAGATAGTAAGCTCAAATTAAAGGGTGAACACTTATTTGGTTAAGTATATTACTTATGAACCGATATGAGAATGAGCTTATACTCATCTGTCGCCCCGTTAGCAAGACTTAAAAACTTGTGTTTACCACTCCTGCCGCCTGCGCTGAAAGTTGCCACTACCGCCTACTTCCCTGCTGCAAACGCTGACGGCTCTGCGTAACTTCGGTTTCGGGGGCTTCGGTCGCCTCCACCACCGGTTGCAGTAGTCAGCTTAGCCTCGCCATGCCTCTCCCTCCGATACAACCCGCCGTAGCAGCAAAAAAGCCCCCCAGACTTACTCTGGGGGGCTTTTTCGTGCTATACTACCTGAGTTACTGCTATTGCCTCGCTGAAGCACATCCTTAGCGCAACTCTGCGTACAACGTCAGGCAGTGCGTTTCGGTAGCGGGGGCTAGCTCGGCCTCAATAGTAGCTTGGTGCCGCCACAGCAACGCCGCCACCGCTGCGGTTGGCAGGTTGCCGGCGCGCAAGAGCAACACCTTCGGGGGTGCGCCGCGCAAGGTGCTTAACTCGGCAAAATCATCGTCGTGGGTTACAATGACGAAATCGTGCTGGCGGGCGTATTCCCAAATCAGGCGGTCGGTTTTGCCAAGCAGGCCCAGCCGCCGCACCTGCTCCGAGCCGGGGAAGGCTTCGGCCAGCAGCGCTACTACCCGATAGGAAATATTCTCGTCGAACAGCAGCTTCATCCCGCAATGCGCAGATGCCGCTCCCGGTCGGCCGCGTACAGCAGGCAGGCTTGAATCTGCTGCTGGGTCAGCTCGGGGAAGTCTGCCAGAATCTCGGGTATCGTTTGGCCGCTGCCCAACCAGCCCAGCACATCGGCCACGCTGATGCGCGTACCCGTCAGGCACGCCCGCCCAAAGCGAATTTCGGGGTCAATGGAAACGTACAGTTGATAGTCCATAACAAAGGCTTTTGCTCCCTATAAAAGTAAGGGATATCTCGGTTAGCTATCAGCATATGTAGCTGCGCTAAGCTGATGCACGTAGCCAAACCGGATGCTTCAGGTGCGCTAGCGGCAAAAGCTGGCGGCCCTGCGTAACTTTAGTTTCGGGGACTTCGGTCGCCTCCGCCCCCGGTTGCAGCAGCCAGGTAGCGTCGCAATGCTGCTCCTTCTAATATATTCAGCCACAGCATCAAAAAATCCCCCCAGAGCTACTCTGGGGGGATTTTTGGTGAAGTAAGTAGGCAGTTAGCTGCCTACTCTGTTAGGCTAACTCTATTACTTGGTAAGCGCGGCGTTAGCATCCAAACGGCCGCCCGTTACGCATTTGCCGGCTAGCGAAGCGGTTGGAACAGCGCTGCTGAGCAGGGCATTCTTGATTTGAGCCGCAGTAGCACCTGGGTGAGTAGAAGCATACAAGGCCGCAGCACCCGTTACGTGGGGAGTAGCCATGGAAGTGCCGTTGTACGACTCATAGATGTTGAACGCTGTGCTCGACCAGATGCCCGAGCCGGGAGCGCCAATGTCAACGGTGGTAGCACCGAAGTTCGAGAAGCCCGACTTTAGACCGGTTGAGGTGATAGCGGCTACAGCAATCACGTTGGCCTGGGGCAGGTTGGATGGGAAGCTGGCTACGGCGTCGTTGTCGTCGCCTACACCGTCGCTGCCGCCGTTGCCGGCCGCTGCTATAAAGAGGATATTCTTTGCGTTGGCACGGTCGACCGCGTCAGAGAGGGCTTGCGAGAAGCCGCCGCCACCCCAGGAGTTGTTGCTGGCCACGATGTTCATGTTGTGGCGGGTTTTCAGGTCATTCAGGTAATCCACGGCTTTCACGGCGTTGGCGGTCGTGCCGCCCTGGCGGCCTAGGAACTTGGTGGAAATAATGGTGATGTTCCAGTTCAGGCCGGCTACACCAGCACCGTTGTTGGCATTGGCGCCTATGGTGCCCGCTACGTGCGTGCCGTGGTCGTCGGAGCTACCACGCTTGGTGCCGTCATAGATGCTGTTATTATTGCCATCGAAGTCCCAACCGTGAATATCATCGATGTAGCCGTTGCCGTCGTTGTCGACGCCATCAGCCGGATCATAAGGGTTCGTCCAGATCTGCCCAGCCAAATCGGGGTGGTCAAACTGTATGCCTTCGTCGATAATACCCACTACCACGCTTTTTGAGCCGGTAGTGCCAGCAGCCCAGGCCGTGGAAGCCTGGCTGCCATATATGTTGCCATCCATGCCCCATAGTGCGCCGTTGGCAACGTAGGTATCGTTGGTAGCGGCGGTATGCTGATAGAGATAGTTAGGCTCGGCAAACTCGATTTCCGGGCCGCCTTTCACCTTCGACAACGCTTCCAAAGCGGCCATAGGCGTGTGTACCACCATCAGACCTTCTTTTTCGCCGGCCCTTTCCATGGCCTTGGTCAGAATCTTCTCCGATACTTTGCCACTGATACGAGCCAGGGCATTGGATTTAGCCTCCTCCGACAAACCGGGCTTGAACTTCACCAGCAACTCATTTGCGACATAATCTTTACCCGACTCACCTTGGGCATCGGCCGACTGGCTTTGTGTAGTAGGGTCTTCTTGAATTTTATCCAAGCTGCTTTCGCAGCCACTTAATACAAAAGCAGACAATAGGCTGGCCGCAAACAGGGATTTCGCGGGGAGTGAGAAGTGGTTTACTTTCATGAGAGTAATGGGAACGTATGATGTGGGAGAATTAGTGACGAAAGCTTCAACAGGAATCTGGAGTGATAATCATCCAAATTCTCACTGGACTTTCTTGAGCACCAAGATTTATAAATAAATTGGTAATAAAAAGGAAACTTATGTAAAAACCGTGACATAGGCATTTTTTATATCTTACATAGCTTATCTATCTGTGTATAAAAACATAACCTGTACCGAAGGCATCATTCGTGCGGCTTATCAGCGGATTAAACTCGCAAATTGTGACATATAAAGAATAATATACACTTTCAAATGAACGGCTTGCTCTTACACATATCCAAGTCAACCGGTATAACTCAGCTTTTAAATAAACTATGTTTTGTATAAAATAGCTAACCCAAAGCCTTTACCTATTTTAGCATCTTGGCACCGTGCACTACTTTGCCCCCACAATCGTCAGTATACTGGTAGTTCTGGGCAGTTCCGGCGCAGGCACGCCGAAGATGTCCTGCGATAGCACCGCTAAGTCGGCGAGCTTGCCCACGGTGAGGGTGCCTTTTTCTTTTTCCGCAAACTCAGCGTAAGCCGAGCCAAGGGTATAAGCCTGCACGGCTGGCTGGTAATAGCCTCCGTCGGCCGGGCCGGGCAAGGACGGCAAACATGATGTTCAGGAAGGGTGGCTTCGGCTGCCAGTGTTTGGGGGTGGTGGTGCGGACAGGTTGTGCAACGATCAGACGTGAATAAGCTGCTCTACACCTGCCCTGTTTTCGATCCGGCTCAATGCTTTATTACTACACCAACAAAGCAGAATGCCCCTACCGTGCTCTTGTGGCGAGTTTCTCCGGTGTTCTTATCTGTTTGCTGCCCTAGGCCAGCATTGCCCCATGATTATGCTGACGGTAGAAGCAGCTCCAATTTATGGCGGCGGAGAGTGGCGCGACTCAGGATATGGGCGGCCAGATAGCTGGCTTTGCTGAAAGACAAAAAAGGCCCCGCTTACGTAGGTAGCGAGGCCTTTTTTGATCTTTACGCGCGGCTGCTTATTTTTTTTCTACCGGAAACTCATCCAGTATCTGCTTGGCTGACTTGGCGAATTCCGAGCCGATGTTGGCCGGATTGCTCACCGGGTCGGCCATGGAGTCGCGCCACACGAGGTTGTTGGTGCGCGCATCCACGAAGTCCAGAATCATAGTGCCTTCGCGGCCCTGGGCGTCATAACCACTTGGCTACCCGTTCTCAGCCCTGCGTCGCGGGTGTGGGCGCAAGCCACAAAAAAAGGCTTGCCCATGACGGGCAAGCCTTTTTTACCTCTATACACTTAGTTAACAGTCGCCATCGGGGCCACAGGCGGCACCATCGGCAATCAGCGTGGGCCTGGGGTTGCTTTCTTCCCATACCTTTTCCAGCACTTCTAGAAAAACCCCCTTCGGCTGAGCACCCGACACGGCGTATTTATCATCGAAAACAAAGAAGGGTACGCCGCGCACGCCTATCTGGCGGGCCTGATATTCGTCGTGGCGCACCTCCTGGGCGTAGGCGTCGGTTTGGAAAAGCTGAGCTACTTCGGCGGCGGGCAGGTCCAGCTCGGTGGCGAGTTGGGTGAGCGTGGCGGGGTCGTCCACGTTCAGGCCTTCCGTGAAGTAAGCGTAAAGAATGCGCTCCTTGGCCGCATCCTGGCGGCCGTGGGCGGCGGCCAGGTGAATGAGGCGATGAGCGTTGAAGGTATTGGCGGGAATGGTTTTATCGAAGTTGAACTCCAGGCCTACTTCGGCGGCGGTTTGCGCCATTTGATTATTCATCTGGCGGCCCTGGGCCACCGACATACCCTTGCGCTCGGCCAGCAGCTCGTGGATGCTTTGGCCGGGTACGGTTTTCATGTTGGGGTCCAGCTCGAAGCTGCGCCACTGCACCTGCACGTCCTGGTGGGGGGCAAATTCGGCCAGCGCCGACTCGAACCGCCGCTTGCCGATGTAGCAAAACGGGCACATGATATCAGACCAGATTTCGACTTTCATAATTTAAGGTTGTAAAGGGAGCAAAAGGTAGATGAGTATAAGCGCGCCGGGGGGCAAAAAGTTTACTTGCAGCGCCCTTATCCGTCCGCCTCAGCCATTCGCGCCCCATGTTCTGGCCGCGCGTTTCAGCTTCAATCAGGCGGGCCAGCACTTACTCACCCAGCCGGCGGGATGGGCACACATGATCGGGATACGCTTTCATGGAAATCATGTACCTCTGGTTTTTTGCCAGGCGGCCTTTTGAGGTTGTTGCCACTTCGATGACAGACTTTAACACTGACTTAACAAGCTTGTATTCTTACGTCAACATCTGTGCTTAGCAACTATCGAAAATCAGTGTTTTCAATTACGGTTTATAGCCCCAAGCATCTGTAAATCCGTATGTTAAGCATCCTCTCCCGAAAGTTTATATGCGGCCACCTCTCCCCAAGCTTCTTTCTCTTACCGCGGTTGTTGCCGCAAGTTGGCTGGCCGCGTGTCAGCCATCGGTGCGCGAGTCGGCTGAGCCAGCAAAAGCTACGCCGCCAGTAACAGAAGCGTCCACGGTGTCAGACAGCCTGTTTCTGGGCTTGATATTTCCTTATGCCCCACCTAAGCCACCCGGACCCGTTACGCAGGCCGCTTTGCTGATGACTCGTGCCGGCGTGCCCATCGAGAAAGTAGTCTTAGGCAGCTTCGATGGCCGGGCTACCGTGCTGGACAGCTTATTAGAGCGCGGGTTTCCGGATGGTACTCTCCTCGGATTTCGGGCGTATCACCTCACCGCCGGCACCGATGTAGCCGTGCTGCGGGCCAACGACACCATTTTGCATGTGCTCAGCCGCCCCGTCCGCGACTCCACCGTCGCCATGGATTTTACTTTAGTAAAAGAGGTGCCTATTGCCGCTGGCAGCCGCCTTCGGGTCGTGCGCTAGCGACGTTGCTAACTACACGACTATAAAAAAGCCCCCCAGAATGTATCTGGGGGGGCTTTTTTAGTTACCTACTTTAAACTCACCAGTGCCTGCGCCGGGCGTGCCGGCATCCGACAGGCCCTCTACGGTCACCTGAAAAGTGCTGGCATCGTCGGAGCAGTAGAAGGATACCTGCGCCTGGCCGGTGGCGTCGGTGCGTAGCGTAGGCGCCCAGTAGAGCGTGGTGCTGCGGTAGTCGGGGCGCGGCTGCGCAGGGCGGGCCGCAGTTTCGTAGCGCGGGGCATAAAACTCGCGGGCCTGATAGTAAGCCGGCAATACTGCCGTTGCGATGCCCGGCGCGGGGGTTTTGGAGTAGTCGTAGTTGGCACTGCCCCGCTTCGTGAAGATGGCAATGACTCCGTTGCCGCCCCGGCTGCCATAAATAGCGGCGGAAGGTCCTTTCAGCACTTCCACGGTCTCAACGTCGATGACGGGTATCGTGTTAATAGCATCGATATCAACCGGAATACCATCCAGCACAAACAACGGCGCGCTGCTCCCGGAAATAGAGCTGGCGCCCCGGATTTGAACCTGATAATTAGGGGCCGAGCCGGATACCTGCACTCCGGCTATCCGCCCTTGCAGCAGCTGCAACACACTAAAGAAGGAGCTGCTGGCCGGAATATCATCAGGGCGCAGTACCGCATCGGCCTGCGAGTAGATACGCCGCGCATCAGGGCGGGGCATGGGCTTGCGGCCCGCCACCGTCACGCCTTTCAGCATAATTGTTTTCGTGGTATCGGCCCGATACTGGCACTCCGCCTTTTGCTGCTTCTGGCTTTGCTGCAGATACGCCGTGACGGCTGGCTGGGGCTCGGCGGGCAAAGGCCAGGACAGCGCCGTAACCTCGGGCCAGCGCGGATGCAGCTTAATAAGCAGGTTGCTACCACCCTTCTCTTTTCGGGCCTGCACCACCACGCGGGCCGTATCCTTGCCCGGAAAGCCCCCCACTACAAAACTGCCATCAGCGTCGGTGCTGGCAATGGCCATTCCTCCCGTAGCGCCTGTCTGGAAAATGGTGAGCTGGCTCACGCCGGCGGCTTTTTCATTGGACCGCACCACCTGCCCGCCCACACTCAGGGTTTGCTCCAGGGCAAAGGGTCTGGGGGGCATTTTATCGGTCAGAATCTCTTTCCACACAAACCGCCGCTAGCCCTGGGTAAGCAGCAGATGATCGAGAGCCTGCTCGGTTTCGGGGGTTTTGTTCTGAAAATAATAGCCGGGGTTTTCCACGTTGCCCTGCAAATTGGAGGTGAGGAGCAGGTGGGTCAGAATAGTCGTTTCAGGAGCTTCGTTCATGCCAGTTGCCAGGGCGTTGGTCACGGCCAAAGAAAGCTGGGCCGCTACGGGCTGGCCGGCGCCATCGGTCACGGCTACCGTCAGGTTTACTTTCTCGCGGGGAGCGTAGGCCGATTTGTCTGGAGTAATACGCACCTGCAGGCCAGGCTGGGCATCAACAAACGCCAACCGCTCGCACTGGGCCACGCCCTGCCCATCGAACAAGGTGAAATGCGCTATCCCAGTCGGGAATTTGGCTTTAGGAATGCGGGCCGCGTAGCCTTCGCTGCCAGTCAGCTGACCTTTGGCGGCGTAGGCTACGGTGCCGCGCACATGGGCCAGCAGCGTTACGTTTTCGGAGGCGGCGGCGGTGCCGGCAGCTAGCTGGCGCTGCACGCCCACATAAACAAAGTCTTTGGTCTGGGTAACCTTCAGTACAAACCCACTGGGAGCAACGGCGGGTAACGGGTACTCGGCGCGGGTGCCACCTGCCAGCAGCACCACGGCCTTATAGCGTCGGCCCGGCTGGGGCGTCAGCAAAACTGTGCCCATGCCCGCGTGCAGACTTTTAAACGAACCCGCCGCCTAGCCCTGATCGTCGGTGAGCTGCCCACTCACGGCTACGCCGCGGCCATACTCATCGGTGGCCTTGAAGGCTACCACGGCAGGCAGCCCCACCACCATATTACCCCCTTCAGGGAAAAACTGCACGTCCGTTTTGGGCTTAGGGACTGGAGCAGCTTTGCGGACTCTGGGTTTCGCGCCGGGCCGGGCCGCCGCCGCATCGGTAACGGCAGTAGCCGCCTGCCACACGGGCAGGCGCTTGGAGAAGAAATAGTCGGGGCTGAAGTTGCGCATCCAGTTGGTGTAGGCGCGCACCGTATACATACCCTGGGCCAGACTATCGGCCAGCTCGAAGTCGGCGGCGGCCGTGCCCTGGGTTAGGCGCAGCACCCGCTGCGCTATTACCCGCTGGTCGGGGGCAATCAGATCGACATACAGCACCTGGCTTACCGTATCGGGAAGGTGCAAAGAGGCATCTACCACATACGCCTTCAGCCAGATGGTTTCGCCCGTGGCATAAAATGATTTGTCGGTGTGGATGTAGCTTTTTTCGGGGAAGCTGGCGATGTAGAAATTCTGTAGGCGAACCATGACCTGACGCACGAAGTCGTCCATTGGGGCTGCTTGAAAGCCTCCGCTTACCAAAATCACCAGGAAAACAATGACTCTCGCTACTAACGCTTTAATACGAATCATATACCTATTAATACAAGGAAATAAAAAGGATAAAAACGTTCGAATATAGAGGAACACGAACGTTTTATCAGTCCCTGCTTAGTCGTGAGAATTTCGCTTCGCTCGATAAGCCCAACCGGGGGTGCAGAAACCCCGAATTTGCCCCCCGGTTGGGCTTGCAGTTGTCCCGCAAAATGCGTTGATTGACTAAAGTTCGAAGTGTTTTTCCGTCGTTGCCTATGCTAATGCCGCGAAAGTTGGGTCGATTGGCCCGCGGGTGGTACTACTGCCGCAAGTAGTCGTCCGCCGCCAGCGCCTTACCCTGATGCCCCGTAGCCACGGGGGTAGCGGACACGTCGCCCTTTCAAAAACCGCTTTGGGGGGCTTTTTTCGCGTCGAACTTCATTAGCCAGCCTCCCAATCTCACCGTGTAACGCCTCCCGCTTTCCGCGCCGGTACGCGGCCCTTATGGGCACCTGGCTTCGTCAGCCGTGGCTCTTTATACTTGGCGGCGCAGGCTTCCGGTCAGGCCCTCTCACTACTTATTTTCAGCTGAGCACAAGCACTTATCAGCGTAAGCGGTTAATAGGTTGCACACAGTGCTAAGCTGCTGTGCTTATACTTTCCAAACTTTGTACCTATCTATGAAAACTACTTTTGCATTCATCGTGGCCGTAGCGGCTGGCCTTTCTACGGCGGCAGCTCAGGGCAGCACGTCGGGGGGCTCCTCCACCCGCCCCGAGACGAGCGTGTCCAACACGTCGCCAGCCAAATCGTATCCACCCAAAAAAGCGAGCCCAACCAAGGCCCAGAGCCAGCAAAGCACCAAGACCCAAAATAGCACCTTGGAGCCCGAAAACCGCACAAGCCCGACCGGCACCATGTCGGAGTCGAGCCGGCGCATACTAAAGGAGTCCCGCCCCGCTGCCCCTGGCAAGACCAGCCCTACGGGTTCCACCAATCAGGAAATGGTGGACAAAAACTCCAAGCAGCCTATTCGCAAGGCTCCCCTACCAGCCAGCAAAACCGGCGGCGCTGGCGGCACCACCAACTAAACGCTATTCAATTTCAAGCATAAAAAAACGCCGAAAGATGCTTTCCGGCGTTTTTTTATGCGTTTTACTTGGGTCTCTCAGGCTTACATCTGCCGCAGCCAGGCGCTGGCCGTATCGATGTTGTCGAAGGTGAAAACGATCGGGCCTACCGCCGGGGCATGTTGCAATGTCAGATCGGTGGAGAGACGGCTGTAAATGTTGGGCGAATACACCCAGGCAAAGTATTGCAGGCCGGCCGCGGCCATAGCCGGCAGCCAAACTTTGCCCCCCCACTCCGACGCATCCGACCACATAGACTCCACCAACCGATTATCGTTGAGCACTTTATGGCACTGCTCCTGCCGCAAGTACTCCAGCATTTTACCAGCTCCGGCCTGCACCGACTCCATATCCTGGTTCTTTTGCCATTCTACATAAAGCCACTCGTTTGAGTAGTCATAAGAAACAGTAAGATGCTCATTTTCAAACAGTACATGAAGGGCCATGGCCAGGAGCGCAACAGGTTAGATATTCCCAGGCAACAGGTAGTTGTCAGGAATTGGAATGGAGCGGAAAACGGGAGTCAAAGCCAAAAGCTGTCCGGCACCCAATTTGTTTTCATAATACGGGGAAAAGCAGCACTTTTCCCCGTATTGTGGCTGCGTCTATAGCTTAAAATCCAATATTGAGTATCAATGGCTGCACTTCCCATTGCCCCGTGCGCAGATTATAAATAGATCGAGCACCCACTTCAAGCGGCGTGCGCAGGCGCATCGGGTTAAACACAAAGGTCAGATCGAGGCCGGCCGTGCTGTAGTTAGCGCGGAAGGTCTGAGGTCCCTGGTTTGTTGCTACTCGTCGCTGCCCGGAAGCTACGTCCAGAAAGCCGGTGGCTTTGATGCGCTGGATGTACAGCCAGCGCCCTAGCGTCCAGTGCGTATCGGCTACGGGCAGGCGATACTCCACGCTGCCCGCTCGCAACTTGTCAAAGCTCACGTACGTCTCGCCGCGCGGATATGCTATAAGTGAGCTGAACTGGTACTGAGACTGATCGTGGTATTGGTAGCCGCCGCGCAGGCGCAGGGAATGATGCTTAAACAGCCCCGGAAAGTACAGACTACCCTGCACCGCCCACTGTTTGCCCTGTAAGCCCGCCCCAAAAGGAGTGGTACGCCACACCGCGCTCAGGTTCTGGCCCCAGCGCGGACCTACATCGCGGCGGCTTCGCAGGAGCTGGTGGTAATAGCTCAGGCTGTACTGCACCACATGCAGAGAGCCCGCGAACCCGACTTCCGACAGGCGCCGGGAGCGTAAGTCATAGTCGCGTACCTGTTGCTGGCTGTAGTGGGCACCCAGCGTCAGGCCCTCCAGGTATTTGGAGCGCGTGAAGTTGAGCGGCAAACGCACTCCGGTAGTGAGCTGAGTGTAGCGCCAGCGGTCGGTGCTGGCGCTATCGAGCGGGGCGCGCCGATCAATAAACCCGGACGTGCGGCGGCCCCCATGCTGTACGCTTAGATCAAGCACCGGCAGAAAGCCTTGGTAGCTGAGGTCAGCGAAGACGTTGCCGGTCCGCTCAGTCTGGTCAAACCCCACGCCGGCTACGGCTACGGTGGTGCTCAGCAAATCCTGGGAGCGGACGCCTAATCTCACTCCTTGCCCATCCGGCGATTGTACCAGTCCCCAGCTAAACACATTGAACAGATGATTGAACCGATTGTAGCGACTTACCGCTAAGCGAGGCGGCACCGCGCCCGAGTCGGGCACCACGGCACCGATGGTACGCACGCCGGGTTCCTGCGTAAGCAAAGGGTCGGTGTAGGCGGGCGGCGTATCGGGCGCGGCGAGTGCGGCCATCCAGCGCGCGGGCTCCAACGGCATTTCGGCCACGCGGGCACCTTCCGCCCGAAAATCATGGAAAGCCAGGCGCTGCCCGTCGGGGGAGACGGCGGCATGATACGCGCCCAAGGGCCGCGAGGTGACCTGCGTTACTTGTCCCGTGCTGATTTCGACCGCGTACACATTATCAATTCCCGACTGCGGCGAGTTGTAGAACACAAAATTGCCCCCCGGCTGCGGGTGGCTCAGGTTGTTATTGGCCACGGGCAGCAGCTCGCGGGTCTGACCAGTTTCGGTATCGATAAGCGCCAGGGTTTTGCCCCCCGGCTTCAGCAGTACGGTGGCTACGGTGCGCTGATCGGGCAGCCAGCGGGGCTGAATGTAGAGGTCGTTATCGGGGTTTGGCAGTACGCGCTGCTCCTGGCCGGAGCGGGCATCGAGCACTACCAGGCGGTTCTGATAGGCCGTATCGCTGCGCACGGCCACCAGGCGCTGACCATCACCGGATAGCGCGGCCGTAGTGTAGCGCCCGCGCCGGGTGAGGTGTGTTAGCTGACCTGAGGCCAGATCGAGCACCCTGATTTCAGAGTACACCCGCTGGCCCCAGCGCGCATCGTAGCGAAACTCCAGCCAGCACGCCTTGCCCCCGCCCACCGACAGCATTTCGGGGTTATTCACCAGGCCCTGCACGAACACCTTTTTTTCCTGGCCCTGCTTAGTCAGCAGCACCAGCTGCGAAATATCACCCAGGCCTGTTTTCACGGCCAGCACGGTGCTGTCGGTTACGTACTGCGGGTATTGATATTGGGTGAATATTTTGGGATTGGCGGCAAC
Organism: Hymenobacter roseosalivarius DSM 11622; assembly: GCF_900176135.1. GTDB lineage: Bacteria > Bacteroidota > Bacteroidia > Cytophagales > Hymenobacteraceae > Hymenobacter > Hymenobacter roseosalivarius. The sequence continues at coordinate 3,959 of NZ_FWWW01000069.1, read as the reverse complement.
GGGAAACGTGGTAGCATCCGTTAGCCGCAAGCCCTGCTGCTGCACCCGCCACATAGAATCCACCTCGCTCATCGTGCGCGCATACAGATCCTCTACGCGCACCCCCGCCGTGCGGCGCAGGCTGTTGGAAAAGGAAAATGGATAGATGGGAAAGCGGTAGTAGCGGTTGAGCACCTGGCTCCAGGCAACCGGGCCGATAGTGCGCTTGAGGTTGGTAGTCAGGAAATAGCCCAGCACGTAGTGGTTAGGCACATTATCCCGAAAAGAGCCCCCCACGGCCTTGCTGTAGTTGAAGTGCTGGCCGGCCAGCAGATTAGCCCGCAGGCCAATATCGAAATTAGGAATACGGCCCCGCCCGCTGCGCGTCAGCAGGGTTTCGGTACCCACGGCATCACCCTCAAAAAACCAGTCGGGTATGCCGATGGTCGCTGTGCTCAGGGCTCCATTGCCGAACAGCGAATAAGCGAGCTTCGTAACGCCCTGCAAGCCCTTATCATACTGCACGATATGCCGAAACTCATGGACCGCCAACTGGTCGAGCCAGTCGAGGGTGCCGGTCAAAAAGGGGTCCTGCGGGGGTGTGGTATAAAATTCGGAGCGCCGAGGCAGTACCGTAGCAAAGCCATTCCCAATGGTGGTCTGGGTTTGTAAGATAACCGTCAGAGGCCGGGGCTGGCGCTCTAGGGAGGCACTTACCGGGGCATACACCTGTTCCAGGCGCCGCGCCGTAAGTTGGGCCTGGGCCGAAAAACCTGCCGGATATAACACCTGAAAATGCGGGGTGCGCACCTGGTACCAACGTAAAGAGGATGGATTCTGATCCAGCAGCGGCAAGATCTGGGCCCGCACCGGTGTGAGGCAGGCGGTTAGCAACAGAAGGGCTGCTGCCAGAAGGTGTTTCAGCATCATAGAGATTTGATTACTGCAATAAACTTCAGCAGTAACCGGAAAACAAGTACCCGCCCTCCTCTGAAGCAATTCGTTCGACTGCCGCTGCCGCCTCTTCCCAAAAGGTCGATTGGAGACAATAAAGCTCGCCTAGTCAAACATTTCTTCCTATATAAGCAACTTAAAGTAGCCTACTTACGAAAAATACACCTTTGCAGCTTCTGCCTATGCAACTATATAATATATCGGGGTTAAGACTCCTGCCGCTGAAGTTCAATAACAAGTGAGCAGTGCTTATGCTAATTCGCTTTTTCTCTTGTGCGTGCGTTGCCGTAGGACTAGGATTTGGCGGCTATACTACTAGCAATCAGCTAGCTGCCCCACAAGTCCCTCCTACCCGCTGGGTACTACACACCCTCAATGGCCGGCCCTTGCCCAACTTCCGGCCGGCAGCACGGCCTGAGCTTGTTCTGCCGGGCGCGGCTAGTAGTACCAGAGGAGCAAGCTACGGGGGGGCATTTCACCAGTCAATCAGTGGGCGCCTGCAAACTATTCCGCACCTTATCAGCACCATGATGCGGCGCAGCAACCAGGCAACAGAACTGGAGATGCGCTATCTGAGTGTCCTGGAGCAAACCACCCGCTTTGAAATCAGTGGCAACACCCTGCACTTGTACGCGGCCAGGCAAGTAGTCCCGCTGGCTATGTTTGAGGCAACGCGCAGCGCATTATAAACCATCCTGATGCTTTTATCAGCGATGAACAACGCCGGGCTGCAACTCATCAGCGTGCTGCAACCAGGTGCAGGCAGCATCCAGGTCATCGAACGTAACGATAGTTAGGCTGGTAGCGCAGCGCAAAGTAGAGTCGATAGAAAATCGACTATTAAAATCGACGGCATATACCCACGCCATGTGGGTGAAGCCCACGGCAGAAAGCCGAGGAAATAGATCTCGCCCCAACCATTCAGACGCCGCCGTCCAGTTCCCTACTGCCTGCGTACTGTCGTTCAGCACTTTAGTAAAGCCTGTTAGCGGCACATGCTGCAACACGTAAGTACAACTTTCCTTAATCACTTCTAACTCCTGCTTCCCCTTCCACTCCACGTATAGCCATTGGTTGGTGCAATCGTGCCAGAGGGTGAGGTGAGGTGAGTCGAAAAGCGAGTGCATAGCCATATAAATAGCAGGATACGATACTTGTTAATTTAGCTGTTGAGCAGATAGAAACCCGAAATTAGAAGCAGCGGTTCAAGCGTCTGGCAAATAGGGCCTAATGTGATATAAACTACAATATCACATGCTTACAATCAGATGGGAGGTGAGAATTAATGGGCCTCACATTTTTCGAGCCAAGCATACGCAGCTACTAAATCGTTAAAACCTACTACCACCGTCTGGGTGTTGCGCAGTAGGGTAAGATCGGTAGAAAAGCGGCTATCGAAGTCAAGAGAGTAAACCCAGGCCATATACTCAAGACCGGCGGCGGCCAGCTGTTTCAAAAAGCCCTCCTCTACCCAGCTCCTGGCCTGGGCATGAACGCTGCTCAGACGGGTATTATCGTTGAGAATCTTGCGACAATGCTCTGCCTGCAAGTGCAAGATTATTTGCTCGCACCCCAATTGAAGCGTCCGTAGGTTCTGATTTCCCACCCAATCAGTATAGAGCCACTGATTGCGGCTATCATAAGATATGGTAAGGTGCGGCTCGTCGAGCAGAATGAGCAAACTCATTTTATCTGTTATTGAACAAAAGTAATATTATAAAAACAATAACAATGCCCATTATTATTGTTCATGGGCCAGTAAAGCAGTAGGATCCGGCAATGAGCTAGAATAGGCTTTTAGGCAGCAAATTAGCCGAGCCTATTACATAACAAGTGTCGCTTGTTATGATTTAATCACAAAAAGCGATACTATCACTAAACGTGGTGCGGCACTCCATCCAGAGCACGCCTTAATCGCATTAAGTGATAATCGAAACATATCAAGAGCGTCATTCTATGTATAATCGCGATATAAAATTTTATAGCCAGCCCTCGCTCAAAACGGATAAATTCAATTAGGTGTGACTGGATCCGGTGCCATCTATATCAAGAAAATAACTTAGTAAAAAAGTGAGCTGCTTCTTAAGGCACTAGGCTGGCATAGCACACATCCCTTTATTTTTTCAAAAATTATTTTTGAATTATTCTTAGTAATTATTTCTGGCTCGGCCTCCATTCCTAGTGTTGATCTAAATCAATTTTAGCGCCTAAAATGCTTACGCAGTGCTGCTTAGGGAACGATTTGGCGTGAAAAAAAATTATTGCCTCAATGCGTAGTAAGCAGAGCGTCCAGTCAAGGACGTGTTACGTACATTGGGCTATGATACGTCACTTGAAATTTTACTTATTGGGTGTGCTGCTGGGAGCAGTCGCCTGTTCACAGAATCGCTCGGACGCACAGCCCACCCGCTCTACGGTTGGCCAAGCCCCAACTAACATGCAGGGCTTGGCCGTTGCTACGTTGGCAGGGGGCTGTTTTTGGTGCACCGAGGAAGTATTTGAGGAAGTTAAGGGAGTGCGCGAGGTTGTGTCGGGCTACGCGGGCGGGCCCGAGAAAAAGCCAACCTACGAGCAGGTAGGCAGCGGACGCACGGGCCACGCGGAGGCGGTGCAAGTCTATTATGACCCTAAGCAGGTCAGCTACGCGACGCTGCTCGACGTTTTTTTTCGCGCCGCCCACGACCCGACTACTCTCAACCGCCAGGGCCCCGACGCGGGCACGCAGTATCGCTCGGTCGCTTTTTACCGCACGCCGCAGGAGAAGGAACAGATTACGGCCGCCATTCAGCGCGTGAATGCCGCCAAGCAGTATTCCAACCCTATCGTAACCCAAGTGACGGCCTTCACGGAGTTCTGGCCCGCTGAGGATTATCACCAGGGCTACTACCGGCTACATCCCAACGAACCGTACATACAGTCAGTATCGACGCCTAAGGTGGAGAAGTTTCGCAAATTGTTTCCGAAGCTGCTGCAGTCGCCGCTGTAGCAGCAAGGTCTCCTTCAATAGCTAAAAAGCCCCCACGACG
>NZ_FWWW01000070.1 GCF_900176135.1 Hymenobacter roseosalivarius DSM 11622 | reverse complement strand
GCTGCCAATAGCCGGCATTCAATATTCTATTTTCGACCACATCAGGCACTAGATAGCGGATCGATTTGCCTGCCCGCACACAGTCGCGGATAAATGTGGCTGAGATATCAAGCAAGGGGGCTTCTACCACGCGTACGCTGGGGTAGGCCTTCAAGTCGGTAGCATCTACGTCAGGCCGGGGATATACATATACCTCATGCTCAGCTAGAATACGTTCTGCTTGCTTCCAGCGAGGCAAATCGGGCAGATTGTCTTCCCCCATTAGCAGCACAAACCGATGCCGCGGATAACGACTAACCAGTTCATCAAGTGTGTCGATTGTATAGCTAGGTTTGGGCATGTGCGCCTCAATATCGAGAGCCCGCAATCGGTCGTTGCCAGCAATTGCCAACTCAACTAAAGCTAAACGCTCTTCCTCGGGAAGCATTTCCTGGCCTATCTTAAACGGACTTTGAGGCGATACTACCAGCCACACCGCATCCAGATCGGTGTGCGTAGCCATGAAATGGGCCAAAATAAGATGGCCCGTATGAATAGGGTTGAAAGAACCGAAGAGTAGTCCTACCTTCTTAGGCTCTGACGATAGGCCTGAAATCACAGAATGGCAGGTTCGGCAGTTATAAACTCACGTACCAGCTTCTGAGCCTGAGCCGTAGCCTCGTCGAGGTCGTCATTGATGACGGTTATATCAAATCGATCCTCGAACGTCAGCTCGAAGTCAGCTTTGTACAGCCGGGCCGAAATACTGGCTGCCGAATCGGTAGCGCGCGATTTGAGTCGATCTTCTAAGACTTCCAGTGAGGGCGGTTTCACGAAAACTGCCAAGGCGCGGTCTTTGTAAAACTCTTTGATGCTTAAGCCTCCTTTGACGTCAACATCTAAGACAGCGTGTTTGCCACTCTCCCAGATGCGCTCAATCTCAGACTTGAGGGTGCCATAAAAAGCTCCCTCGTAGACTTCCTCCCACTCGACAAACTCATCGTGGCGGATCTTCTCCTGAAATTCCTGAACGGATATGAAATAATAGTCCTTGCCGTTGGCCTCGGTGCGTCCCCGCCGGTCGCGGGTGCAGGCCGAAATAGAGAAGCTTAGCTCTAGAATCCGCTCCAGCAGCCGATGGACTATAGTAGTTTTGCCGGCCCCGGAAGGAGCCGAAAACACGATGATTTTACCCTGCATGAAGCGAAATTAGGCCATTTCTGCCTGAACGCGCGCCATAATGGTGTGGGGAAGAGAGGAAGGAGCGCCCTTACGGCCTACTTTCTCATTAATGAAACCGACGAAAACCTGCTGTTTATCAATGCTATCGAAGCAAGGAGAACAGTCTTCCGCGTGATTGATGAAATATTCTTCATCCTCCTCATTGGGATCCTGCCCCACAATAATTTGGTCGAGAATCGTGTTTACACGTTCGCAATCGGGACCAGAAGCGGCGACTTGCTGGTTGGGGGCTGTGGTAGAAGTGGCTTCCATAAAAGAGGGAGGAAAATTGTTATTGTTATTGGTCTTCGTCGGTGAGGAGAGCGTCAGCGTCGTTTTCGTCGTCGTTGCCATAGCCCATTGATTTAGCGTATTTTTCTAGTTTTTCTTTCAGGAAGTTGCGTGCCCGGTGCAACCGGGAGCGCACCGTACCGATAGGAATATCCAGCACCTTAGCCATTTCTTCATAGGTGAATCCTTCCAGATCACAGAGAATAATGACAGTGCGGAAATCCACGGGCAACGAGTTGAGCGCGCTGGCCACCTCATCGCCGATGAGGTCGCGCACGGACTGCTGCCGCATATCCGACGACGTGCTTCCCACGTCGCCCTCGGCATCTACGTCTTCCGTATTGTAGTACCCTTCAATTTCGCTGTAGTCGACTTTGGCGGGTTGCTTACTCTTTTTTCGGAAGTCGTTGATGAACGAGTTTTTCAGGATGCGAAACAGCCACGCTTTCGCGTTGGTTCCCTGTTCGAAGTACTCGAAGAAACGATAAGCCTTCAAATAGGTCTCCTGCACGAGGTCGTTGGCGTCATCTTCGTCGAGAGTGAGGCGGTAGGCAAAGTTGTAGAGCGGGTCGAGCACCGGCATCAGTTCGGCCTGAAACCGCCGGTCCTTTTCTTCCTTGCTCAGCTTGGGTACCCGTTCGGGAGAATCGCTCATGGAGACTAAAAATTACGGCCGAATATCACCAAAAAAGGACAATCAGCCAAGAAACGTATATTCCTATACCTGTTCGCTCAGGGAAGGTTCGCGGTGGCCTCTTGGCTATGCCGCTCGCCGGCCACCAGTAGAAAGCTGTAGAGGAATACGAATAAGTTGAAGCCAATTTGGAGCTCCAGCAGTGAATCAACCAGCATTCCGGTGCCCATTACGACCAGGAAATGTATCACGTACGGGTTTCTACGCAAACTAGGTTGCGCCAGCGGTCCAAGCAGAACCAGTAGCCAAAGAAATAATCCGATAACGCCGCCGCCAACTAGGTAGTGCAGGTATTGATTGTGAATCATGACGCGGTTGGCCGGCTCTAGGCCGTAGTCGCGCCATTCGTATTGCCGCATCATCTCAACTCGCACATCAGCCATGCCTACGCCAACCCAGGGCTGTAGAGTAGCTACTACGCGCGCAGTTTCCCAGGCAGCAAAACGTTGTGAGACGGAAAAAGTATTGATATCCTGATTCGCGGAAAATTGCGCTATGTCATAGGCCGTACCCAGCACTCGGTAGCGGAAAGAAGTGAGAAGATTATAGGTAAGGAAAGGCACGATAATTAGGAAAGCCAGCAAAATGCCCCCCAGCAGGAAACGCCGCTGCCCCACAATAAGAATCGCTCCATTCACCAGCAGAGCGGTATACAGCACCAGCAGCCCCGTTCGATAGGCCAAAATGTGCAGGGCCATAGCCGAAAAAAGCCCCCCCAGCACCAGCAGTATCTGCGCTAGCTTCCCCGCATGCGTGCTACGACTCAGCAACAGGCCGAAGTAAACAGCCAGGGCCAGCATTAGGCCAAAGTGTATATGGAAGATGCCCGTCACGGATGGCGTGTTTTGGCCCACCATAATGAGCTCATTATTAGCTAGTGGATTGAGCAAATAACGAACAACGGTAGCGCCACCTATAAGCGCGCCCCCAGCCACGAACAGACAACCAATAGCATAGCGCTGCCGGGCACTTAGCGGAACGGCCAAGGCAAACGCCAAGGGAACCCCAATTAAGGGAAGCTGCCGATACATTTGGTGCTGCCAGACTGACCAGTCTTCGGTATACAAGCCACTTACCACCAATAGGAAGTACAGCAAAGCCAGGCCCCAGGCTGATTTATTGCGCAGCCACTGCGTGAGGGCCAGGCGCGCGTTTGGGTTGGCCACGGCTGCCGCCACGCCTACCAGCGGGCTCAAGGCTACCAACGCCCGAGAAGTAAAAAGACCCGCTACCCCAGCCACACAAGCCAGCAGCAACAGATATTGCGATACGCGGCCTTGCCGCCAGGCTTGCCGCAAGCTTGGCAGCGTAGAAGTAGGAGGAGCAGAATGAGAGATTAACGCCAAAATATCAGGGTGCGGAAATAGCTAACGGTTGCCACCCCGAAATACGTGCCAATACCTGCGCCGGCTGAATCGCACGCACGCAGGTACACAGCGCGGGCTGCATCCGGCAATCGGTGCAGTTGGGGCGGTCGAACACGAGATACTCGGCATGAGGGCCCAGCGGGGCCCAACGACCAGGGTCTGTAGGTCGCAGGGATGGATAAACGCCTAACGCATGCCGGCCCAGGGCAGCGGCCAGATGCAGGGGACCGGTGCTAGCAGCTACCAGGCCGTCGGTGGCATGAATAAATGCTAAAAGCTGAGGTAGGGAGAGTTGCCCAGTTAAGTCGGCGGTAAGAGAAGAAGCGTGAGCCGTCAGCCACGGGCGCAGCATTTCGCCGTCGGCGGTGGTGCCAGTTATGAATACGCGGTGCCCGGCCTGGTGTAGCAGGTAAGCCAGAGTGCCAAAATGATCGAGGCCCCATTCGCGCGCGCTACCCCGCGAGCTGGGATGCAGAATGATGTTGAGCTGTCCGGCTTTACGAGCCTGGAGAAGCTGGCTAAAATTGCCCCCTAGCGTCTCCACTGGCTGCAGACTGCTTAACGCTGCAACTTCAGCTAATGGCAAATCGGCTTTGAAAGTGCTTAATGGCGCCAGCATACGTAGATTCAGCTGGGCCTCGTGCAAAGGTGAATGCCGCCGACTAAGAGCAACCAGCCGATTGCAGGTAAGCCAGTGAAACCAGCGGTTGCGCGTGCCGATACGTATCGGAATATCCGCCTGCCGTGCGAGCCGAGCCAAGGACTTGTTCGGAAAAACGTGAATAATAGCGGCTGCCTGTTCCGCCCGCAATGCCGCAACTTGTGCGCGGGGGGAGCTTTTTAGCAGCTCATCCACATTAATAAAGCCATCAACCTGCGGGCAGGCTTCGGCCACTGCCTGCGTATAGGTGCGGCCAATCAGCACGACCCGACACCCCGGAAATAAGCGCTTTAACTGTCCGCAGACGGGCAATGTTAATACCACGTCGCCAATGGCATCGGTCCGGCTTACCAGGAAGGTTTTCATGTAGCGGGAGGTATCGACTGGGTACGCAGCTTGGCGTATTTCAAAAAAACGCCCCCTGCGGAGATACTGGCTATACACAGCCCGGCAAAACCATCGAGGAAACCCAGACGCAAAAAATAGCCGTGCACAAACTTCCAGACAGGTTGGAGCAGCAGATGAAAAAAAGTGGCGTTTCCCCTGCCGCGTAACGCCAGCTCCTCGGCCGCGATGCTGGTAAAATGGTTGAGCTGCGTTATGTGTTGGGCCACCGAATCGTAGGAATAATGGAGCAGGTCGCCGGATAAGGTGCCGACATTTTGCCCCCCAGCCACCTCATAGCGCTCGTGCAGGAGCAGGCCAGTCCAGCGGCCTAAGCGCCGGTCGTAGAGGCGAAGCTTGCGGTCGGGGTACCAGCCGCCGTGGCGCACCCAGGTACCGCAGTAGTTGGTGAGGCGCGCCAAGGTGTAGCCTGCGCCCTGCCAGTTTTGCTTTGCTTCCCGAATACTTTGGCGCAGCTCCTCAGTCAGCACTTCATCGGCATCGAGTTGGAGCACATGATCGTGGCGGGCTTGTGCAGTAGCGAAGTTTTTTTGCTCCACGTAGCCGGCAAAGGCCTGCTGAACAACGCGGACGTGCCGACTTTCGCAGATGCCCACCGTCTCATCAGTCGAGAAGGAATCGACTACTACTACCTCGTCGGCTATATCACCAAGCGCATCCAGGCAGCGGCCGATGTTGCGCTCTTCATTGTAGGTGATGATGACGACGGACAGGGAAACAGGCATGGGGGGCAAATATCTGGAATTGGGCACAGCTTCTAGCTGTGTCTCTCTCCGAATGCAGACTTTGGCTTTAGTTTCGCTACAAACGCACCGGTATTGCTTCAGTATCATTCATCTTTCCTTTACCCTATTCTATTCAACCATTCATGAACACCCAACAGGCACAGCAGGAGTACGGTACGGCCAAAGGCTGGCGCCTATTTATGTACATTTTCGGACCACCGCTCATCCTTCTATTTCTGGCCATACCATTTTTGGGTTGGTATAACAGCCAACAACTCGGGCTCGGGCTTTTTATTGGCTTTTCTGCTCTAATGATAGGAATGGCTATTTTCCTTATATATGGTCTGCTGGAAACCATCAAAGCCAAACATATTATTACTACCGATATGCTTATTTATGCGGGCATATTCCGGCGTAAGGAGTTGCCACTGGCTAATATAAAAGGCTATCGGATTGATCAGCACTACATACGCATCTTTCCAGATAGCGCAGTTGACCCCAAAATACAGATAGGCTACACCAGCGAGGATTATGCAGGATTGCAGGAGTGGTTCGCAGACCGCTATCCTGATCTGGATGTGTTGGAGCAAGAGCAGGAGGCTGCCCAAGCTTTAGAAGAACACGACTTAGGTAGAACGCCAACTGAGCGTCAAGAAACGCTGAAAAAAGCGCGACGCACTGCCAAATGGCTGAATATTATTGGTGGTATAGTAGCGGCTTGGCTACTTTTGCGCCCCCAGCCCTACCAATGGGCTATAGCAGTCGGGTTGGTAGTGCCATTATTGGCAATGGCAGCTTTGTGGATACACCAAGGTGCAATCCGATTTGATGAGAAAAAGAACAGCGCTTATCCTGGGGTAACTACGGCAATTATAGGACCGCCGCTTCTGCTACTAATGCGTGTAGTTTTGGATTTCGAAGTTTTAGATTATCGTCCTTTGTGGCCTCAAGCGGCGGTAGTAGCAGTTATTGGTATTCTGATATTGCTTGGAGGCAGTCGCGATTTTCTCTTTCGCGATAAGTCGCGGATAAGCTTATTGATTGCAACACTATTTACTGCTGCTATCTATGGATTCGCTGCCACGCTAAGCTATAACTGCACTTTCGATGAGGGTCAAGCCACCATATATGAAGCCAAAGTGCTTAGCAAAAGAACTAGTAGCGGCAAAACCACTACCTACTACTTACACGTTAGCCCTTGGGGACCACGCACCTCAACCGACGATGTGACAGTCTCGCGGCAGTATTATCAGCAGGTAAAGGTGGGGAAGGAGATAGAGATTCATTCCATGCCGGGCCAGCTAAATGTGCCGTGGTTTACCGTTGCCGAATAAAATATATAACAAAAAAGCCCCCCAGATAATATCTGGGGGGCTTTTTTATAACTAAACCAAATTCTAGTAGCGGTATAGGTCCGACTTGAATGGGCCTTGTACGTCTACGCCAATGTACTGCGCCTGCTTAGGCTTCAGCTCATCCAGTTCCACACCAATTTTGGCTAAATGCAGATACGCCACCTTCTCGTCGAGATGCTTAGGCAGTGTGTACACTTTGTTCTCGTACTGATCCGCGTTCTGCCACAACTCCAGCTGCGCCAATACCTGGTTCGTGAACGAGTTCGACATTACAAACGAAGGGTGGCCAGTAGCGCAACCCAGGTTTACCAAACGACCTTCGGCCAGAATGATCACCTCTTTGCCATCGATGTTGTACAAATCAACTTGGGGCTTCACCGTGTCTTTGGTGTCGCCGTAGTTGCCATTCAGCCAAGCCATATCAATCTCATCGTCGAAGTGACCGATGTTGCAGACGATAGCCTTGTCTTTCAGCGCACGAAAATGCTCTTCGGTGATGATGTCGCAGTTGCCGGTAGCGGTTACTACGATGTCGGCTTCCTTAATGGCAGTTGCCATTTTCTTCACCGCGTAGCCGTCCATGGCCGCTTGCAGGGCGCAAATTGGGTCGATTTCAGTGACGATAACGCGGGCACCGGCGCCGCGCAACGAAGCAGCGGTGCCTTTCCCTACGTCGCCGTAACCGGCCACTACAGCAATTTTGCCGGCCATCATTACATCAGTTGCCCGACGGATAGCGTCTACGGCCGACTCTTTGCAGCCATACTTATTATCGAACTTCGACTTCGTTACCGAGTCATTGATGTTGAAGGCGGGCATCAGCAAGCTTCCGTTCTTCACCCGATCCAACAGACGCAATACGCCAGTAGTAGTTTCTTCCGAAATGCCACGGATACCAGCAGCTAATTCAGGAAAGTTGTTGAGCACCATGTTGGTCAGGTCGCCGCCATCGTCCAGAATCATGTTCAGGGGCTGACGATCTTCACCGAAATACAGGGTTTGCTCGATGCACCAGTTAAATTCTTCCTCGCTCATGCCCTTCCAGGCATACACCGGAATACCAGCAGCAGCAATAGCAGCGGCAGCGTGGTCCTGGGTAGAAAAGATGTTACACGATGACCACGTAACATCGGCACCGAGTGCGATAAGCGTCTCGATGAGTACGGCGGTTTGAATGGTCATGTGCAGGCAACCCGCAACGCGGGCACCTTTCAGCGGCTGCGAAGCACCAAACTCTTCGCGCAAAGCCATCAGGCCCGGCATTTCAGCCTCTGCCAAACGGATTTCCTTGCGGCCCCATTCGGCCAGCGACATGTCTTTTACTTTGTAGGGAACGTAGGTCGTATCAACCATGATATAGTGTTTTTTTGCTATTCAACTGCAAAGGTAATCAAATTGTTAGTCGGAGGTAAAAAATAAAGAACCTGCCCGAATAAGGAGCAGGTTCTTTTACAGCTACTTACAAGCTGCTGCTGAGCTAGTTATTTTCAATAACTGTGGCTCTGGGCTGCAAGGTTTGATCGAGGCTGCTGGCAACGCCGCGCACTAGCACAGTGTAAATTTTGCCGGCAGCGTAGTTTCTGGTGCCAGTTCCTGCGCCAGTTCCATTGCCTACCGAGGTCACCGTTGCATTGGTGCTGTTCGTCACTACAAAGTTGTAATCACCGGGCGTTATCTCTACAAAGGCTGAGGCTGTAGGGAAAGCTACCGTAGGAATAACATTCACTGGAGCACCCGATGCTGAGGCCTGCGCTAAGTTGACGGGGCTGGCCGCACCTTGACCCAGATGCACCAAACGAATTTTGGCTTTGCCGGCGGTGGGAGCGGCCAGGTCATCAGACACAGCTAGTAACGCAACAGCATTTGCTGTCGTGTTTGGAGCGTAAGCAAACAACGACTGATTCTTATCGCGCTCGATGGTAACAGTCTGCGTCACAGCATTCTGGTCAGAGGCGGCGACGTTGATCTTTACTTCCTGGGCACCGGCGGGAGCATTCAAGTAGCTTGAATTCTGACCATAGTTAAGTTGGCCGATTTCTGAGTTATTAACCAGCACTTTCACACGCACGTTGGCCGAGGCCGCAGCATGAACAGCCATTACCCGGCCATTACCTGGACCGTTATCATTGTCCTTGCCGCAGCCGGAGAAGGCTAGCGCGGCGGGCAGCGTAGCCAGTAGGAGGTAGCGGCGAAAAGCGGTTGTGAGAGTTGTCATAAGCGAATTAAATGTGGAACCTAAGTAAACTGGCCCAAGAACGTAGACCTTGGCCCTTTTGTTGAGTTAAGAGTTGAAAGTTTTTGTTCTCCCTGAACTAATTACGCCAGCCTGTAGTCACATAGCTTTCTCTACCTATTGCTGCTTCCTGCTTCTATGAATCTGCGTTATCTTCGTTCTTTTGCCTTATTGCTCTGCTGCTTACTAACTTTCAGTGCTACCCGCGCTCAGCGAGGACCCAGCATTCTGCGCCTCAGTCTCGGGGACCAGGGCCGCGGCCTGAACGGCGTCCAGAAGAACTTCTATTTTGCCCCCCAGGGCACTAATGACTATCAGAATGCCGGCTTTTTTGGGCAACGATTACGTCCTTACTTGGCTGATAATCCCCAGGCTTTGGACCACTTAAACAGCTACCGGCAGCAGAAATGGCTGTTTTTAGCCGAGCGTCTGACCTTTGTGAGTGCCCTAGGTTTCTACGGTCAGCAGGTGCTGGCTGGCGAAGGCGAACAGCGCTATTTCAGCAACCCACAAAAGGTTGCTATTGGCGTAGCCGCCGCCAGTTTGCTGGCTAACGTGTTCATCAGCCGCAATACCAATACCCATTTCCAGCGGGCAGTGGAGGCGAATAATGCTGGCTGGCCTGCCGCTCGCGGGGGCGTTTTTCAGCGCTTATCACCTGCCGCTGTAGGTTTTACCGCTGCTCCAACGGGCCAGCCTCTACTCGCTTTGCGCTGGAATTTGCGCTAGATTGCGCTAAAGAGCTCGTTTTCGCGTAAGCATAGCTATGGACTTTCCGCTGCCCGACGCGGCCCGGCAGTACGTTGCCGACCACCTGCACCACGACCCCGCCCAACTTGCTCTTCAAGCCCGACGCTTTCCGGGCCTGCCAGTACCCGATCTGGTACGCCAGATTCAGGCGCGCCAGAAGGCCCGCTCCAAAATTCCGGCCTGGGCTGATAATCCCGACCTGATTTTTCCCAGTGCGGTATCTGTCGAGCAGGCCTCTTCGGCCCGCGCGGCGGCTTTTAAGGCCAGCCTCGTAAGTGGACAGCGTCTGGCCGATTTAACTGGTGGCTTTGGGGTTGATGCCACATACTTCGCTACCCAAATTCCGGAAGTACACTACGTAGAGCGCGACCCCAAGCTGGTAGCCGTAGTTGAGTACAATCTGGCGCAGTTGGGAATCCATACGGTTCACTGCCATGTGGCCGATGCAGTAGAGTTTCTCAAAAACACGCCGAATACCTTCGACTGGATCTACCTCGATCCGGCCCGGCGCGACACGGCCGCTCGCAAGATATTCCGCCTTCAGGACTGTGAGCCGGATGTGTTACGTTTGCTGCCATTACTCCTTCACAAAAGTCGGCGGGTATTGCTCAAGACATCGCCCATGCTTGATATTGAGCAGGCACTGAGCGAGTTGCGCCAAGTGCGCCGGCTGTGGGTAGTGGCCGTCGATAATGAGTGCAAAGAGGTGTTGTACGAGCTTGACCCAGAGGCCGCCGTAGACCCGGAGCGCTTCACCGTCAACTTGTTGCGCAACGGGCAGCAGCAGGAGTTTCGGCTAAACAGGGCTCGGGAGGCGCGCGCTATACCGCGTTACGCTGAGCCGCAACAGTATTTGTACGAGCCCAACGTGGCAATTCTTAAAGCCGGGGGGTTCAAAAGCATTGGTACGGCCTTTGAGCTCCTGAAGCTTCACCAGCATAGCCACTTATACACGGCCGACATGCTCCGCCCCGATTTTCCCGGCCGCATCTTCCGCATCCGCGCTACTGAGCGCTACGACCGCCACGCCCTTCTCCCCCATCTCGGCCCTGAAGCTCGTGCCCACGTCACGACGCGCAACTTCCCCGACTCGGTAGCCGAGTTTCGTCTTCGCACCGGTATTCGGGAGGGCGGCGACACTTATCTGTTTGCGACCACCGATCTGCGCGGCCGGTTGGTAGTACTCGTCTGTGAGAAAAGTCAAACCGCAGACTTTTCTGACTGGACAGATTGAGTGGGCTGGGCAATCAATTTTAAAGATATATAGGGACATAAAAAGCTCCCAGAATTGTTCTGGGGACTTTTTATGTCCCTAGATGAGAGCAATTCTATCTATTCATAGCCGTACGATTTCATCCGTAGTCAGGCTTTACTTGTCCATAGGCTCCCTATAATACGAAAGCGCCAAGGTAAATTGGCTGCTTCATCGCCGGCATAGGCCAGACCTACGCGTGGACTACGCCTCACCTGCTCTTCGGGGATTATTTCGCCATGGTCTTCCAGCCATAGTACGTCGCCTTGCAGATCGGTTCCGGTGAGAGCAGGCGTAATTTTCAATGCCTGCGTGAGTAGCCCCGGACCAGCGGTCAGCTTTGGTGAAACTACTGTTTGCCCCCGCCGCTGGAGCATTATTTCTATTCCTTCTAATGGCTCAATGGCCCGAATAAGCACAGTATCAGGCTTATTTGCTTCATTGGTACTGATGTTGAACAAGGTGTACCGCTGATATACTTGATAGAGGTAAGCGTGCCCACCCGGTTCCAGCAAAGCCTGAGCGTGGTGCCCACGCCGCTTGAAATGCATCATAAGCGACTGGTCGCCGACATGAGAATACGCTTCGGCTTCCACGATGCGGCCACCAGTTAGCTCACCATTCAGGTTAGAAAACACATGCTTGCCAAGCATTTCGCGGGCAATTTGGAAAGGATCGGGGCGGCGGTAAAAGCTGGGGGGCAATTTGATGGCCATTATCTAATATATCAAGTCATTTTTAAATACTATACGGCTATAGCTGAGTTTGCACTTGCTTCCGCTACTATCCACACGCGTTGTATTCGGCGGAATGCGGCTATCTTTGCGCCCGTTATAGGTGGCCAGACCCCGATTGTGGGGCAAGGCTGAAAAGGGAATCCCGTTCAAATCGGGAGCTGTCCCCGCAACTGTACGCTTCATAGGAGGGTGGGCCAGTCCCCCGGCCACTGTTTCGTTGAAAGCTTCTGATCTAGCAGGAGCCTGAGAAATGGGAAGGCGGCACCACTCGAAGCAAGCCAGGAGACCTGCCTGTACAAGTTTAATGTTCAGCGCTTTCGGAGGAAAGGCGGAGAACGAATGCAGTGGCCGCTCCGTGCAGTCGGTTTCCCCTGTTTTCGGCCTCGGCTTCGCGGTAGTTTTCCTGCTTTTGGAGAGCTTATGTGGGGTTTTGAACTGAATTTTCCTAAACCGAAAATTTAGTTCGGATGATGCGCATACAAAGATTTTGGCGGCTCTGGCCGTTAAGGCTGCTGACGGCATTTGGGTTTCTGGGGGGCTTTTTAGGCTCTTTTCCAGGTCAAGCCCAGATAGGCAGCGGCACGCCTTCTGATTCCAGCCAGCTATCTACCGTCCAGATGCTGCCTGACGTGCGGGTGCAGGCCGCGCGTCCAGGCCGGTTTGCCGTAGGCAGCCGCCTTACTACCATCGACTCCGTAGCGTTAAGCCAGTATCGCACCGGTACACTTACGGATGTGTTGGCGGCGCGCACACCATTATACATTAAGAACTACGGCCCCGGTCAGCTATCCTCTATTACCATCCGGGGCACATCGGCCCGGCACACGGCCGTGCTGTGGAATGGCTTCAATATCAATTTACCTTCTCTTGGAGAGGCTGATTTTGCCCTTTTGCCGGCTGGAGCCAATACCCGGATAGATGTGCAGCACGGCCCTGCCGGCGCTACGTATGGCACCGGCGCCGTGGGCGGCACCGTGCTGCTTTCCTCTCCTATTCGCTGGGGAATGGGCGCGCAAGCAAGTGCACAGCTTGATGCGGGCCAGTATGGCCTGGGCGCGGGCAGTCTGGAAGGCCGCTTCAGCAACGAAAAAGTAGCAGTGCGTACGGCGGCATCCTACCGCGAGGCCCGCAACGATTTTCCCTATACCTCACCCGAGATAACAGGCTTGGTGCGTCGGCGCCAGCTGAACGCGGCCATCCGCCAATGGAGCCTGAGCCAGGATGCCACCCTGCGCCTGGGTGAGCGCGGCGAGCTAACTGCCGCTGTCTGGCTCACGGATGCTGACCGGCAGCTTCAGCCCGCTATTGGCGCGGGCAACAACCACGCCCGTGAGCGGGACCAAAGCCGCCGCCTGCTGGCCGGCTACCGCCATGTGCTTTCCGCGCGCCATGAGTCGGCGGTGCGAGTAGCGTGGTTTGAGGATGTTATTAATTATCAAAACGACAACCTGACGAGCAATTCGCGGGTCCGCACTACGCAGGTCCAGGCAGAGCACACTTTCTCTTTCAACTCAAAAGCCAGCCTGCGCTTAGGTGGTGAGGCTCAACACTTCGCGGCCGAAGTAGATGGCTACGGGCGGAAGGTTTCCGAAAACCGGTTTTCGGGCTTCGGGCTGCTGCGCTACGACCCTATGCCTCGCTTGCAGCTTACTGCCAATCTGCGGCAGGCATTCATCACGGGCCAGCGGCCGCCGCTTGCTCCCACGGTAGGGGCCGAGTGGCAGTTTTGGCAAACACCGGCTCAGCAGGTTTCGCTGAAAGTCAGTGCCTCGCGCAGCTACCGCGCTCCTACCCTAAACGAGCGTTTCTGGCGCACTGGCGACCCGAATCTTCGCCCCGAAAACGGGATTGGCTACGAGGCTGGCTTGCGGCATCAATTCACCAAAAATGCCCCCTGGAACCTACAAACGGAGCTAACGGCCTATCACCAACTGGTAGACGACTGGGTACAATGGCTGCCCAACACTCAGGGTGCCTATACGCCGCGCAATCTGCGCCAAGTGCGCGCCCGTGGCTTGGAAGCCAGCTCCCAGCTCAACGGTCACTGGGGGGCTTATTCGCTCGCGGCCCGCGCAGCTTATGGCTTCACTCAGTCGGAAAAGGTAAAAGGCCGGGCCGAAGACCCTGACCCCGCGGGCCGGCAGCTGCCTTACGTGCCGCTGCATTCGTTTGCCTTCACCACGGATCACAGCTGGCATAAGTGGCAGCTTACCACGGGGCTCACCTTCACCGGCTACCGCTACACCGATGCTTCGGCCGTCGATTTCCTGCCTTCCTATACGCTGCTCAACGCCAGCCTGGGCCGCACACTGGCCCTTACGCCTACTTGGGCGCTGATGGTACTGGCCCAAGGCTTCAACCTCACCAACCGCAACTACCAAGTATATGCTTACCGGGCCATGCCGCCCCGCAATGCCGCGCTCAGCCTCCGCCTTACTTGGCGCTAATCGCTACTATTTTTCCTTTCTCTTACCTCCTTTTTTATGTTTCAACTACGTTTTTTTCGTTTTCTCACCCGCACGCTGCAGGTCGGCATCGGGGCTCTCACATTAGCCAGCTGCGACCCTGAGAGTGATGGACCGGGTGGCCCTCCTGCCCCGGCCGGCAACAGCACCAACGTGTATATCGTGAATGAAGGGCAGTTCAACACGCCCAACGGCGCAATTAGTCTATACAGCAAAAGCTCCGGTACCGTAGTCGATAACAACCTGTTTACCAGCGTGAATGGCCGCATACTGGGCGATGTGGTACAATCGATGACGGTGGTTGGCTCGCGGGGCTACATTGTGGTAAATGCCACGGGCAAAGTAGAGGTCGTAGAAATGGCGACTTTTAAGCAGGTGGCCACTATTGACAAGCTACAGCAGCCGCGCTACCTGATAGCCATAAATTCTGAGAAGGCTTACCTCACGGAATGGGTTGAGCGGGGCCAGCCCGGCCGCGTAGCCGTCATAGACCTGCGCACCAATACGGTAACCAAAACTATAGCGGTAGGTCGGCAGCCCGAGCAGCTGCTCTTGGCCAATGGTAAGGTATACGTCACGAACTCCGACGAAAACACGGTCAGCGTTATCAACCCGAGCACTGATATGGCAGAATCCCCGATTCAGGTGCAGGATGGCCCCAGCAGCTTGGTGCAGGACAAAAGCGGTAATATATGGGTAGCGTGCACGGGCATTACCCGCTACGGCCCGGCTCCTACGTTTGCCGTAGTTTCTTCTACCAATGGCAGCCTGGTTCGCTTCAATCCCGGCTCTCCGACCAATCAAACCAGCCTGCCATTCGCCAGCGGCGGCCCCAGCGACCTGACGACCAACGGCGCCAAGGACCAGCTGTACTACAGCTACCGCCGGGGCGTGTACCAGCTGGCGGCCGGCGCTAGCACACTGCCAACAAATCCGATTATTCGTCGCAGCTTCTACGGGTTGGGCATTGACCCTAAGGACAATACCATTTATGGCTCTATTGCTCCGTTCACCACCACGGGCAAGGTAATCCGCTATCAGCCCACGGGCATGGCCATCGATTCATTTGGCGTGAACATTGGCCCGAACAGCTTTGTATTTTATTAAACCCTGACTTTCACGGCCTAAAAAAGCCCCCCAGCAATTGCTGGGGGGCTTTTTTATGTCCTACTCATTACTGGGGGCCGGCCTTACCATCTACATTTTCGTCGCGGCGGTCAGCGGCCTCATCATACACCTGCTTGCCGGTTTTGACGGTCGAGGTATCCGAGGCGGTGCCGTTGGTGGCAGCATCGGAGGTGGTGTAAAGCTTGTCGTCCGGGTCGTTGGCATCCGACTTGTTTTCATTTACCTGCTCTTTCGCGGAGCCGCTTTCTACGTTAGTTTCACCGGGGTCGGTACCGGTGCTGCAACTAGTAAGCGAGGCAGCAAATATGCCCCCCAGAAGCATAATTCGAGGCAAAAAGGAAGTTTTCATGAGTTGAGTGCAAGAATATACAAGGCAATAAAAAGGGTCAGACCATGATACGGTAGTTCGGGATGGTAGTTGGTCTTAGGCGAAGACTACAGGGGTTCGAACTAGAAAAATCAAATGAGTGTATGTACATTAGAATTCGCAAACCGAACCTCAACCCTTCGCTTATGCCCATTTCTTCGGCCCCACTTCTGGCCTGTTTGGCTAAGGAATCCGACGGCTGCATTAACCGGCGCTTCCTTCTTCGCTCAAAATACCTTATCTTGAGGGCTACCTTTCAGTCAACTGGCAAAAACAGCCTCTCCAAGCTGATCTGTCTGGATGCTGCCACACTTACCGAATTGAGTACCTGGGGCCCGTGCCCCGCGGCTGCCGAGGTTTTACTCGCCGTTTGCATGCCGAAGCTGGCTTGCCTGTCACACAGCTTATCAAGCAACTGACAGCTTATCAAGCAACTGAATACTTGGCCGGATGAGGGCCGAGCATAGTCCCTGCAACACGAGCCACCGGATCGGGTAGCCGCGTGGCAGGCTCAAAAGTTCTAGAAACAATATCTTTGTCTTTCTACCTCCTCCTTTGCAATGCCCGCCAGTCGCTCTGTATTAGTCACTTATCGCCCATTACTGCGCCGTACGGGCGTAATAGCAGGCATAAGTCTAATACTCGCCGTTTTGCTAGCTGTCTACGTATTCGGTGTACAGAATGAATTGTTGGTCCGTGTGTTTGGCGCGTTTTTTTTATTTTTCTGGCTCTTAGCCGTTACCTTCTTAGGTGTTGTCCCCTTTATCAATTGGGCAGCAGTTAATTGGTTCGGACCGGGTTGGGCGGTAAATCAGCCTAAATCCGATCAGCGTGCGCGTTCAGTTTCAGTTCCTAACTCACCACCGCGGAAGTCGGCTCGTCCGGCCCCGCGCTCAGACCAAAACCCAAAACCTCGCCCGTGAAGACTACACTGCTCTACATCAAAAACATGGTTTGCCCGCGTTGCATCGAGGCCGTGCAACATCTGCTCGAACAGGCTGGGTATCAACCGACGGAAGTAAAACTGGGCCACGCCCAACTCAATCACTCCACGCCCGTTGACCCCACCACGGTAGCGCCGCTCTTGCGTGAAGCCGGCTTCGACGTGCTGACTGGACGAGCCGAGCAGCTTACCGAACAAATAAAAACGTCGTTAGCTGAATACCTGGAGCACCTGCGCACCGCGCGCATGCCGCTCACCACGTCGGCTTTCCTCACCGACCGGTTCTCGGCCACGTATTCGCACCTGAGCAAAGTCTTTTCGCGCACCGCTAATCTCACCATCGAGAAATACCTTATTCGTCTCAAAATTGAGCGGGTAAAGGAGATGCTGAGCTATGGTGAGCTGACACTCAGCGAAATAGCTGATCATATGCGCTACAGCAGTGGTCAACATTTGAGCAATCAGTTTCGGCAGGTAACGGGCCGCTCCGTCAGCGAATTCCGCCGCGACCTGATGCCCAAGCGCATGTCGCTGGACGAATTATAGGAAAGTTGGAGGGCAAAAAGCCCTCCAGCGTCCGGGCATAAGCTGCCATACACATAGATTGTATATCCTGCGCAAAACAATGGCGGTGTGGCGGAACGGATTCGCGCACTACCACGGTTCGGTATCTTTATGCCCTTTCCCGTTGTTCTGCCGTCGTGACGAGTCTTCGCATCCTTCTTGTAACCCCGCCGCTTACCCAGCTTAACACGCCGTATCCGGCTACTGCTTACCTAAAGGGCTTCCTGGGTGCGCGCGGCTACGCCAGCACCCAAGCCGATCTGGGGTTACAATTAGTACTGAAGCTTTTCTCATCGGCTGGACTCCGGCGCGTGTTTGCGGCTATTGAGACTGGGAGCTTCGAGCTTTCGGATAATGCCCGGCGAATGGTGCGGCTGCAACGCAGCTATTTGGCTACCATTGAGCCAGTTATTCGGTTTTTGCAGAATAAAGACAATACGCTGGCCCCGCGTATCTGCCACGGCCGGTTTCTGCCCGAGGCCTCTCGCTTCGACAACGTAGCCGACCTTGATACGGCTTTCGGCACCATGGGCCTCACCGATCAGGCCCGTCACTTGGCTACGCTTTACCTTGAGGACCTTGCCGATTTAATAAAAGAAACGGTAGGGCCACAGTTTGGCTTCTCGCGTTACGCCGAAAAGCTGGCGCTATCCGCCACCAGTTTCGAGCCATTGTACGAAGCTCTGCAAGCACCGCCCACCCTATTGGATAAGTTGCTGTTGGAGTCGTTCGATGAGCTTGTAGCCCGCACGGAGCCCGATGTGGTTGGTTTCACGGTGCCGTTTCCGGGTAATCTGTATGGAGCCCTGCGCCTCGCGGGGCGGATGAAAGAGCTACGGCCGGAAGCCAAAACCCTCATGGGCGGCGGCTACCCCAACACCGAGCTGCGTCAGATTAAGGAGCCGCGCTTCTTCGACTATATCGATTACCTCACGCTGGATGATGGGGAAGGTCCGTGGCTACGGCTACTGGAGTATCTGCAGGCTAAGAAAGATGCTAAGGCAGAGCACAGCGAGGTATCTCGTGAGCATTCATTGCTAAGTGCTACCTACGCTATTTCGTCAGCAAACAAGCGAGAAACCTTAGTAGCAACTCAGTTTGAAAATGGGTTTGGCTTAGGAACGCTCCAACAAGAAGATAATAATGCGCAGATTAACGGGCTGGGGGGCAAAAATCTTCTCCAACGCACCTTCCTGCGCAATGAGGCTGGTGAGGTAGAATACCTGAATAATACCGCGGCCCCAAACATTCCGCACCACGAAGTAGGCACTCCCGACTACAGCGATTTGCCGCTGAGTGAATACTTATCAGTGATAGAGGTGCTGAACCCCATGCACCGGCTGTGGAGTGATGGCCGCTGGAATAAGCTTACCGTAGCCCACGGCTGCTACTGGAAACGCTGCTCCTTCTGCGACGTTACGCTCGACTATATCTCCCGGTACGAAACGGCCCCCGCCGCCCTGCTCGCCGACCGCATCGAGCAGATTGTGCGGCAAACCGGCCAAACGGGTTTTCACTTCGTAGACGAAGCCGCGCCGCCGCTGGCTCTGCGCGATCTGGCCGTGGAGCTGCTGAAGCGCCGCACCAATATTACCTGGTGGGGTAATATCCGATTCGAGAAAACCTTCACTCCCGACCTGTGCCGCTTGCTGGCGGCTTCGGGCTGCATCGCCGTGTCAGGTGGCTTGGAAGTAGCTTCCGACCGGCTGCTGGCCCTCATGGAAAAAGGCGTAACTATTGCCCAGGTGGCCCGCGTGACGGATGGATTTACGCAGGCCGGCGTCATGGTGCATGCGTATCTGATGTATGGCTTCCCAACCCAAACCGCCCAGGAAACAGTTGATTCGCTGGAGATAGTGCGGCAGCTATTTGCGGCGGGCGTCATTCAATCGGGCTATTGGCACCGCTTTTCCATGACGGCGCATAGCCCCGTGGGGAAAAACCCGGCCAAGTATCAGGTAGTACCCATTGGTCCGGCGCCCGGCGACTTTGCCTGGAATGACCTCTGGCACGACGACCCCACCGGCGCCGACCACGAGCAGTTTGGGCCAGGCTTAGCGAAAGCGCTTTACAATTATCTGCACGGGGTGAACTTGGCGGAGCCCCTTTCTTTCTGGTTCGATTTCAAAGTTCCGCGCCCTACCGTGCCGCGCCACCTGATTCAGCAAGCCGTGCAGGAAGCATCCAAACCGGATTTTGCCAAGCAGAACCTGCGCCTGTTCTGGCTCGGCAACGCCCCGGAGCTTCGTCTGGAATCAGGCAAAAAAGCCCCCCAGGCCGTATTAACTTTCTACGAGCAGGCCGAGGACTTCGAAATAAAAACCACGCCTGCCGTGGGCCAATGGTTGCACGCGCTCTGCACTCAGCTCACCAACGACTATGACACGAAATTACTATTGAAAGAAGCGGCCGGCAGCTTCCCAACGGCCGAAGCCGGCCTGTCATTCGAGCGCTTCCTGAGTTCAGTCCCTTGGCTAAAGCTGCGTGAGAAGGGCTTGCTACTGTTTTAAGGAACTACAAGCGGGAATTTGCCCCGACCCCTTTCTTATCGCTCCAATCGCTCGCGCAGCCAGGCGGTGAGGTCGTCCACATAGTCGGGCACTGGGCGCGGCCACTGCCATTTGCCATTTTGGGTACCGGCTGGCAGCAAGAGTTGCTGGTCGGCGCCAGCGTATATCCGTACCACGGAGCCCCGACGGCGGCCGGCATTCCCGCGTAGGCGGTCGGCGCTTGCCTGTACATTGAGGGTTGTATCGGCCCCACCATAAAGCAGGAGAACAGGTATGCGCACTTGCTCCCAAACTGCTCTGGGGTCGAAGACCAGCTCCTGCCACTTAGGTTGTTCTAATTCGGCTTTGCTTGGTACTCGGGTAGGCAGGCCAGTAGTAGCTGCCCACGGCTGGAGGGCAATTTTCCGCAGATTGCGGTGCAGCTTTGTTGTATCACCCCGGCCTTCGCGCCGCACGTACTGTTCCAGCTGGGCGCGGGTAAGTGTGACCAGCCGTCGGTCGGCTGCGCTGGCATCCTGCTGCCGTAGCTGGCGGTCAATTAGTTCGGTAACTCGGGCCGCGTTGGAGGTTCCGGGCGCACCCAAAGCCACCACGTATTTTATTAAGCTGTTCTCCTTATCATCTTTGCCAGCCGCCAGCGCCAGTGCCGTAGCCCCGCTGCCGCTGCCCACCAAGCCAATCTGCGTGGTGTCGACGCCCGCAACCCGCTTCAGCGCCCGGGCCGCTGCTAACACATCAGCTGCCAGCGAATCGGGGCTAACGCTGGCAGCAGCCGTAGCCGGACGCCCGGCCACCAGCATGACTACCACGCCACGGCGCGCCAGCAGATCCGTCAGTATTTGCACAGCCAGCGGAGTGCGTTGGGGGGCATTTTGCAGCAACACTACGGCCGGATGCACCCGTAGCGTGTCATCTGGCATAAGCACGGTAGCAGGCAGCATCCTCCCGCCAATCCGCACGGGCAACGCTTGTTCGAGGTAAGGCAGCGGCTCAGCATCCCCGCGACGCACCATCAGGATTTCGGCCTCCGTGCTGTCAGCGGTAAATTTCCCTTTCAGAAAATCACCCTCGCGCGTCAGATTGATAACAAAATCAGAGGCTGCGCCCGTGGCCCAGCGTACCGTGAGACGCGGATGCTGATACGTTATCTGTTGCACGGGCAGGCTTAGACCCTGACGATCGGCCAGGCGCACCTCGCCTTGCAGCTGGCCTGGCTTTATTTCACGCAAATCGAGCGTAGCGCGTAGTTCCGTGCCCTGATAGGTAATCGGACCCTCAAAATGCCCGGTAGGCGGCGGCAAGTTGGCCGCTTCACGCCCATCAGTAGAGCAGGCACTGAGCAATGAAACCAGCAGAAACGGCAGACACCAGCGGAGCGGCTGAGCCAATGAAACAAAATGCAAAAGATAAGCGCGCCAGT
Organism: Hymenobacter roseosalivarius DSM 11622; assembly: GCF_900176135.1. Classification (GTDB taxonomy): domain Bacteria; phylum Bacteroidota; class Bacteroidia; order Cytophagales; family Hymenobacteraceae; genus Hymenobacter; species Hymenobacter roseosalivarius. The sequence continues at coordinate 145,694 of NZ_FWWW01000070.1, read as the reverse complement.
CTTTTCGCACAGCAGAAGGGTTGGTGAGCAATACGACAAAGTAACGCAGTTGGCGCGGAAGACGCGTTTGTCCTTCTTTTCCCTTCCCTACCTGGCTGCTGGGCGAGCATATCGAATGACTGCCTAAGACAGGAACGCAACAAGCCAGCATGGGGAGCTTTTACAACCCTTTTCGCAAGATCAAATCATTCTGAATATCATCACCAAGCTGAAACTCATGGCGACCTATCTCCCTGAATCCAAAGCGCTTGTAAAACTCTACCGCGCGGCGATTATGTTCCCATACGCCCAAAACGATGGTGCGGCAGCTGTGAGTTCGCGCTTCTTCTATCGCCCGGCGCATGAGCGTGGCGCCCAGGCCCGTGCCCAGCCAATCTTCGCGTACATACAAGCGCTCAATTTCTAAGCGGCCAGCCATTGGTTTTCCTTCCTCAAGGCCTAGAGCGGAGTTAAGCAACAGCTTGGCATAGCCCACCAGTTCTAGCTGCATATGCGCCAGAAGAAAGGTTGCCTGCGGGTTTTGCAGCTCTATTAGCTGCTTTTCCGGCGTGAAGTTTTCGGCCAGATAAGCGGCCATATCCTCCGGCCGATTATCGGCGGCGAAGGTGGCCTGGAAGGTTTGACGCCCTAGTTCAGCCAGTTGAGTAGCCACCGGAGAGGTGCGTTTGGCCACCGTAATGCGGAGCGGAGAAGACATAGAAGGCCAGGGGTGAAGACGGTGCAAATCTATGCCGAGAGTATGCAGCGGCTGCTGAATCAGGAAATAGACTGGTCGCCGGGCTCATCAGAAGCCTTACCGTCGCGGCGCATTCGCCAGCCAAAACGAATCATCAGCATAGCTACTACCAAGGCTATGACGCTCATGGTGAGGCGAAACGTGTCGAGAGTATTGTTCTGCCAGGCAGCATAATACCCCGGCAGGCGAATAAGCTGAAGCACGAACAGCGTGACTCCCGCTATCAGATACAAATAGCTACGCGAACGATTAGCCGGCAAATCAGCCATAACAGATGCATTCAAAGATACATGTCAAACAAAAGCCCCGCGAGGGCAACGCAGGGCCACTAGGGCGGCCCTGACCCAGCACTCTATTAACCGATACGCGCGGTAGTTGTAAATTGATTTAAGCAGCGTATTTTTGTTCCACCAAGTTTCCCGCGAGAGTAGCTCAGTTGGTAGAGCATCAGCTTCCCAAGCTGAGGGTCGCGAGTTCGAACCTCGTTTCTCGCTCATTCACCAAAAAGTCCCCCAGCAGTGCTGCTGGGGGGCTTTTTCCTTTCCATCCACAATCCTGCAAGTGCCAGGCTTCTCTAGTGGATAGCCGCTGTAACCCCGTCTTCACTGGCAGCGCGGTCCCACGCTTCGGTCAATACCTCGTCGAGGCCGTAGATGTCGGGGAGCTGACGCAGCTTGCTCCCATCGGCGTCGCAGGTTTGATAGCGGATTATCAGCGGCACGGAAGCGTACAGACCAAACGACCTGGTTTCTCCTTCGTTAAGGCTGTCGCTCATTTTTTCCATCCGATTACTATTGTTCTCGGCCTTGCCGGCATCGCGCTGCACCAGAAAGCGAGCCAGAGCCCACGCATGCTGCACCCGGATGCAGCCGTGGCTCAACGCACGGGTGCTGGCCTCAAACAGCTCCCGATTGGGTGTGTCGTGCAGGTATACTTCGTACGGGTTCGGAAAGCGGAATACCACGTTTCCCAACGCATTGCGTGAGGAGGGCGCCTGCCGAATCTGATATGGAAACTCAGCAGGCGTCACTGTTTTCCAATTCACCCGCGCGGCATTCACCCGTTCACCCGCTTGGTTGTACAATCTGAAGTTCCGGGAGCTCAGGTAGCGAGGATCGCGCTTCAACCTCGGCAGAATCTCTTTGGTGGCAATGCTATGCGGCATACGCCATTCGGGCGCGGTCTGCAAAAAATTGACCGTGCTGTATAGCTCAGGCGTTGGAGTGGCCGCCTTGCCCACCACCACCCGGTGGCTGCGCACCACCTGCGGCCCCCGCACCACCTGTAAGCTGTAGGCCGGAATATTAACGACCAGATAAATAGAATCGGCGCGGGGCTCCCAGCGCAGCCGCTCCAGGTTAAGAGCTACGGGCAGCGACATTTTACGGGCCGCCACCGTATCCGATTTCAACAAGCTTTGCCATGCCCAAAGCAGTCGTACATAGCTCCGGCTAGTGGGCTGCGCCAGTAGTATATGCTGCTCTAAATCATTGCTTTGCAGCGCCTGACTAACGTGAATAGCGGCGTTGATAATTTCACTCTCCGTCACCTGCGCCGGCCGAATCGTGCTGCCCGGTATCCGGCCGTGGCTCAGGTGCTGAGAAAACCGGATAAGCGCAGCCGAAAGGTGAGTTTCGACCGCCAGGCGTTGCTGGAGCTGCATTGGCGTTGTGTGCAGCGAATCAAGCAGGTTACGTAGGTAGACAGTCTCATAATCAGCGGGTTTGAGCCCGTACCGTTGGGCCTGCGACAACAGGGTAAGCGCTGCCTGCGCGTTCTCGGTCGGGCCCGCTTCAGTGGTCCAGACGGGCCTGAAATTGACTAACGTATATAACAGCTGTACCTGCTCCTGGATGCCGGCGGTCGCGGACGACATATTGGGGGCGTATAGCTGCCGGAGCTGAACCGCGACATCGGTCGTTGTCTGCTTGTTGCCTGTCGGCAGTTCAGCGTCCTCGGCATCGCTGATGACCTGGGCATTTAAAACAGGGCTTTTACACAGCAATAGCAAAGCAACAACATACGGGAAGCGCAGGCGAAGAAACATGATGAAAAGAGGTAAATAGCATTATCAGTATTTAACTATTAAATATGATTTTACCTAAAAGTACCACAATGTCAGCCCCTATACTGGTCTTTTCTTTCAACGCCGCTTTCAGCTACATGAACGCGGTAATTTGCTTTACCAACCGTGATTGTCACTTAGGCATAAGGCCCGCTGATGTTGAGCTTAAAAGCGTGCGCGTCACCTTCTTCAATATAGTCGATGTACCAAATTGTTGCTATAAGCGAAGGGCCAGGGAGCAATAAATTCGTACACAGGGGCGGCGGTAAAATGACCAGCCTGCCATGCTTTATTCCTGCCTTCACAGCACAGCCGTACGGATGCGGCTCATTGGTAATAGAGCTTTTTACCTTTAGTCACGCCCCAGAGTTCCAGCAGCTGCGCGTTATTATCGGATTGCAGCGGATCGGTTATTTTTTCCCAGGCCATCACGGTACAATCGCTAGTGAGATGCACTATCGGCTCGGATGCCTGGGCCAGCTGCTGCAAGGCTGCCCGCTCACACTGGTTGTTATCAGTCATCCTGAGTTTATCAGCATTCATAAAGATGGCTCCAAACAGCACTAGTCCACCCATGTACCAACGGCGGGGCCGCCCCGGTAAGTGCTGCAACAGATAATAAGTGGAAGCGCCGTAGAAATACATCAGGCCCAGAATAATGGGCAGAATAGAGTCGCGGCGCAGGATGAGGGGCCGATAGCTGCGGTAGCCCCCAAGCGGCAGCAACAGAATATAGATCAGGGTGAAAAGGCCCAGCAGCTGCAGAATCCGCAGCAACCGGCTACTCGCGGCACTGGGGGGCAAAAAGCGGCGAATAAGTTGGGCGTTGACCAAGCCAATCAGTACAAGCAACGGAAAGCCAAGCTTACCGGTCAGCTGGCGGAATATGCCCTGCGGCACCAGTTTATACCGCTCCCACAGGGGCAGCGTGGCGGTTAGATTCTCGGAGTTGTTGCGGCCAATGTAAAGCGAGTACAGGCACAGCATAACGAATAGCCCCAAGAGCAGCACCGCAACAAGCGGCACCTGTTTCGCTTGGCGCAGCCACCAACCTGGATACGACCGCACCTGGGCTGTCGGCCATTGCCGCTTTATCCAGTACAGACCGATGCTCACCCCCAGCACCAGCACCGCGCCCGTCACGATAGGGCCGTTGAAGGCCAGCACCACCATGAGCGCTGCAATAAGAGGCAGCGCAACCCACGATAACCGGAGGGGCTGCCGGCCGTAAGCGGCTCGGTAAAAAGGCAGCAGCAGCACGAGCAGCAAGGCCAACGGGAAAGCATAAAAAAACGTGTACGTAATTGAATGATCGATTACGCCCATCTGCCCATTATAGCCAGCCGTCTGAAACAGCGGCACCAGCAGCGCCGCGGGCAGCCACAGCCGCCGATCGGTAAGGCGCTGCGCGCCGGTGCAATACACAGCCAGCAGGTACAACAATAGCGCTTGCACAGCCGTCTTGAACAGCGCACAGGCCATATATACGCTGCTGATAGGATTGGTGAAGCGCTGAAGCCACAACGGAACCGACTTGAAATAGCCCACCATAGCTGCATGGGCAAAATACCGGTTGGGACCCGCATAAACCTCGTTTTTGGCTAGTACCGCCCACCCAAATGGATCTTGCAGCACCTGGCTATACCAGAAGCTCGGCAGCACGATGGGGGCCAAATCGCCCTCCAACGGGAGCTGATAATTCTGGATGTACGAGTATCCTAAATCAAATAAAACGAATAGGGCGCAGAGCCACACGACGTACCGTTTGTTCATGCAAAGGGAGTAAAAGCAGCGGCCATACGCCGGGGAAAGCAGGCTACGAGAAACCTGTTGTTCTGAAGATGCGTCAAAGGTAAGCTGCCGGCGTAACGTGCGGCGTAGTCGGACAGAACAAAAAAAGCCCCCAGAAGCACATCTGGGGGGCTTTTTGTTTGCTAATCTCTAAAGGAGGACCATAAGTATGCACGGCCAACCTTTTTTCGCTACTGGCTGCTTACCGGGCTAGTCCTGCAAGACGATGCGGGTAAACTTGTTCTGCTGGCCGGAAGTCAGGCGAACCATGTAGATGCCGGCAGCCAGGCGGCCTTTGGTAAACTTAAAGGAGAAGTTTTCACCAGCCCGGCCGATTCCCTCAGCTACTACACCCACTACGGTTCCCTGCATGTTCATTACCTCCAGGCGGTAGTTGCCAGTCTGCGTGAGGGTAAAGTCAAGCCAGGTTTGCGAGCTTGTGGGGTTAGGAGTAGCTGTCAGGGTCAGCACCTCTTCGGCAGCTACTTTCTCCTCGGCTACCAAGCCGGCGGCGGAGGTTTGCTGGCATTCGCCCAGCGAGTCGCCGTGCTTCAAATGGTCTGCTACGGTAGCTGTAGTGACGCACGTTGGCCGGCCGTTATGGCACACCAACACTTTATTGTTCCGAATGAAGACAAAGCCACAGCGTACATCAACAACCGCAACTTTTTTGATAACCGTTCGGGAACAGCCTTCCTTATTAACGCTGGTTAAGGTAAGCTCGTATGTACCCGCGGCTTTAGGAGTGAATACTGGATTGGGAATCGTGAGGTCGCTCAGGCCGGGAACAAACCCCCAGGTATACACGAAAGTAGGGTCACCGCTCGCTTGTAGCTGAATACTCTGCGGACCATAGCCCAGATAAATCGTGCTCTGGCCCTCCTCAACGAAGGTGTCGCCAATAGCAGTTGCCGTAATAACGGGAGCAGAACAGGCGTATACGGGGGGCAAATCGAAGGCTTGAACCTGATCGATGCGGCTAGTGCTTAAGCCCTGCTTGGCACTGAAACCCAAACCACGCTTAGCAAAAGCCCTCCAGATCAGTTCCTGGTTAGCTCCGCCATTATTCTGAACGTCGGCCAGAAGGATAGCATCCCGGCCATCAACGAAGCCAGGGCTGCAAACTTGCAGCTTCAACCCGTCGATGACCAGTTGCATTGCCATGTTGTTGCCGCCTGTGCCGTTGTACAGGTCTGCATCATACCCATACTTATTAATCAGCTCCCAGGTCATATCCCAGAGCATCGTAGACCACACAAAGCCTATACCATGCGGCTGGCTGATAGTAGCCGTGTTGTTGGTAGCGGCATAGGTGAAGTTATTCACGCCGAAGTCGGTGCTATAAGGTGCGGGGCGAATACCCAGGCCGGTAGTTGGCTGCCCCTTGACGTACGTACCAATACCGCGTACTTTGCTGCCCGTGTCGCCGGGCTTTATGGTCATCATCAGGCCGAACCAGTCGCTCCAGCCCTCACCCATCTGCTCTGCGTTATTAAGGCAGGTAACGTTTGCAGGGCCACCCGTGAGGCGGGTGGAGATACCATGGCCGTATTCGTGTGCGATGATGCCATTGTCGAAGTCGCCGTCGAATTCAGGACCAGCTCCATCATTCTTGAGAGCTACCGTTACTTCCGTCTGAGCATCCAGCAGGCTGCGAATACCAGCCCCATCGGCCTGGCTGATCATGACCGCCGGAATAACGATGGCGGGCTGCGGTACCGTTGGGGTGCCACCCATGGCGATGGGCGCACCAGGGGCATTATTGATGACGACCACGGCAATAGCACCCGCAATCTGCGCGTTCTGCACTTTATCGGCAAAGCCGCAAGTACCACGATATACTACGGCGATATTGCCATTGATGGCAGCGGCGTTGGTGAACGCGCCGCAGCCTTCCTCGCTCCGGCCGGTCGGTGTCGTGACGGGGGCCATAGTCAGCACGAGCTTACCGGTTACGGGCGTAGACGTTAGAGGCCGGCTGAAAACGGCTTCTATGGCCTGGTACGCACCAGCCAACGTGGAGGGCGACGTGACGCGGAACAGGTTCCGGTCGGGAATACCTTTCCACAGATACATCTGCATCCGGGGCAAAGAGCCATCGGGAGGCGTACCGAAGTTGGCGTTGTCGCGCTGCGGACCTTGGGACGATGTGACTCGGGCATCCTGGGCTTCGGCTCGTACGAAGTCGTTGCCTAAACCACCCTTACCGAAGTTATCGAACTGGAAGTTGCCGCTAACTTCATCAAACCCATACTGATACCACATGTCGTGGATCACGTTGTTCCAGTAGAACAGGTTGGTAATAGCCGCGTCCTTGTATGTATCGGGCTGCTTGGTGAAGTCAATTGGAAAATCGAACTTCCGATCCGAACCACCATCGGGGCTGTAGTTGGGAACCGCGAAATTATTGGCAGGGGTTGGGAAGGGGTTCGTGCCGTTGGGGTCCTCGTAGGCATACACATTGTTGCCACGGGTGGTGGTCATGTCGCCAACCGGCGTATAGTGCCAGCCTCTGGGCGAAGCCGACTTATCGGCCGCATCCGTGCCGACAAATACGCGTGGACCATGCGTGGGGCTTTCCGTCGTGAGCGGGTAGACGTTGTAGTAGTTGGCAGTAGGTTCTGCCATGGTCGTCGCGAAGTTGAACGACTTAGGAGCTGCTGGTGCCGCTGCTTTGTGGGCATAGGTAGCATAGCTGTCGCTCATGGGCACACCGCCGGGGCCGTCATTATCGAACTCGCAGTGTACTACCAGGTTGTCTTTTTCCAAAAACTCGCCCGTGGCGGCATCTACCCGAATAACCCACCAGTTCTGGGCGTCGAGCTCATCAATGGTAACTTCCCAGGCCAGCCGCAGACTGCCATCGGCCATGGGTTGATACACCAGCTTGGCCGGAATCGGCTCCAGTGAAATGCCGCCGGTGGAGAACAGTACCTCCTGATTCTTGTTATTGGTTTTCTTCTGAACCGATAGTGACTGCCGCACCGAAAGGTTCAGGTGATTGGCGGCGGCGGCTACGGCAGCCTCCGCGCTAAGCCCTGCCTTACTGGCTTTTACTTTTTTGCTCGCCTCCGTCACAAATTGGTTGCTCACGCTCACGACCTCGTTGTCGCTGCTCATATTAAGCGTAGTAATGGCATTGTGAATCTCGATGCCTTGGTGCATCTGCTGCAAATACAGGTGCTTAATGCCGCTCTTCTTGGATAGCGTCTGACTGCTGAGCATTACCTCAGCCAAGTCATTGTCGGATAGCTTCAACGCTTGCTTATTCTTCTTCAGGTGCTCAAGCGCGGCTTGCGGAACCAGTTTCTGGTCCGCATTCAGCTTATCCTGGCCGAAGGAGACGTAGCCGCCAAATAACATAGCTGCCACCAACGCTGGGCGAGCTAAGTAGGGTAAAAGTTTCTGCATGTTGTAGAGTTATAATAGTAGGTCGATTGTGTTTTTGAAAGTAGTGAGATTAGTATGTCGTTTATAATATTTACTTTACTTAACCAAAATTATATACATTTAATAATTTTAATAATTCAAAAATATCACCTATACAATTCATTAAAGCAATGTGTTACTATGAATTATTATATAAAATAAATTGCGAACAGAATTCATTCCACAAGCTCAACAGTTCAGTTGAACATAACTATAACAATAACTAATTGCATCCACTACAACCAAAAAGCCCCCCAGCCGCGTGGCTGGGGGGCTTTTTGTGAAGCGAAGCACTAGTGGTTGTTCACCCGTCTAGTCCTGCAGAACTACGCGGGTGAACTTGCTCTGCTTGCCCGAAGTCAAGCGAACCATGTACACACCGGTAGCCAAACGACCTTTGCTGAACTCATGCGAGATGCGCTGACCAGCTTCGCCCTTACCCTGGGCTACTACTGACATTACTGCACCCTGCATATTCATCACCTCCAGGCGATAAGCACCACTTTCAGCCAGCGTAAAGGCCAGCGTGGTATTCGCGTTGGTTGGGTTAGGTGAAGCCGTCAGGCCGTCAGTGGCAAGTGCATCAGCAGCGGTGAGGCTGGCGTCTGCAGCTTTGGCTTTCGGACCGCAGGTGCCCAGGGTAGCTCCCCCATCCTTGCGGGTCAGCAGTTCCTTGGCATCGGCGGCATCTACGCACATCTCGTTGCCTTTAAAGCAAACCTGCACTTTATTGCCCCGGTTGCCGCACACTACGTTTACTACTTTGATTGTAATCGTAGCCGTCTTGGTGCACTGGTCCTCGTTTACGGCCTTCACCGTGAAGGTATACGTACCGGCTGCGGTAGGCGTGAACACCGGGTTAGCAATGGTTAGGTCGCTCAGACCTGCGGCGGGGCTCCAGGTGTATTTGTTCGTGGCATCGCCTGTAGCCCGCAACATTACGTTCTGCGGACCATAGCCTAAGTAAACTACTTTAGCATCACCACCAGTGAACACATCAGAAGTGGCTACTGCCGCAACGGTAAGCGGGGTGGTGCAGAGGTACATTGGAGGCAGGTCGAATGCTTCAACCTGGTCGGTGCGGCTGGTGCTCAAGCCTTGCTTAGCGCTGAAACCTAAGCCACGCTTGGCAAATGCTTTCCAGATCAGCTCCTGGTTGGCACCGCCATAATTAATCCGGTCGGCCAGCAGGATGGCATCACGACCGTCCACGAAGCCAGGGGTGCAAACCTGCAGCTTCAAGCCATCCATCACCAATTGCATGGCCATGTTGTTACCGCCTTTTCCGAAGTACAGGTCAGCGTCGTAGCCATACTTATCAACCAACGCCCAGGTCATATCCCAGATCATGGTAGCCCACACAAAACCAATGCCGTGGGGCTGTGATATGGCCGTGTTATTGGTGGCCGCGTAGGTGAAGTTGTTCACGGTAAAATCGGTGCTGTAAGGAGCCGGACGGATTCCGCGTGCCGTGGTGGGCTGCCCCGAAGCATAAGTACCAATACCTCTCACTTTCGTGCCGATGTCGCCAGGCTTTGTGGTCATCATCAATCCAAACCAGTCGCTCCAGCCCTCACCCATCTGCTCGGCATTACTCAGGCAGTTTACGATGTTTGGACCACCCGTCAAGCGGTTGGAGATGCCGTGGCCGACCTCGTGAGCGATGATGCCGTTATCAAAGTCGCCGTCAAGCTCAGGACCTGAGCCATCATTTTTGAGAGAAACAGTAACGTCCGTTTTAGCATCCAGCACATCGCGGATAAGCTTACCTTCTGCCTGACCAATCATGACGGCCGGAATGATGATGGCGGGCGTACCGGGGGCGGGAGCACCACCCATGGCGATGGGAGCGCCGGGGGCATTATTGATGACAACTACGGCAATAGCACCGGCTATCTGCGCATTCTGCACTTTATTGGCGAAGCCGCAGGTGCCGCGATATACAACCGCTATGTTCCCGGCGATATCAGCAGCATTCGTAAACATGCTGCAGCCTTCCTGGCTCACGCCAGTAGCTGTAGCAGCTACCACCAGCTTGCCCGCCACCGGCACGGGAGTCAGCTTTCTGCTGAAGGTAGCTTCCAGAGCTGGGTAAGCGCCAACAAGGGGAGATGGAGCAGTTACCTTGAACAGCTCCTTATCCGGGATGCCGTTCCACAGGTACATCTGCATACGGGGCAAAGAGCCGTCCGCAGGAGTGCCGAAGTTAGCGTTATTACGCTGGGGGCCAGTAGACGACGTAACGCGGGCATCCTGGGCTTCGGCTCTTACGAAGTCGTTACCGAGGCCGCCTTTGCCGAAATTGTCGAACTGGAAGTTACCGCTGGCTTCATCAAAGCCATACTGGTACCACATATCATGGATGATATTGCTCCAGTAGAATAGGTTGGTCGTAGCCGCATCAACGTACGTATCAGGCTGCTTGGTAAAGTCAACGGGGAAATCAAACTTCAGATTCGGACCACCGTCCGGGCTGTAGTTAAGAACCGTGTAGTTGTTAGTAGCGTTCGGGAACGGATTCAGGCCATTAGGGTCCTCGTAGGCATACACGTTGTTGCCGCGCGTGGTGGTCTTGATGCCCTGAGGAGTATGATGCCAGCCTTTAGGCGAGGCGGTTCTGTCGGCCGCGTCCGTGTTGATAAATACGCGTGGACCGTGGCTGGGGCTTTCCGTTACAATCGGATATACATTGTAAAAATTGGCAGCGGGAGCCTCCGTTACGGCCGTCGCAAAGTTGAACGACTTCGCCTCAGCCTGTTTGTGGTTGTAGCTGTCACCGATGTGTACTCCGTTAGGACCATCGTTGTCGAACTCGCAGTGTACCACCAGGTTGTCCTTGTCCAGGAACTCGCCCGTGGCGGCGTCTACCCGGATGTTCCACCAGTTCAGAGCATCTAGCTCATAGATGGTTACTTCCCAGGCCAGGCGCAGGCTGCCATCCTCCATGGGCTGATATACCAGTCGAGCTGGAATGGGCTCCAGAGAAACGCCCCCCGTCGACAACAATACGGCCTCATCTTGGCCTTCGCCTTTCTGCTGTACCGTTAAGGGCTGCTTTACGCCCGTGCTCAGGTGCTTGGCGGCGGCGGCAACGGCAGCTTCTGCCGTCATTTTCGAGCCTTTGGCTTTTACCTTTTTGCTGACGCCCTTCTCAAAGCGGTTGCCCATGTTCACAACCTCACCATCGCTGGTCATGCTCATAGTCGTCAGGGCGTTGTGAATCTCAATGCCCTGATACTGCTGCTGCAGGTAGAGGTGCTTTACCCCACTTTTCTTTGATTCGCTTTCGCTGCTTAAGGCGATGTCAGCAATGTCGGCATCTTCGAGACCAAGCTTCTGCTTGTTCTTCTTCAGGTGCTCAATAGCAGCTTGGGGGACAGGTTTTTTACCAGAGTTTCCTTTGCCCTGGCTGAAGGAGGTAAAACCTCCCATTAGCAGAATAGCCACAAGGACTAAGCGAGCTAATAGCGGTAAGAGTTTCTTCATATAAAACTATTAAGTGAGTTAAGAGAAGTTTCTTAAAATTATAGCTTTTTATATACGCATCTTCATACCAGCATATGAATGACATAATTATGTACATTTTAAAAATATAATAATGATATTATAAGCCCGTACATAGCCCATAAATGGTGGATTTCTGCAGAAATGTTATAAACAAGAAAAAAAGCATTGGTATACAGTCACAGTATTAAAACCTTAGAATAATTAACCTTTTCAAAGATTAAATTTCATTAATGTAAAAGCAAAAAAGCTCCTCAGCACAATTTGCTAAGGAGCTTTTTACAGATGTAAACCAGTGCTTAACGGCTAACTTTCAGGAAGCTAGTTACTTAGACTGGTAGATAGTTTAGGGTAGTTGGCGCAGCCATGCCGCAGCCGATGATTCACTTTCAAAGAGGCGATACGTCATGGCGGCTTCCCGGGCCTCTCCCATCATCTGGCTTACCGACAGCCGCGCAAACACGTCCTCCGGGATAAGCACAGCGCCATACACCTGACTGCCGTCGGCGGTGCGGGTTATCCAGTAATCAACAATCCAAAGGCGCTCTTCCTCGGTGAATGGCGACATCAGGCGCTGGTCGCCTAGTAGCTTGCACCACCCGCGTCGGTGTAGCAGCTGGCTGGTATGGGTCAGGAAGGATTGTAAGTCGTCAAGCTTACGAGGCCCCGCATTGTACATCACGTAGGCGTACCCATCGGGATGCTCCAGTACTCGACCGACCGGGTTTTCAAAGTAGATGCGCAGCTCGGTAGCGATTACCATAGAAACAACTCGTTAAACTCCTCTGTAATCAGGCAGACTGGCCATTTTCAGCGAAAAACATCAATTTTCTGGCCTGAATCTATAGTCGAGATTGTGCAAAATTGAAAAAAGCCCCCCAGCGAACCATCTGGGGGGCTTTTTTACAGAAATAAACTTGAATGGAAGCGCTATATAGCTTATGGCTAATCCCGCTTCGTCTTGAGCAGCTGGCGCAGCTGGGCCAGCTCGTCGCGGTATTTGGCGGCTTGCAGGAAGTCGAGATCCTTGGCCGCGCCTTCCATCTGCTTCTCGGTCTTTTTGATGACTTTTTCCAGCTCGTCACGCTTCATCAGGGCAATAACGGGTTCGGCGGCCAGGGTGAGCGTATCGGCATCCGGGCCGGCATAGATGGCGGGCTCCAGGCGGCGCTTATCCGAGAGCGAGGTCTGGCCCATGATTTCGTCGTGCGACTTGCGCACGGTCTGGGGCGTGATGCCGTGCTTCTCGTTGTAGGCTACCTGCACGGCGCGGCGGCGGTTCGTTTCGTCGATGGCGCGCTGCATGGAGCCCGTGATGCGGTCGGCGTACATAATTACCTTGCCCTTGTCATTGCGGGCGGCGCGGCCCATGGTCTGAATCAGGCTGCGCTGGTCGCGCAGGAAGCCTTCCTTATCGGCATCCAGAATGGCTACCAGACTTACCTCGGGCAAGTCCAGACCCTCGCGCAGCAGGTTTACCCCGATGAGCACATCAATCACGCCCAAACGCAGCTGCCGCAGAATCTCCACCCGGTCCAGGGTTTTCACGTCGGAATGCACGTAGCTCGACTTGATACCCAAGCGCTCCATATACTTTTGCAGCTCCTCGGCCATACGCTTGGTGAGGGTGGTGACGAGTATTCGGTCGCCCATCTTCACGCGGTTGTCCACTTCGTCCAGCAAATCATCGATCTGGTTGGCGCTGGGGCGAATGTCGATTTCGGGGTCGAGCAGGCCGGTAGGGCGAATAATCTGCTCGATGATAACACCCCCGCTGGTTTCCAGCTCATAGTCGGAGGGCGTAGCCGACACGAAAATGGCCTGGCGGTACATGCTCTCGAACTCGTTGAAGGTCAAGGGCCTGTTATCCATGGCCGAGGGCAGACGGAAGCCGTACTCCACCAGGGCCGTTTTGCGGCTCCGGTCGCCGCCCCACATGGCCCGGACCTGGGGAATGGTGGCGTGGCTCTCGTCGATGACCATCAGGTAGTCCTGGGGAAAGTAGTCGAGCAGGCAGAAAGGGCGCGAGCCGGGCGTACGACCGTCGAAGTAGCGCGAGTAGTTCTCGATGCCCGAGCAGTAGCCCAGCTCCCGAATCATTTCCAGGTCGAACTCCGTGCGCTCGGTGATGCGCTTGGCTTCCTGGTCGCGGCCCTCCTTCACGAAGTAACCTTGCTGCGCCATCATATCAAACTGAATCTCCTTGATGGCCTGGTGCAACGTGTCTTTGCCCGTCACGAAGAGGTTGGCCGGATATAAAGTTACGCTCTCCTCGTCGGCCAGCTTCTTGCCGCTGTCCGGGTCGATGCGGTGAATGGCTTCGATTTCGTCGCCAAAAAAGAACAGGCGATAGGCAAAGTCGGCGTAGGCTGGGAAGATGTCCACCGTGTCGCCCTTCACCCGGAAGGTGCCACGCGTAAACTCCACCTCCGTGCGCGAGTACAGAATCTGCACGAACTGGTAGAGCAGTTTATTGCGCGAGTAGCGCAGGCCGGGGGCCATGTAAATGACGTTTTTGCTGAACTCCTCCGGGTTGCCAATACCGTAAATGCACGAAACCGAAGCTACTACAATCACGTCGCGCCGCCCGCTGAGCAGCGTGGAGGTGCAGTGCAGGCGCAGCTTCTCGATTTCCTCATTGATAGCGAGGTCTTTCTCGATAAAAACGTCGGTGCTGGCAATGTAGGCCTCGGGCTGGTAGTAGTCGTAGTAGCTGATGTAGTACTCGACGGCATTGTTGGGGAAAAACGCTCTGAATTCGCCGTAGAGCTGGGCGGCCAAGGTTTTGTTGTGGCAAAGCACCAGCGTCGGCTTGCCGGTTTGGGCTACCACGTTGGCCACGGTAAAGGTTTTGCCGGTGCCGGTGGCTCCGAGCAGTACCTGGGCTGGCTCCCCGCTCTCGACGCCGGCCACCAGTTGGGCAATGGCTTTGGGCTGGTCGCCGGTGGGCCGGAACTCGGAAGTAAGTTTGTATTCCATGCAAAGCAAGATAGCCAGAAATGATAGCCCATGATAACTACGCAGCGCGAGCAGAGGTTTCCGGGGAATGAAAAAAGCCCAACTAAATCAGTCGGGCTTTTGTGGATGCTGGGGGGCAAATTACGGAAGAAACAGGCGCACAGCCCCGCCGGCTAATGCATAAACCTTAGCGCCGGTCGTCCCACACGAGGCGAGGGTTAGTAGCCTGCGTGGCAAAATTGGGGCATAGGCCGTCGCCCCGCCCTGTGATGCCGCCACTGGGCGCGCACAGCACGTCGCCACAGGCACTGTAGAGATAGTTAAACTGATCGCAGCAGTCGCTGGAAACCAAGTACACGGTCTGGCCTTGAAACTGATATTCAGTTATTTCGGCGGCGGGGTTTTGCTTGGGTTTGGACAGAATCTCCGCTATTTTGGTATCAATAAAGTCGGGGCAAGCAGCATTTTCATCTTCGCACTGGAAGGCACTGAGCAGGCTCGTAAGGAGCAGAAGCGTGAAAAGGCGTTTCATAGGAAAATTTATTTGAGTGCTGCTATCTACCTATCTGGTTTGGGAAGCAAAGAGCACCATCTACCTGGGCCCTAACGTCCAAACCCCGTCAAAAAAATAAATAATGGTGTTATCTCTATCATTAATATACGCCGTTGGATACTCGGCATCCTTCGGTTTCACATGCCACGCCAGCACGCTTTTAGGCTGGGTTTCGCCCCCTCGAAGCGTAAAATACCCTAATTCGGCAGTCAGGCATTTATCCTTAAAGTCTTTGGCTTTATAAAAGCTTGAGTTTTGTTCGTATTTGATGAATTCTGTGAAAAATGCTGACCTCACTTGCGCTAATGATGAGACGGGCTTTGGGTCAACGGTGGTGGTAAGCAGCTCGCCAGAGAGAAAGGTAAACTTACCGTCTTTGAAAGCATAAATTATTCCACCCGTTAGAAAAGGTAAGCCATTCCCAAACTGAGCCGCAGATACGTGCACGTAGTGGTTCGTTCTGCCATTCAGATCTAGGTCTTCTTCGATAAAGCGGGTAAAGCGCAGGTTACTTAGGTCAATGCCATTTTGCTGAAAGAGCCGCACGGCTATTGCCTGCTCCGCCTTTGCTATGGCGTGCGCATCGGGAGAAGTAGCAACTTGCTTTATACAGCCCTTGCCATCGGCCACTACATCGTCCAGGTCCGTTTTGGCGCAAGCGCACAAGCTCACGAGGGTCAGCAGTATATAGTACTGAAATTTCATAGTAAAATTTGTTAAGATGCTTCTTGTTAGCGAACTGCGGCGGCTTTTTGCCCCCCAAACTCTACGCTGGCCTCCAGACCGACAGAATACGGCCGGGAGCGCTTGAAAAAAGAACCGCCCGGATTTTGATTAAGCGTATTCAGGCCTGCTTCCGCTACGGGCCCCAGGGATAAGCTCCATGAAGCGGCGGCAGGCGCATACCGCACGCCCCCACCCCCGCGCACCGAGGTCAGCACCTTGCGGTAAGGCGAATCGGAGGTAGAGAGCGTGTAGGCGCGGGTGGAAGAGGCGCTATCAGCTATTTCCGTACGGCTCTTAAGGAGCAGGTTCACAGCGGCTCCCACTTTCGCATACACCGACCAGCCCGTCTTGGCCAAGCCGTACCGCATGGCTACCGGCACACCTACCGTGCGGTAACTAAACTCAGTTTTGCGTTGGCCTACATACGATTGGGCTGAGACGGAACGAGCGGCAAAGGCTGAAGTATTATCATTAAATGCAACCGAGGTTTTAGAAGTAGCGCGCTGCTGCGCTGTTTCTATTCCAGTTGCCAGGGTCAGACGATTGGTTACAGGATAAGCCGCCGCTAAAGCAATGCGTTGCGCGGGACCAGCCTGGAGGTTGTCGCGATATTCAGTTGCCCCATTCTGGTAAGTACCTTGGTAAAAATCGGCGGAGGAAGGTACATTATTATTGGGGTTGGCACCTAAGGCATTCCTAAGACCACCGCTGCTAAAATCAATGTTCGGATTGTAAGAGCTGGCCGCATAAGCTCCACTCAGGCGCCATTTGCTCCGTGTCCGGTCGGGTTTTTCCTTTTCCGTAGCTTCCTGGGGGGCATTTATTGCCGCTTGGGCTAACATCCCAGCTGACACCGGAAGAGTCTCCGCTGACAGGGTTTCGGGGCGACGAAATGCGGCTGCCACCGCACTTCGGTCAGCAGCCGCAGATACTGGTCGTGCGGTTAGCCAATTTGCCCCCCGCTCATTTTGCAAACCTCCTATGCTTGGTACCGATGGCGCAAAGGCAGAACCATAGGCACCATTTCCTGCTTGGCGCTCAGTAGCAGTTAGTGAACTACCAGTAACACTTGAGCCTGTGCTAGTGCTGTTTGCGGCTAAGCTGCTACCCGACTCCGGCCGCGCCATTCCCACGGCCGATTTAGCGGCCCGCAACAGGGTGCTTGCTACATCAGCCGCTGCTGATTGCGCCGTGGCCGCCTGAGTTGCCGAAGCTATGGCGGCTGGATTTGGTTGCTGGGTAACTGCTGCCACATCAGTAGATGTGGTAGTGCCGTTGCGCGACTGACTATTGGTGGCGGCGCTGCTACTTGGTGTGCTTAGCGGCGTCTCAGCAGTTGCCTCGGGGCGAGTAGTGGCCGCTATTTCAGTACTGGGGGGCAAATGTGTGGCATTATGGAGCAACAGCCAGCTGCCGCAGCCCAGCACCAGCAGGGCGCAGGCTGCCGCAACCCAACGGTGCAGCAGCAGGCGCCGCCGATACGTGTCGTTTTGCCGAACCAGCAGCTCGTGGTCGAGCTGCTCCCAGACGTGCTGACGAGGCGCTACTTCTGCCTCGCCTAGCTTCTGTCGGAACAAGTGCTCCAGGTCCCCAGTGGGCCGAGGCTCGTGGGGCGTATGATTATTTGCGGAAGATGCCATTGCTGCGATGAGCGTCGAGGCGCTCTAATTTAGTTTTCAAGATGACCCGCGCCCGGGAGTACTGCGATTTGCTGGTGCCTTCGGAAATACCCAGCAGCTCGCCAATTTCCTTGTGACCATAGCCTTCGATGGCGAACAGGTTGAACACTATACGGTAGCGCGGGGCCAGCTCCTGCACCAGCGTCAGCAATTCCTCGAAGGCATAGTTGGAAAGCGTAAACTCTTCTCCTGCTAGATCCTCGGGGTATTCGCCCTCGCTCATGGCCACCAGCCCGCTATTGCGGCGGTGCTGGCGCAGGGCGGCGTTTATCATGATGCGCCGAATCCAGAACTCTAGAGGACATTCGCGGCGAAATTTGCTGAGGTTGGTGAACACCGTCACAAAGCCTTCCTGCAACACATCTTCCGCCTCAAAAGTGGTCTGGGCGTAGCGCAGGCATACGGCCATCATGCGAGCCGCAAACCGATCATATAGATGCTTCTGCATCAGGCGGCTTCCGGCCAGGCAACCATCAATGATTTCGGCTTCGGTGAGCTGAGATGGGTGCACGAGCGAGCGAACGGGAGCAGGCGGGGACGAAGCGGCAGCAACTGAAGCCGAAGAATTGCCCCCCGCAAGCAGACTACGCAGCCCTGCACTACCCACCATCGCAGACGACAAGGCGCTCATCGATTGGGGTGGCCGCCGGGGCCGTTGTGGGTTACCATAAAATCGATTGGGCCAGGACAAAGTGGCTGCATACGCTGCGGTTCGTAATAACGTATCGGTAGAATAATCCGCGAAGATTAGCGGGCTTTGGTGAGTAGAGGCTATTACCTGCCCTTAGGGTTGCACGCTTGTGCCCGAATATTTTTCAAGGCCGCTGAATAGCGCTGGGGGGCTTTTCCAGGGGAAAAAAATAAATTTCACGAAACAATGTCAATACATTTAATGTACATACATATATTTGTTTGTTGCCGCTTTCAGCTGCCTTTCGTAAACCAAGACCTTGCCTTTCGGAAGCGACCTACATTCACATCAACTCATTTTTCATCTTTTACTCGTTCCTCATGAAAACTCTCGTTCTGTTCTATTCCACGTATGGCCATGTGTGGAAGCTGGCCGAGGCTGTGGCCGAAGGTGCCCGCCAGGTAGAAGGCAATGATGTGGTAGTAAAGCGCGTACCCGAGACACTGTCGAAAGAAATTCTCGACAAAACTGGAGCCACGCAGGCGCAGCAAGCTTTCAGCCATGTGCCCGTAGCTACCCCCGAGGAACTGGAGCAGTACGATGCCATCATCATTGGAACGCCTACCCGCTACGGCAACGCCTGCGGTCAGATTCAGGCGTATCTCGACTCAACCGGTGGGTTGTGGGGCCGCGGCGCCCTCGTGGGCAAAGCAGGTGGCGCATTTGTGAGCACCGCTACTCAACACGGTGGCCAGGAGACGACGCTGCGCGCGCTACACACGGCTTTATTGCACCACGGTATGGTCATCGTAGGCTTGCCTTACGCCTGGCAGGGTCAGATGGGCCATGATGTAGTAACAGGTGGCACTCCCTACGGTGCCAGCACCGTAGCCGGTGGCCAGGGCGAGCGTCAGCCCAGCGAGAACGAATTGGAAGGCGCTCGTTATCAAGGCAAGTACACCGCCGAAATTGCTAGCAAGCTTTCCAGAAAATAAGCGTTACTTGCGACTTATACCCTGAACGCACATATTGCAACAACCAGCAAGCCACCCTTTTGGAGTGGCTTGTTGTGTTTTAAGCCAGTAGTGTAGCATTTGCTTTTTACTTACTCCAGATATCCCAGGCAGCCTCGGCCTGTAGGCAGAGCATCTCAAAGCCATTCTTGGTTTGAGCACCGGCTTCGCGACCTTTTTGCAGGAACAATGTTTCGCTGGGGTTGTAAATCAGGTCGTAGAGGTAGTGGGCGGGCGTGAGTGCTGCGTACGGGATAGGAGCACACGCATCTACTTGCGGAAATGTGCCCAGCGGCGTCGCATTGATAATTAGTGAATGCCCCGCGAGCACCTCAGGCGTGAGGTCGGAGTAGGTGAGTCCGGCACCGAGCGGGTTGCGCGACACCAGCCAATACGGAATTTCCAGCTCCCGCAAGGCCGCCTCTACTGCCTTCGACGAGCCACCGGTGCCAAGTATAAGTGCCCGTGCTTCGGGGCCGCGCAGGGGGTAAAAATCACGCAGTGATTCACGGAAGCCAATATAATCGGTATTATGACCAAGGTAGCGGCCGTCGGGCGCGCAGTCGATGACGTTGATGGCGCCAATGCGGGCCGCCGCCGATGATATCTCAGTCAGATAAGGCCATATCTGCTCTTTGTACGGAATTGTTACGTTGAGGCCTCGCAAGTTGGGGTGCTGGGCCAGCAGCTCCGGCAAGGCCGAAATAGTGGGCAGCTCAAAAAGCTCGTATTGATGGTCATCAAGACCCAGATTCTCGAATTTCTGGGTGAAATAGGTTTGCGAAAACGAGTGGACAAGCGACTTGCCAATGAGGCCAAATTCCTTCATACAATAACTTCACACTAGCTAAACTGACCACTAACGCTTTCCAAGTGCAATAATAGAAAACCGCCCCAATGGATTACCATTGGGGCGGTTTATTTGAAAAATAAATACCTGGAATTAAGCCACTGGCCGACGGCTGTTTTGGCGCGACTTTATAAACTCGAATATTACCGGCAGTATCGACAAGCCGATGATGGCCAATACCACCAGCGAGAAGTTTTTCTGCACAAACGGGATGGTGCCGAAGAAGTAGCCCGCGCCCGTCAGCAAAATTACCCACAAAACGCCCCCCACCACATTGTACGACAAGAACTTAGTGTAGCTCATGGTGCCCACGCCGGCCACAAAGGGCGCAAACGTGCGAATGATCGGAATGAAGCGGGCCAAGATGATGGTCTTGGCGCCGTGCTTCTCATAAAACTCCTGGGTGCGAATGAGGTACTCCCGCTTCAGAAAGCGGGAATTCTCGCGGAACACCCGCGGCCCCAGATAGTCGCCGATATGGTAGTTGAGCGTGTCGCCGAGCACCGCCGCTACAATGAGCAGGCCCATCATCACCCACACATTCAGGGGCGAGCCGGGCAGCGCCGCCAGCGAGCCGGCCGCAAACAGCAGCGAGTCGCCGGGCAGGAAGGGCAACACGACGACGCCCGTTTCCACGAAAATAATCAGGAAGAGGATAGCATACGTCCAGGTGCCGTAGTCCTGAATAATGGCCCCGAGATATTTATCGAGATGCAGAATAAAATCAATGATATCCTTAAGAATTTCCATGAAATGGGAAGTGAAGACAACGTTATGTTACCGCAAAGAAAGCAGGCGGCCGGCAAAGTTGCTGGATGGGGGCTTTTGCGGCTGACTTTAGTGCATCGTTGGGCTTACTAATGGCTGCTCTTCTGCACGCCGGCTCAGGGCCTGCGCCACGATGCTGGCCACTAGAATCTGGAGGGCGTGATAGATCATCAGGGGCAAAAGAATCAGGCCGGCCGTGCGCGCATCCGGGAACAGCACCTTCGACATTACGGTGCCCTGAACCAAAGACTTTTTGGAGCCGCAAAACAGCGCCGTAATGGTGTCTTCGCGATTAAAGCCGACCAGCCGGCTCAGTAGCAACACGCACCCGTACACCAAAAAGAACAAGGCCAGCATAGCCGCCCCCAACCCGAAAAGGTCGCTGGCCGAGTAGCCCCGGAAAATGCCCTGCGCGAACGACTCGCAGAACGAGGTGTATACGATGAGCAAAATAATGGCTTGGTCGAGCAGGCGTAGCGGCCCGGCAAAACGTTGGGCAAACTGGTGCAGGCGCGAGTGCAGCAGAATGCCCACCGCCACGGGCAGCAGCACCTGCAAGGCCAGATCGAGGATGGTGGAACCCAGGCCGCCGGAAGCGCCGGACGTCAGGAAGAGAGCCATCCAAACCGGCGTAATAAATACGCCCAGCAAGCTGGAAATGCTGGCATTAAAAATCGCCGCTGGCAGGTTGCCTTTGGCAATAGAAACCATCACAACAGAAGAAGAAACCGTGGAAGGCAGGGCAGCTAAATAAAAGCCCCCCAGCCACAGCAGTTGGCTTTTTTCAGAATCGAAGAGCGGCTTTACTGCTAATAATAGCAGCGGAAACAGCAAAAAAGTGGTGCCCTGCACTACCAAGTGTAAGCGCCAGTTACTCAGACCAGCCTTCAACTTATCGCGGCTTAGGCGCAGGCCGTAGAAAAAGAAAATGACGGATACGCCATAGTGGGCAATGCGGCCCAGCGGCAATGGCCCATCTTCTGCCCCGAACTCCGGCCACAAGTAAGCCAGAATAATAACTCCGACCAGGCCCAGCAGAAACCCATCGAGCCCAGCCCGTCGTGCGAGTTCCCGCAGGCGTCGCACGGAGCTGCTAGGGGGCATTTTAGCGGTCGGGGCAGATGGCGGCATGGTAAAATATGGGGTTTATAAACACTTTTTGAGTGAATATAAAAGGCGGTCATGCTTGATCTGGCGTCCGCCTGCCGAAGCATCTCGCCTGTAACGGTGTTCTCATGCTCTATCTTGCGTCCGCCTGCCGAAGCATCTCGCGTGCTGATGCTGGATTACTACCCTGACGTCCGCACGCGAGATGCTTCGTAACCTCAGCATGACCGTCTTTTATATTGCAAAGACTGCACAATTCACATTATAGCTTCGTGCCTTGAGTAGCGGATACGCGCCATATTTTGCCCCCCGCGTCATCCGCAACCAGCAAAGTACCATCGGGCAACACAGTTACTCCTACCGGCCGGCCGTACACTTCCTTCGTGCTTTCATTTGCCACAAACCCAGTCATGAAGTCCTCAGGCCGACCGACCGGCTTGCCGTTTTGGAAGGGCACAAACACTACTTTATAGCCCGTGAACTCCGAGCGGTTCCAGGAGCCGTGCTGACCCACGAAAGCGCCGTTCTGATATTTGGTTGGAAAGGCATTAGCATCATAAAAGGCCAAACCCAACGACGCCGTATGCGGGCCTAAGGCCACATCGGGCGTTATTGCTTTTTCCACTAAATCTGGTCGCTCACCCTTGCGGCGTGGGTCTACGTTCTGGCCAAAATACGAGTAAGGCCAGCCGTAGAAGCCCCCTTCCTTCACGCTGGTCATGTAATCGGGCACGAGGTCGTCGCCCAGCTCGTCGCGCTCATTTACGGCCGTCCAGAGCACCTGCGTGCCGGGCTGCCAATCCATACCGACAGGGTTGCGCAGGCCGCTCGCGTACACGCGCTTGCCGGAGCCATCGGGGTTTATCTCCAGAATCAGCGCCCGGCCCTCATCATTTTTGGCGCCCTTCTCCATCACGTTGCTACCCGAGCCTACCGACACATAGATCTTGGAGCCATCGGCGTTGGCCAGCAGGTTGCGCGTCCAGTGATTATTATAGCCACCGACGGGTAAATCCAGGCTTTTTTGCCCCCCAGCGGTGATTTTGGTCTGGCCAGCTTTGTACGGAAAGCGCATCACCGCATCGGTATTGCCCACGTAAAAATTATCGCCAACCACCAGCATCCCGAAAGGCTGATTCAGGCCCGTCAGGAAGGTTTGGCGCACCTCGGGCTTGCCGTCTTTGTCAGCGTCGCGCAGCAGCGTAACGCGGTTGGCGCTGGTTTCCTTCATCGACCCCGACTGCTTCAGGCCTTTCGCCTTTTCGCCCTTGGCCGTGGAGGTTTTTTCTATTGAGTTAGACTCAGCAATAAAAATGTCGCCGTTGGGCGCCACATATATCCAACGCGGATTCTGCAAATCGGCAGCGTATTCGGTCACCGTAAACCCAGCCGGAACTGTTGGCATTTTGCCCTGGGGCCAGCCAATCACCTTGCTGAAGTTCTTAGCCGACGGCGTGGCGTATGGCTCAGGCAGCGCCGGCGTAGCCATCGCAGCCACCGAATCGGTAGAAGCAGTAGCTGCGGCCGTTTCTTCGGTCTTGGACGATGATTGATTGCAGGCTAATAAGGCCGATAAGGGTAGATAAAGCAGGTAGTTTTTCATGATAAAGAAGCAAACACGAATTGCTGATGTGCAACACCCGCTTACGCACTCCTGCCAGCAGAGTTAATAATGCTCCCTCTAACTTATCAAGTCTTGTTTTACCAACTATAGCCCCAAAAAGCCCCCCAACTGCCGCACGGAGCAGGCTGGGGGGCTTTTTTGACAGAAATAGAAGCTAAGCTCGCTAGCCGCGCGGCATAGAAGTACCGGGCCGGCCGGTTTTAATTTCGGGCTTAAACATGGGGTCTACGCCATCCATATCGAGGAAATGCGTGAAGGTGTCGCCGCGCAGCCCCAGCCGAATGGTTTCCAGGCTCACTACTTCGTTAGGCGCGATATTGCCCAGGTTCACATTGCTGCCCAGCAGCTTGATAAACCATACCTGCTGAGCTTTCTGAGGAGCTTCCCACAGGATTTTCTCAAACGGAATCTTAGTCAGAATTTCCTCTACCAGACCCGAGCGCACCTCGCCGGTGCTCCGAAACAGGCCCACGTTGCCGGCCTCCCGCGCCTCCCCGATTACCTTAATAGAGCCAGCCTCCAGCTCGGTCTGCATCTGGGAAATCCATTTGTAGGGCGGAATAATCTTCTCCGCGTCCTTCGAGCCAACCTCCGACAACACGTTCAGGTCTTTAGCAAGCAAGCGGATATACTCACATTTTTTATCGTGGGGCAACTCCAGTGAGCCATCCGAAACCTCGGCATACTCCATCCCAAACTCGGACAGCAGCCGGCGATAGTCATCAAACTGATTTCGAATAATAAAGGCCTCGAAAAGGGTCCCACCGAAGTACACAGGCACACCAGCCGCTTTGTACACTTCCAGCTTGCGCTTCAAATTGGGCACTACATACGAAGTAGCCCAGCCCAACTTCACGATGTCGGAGTACTCGCCACCCACTTCCAGGAAGTCTTCTACTTCGCGAATACTCAGGCCCTTATCCATAACCATGGTGTAGCCTTGTTCGCGGGGTTTAGCAGTACGCTCGGGGAGTTGATCGAGGTGATAATTCATGTGGGGTGAATGGCTTTACTGCTAAATGGTTAGATGGGTAAATGGCTGGTCGTTCAACAAGTTGACAGAACGACCAGCTATTTACCCATCTAACCATTTAGCCATTTATTTTCGGTACTGATCGATCAATCGAGCCAAGGCCCGTTGCGATTCCAGCTCCGGAAAGTACTCGAAAAGTAAACGATGCTTGTCGAAGTCCAAAACTAGCGCATTTTCCAGATTCTCGTAAGCTTCCCGGTAGCGGCCAGCCGCCAGCAGGTAGGCACAGAGGCGGTAGTGTAGCTCAGCTTCAGCAGGTTGTATCTCCACCGCGTTGCGCATCAGATCGATAGCGCCGTCGTAGTTACCCTGCTCGTAAAGAATAATGCTCCAGTTCAGCCACGCATCCTTATTGTCGGGGCCTACCTGCGTAGCGCGGTCGTAGCACTCTACCGCACTCACCACGTTGCCAACCTGATACTCAGCAGCGGCCAGTGCTAACCAATACTCCACGCTTTCGTTGTACAGAGTGGTGGCTTTGCGAAAGAAATGAGCGGCCTCCAACCAGCGTTCCTGGGCATTCAGCACGACGCCCATCCCAAACCAGGCCTCATCCATTTCCGGATCAAGGTCAATAGCCCGTTGGTAGTTGCGCCGCGCCTGGTCCCATTCGGCCATCTTCTCGTGGCACTCGCCAATGTTGCACAGTGCTTCGGCCGTAGGCTCACCGACTGAGTAGCTGAGGTTGAACTCAGCAATAGCCTCCCGATACTTTTCCTGGCTTACATACGTGCTGGCCAAGAAAGCGTGCGCCTCATAAAAGGTAGCATCGACCAGAATGGCATACTCGAAAGCCGCTACCGCCTGGTCGTATTGCCCCAACCGATAGTAGGCCTGCCCCAGATTATACCACGCCGGAGCGGAGTAAGGATCTTCATCGGTAAAGCGGCGGAAAAACTCCAGGTTCTTTTCCAGCCGCTCGCTCACCTCCAGGCAATAGAGCAGTTCCTGCACCGCCATGTCGTTGTCGGGGCTCAGGCGCAGACTCATCTTATAGTACTTGGCCGCACTCTTAAACTTCTGCCAGCTTTGGTAAGCCAAACCCAGGTTGAAGTAGATATCTTCTCGCTCCGGCGAGTGCTCGGCCGCATCATGAAAAAAAGCTACTGCTTCAGCAAACTCGCCTTTCTGCGTGGCAATAATGCCGCGGGTAACGGCCACATCGGGGTTGGTCGGATCAAGCTGGGCTACGTCTTCAATCTGCTTGGCCGCCGCGGAGTACTCGCCTTTCATGGCCAATATCTGCGAGCGGTCAATGAGCAACTCCGTGGAAAAGGGATACTGAGCTATAGCAGCCTCGCAGGCCTGTAAAGCCTTGTCGTACTGCGTGTTAGTCGTATAATGGTCGATAATATTCTCAAAATCGGCCAAATCAAAAAAGACAGATTCGTTTTGGGCTACCATACGCTCAAACCGACGCACGGTATCCAGCACTTGCTGCCTTTCCTCAAAATTTTCGTTCATTCTCATTCGTATGCAAGACTCAAAGGTCGCCAAAACGGCAGACTTTGCCGGCGCCCGGCGACGGAATCATTGAAGATAACGCTGCTGGCTTAAGATGCAATAACCACACCGGGCGACGGCTGGTTCGCTGCTGTCAGGCTCGCGCAACACCACTGAATCGTTTCGGCCAGTGGCCGGAACTGTATGCCCGTGGCCGTCTCTACTTTGGCCGCCTCATACACGACTGGTCGCCTACCCGCCCGGGCCGTATCCTTGGTAATAAGGGGTCGGGCACCCGTCAGCACGGAGCGCACATGCTCCAGGCGCCAGATCGTTTCGGCTGCCCAGGTGGGCACGGCCACCGTGGGGGGCTTTTTGCCGAAGCATTCAGCCGCCTGAAGTAGAAAATCACGCAAAGGCACGGTGCCGCCACTCAGAATAAATCGTTGCCCAGTCACTTCGCTTTGAAAGGTCAAGCGAAGCATAGCCTCCACGGCGTCGCGCACGTCTACATAGTTTAAGCTGCCCGGCGTGTAGAAAGCGTGTTCCTGATGTGCGTATCGGAAAAGGCGAGTGCTACTGCGCTTCCAATCGGCAGGCCCGAGTATTAACGAAGGATTTACAATAACAGCGGACAGTCCTTCGGAAATCCCGCGCCATACCTCCAACTCGCCAAAATATTTGGACGTAGCATACGCATTGTGGCCAGCGCCTAAGTCCCATTTAGCCGTCTCATCTACCACAACATTTGCTCCCCAGCTGTTCTTCCTGACCACTGAGGGCCCACCCAACGCCGCCACTGACGATACATGACACAGCCGGACATGCGAGGCTTGCTCCAAGCAGGCATCTACCACGACAGCCGTGCCTTCCACATTTATCTGCTGTAGTTTTGCCTCATCCTGCGGAGCATACGAGACCAAGCCGGCGCAGTGAAAAACGTGGGTAACGCCAGCCAATGCGGTGCGCAATAAGATAGTGTCGCGCAGGTCACCTTCCACCCACTCCACTTTATCAGCCTGCTGAATGACTGGTACCTGCTGCCTATAGAGAGCCCGCACCGAATAGCCCCGTGCCACCAGGGCTGGAATCAGAAAACTGCCTAACAAGCCGCTACCACCAGTGACAAAAACCATAAGCATCAGGGGGTAAATAGTCGAGTGACCGACATTTTTAATTGGGCAACAAGTAGCTAATCAGTCAATAAAGTATTGTTCAGCAAAGGCAGGGCCAGCGCTTTTTTCAAATAAGCGGTAGGCAGCACCTTGTTGCGTAGGGTTTCGGTGTGCTTGAGATTATGCGCATCCGTACCTACAAAATCCACGAGGCGAGCATCGATCAGCTTTTCGGCTACGCGCTGGGCTCCGGAGGAGTAATAACCAGCTAATGAGTTAAGGTTGACTTGGAATAACACGCCGTTGTCGTGAATCTTTTCCAATTCAGAAAAGCGGCCATATAAATAAGTGTAGCGCTCAGGATGCGCCAGTACCGGCTGATACCCCAGCGCTTTCAACCGAAAAATAATATCCTGCATGTTGAAGGGCTCGTTCATGTAAGATGTTTCCAGCAGCAGGTATTTTTTGGCGCCACCAAAGCTCAGAAGATCTTCTCCGCTATCCAATTTGCCCCCCAGCCATTCATCCAGGTAGTATTCAGCCGCGCATTCAAGCTGTATATCGGTAAAGCCTGCGGTTGTGGCGGCTTCACGCATCCGCGCCAATGCCGCGTGAACCGTAGCAGGAGTGTTCTTATAAAAATCTCCCATAATGTGGGGAGTCATTATCAGCTTGCGGTAACCTAGGTCCTGCATAGCTCTCAGCAAACCTAATGACTGCTCAATAGTCTCAGCCCCATCATCTAAGCCGGGCAGTAGGTGCGAGTGCATATCAGCTCCCAGCTCAGCTAGCACGCTTTCATTAACCAGCGACATTGAAGCTGCTTGGCCGAAAAGCTTGCGTAGAAAAGAAGCCATATTCTATTAGGAGAAAGCTGATTTTTAGGAGATGCGCTGCCGCAGTCGGCTGATTACTCCCTTAGGCGGCGTTGGCTCATCGTAATAACCTTGACCGTAGCCATAGCCATAACTGTAGCCAGAAAGGCCGGTTGCACTCGCGTCGTTCAAAATGGTGCTGAGGCGGGTGAAATTATTCGTCCGCATCAGCTTATTTATATTCTTCAAAAAAGCTTTTTTAGAATAGCCAGCTCGCACGATGTAAAGCGGAATATCAGCCTTGCGCATGATCAGAATACCATCAGTGACCAGACCAACGGGAGGTGTATCAATCAGAATCACATCGTAATGCTGATGCAGTTCGGCCAGCAGTTCGTCGAACTTTGGGTTTAGAATTAGTTCCGACGGATTTGGCGGCGTGGGGCCAGCCGAAATAAAATCCAGCGTCGGAATATCAGTATGCTGAATACATTCCTCGATGGTGTGCTTCTCAATCAGAATGGTGCTGATACCCCGCGCATTTTCTCCTCCAAAAGCCAGATTCACTTTGGGCTTCCGCATATCAAGGTCCAAGATTACAACTCGCTGTTCCGACAGCGCAATAATGCCCCCCAGGTTTACGGTTACGAAGGTTTTACCCTCCCCCGACACCGTTGATGTAACCGATATAATACGCTTCTTTCGCGATGACCCAATAAAATCCAGATTAGTGCGAATGGAGCGGATAGACTCGGAAATAGCGGATTTGGGGTTTTTATTCACTACCAGCTTCGACACCATCATTTTCTCCTTATCGTAGGTAGGAATCACGCCGAGCAATGAGGCCGAAGTCATGCGCTCCAACTCGCGCGTGTTCGTTACAGTGTCATGCAAGAAGTAACGAATTGCGATTAGCCCAAGTCCCAGTACAATGCCACCTGCCAGACCAATGGCGTATATCATGGCGCGGACTGGGGAAATAGGTTCGCTTGGCAAGCTTGCGGGCGAGAGAATTTGAAAGTCGGCCGTAGTACCGGCTTGCCCTAGTCTAAATTCTAGGTCCTTGTTTATTAGGTTTACATAGGTTTTCTCGTATAATTCGAATGGCCGCTGCAAACGGGCCTGTTGCGTAGCCTTTTGCGGCAATCCGTCAAGCTTAGCATTAAGCTCGTCGCGCTGACGGTTCATTTTCTCGATCTGCTCCTGTAGAAGTAATTTATTCTGCTCGAGGAGCCGACGAATTGTGCTCCTCGTAAAATCTAGTTGAACACGTCGTTGCTTTACGGCTTCCGTTGTTTCTTTATACGAGCGTAACACTCGTCGCAGATCCCACTGTTGATCATTTAAAGCCTCTATTTCCTGCGTTAAGCGCCCGTCTTCCAGCTCCGCCAACCCAGGTATGCTTTGTGCTACCGTTGAATCCTCGTTTGCAGTCAACTGGTCCTGTTCCACTAAGCTAGATAGATCCGCTAGCAAACCTTGTTTTTGCAGTAGGTTCTGTCGCTTCTCTTCCTGGGCCAGAATTTTACCATTTACCGTAGCCGCATCCGCACGCACATCATACGTCCGGTTTTCCCGCGCGAATGACTGTAGGTTATCTTCAGCCAACTGCAATTTGTTATTGAAGGCATCGGCTTGCTCACTTAGGAACTGCAAGCTTTGATCGGAAGCCTTTTTCTTTTGGGCTAGCTTTTCCTGTAAATAAACTGTGTCGATTTTATTGACGATGTCCTGTGCTTTCGCTGGATTGAAATCTTTGAATGAGATTTGAACGGTGTTGGCATCTGGATTGACAATCTGAACGGATAAATTGGTGTTCAGATAAGTATTCAGCGTGCCTTCATCCAGAATAACAAAATAAAATTGCGCGTCCAGCGCATTTGCATCAAAGTAGGTACCGTGGGTAGTTAAGCGCAAATCCAGGCCAGCAAGGTTAAGTGGTTGCCCGACGCTATATACTCCGCTTACTTCCTGCTCTCCTTCTAAATAGCTAAGGCGAAATTGAGTAGGACTACTGAAATTAACGTTGAACTTCCGGTTATAAAAAGCCGGGTTTTTAATCTTGTATGTTACTTGGAAGGGCGACCTAGTATATAGCTCTGACTCTAAGACCGTGCCTTCAACATAATAATTGACGTCGAGAGCTAAAGAGTCTTTTAGTCGACGATAGATCAAATTTGACTTGATAAGTTCTACTTCACCCTCTAGGTTAGCTCCCGGTCGGCGCTTCTCTACTGATCCACCGGCACCTAGGCCCAACAGACCCGCCTCCGTCTTCTCGTCAATCTTTAAAACAGATGAGGACTGATATACAGGTTTGGTATAGCGCAAAAACAACCAAGAACTCGTCAAACCCAAAGCTATAAGCAAGGCAATCCAGGGTAAACTCTTGCGAGCAACCTGTAGCAACGTAGTGATATCTAATCCATCACCCTCGTCCTCTTTATCTTCCGTCTCTATGCCATTGGCATTGCGGATTAGCTCTTCCAGCTCGGTTTCTTCTTTCGCTGCCATCAGCGCATGTTATTAGTTGAAGGAAACAAGCCTAATTCCTGTTTACTGTCGTTATGATATATATTGTGGTTAACAAACCTACAAGGCTAGACACAAGCCCAAATACCGGGCCGGCGTCAGCTAACGCCTCGTAGAATTGTCGGCGTATTGGCTCAACATAAACTATATCATTGGGTTCCACCTGCAAGTTGGCACGTCGCATTCCCTCAAACGTAGAGAGGTCAATTACTTGTATTTGCGGATTTTTTAAATCACCTCGTATAAGCCGAATGTTCGTTGTGCGACCGACCCGATTACCACCGGTACCAATCGCTCCACCATCAATTCCGCCCGCTATGGCCAGCACCTCAATGAGGTTCATATTATCATTCGACATAGGGATTATCTGTCCGCCGCCGCCGCCAACAGCACCCAGTACAATAATGCGGTTGTTAGTGACGCGTGTTACCACAAAAGGCTGCTCATAATATTGGCTATACGCAATCTGAAGCACGCTATCAGCCTCTAAGAGTGTATAGCCGCTAACCTTCACGTACTCTACCATAGGCAGTTTGACGATGCCGTTGTCCTGCACCATGAATTCAGCACCGCCACTCGTGGCTCCTCCCTGCTGACCGGCTCCCCCAGTACGAGCAGTCCCTCGCAGTCCACCGGGATTACCGAATGGCAGTTCACCATTCGGATCTAATATTCGTTCACCCCTATTGGTATATACCTTAACATCCAGGTAGTCATTTGACTGAATCACATAATTACGCTCTGTTCTGTTCACAGCTGTTCGCAGGCGAGCAGTATCAATCGTAGTGCCTTCTAAGCGAAATAGTACATTTTGACGGTAAATATTGGAAGTCGTGCAGGAAAATGACAACAGAAGTGATAAGCCCAGCAACCCAACGGATAGCAAGTGGCGAAAGTTGGGATGTAGCATGCGGGCCAAAGAAGCCAGAGACAGGTGGAACAGTGCCGGGGAAACAGCGGAATACATCATTGATTTCCTCCGATGAACCTTCAAAGTAACCGAATTAGCACACCTTTTCAAAATAGGACCTAGGTACTCTGCTCCGGGAAACTGCTTCTGTTAAAGCAAAGTGCTACTTTTGCGAACCCAAAACTGGCTCTTGCTGGTTATGCCATTACCACCCACCCATATCACTTCCCACCCATGGAATTAGTAGCTACCGAGAACCAAACAATGATTGCCCAGATGGTGCGCGACTTCGGTGCCGCCCATATCAAGCCCCGCATGATGGAATGGGACGAAAGCCAGGAGTTTCCCATTGATGTATTCAAACAACTGGGTGATTTAGGTCTAATGGGCGTGCTGGTTCCGCAGGAATATGGCGGCTCCGGCTTCGGCTACGTTGAATACGTAACTGCTATTTCCGAACTGGCGAAAATTGATGGTAGCATTGGCCTGTCGATGGCCGCGCACAACTCCCTTTGCACGGGTCACATACTTCAATTCGGCTCAGAGGAGCAGAAGCGCAAGTGGCTACCAAAATTAGCTTCGGCGGAGTGGATTGGTGCCTGGGGCTTGACTGAGCCTAATACAGGATCAGATGCTGGCAATATGCGCACGGTGGCCGTTGAGGATGGTGATTACTATGTTCTTAATGGAGCGAAAAACTTCATAACCCACGGCAAAAGCAGCAACATCGCTGTTGTTATTGCCCGCACCGGTGAGGTAGGCGACTCACATGGCATGACGGCGTTCGTGATTGAGAAGCCCACCGAAGGCTTTACGCACGGTCGGAAGGAAGATAAGTTAGGTATGCGTGCTTCCGAAACCACTGAGTTGATCTTTACAGACTGTCGCGTGCCGAAAGAGAACATTCTGGGCGAAGTAGGTGACGGGTTTATCCAGTCGATGAAGGTGCTGGATGGGGGGCGAATTTCTATCGCGGCCCTGAGCCTGGGTATCGCACAGGGGGCGTTTGAGGCTGCTACGCAGTATTCTAAGGAGCGTCATCAGTTCAACCAGCCTATTTCCAACTTTCAGGGCATCGCGTTCAAGCTGGCTGATATGGCTACCGAAATTGAAGCGGCAGCTTTGCTGACCTACCGTGCTGCTGATATGAAGGATCGAGGCCTGAACGTGACCCAGGAATCGGCTATGGCTAAGCTATATGCGTCGGAGGTATGCGTACGGGCCGCGAATGAAGGGGTGCAGATCTTTGGCGGCTACGGCTACACCAAGGATTATCCAGCCGAGAAATATTACCGCGACTCTAAGCTTTGCACCATTGGCGAAGGCACTTCCGAAATCCAAAAGCTGGTGATTGCCCGCACGCTGCTGAAATAGGCTTTGTTGATTCTTTTCTTTCGCGGGTTCTGGCAGCTATTGATCAGGAATCTGCGTAAGCATTTTTAAATCTTCAAAATCTGTGATTATCTTTGCCCCCCTTAACAGAAAGTTTTCAACTCCACTGCATATATGATCATCGTTCAAATCAAAGATAACGAGTCGGTTGACCGGGCTCTGAAGCGTTTCAAGAAAAAATTTGAGCGCACAGGTGTGCTGAAGGAACTGCGTCGTCGTACGTTCTTCCAGAAGCCTTCTATCACGAAGCGGAAGCAGAGAGAGAAAGCCGTGTACAAGCAGACCATGTACGCTACTGAAAATTACTAGCGTTTAGCTTAACAAGCTTTTCGTGATAACCGGCTGATTTGCTTACTCAAGCTAATCAGCCGGTTTTTTCGCGTCCAAAAATCCCGATTTAAATTCTTACATTGGATAATTGCCCCCCAGCGGCTGAACCCCTGCGTATGAATTTGTTTTTCGACTATCTGCGGTTTGAGCGGCGCTTCAGCCCGCACACGGTAATATCTTACGAAACCGATCTTCGGCAATTCTCCGAATACCTGCTCACGACCTACGAACTGCCTGATCCTGCTCAGGCTGACCATATGCTTATTCGCTCCTGGATAGTGGAGTTGATGCAGCAGCAGCGCGACCCGCGCACGGTGAATCGGAAGATTGCCTGCCTTCGCTCCTACTTCAAGTACTTATTGCGTACGGGCACTATTCAGCGCAACCCGATGCTGCGCATTACTTCGCCCAAAACGGCTAAGAAGCTTCCTGACTTTGTGCCCGAGGATGCGCTGAACGGCCTGCTCAACAGCTTTCAGTTTGCCGATTCGTTTATCGGCTCCCGCGACCAGCTTATTCTAGAGCTGCTCTACGGTACTGGCATTCGGCTTTCGGAGTTGATTGGGATTCGTCACGACGATCTGAGCTTGGCAGGCCGTACGGTACGCGTGACGGGCAAAGGCAACAAACAACGAGTGGTACCCCTAAATCCGACCCTCCTTATAGCGCTGAAAAACTATATAGCACGTAAGCAGGCCGAATTTGCCCCCCTTGACAACGCCCGCGGTTTTCTCCTCGTTACGGATAAGCTAGAGCCGCTGTACGAAAAGCTCGTGTATCGCACCGTGAAACAGTATCTGAGCCAGATAACCACTGCCTCGTCGCAGCAGCACCCGCACGTACTGCGGCACTCATTCGCTACGCATTTGCTGAACAAGGGTGCCGATTTGAACGCCATTAAAGAGCTACTTGGTCATGCGAATCTGGCGGCCACGCAGGTGTACACGCACTTGTCCATCGACAAGCTCAAATCCGTATTTGACAAAGCCCATCCGAAGGCTTAAGTAACTAGTTGAGTGTTTTCCTTTCTATTTACCAAACCCCTATTTCCGATGAAAGTACAGATGCATTCGGTGCATTTCACCGCCGACCAGAGCCTACTTGATTTCATCCAGAAGCGTCTCGATAAGCTCGAAACCTTCTACGACCGTGTAACCGAAGGCGAGGTTATCATGAAGCTGAACAATAAGGACGGGATTGATAATAAGACCGTTGAGCTCAAAGTGTTAGTGCCCGGCAGTACGCTGTTTAGCCAAGCGGATGCGGCCACCTTCGAGGCGGCCACCGACGAAGCAGCAGAGGGCTTACGTCGTCAGATAAAAAAACACAAGGAGAAGCTAACCAGCCATTAAGGCTAGATAAGGATACAGCATAAGGGCACCCTTCCACTGCGGAAGGGTGCCCTTATTAGTTAGCGCGGATGGCCGTTTGGCTTAGAGTCCAAACTCAGCTTTAATCTTATCTACGTAATCCAGTTTTTCCCAAGTAAAGGTTTCGTACGTGCGGGTTTCGCCGTTGGCGAGCTTCACTTCGGTGGTGCCAGCTTCGCGGCCCATATGACCGTAAGCAGCAGTTTCACCAAAGATGGGATTCTGCAGACCAAAGCGCTGTACGATAGCGAACGGACGCATATCGAACAGCTTGTTCACCTTATCAGCAATTTCACCATCGGTGAGCAGGCCATTGCTGCCCTTGGCTTTCGTTGTGCCATACGTAGTCACGTATAAACCAACGGGCTGGGCTACTCCGATAGCGTACGCTACCTGCACCAGCACCTGGTCGGCTACGCCGGCAGCCACCAGGTTTTTGGCGATATGACGAGCCGCATAGGCCGCTGAGCGGTCAACTTTCGAGGAATCTTTGCCCGAAAAAGCCCCGCCGCCGTGAGCACCTTTGCCGCCGTAGGTATCCACGATAATCTTGCGGCCCGTCAGGCCGGAGTCGCCGTGGGGACCGCCGATAACGAACTTGCCGGTAGGGTTGATGTGATAGGTAATCTGATCAGTGAAGAGCTGATTTACATCGGCGCTCAGGCCAGCTTTTACGCGGGGAATCAGAATGTTGCGGATATCCTCCGAAATGCACTTCAGCATGCCCGCTTCCGACTCGTCGAAGTCGTCGTGCTGGGTGCTGACCACGATGGTGTCGATGGCCTCGGGCGTGTTGTCGTCGGCGTAGCGAATGGTTACCTGCGATTTGGCATCAGGGCGCAGATAAGTCATCTCTTTTCCTTCCTTGCGGATAGCCGCCAGCTCGCGCAGCAGGCGGTGCGACAGATCCAGAGCCAAGGGCATATAGTTATCGGTTTCGCGGGTAGCGTAGCCGAACATCATTCCCTGGTCGCCGGCACCTTGCTCCTCGGGGCTCTGGCGCTCTACTCCCTGGTTGATGTCAGGTGATTGCTCATGCAGGGCCGACAGGATGCCGCAGCTTTCCGCTTCAAACTTATACTCCGCCTTGGTATAGCCAATGCGCCGAATCACGTTGCGGGCAACTGACTGTACATCTACGTAGGCCTTGGATTTTACTTCACCGGCTACCACTACTAAGCCAGTGGTTACCAGCGTCTCGCAAGCGACTTTTGAATCAGGATCCTGACGAAGAAACTCATCGAGAATAGCGTCAGAAATCTGGTCGGCAACTTTATCGGGATGGCCTTCCGAAACAGACTCGGAAGTGAACAAGTAGGACATCAGTGTCGGAATAGAACGTCGTCGGTGAAAAAGAAACTTCGCCATGGCGGCGGGCCGCAAAGCTAACGGAAATTGACGAAGGAAATACGCACAATGAAAAGCCCCCCAGCCCCTAGTAGGTGAAAGCAAATTGCCAGCTTTCACCAAAACCCTTCGTCTGGGTAGCCAATTTGACATTCTGCTTCGCCTGGAAAATATTTCCAGTCTGCTTTTCGTATTGCTTACGCTGTTGGCGGTTCTGCCCGGTTTTGGTTAGCAACGCGCTTCTTACCACACCAATTTTGCTATTGACGCGCCCATTGCGGGCGCTCTGAACATCGATAACCAGCCGCCCCTGGAGCTTCTCGGCTACCGCGGGGTTTCGCCTGAATGCGAACACCGACGCGGTATCGAAGCATTAATACAGAGACAACAGATTATGAGCTAAAAAAGCTCATAATCTGTCTTATTCGCCGCCGCCACTGCTACCCGCCGCACCCGTACCGGCCTGCTTCAGATTCGTCTCGAACAGCTTCAGAATCCGCTTGTACTCATCGGTCCAGGAGCTGGGCTCCACAAAGCCATGGTCCTCGACGGGATACACGGCCAGCTCCCAGTTTTCCTTTTTTAACTCAATCAGGTGCTGGGTGAGGCGCACGATGTCCTGAAAATGCACGTTGGTATCGACCATGCCGTGGCACATGAGCAGAGCGCCTTTCAGGCCCTCAGCGTGGTAGATGGGCGAGGAGCGGGCGTAGGCCAGCGAGTCATTGTAGGGCTCGTTGAGGATGTTGTCGGTGTAGCCGTGGTTGTAGTGGGCCCAGTCGGTGACGGAGCGCAGGGCAGCCCCGGCCTTGAACACGTCGGGCTGGGTGAACATGGCCATAAGGGTAATAAAGCCGCCGTACGAGCCCCCATAAATGCCGATACGCTGGGGACTGACGCCGTATTTCTCCGTCAATAACTTAGCGCCATCCACCTGATCGGTGAGGTCTTTGCCGCCCATAAAGCGGTAGATACCCGTGCGCACGTCGCGGCCGTAGCCGCTGGAGCCGCGGTAATCGATGTCGAGCACGGTATAGCCCTGGTCGGCCAGCAGGTTATGAAACATGTACTCGCGCGGGTACTGGCTCCACCACTTATGCGCGTTCTGCAAATAGCCCGCGCCATGCACGAAAATCACGGCCGGACCCTGGGCCACCGCGTTGGTGGGCCGGTAGAGGCGTGCGTACACGTCGGCCCCGTCGCGGGCTTTGATGGTGATGACTTCGGGCTCGCGCCAGGCGTAGCTTTTGAACTCGGGAGTGAGCGAGCTGGTCAGCTGCCGCATTTTAGCCCCCGGCTTATTGTCCATCACAAACAGTTCCCAGGGCTTGTTGGCGGCGCTGTAGCGCACGGCCAGCGTCTTCTCATCGGGCGAAACGGTGACTTCGTGGGCACCGGGCAGCGTTGTAATCTGCGTCATTTGCCCCCCGGCCACCGGCATCCGGTAAAGCTGCTGCTCGCCGGGGTGGGTTTTGTTGGCCGTCAGAAACCAGGTTTTTTTATCCCTGGAAAGCTCGGCTTTCTGAATCTCAAACTTGCCGCTGGTCAGGGCTTTGCGCTGCTGATTGGTCACGTCCACGGTATAGAGGTGGCTGTAGCCGCTTTCCTCGCTCTGAAACCACACGCGCCGGTTGTCGGGCAGCCAGCCCACGTTGCCGGCCCCGTAGCCGATGCCTGGCCCGTTGATCCAGGCCTCATCGCGCTGCCGGTCCAGGAGCGTAATTTTCTGGGTGCTGGGGTCGAGGGCCACGATCCAGCGGTCCTTGTTGTCGGCCGAGCGCATGACCAGAAACGCCCGCTCCCCATTGTCGGACCAGAACGGACCAAAAGGAGCCACGCGGCGCAGCTCGGTGGCGGGCTTTTCGGCCTTCTGAGGGGCATTTTTGGCCGTTTTGGCGGAGTCGGGGGCCGTGTTCGGGGCTTTGGCTTTCAGCTGATACTCCTTGCGGTAGGCGGGCAGCTCGTCCAGGCCTTTCAGATCGCGGTAGCCCAGCACGAAGGTCGTGTCGCGGCCGATGTCGTAGATGCCCAGCTCCAGGGCGGTTTGCGGCGCGCCTACCTTGGTGCGGCTCGAAATATCCTCCGTAAAGCCCGTGGCCGTTACGTAGTTAGGCACGATGGCCACCTTATTGCTGCCGGGCTCCTGCACCAGCGAATAAGTTACGAAGCGACCGTCAGGGCTGAGCTGGAGGTTGCGCACCGATTTAAGCCCCAGATAAATTGCTTTGGGCCGCAACTTATCTAGGGCCTTTTGCACCAGCTGCCGGGCCAGTTGGTCCTGGTCGCGCTGCTTGATTACCTGAAACAAAGCCAGCTGCTGGGCCTTCAGATACTTCTCCGACTGGTCCGTGGGCGAGCCTTTCGCCGGATTGTTGCCCTTGCGGAAGTCAGTGCGCTGCACGGTTTCGCCCGTGGCCGGGTTCCAAGTAAATAAATTGCCCCCCCGCGCGTAGCTCACCACCTGATCCTGCAAAGCAAAAGCCGCGTCCGATTCGCGCTCGGCCGTGTTGGTCACGCGCCGTACTTTACTGGTTTTAAGGTCGAGCAGATAAATATCGCCCTCCTTCTCATAGACTTTGCGGGCGAACTTCCGGTCGTACTGGCCTTCGCCGGGGGGCAAATTCAGCTGGTCGCGCAGGCTGATTTTGCGGGGCGCGCCGCCGCTTGGCGCTACTGCATACAGCGAATCGCGGCGGTTGTGGTCGGGGTTCCAGTTAAAGTAGATGCGCTTGCCATCCTCGCCCCAATAAATGGCAGAAGGAGCCGTCCCCATCCACTGGGCCGGGTCGCGCATGATTTTCTCGACCGTGAGCGGAGCCAGTGCGGCAGCCGGCGCGGCGGGTGGAGCTTGAGCAATAGCAGTGGAAACCGGCCCCAACAAAGCCAGCGTCCGCACGAGAAACGAAACGCGCATCAGTTCTTTAGAAAAATGAAATAGAGAAAGCTTGTCGCAAAATACGCAAGGCCGCGGCAAGGACAGGGATGAAAGGCGTCCGTTGCAACGAAAGGAATGTATCGCGAACCGAAGGACAGCGAAGCAGCCAGGCTTTGCCGTCCTTCGGTTCGCGCCATAGCTTAATGACTAGTCGGGACGCCGTACGGATTGGCGAAGCGTATCTCCAGAAACCGCTCCGGCTCGGCCAGGGGACTGAATCCGAACTGGGTATAGAGCGTGTGCGCGTCCAGGGTCGCCAGCAGATGGCGGCGCTGGCCCTGCAAATCGGGGTGAGCCCACACGCACTCCATCAGCCACTTCGATAAGCCCCGGCCCCGAAACTCAGGCAGCACGAACACGTCGCAGAGCCAAGTGAACGTGGCGCGGTCGGTGACGACGCGGGCGAAGCCGGCCTGGCGGCCATCGGGCGCGTACAGGCCGAAGTTGAGCGAGTTCTGAATGGCGCGCTCCAGCAGCTCGCGGGGCATATTGCGGGCCCAGTACGAGTCGTGGGCCAGGTAGTGGTGAATGGCGGCCAGGTCCAGCCGGGCCGGGTCGGTAGAAATGAGGTAGCCGTCGGGGCGTTGGTGGAGGCTGGGGGGCATTTTTCTAAAAAAGTCAGATCAATGATCGGGCGGTCATGCAGCGCAGCGCGAAGCACCTCGCGGGCTGATGCTGGATTAGTACTCCCACGTCAGCACGCGGGATGCTTCGCGCTGCGCTGCATGACGGACTAAATAAACAACCCTAAAAATTCAGCGGCGGGTGTTTTTCATCAAACTCCGTCGCGTCCTGATAAGCCTTTACCAGCGCCAGCAATTTGCCTTCTTCGAAAAGCTGCCCGCCAAACGTGATAGTGCTGGGCAGACCATTGGCCCGGAAGCCGTTGGGCACGACCACAGCCGGGTGGCCGGTCAGGTTGGTAATCAACAGGTTAGGACCGCCGAACGAAGGAGCCAGGTAGGCATCGAAGCCCTGCAAGCGCTTGTCTACATCCTCTATCAGCTGCCGCCGCACCCGCTGGGCCTGAATGTATTCTACGGCCGGAACGAAGCGGGCGGTCCGAAACGAGTTGGGCCAGGCGTTGCGGCCCTGATTGACCATGAGCGCGTCGCGGCCTGAGCGGGTCAGCTCGTCGAAGGCCGCGGCGCCCTCGGCGCTAAGCACGAAGCGCAGCTCGCTGCCGGGCAGGTTGCCCAAATCCAGAGGCACAAGCTGTACGCCCAGCTTGCGCAGGACTTCCAGCGCGGCCTGGTCGTTGGCTTTGGTGGGGTAGTCTTTGTCGAAATCAGCCTTCAGATAGCCGACGCGCAGCTTTTTGATGTCGGTATCGAAAGCGTACCGGAAGCCGGCGGGTATCATGGTGGTGGCCGGGTCGCGGGCATCGGCTCCGGCCAGGGCCGCGAAAACCAGGGCGCAGTCTTCGGCCGAGCGCGCCAGGGGGCCGACTTTATCCATGCTCCAGCTCAGGGCCATGGCTCCGGCTCGGCTCACGCGTCCAAAGGAGGGCCGCAGCCCCGTCACGCCGCAGGCCGTGCTGGGACTCACGATGGAGCCTAAGGTCTCGGTGCCAATGGCATACGGCACCAGTCCGGCCGCCACCGCCGACGCCGAGCCGGCCGACGAGCCGCTGCTGCCCTGGCTCAGGTCCCAGGGCGTGCGGGTTTTGCCCCCGTACCAGACGTCGCCCATAGCCAGCTCGCCCAAAGTGAATTTGGCTACCAAAACGCCCCCCGCTTCGCGCAAACGCGTCACCACGGCGGCGTCCTCGTCCAGCACCTGATCTTTGTAGGGCACCGAGCCCCAGGTGGTTTTGTAGGTTTTGGTGCTGAATAAGTCCTTGACGCCGAAGGGAATACCGTGCAACGGACCGCGGTATTTGCCGGCTTTAATTTCCTTATCGGCCTGGCGGGCCTGCTGCAGGGCCAGCTCCTCGGTCAGGGTGGTGACGCAGAACAACTTGGGGCCGTACTTTTTGAGGCGGGCCAGGAAGAATTGGGTCAGCTCCTCGGAAGAAACCTGTTTGGTGCGCACCAGCTCGCTGAGCTGGCGCACGGTGTAGAAGGCCAGCTCGTCGCGGCTGGCGGGCAACTTGATTTTGGCCATGGGGGGCAATTTGCCGGCGTCGGGGCGGGCGTTGGGCAGCATGGCCTGGCGCAGGCGCAGCGGCACGGGGTCGAAGACGAGCGCGGGAGACGTGCTGTTGGGCAGCTTCGCCTGGCGCAGCTGCTCGTAGCTCTGGCGGTTATCAGTGAGGCCGCGACGGGTGGAGTCGAGCTGGGCCTCAGTGAATTGCAGGCCCAGCACCTCCTGGGCGGCGCGCAGCATCGGGACGGTGATGGGGGGCAAATCGGCGGGCCGGGGCAGCAGGGCCCCCGCCCCGAAGCTGACAGCGCCGATAGCGAGCAGAGGCAGTAGTTTTCGTGTCGTCATTATTTTAGAAGAGAGCAGATGGGCGTGGAAGCGACTGGAAAGTACACCGGAAATAAGAATAATCCTTCCCGGACCGGGAGCAAGCTAATCCGAATCGGTTATTACCTCGTTAGTCATTTCGTCTCCGTTCAGCTGCCGCCACTTGTCTTCTCTATGAAAAAATTTGCCGCTCTTCTCCTGCTCATCAGCGCCGGGCTGATTAGCGCCGCCCCGGCCCAGACCACCACGTTTGCCGTCGGCAGCACCACGGTTTCGGTTACGCCCCTGGCCACCGGGCTCAGCATTCCGTGGGAGCTGGTGTGGGGGCCGGATGACTTTATCTGGATGACGGAGCGCAGCGGGCGCATCAGTCGCGTGGACCCTACCACCGGCCAGGTACTGCCCCTGCTGAGCGTGCCCGACGTGACGCCCACCGGCGAAAGCGGCCTGCTGGGCATGGTGCTTCACCCCGACTTTGCCACCACGCCCTTCGTGTACATCGTCTATAATTACACCGATAACAACCTCAGGGAGAAAGTAGTACGCTACACTTACAGCGCGGCCACCAATTCGCTCAGCGAGCCGCGGGTTCTGCTGGCCAACATTCCGGCTACCACCACCCATAGCGGCTCGCGCCTGCTCATCCTCCCCGACCGTACCCTGCTCATCACCACCGGCGACGCCCAGCTGCGCTCGGAGTCGCAGAACCCGGCCTCCCTTAATGGCAAGATTCTGCGCATCAATCTGGATGGCAGCATTCCGGCCAATAACCCCACGCCGGGCAGCCCCGTGTACACCCTGGGCCACCGCAACGCCCAAGGCCTGGTGCGCCTGCCTTCAGGTAAATATTTATAGCTCAGAGCACGGCGAGAATACCGACGATGAGCTGAACCTGGTGGAGGCCGGCCGCAACTACGGCTGGCCCACCGTGGAAGGCTTGTGCAGCTCGCCCGCCGAGCAAAGCTTCTGCGCCGCCAACAACGTGCGCGAGCCCCTGGTCGTCTGGACGCCCACGCTGGCCGTAGCCGGGCTCACCTACTACGATTCGCCAGCCATTCCGGAGTGGCGCGGTAGCTTGCTGCTGGCGACGCTAAAGGCCTCCAAACTCGTGCAGCTCTGGCTCAATGCCGCCGGCGACGCCGTGACGGGCCAACAGGATTTCCTGACCGGCTTCGGCCGCCTCCGGGCGCTGTGTGTGTC
Source organism: Hymenobacter roseosalivarius DSM 11622 (assembly GCF_900176135.1). Lineage (GTDB taxonomy): Bacteria > Bacteroidota > Bacteroidia > Cytophagales > Hymenobacteraceae > Hymenobacter > Hymenobacter roseosalivarius. The sequence continues at coordinate 103,426 of NZ_FWWW01000070.1, read as the reverse complement.
GCCGGCCGGGCGCGTGTACGTGGCCACCAGCAACGGCAATGACCGGATTCTGACCCTGGAAAACCGCGCCTCCGTGCTCAGCACCAAGTCGGCGGCCAACAACGCGGCCCTGGCGATCTGGCCCAATCCGGCCCGACAGACGGTGGCCGTTCGTCTGCCCGCCGCGCCGGCTTCTGCTACCACCGCCACCATCCACGATGCTCTGGGCCGGGTAGTGCGCACGGCCGAATTTGCCCCCCGGCAGACGGAAGTGAGTCTAAATCTGATGGGCCTGCGGGCGGGCGTGTACGTGGTGCAGGTGCGCAGCGCAGCCGGACAGTACGCGCGCCGGCTGGTGGTGGAATAGGCACAGTAGCACGGAGTGATACTCCGTGCTACTTCGCGTTACTCCGCCACCAGCCGGTGGCGCTCGTTCTTCACGGCGTTAGTCAGCGTCCAGCCTATCTCTTTGCTGAACGGATGATGGCGTACGGGGCACTCGGGCATGTGGCAGTGCGAGCAGGAAGTAAACGTGCAGGGGTCGGCGTGGACGAACATTTCCACCTCCACGTCGAAGCGCTCCCGAATGAGGGCTTCGATGTCGTTCAGCTCGTTGTGAATCTCGTCGAGGCTGAAGTAGTAGGGCATGGTCATGTGGCAGTCGATGTGCAGGTTGGCCCCGTAGCGCAGCACGCGCAGGTTGTGCACATCAATCCAGGCGGGACGGCGAAACTGCTGGAGCTCCCCGATTACTTCCCGCACCACTACCACGTCCGACTCATCCATCAGCCCGCCCACCGAGCGGCGCACCATGCGCAGGCCGTTCACCACGATAAAGCCCCCCAGCAGCAACGCCGCGCCCGCATCAAACAGCGCATTGCCGGTAGCCGCCACCAGCAGCAAAGCCACGCAGGACACCAGCGTACTTACCGCGTCCAGGTAGAGGTGCTGCCCGTCGCCCACCAGGGCCACCGATTTGAGCTGGCGCCCGGAGCGAATCAGCAGAAAGCCCACGGCCAGATTGACCAGCGCCGTAATGCTCAGCAGGGCAATACCCAGGTCGGGGCGGGCCACGGCGTGCGGCTCCAGAAAGGCCAGCGTGGCGCTGTAAAAGATGTAGAGCCCGGCAATCAAAATCAGCGCGCCCTCGAAGCCCACCGACAGATACTCCACCTTCCCGTGGCCGTAGGGGTGGTTTTCATCCTTGGGCAGGCCCGATAAGTACAGACTGTAAAGCGCAAACCCGCTGGTAAACACATTGATGATGGACTCCAGCGCATCGGTGAGCACGGCCTGCGAAGCCGTGAGCATATACGCGTAAAATTTGATGGCTACCAGCACCGCGCTTACCACAAGGGACAACACACCGAGGCGGAGCTTGGAGGCAGGAAATGTCATAGGGGCAAAATAAGGAGTTCTAAGCTCCGGCTGAAGCGTTGCCGCTTAGCTCATAAGAGAAAGCAGTAACACGAAAGCGGGGGGCAAAAATCCGCTAAAAAATCTACTTCCCCCGTCCGTGAAACATTTTTTGCGCGAATCAGTAATTAAGGTGTCTTTAAAAATAAATTTAGATCAACCTAAAAATACCGTACTTTGTGCCTACCTCTTCTCCCGCTACAGTGCCCCAGCCCGTTCAGGATTCCGTAAAAATGCCCCCCACGCCGCCCGTGTCCGCTCATCCGGGCTGGCGGCAGCCTCGGCACGCGCCTTCCCTGCGGGAAGTGTACGCGAGCATCAAGGTGCCGGCCCAGAATGCGTCGTTCTGGCGCAAGCTGTTCGCTTTCTGGGGGCCGGGCCTGATGGTAGCCGTGGGCTACATGGACCCCGGCAACTGGGCCACCGACATTGCCGGCGGCGCCCGCTATGGCTACACGCTGCTGTCCGTCATCCTGATTTCCAACCTGTTTGCCATGCTCCTGCAGCATCTGGCGGCCAAGCTCGGTATCGTGACGGGCCGCGACCTGGCTCAGGCCTGCCGCGACCATTATTCCAAGCCGGTGGCCATGGTGCTGTGGGTGCTCTGCGAAATCGCCATTGCCGCCTGCGACCTGGCTGAGGTTATCGGCTCGGCCATTGCCCTGAACCTGCTGTTTGGGTTGCCCCTGCCCTGGGGCGTGGTGCTCACCATTCTGGACGTGCTGGTGGTGCTGTATTTCCAGAACAAGGGCTTCCGCATTATCGAAAGCATTGTAGCGGGGCTGATCGTGGTGATTTTTGGCTGTTTTCTGTATGAGATCATTGCCTCGAACCCCGACTGGCTGGGCATCGCGGCCGGCCTGGTGCCCCAGACGAGAGTAGTAACCGACCCCGGTATGCTTTACATCGCCATCGGTATTCTGGGCGCTACGGTGATGCCACACAACCTGTATCTGCACTCCAGCATCGTGCAGACCCGCGCCATCGAGCAGACGGAAAGCGGCAAGCGCATGGCCATCAAGTTCGCCACCATTGATTCCACAGTGGCCTTATTTCTGGCGTTTTTCGTGAACGCGGCCATTCTGGTGACGGCCGCGGCGGCCTTTCACCGCAACGGCTACTTCGACGTGGCCGACATCAACGATGCCCACAAACTGCTGGCTCCGGTGCTGGGCGCGGGCGCGGCCAGCGTGCTGTTTGCGGTAGCCCTGCTGGCTTCGGGCCAGAACTCGACCCTGACCGGCACCCTGGCCGGCCAGATCGTGATGGAAGGCTTTCTGCACATCCGCCTGAAGCCCTGGCTGCGCCGCCTCATCACTCGCGGCATTGCCGTGGTGCCCGCTTTTATCGTCACGCTGCTGTACGGCGAGAAAGGCACGGGCGAATTGCTGGTGCTGAGCCAGGTTATTCTCTCCCTGCAGCTCAGCTTCGCGGTGGTGCCCCTGGTGCTCTTCACCGGCAGCCGACTCAAGATGGGCGTGTTTGCTAATTCGCCCGTTATCAAAGTGCTGGCCTGGATGGTTTCGGGCATTATCATCGTGCTGAACGCTTACCTGCTGTACGAGACGTTTTTGGGTTGACCAGTATGGCGTAGCGGCTTAGAATGTCCGCTACGCATTTTTTTGAAAATCAATTTAGACTCATCTAAATAAAATCTAAATATTCGTCTAAAATCACCTGCTCCTTATGAAACACATCTTCTTTCTTATTTTCTGCTTAATCCTGGCTGGTGTCGCCACGGCCCAGACGGCGACCGTGCGCGGCACCGTCCGTGACCGGGACGGCAAAGGCGTGCCTTTCGCTAGTGTAGCGGTGCCAGGTACCCCGCTGGGCACCTCAGCCAGCGAAGCCGGTACGTTCACCTTGCCGGGGCTGCCAGCCGGGCCGGTAAAGATCGTGGCGTCGGCCGTGGGCTACCAGCCGGCGCAGCGGGAGCTGACGGCCGTAGCCGGTCAAACCCAGACCATCACGCTCACGCTCACCGGCGGCCAGGAGCTGGGGGAAGTCGTGGTATCGGGCACCCTGCACCCGGTGAGCCGGCTGGAGTCGGCCGTGCCGGTGGAAGTCTACAACCCGACGTATTTCAAGAAGAATCCGACTCCTTCCGTATTTGAGGCGCTGCAAACCGTGAACGGGGTGCGTCCCCAGCTCAACTGTAACGTCTGCAACACCGGCGACATTCACATCAACGGTCTGGAAGGTCCCTACACGATGATCTTGCTCGACGGGATGCCCATTGTCAGTGGCCTGAGCACGGTGTATGGGCTGACGGGCATTCCCAATAGCCTGGTCGAGCGCATCGAGATTGTGAAAGGGCCGGCTTCCACGCTCTACGGCTCGGAGGCCGTGGGCGGCCTCATCAACATCATCACCAAAAATCCGGAGAAAGCCGCCGACCTATCAGCCGACGCCTTCGTCAGCGGCTGGGGGGAGCTGAACGCGGACTTGGGCGTGAAGACCAAAATGGGCAAAGTAACCTCGCTGCTGGGCGTAAACGGCTTCCTCTACGACCGGCCGCTGGACAAGAATGGGGATGGCTTCACGGATATCACCCTGGTCAAGCGCCTCTCCGTGTTTGATAAGCTGACGCTGGCCCGGCCCGAAAGTCGGGTGGCTTCGCTGGCGGCCCGCTATATGTACGAGGACCGGTGGGGTGGACAGCTCCGGTGGACCCCCGAGTTTCGGGGCGGCGACAGCCTGTACGCCGAATCCATCTATACCAGCCGGGCCGAGGTAATTGGGGCTTACCAGCTGCCGATCCGGGGGCAGAACGTGCTGCTTAATACCTCCCTGAACACCCATAATCAGAACTCGGTGTATGGCACCACCCTTTACAAGGCCCAGCAGAACATTGCCTTCGGCCAGCTCACCAGCACCCACCAGCTGGGCCGCAACCAGCTGCTGCTCGGGGCCGCCCTGCGCTACACCTACTATGACGACAATACGCCGGCCACCGCCAGTGCCGACACGCTGAACCCCCGCAACCAGGCGTCGGAGATCTGGCTGCCGGGCGTGTTCGCGCAAAATGAGCTGCGCTTCAACGACCGGCACACCTTGCTGATGGGCCTGCGCTACGACTACAATTCGCTGCACGGCAACATTTTCACCCCTCGCCTCAACTACAAATTCTCGCCCGACGCCCAGCAGACGTTTCGCCTGAGCGCGGGCAACGGCTACCGGGTCGTGAACGTGTTTACCGAAGACCACGCCGCCCTCACCGGGGCCCGCCAGACCGTGTTTGCCGGAGAATTGAAGCCGGAGCGCAGCTACAATGCCAACCTTAACTACCAGCGGCTCATCCCGGTGGGCCGGGGTCTGCTGGGCTTCGATGCCAGCGCCTTTTACACCTATTTCACCAACAAAATCACCCCGGACTACGAGACGAACGCTAATCAGCTGATTTACGACAACCTGCGCGGCCACGCCGTCTCGCGGGGGCTCACGCTAAATACGGATTTCACGTTCGGCTTTCCGCTCAAGGCCATTCTGGGCGTGACGGTGCTGGATGTCTACCAGGTGGAGCAGAACGCCGCCGGCGAGGACGAGCGCAGCCGTCAGCTGCTGGCGGAGCGGTTCTCGGGTACGTTCGCCATCAGCTACACGTTTGCCCAGGCGGGCCTGACCGTGGATTATACCGGCAACGTGTACGGACCCATGAAGCTGCCGCTGCTGGGTCCGCTGGACCCGCGCCCCGCTACCTCGCCCACGTTCAGCGTCCAGAACATTCAGCTTACCAAGCGCCTGGGCACGAAGCTGGAAGTGTACGGGGGGGTAAAAAACCTGCTCAACTTCCGGCCTGACCGCCGCTCCATCGCCCGCGCCTTCGACCCTTTCGACAAGCAGGTCCAGTTTGGGGCCGACGGCCAGGTGGTGCCGACGGCCAACAACCCCAACGCCCTGACCTTCGATCCCAGCTACGTGTATGCTTCCAACCAGGGTATCCGAGGCTTTCTGGGCCTACGCTACACGCTGCTCAAGGGCAAGTAACCAACACCTTTTACCTCTGTTACACGCCGCGCACGCGGTTTCTCCATGAGTTATACTGAAAGCAGAAGATGTCTGTTATTTGCCGGCCGGGCCCTGACGCGAGGACACTACCGGCGTGCGGCCGGCCGCTACGCCGAAGTAGTAGTCGGCCTGCAGCCGCAAGCCGATGTGGCCCGCCCGCTCACCCTGGAAGCGGTGCCGCTGGTGCGGCACTACGTGGTGGCCTGCCGGGGCATGGCCGCTGCCCTGTCACAGTTGGAGCATATCACCCCAGCCGAAGAAGTCTTGCTGGCCACGCTGAGCAGGCTACGGCGCTTGATCAGCAACCTAAGTATTCCAGCGAGCGGCCGGGTGCTGCTCCTCACCGAATACAAGGCCTGCTTCTACGCGCTGGTCGAATTCTACGCGGCCCACGAGCTACCCGAGCGATTAGCAGCCTATGTGCAGCAACACGCCGCCGAGCTGCAAAGCTGGCGGCGCGACCTGGACTTGCGGGCTGCGGCCCAACACCCCAACTAACTGACAAGCGGCCTCCTTATGTTGCTACCTCTGCGTGCTTTTCTCCTGTTGTCGCTCCTGCTGGCGTTGGGCGGCAGCCGCCCGCCCCATCCAGCGGGGGCCGTCCGCTGGCTCACCCCCCAGGCCCTGGCCGACAGTATGCGGGTGCGGCCCCGCCCGGTGCTGGTGAACATTTACACCCCCTCGTGCCGCTACTGTAAATTACAGGATCTGACCACGTTTCGGGATAAAGACGTAGTAAGCCGCCTGAATGCCCGCTTCTACGCCGTAGCCCTGAACGCGGAAAGTCGTGAACCCATCCGGCTGGGCGGGCACACCTTCACGTTTCAGGCCACGGGGCCTGATAACGGTGTACATGGACTAGCTCTGGCCCTGGCCCGCGACGAGCACGGGCAGGTAGTCTACCCCACCGTCGTCCTGTTGGATGAGAAATTAGAGGTGCGTGGGCGTTGGCCGGGGCTCATTAAAGCCGGACAGCTAAGGGCCGCCCTGAATAAGCTGGCTCCGGGGCCAGCCGCCGCGCCCTAGCATCTTTTGGGCCGCCGGCTGCGTAGGTGCTCCGGCTCCGGGTTGGGGCCGTTGCTTATTTACCTGAATGACCAAACTCTACTGGCTGCTGGTGGCGCTGCTGCCCCTGACTACCGCTTACGCCCAACGGCCCGCGAAGGGCACCGAGATGGATGGTTACTCGCTGTTCCGGCCCGTGCCGCGCGACTCCCTGCGCGACCTGCACCCCGACCGGCCCGGCGTCACGGAGAGCCCGTTTACCATCGACCCTGGCCATTTTCAGGTGGAAGGCGATTTTTTGCGGCTTCTCACTAGCCGCAGCGCAGGTAACCGAAGCCGTACCTGGCAGGTTACGCCGCTCGTGCTTAAGCTCGGCCTCTCTGATAAAACAGACTTTCAGGTAGCGCTGGAACCCTACACGATAGAAAAAGAATGGCCGCAAAACGAACCCCAGCAACGCCGCAGCGGCTTCGGTGACGTGGCGTTCCGCCTGAAGCGCAACCTCTTCGGTGATGATGACGAAACCCGCGCCGCGATGTCGGTCACGGGGTTCGTGCGTCTGCCTACGGGTGGAGGCGAGGGCGTGGGCGGCACTGAAATGGGCCTGGTGCTGCCCCTTAACTATCATTTGACTACCAGTTGGGATCTAACCGCTCAATTGGAAGGCGACCGGGCTTATGATCGGGAGGCCGGTCGTCACTACTTCCAGTTTGTGCCCGGCATTACAGCGGAGCATACTTTTACAGAGGCGTTGGGAGTGTACGGCGAAGTAGTAGGCCGTTGGAATACTCGCAAAAACGAGTGGCAGACCACCTTTAACTTTGGGCCAGAAATCAAGGTAGGCGAGAACATACAGTTCGATATGGGGGCGGTGCTGCCCGTCACGCCTGACACGGAACGCGAATTTTTCGTAGGTATCACCGTCAGAATATAATCCTGAGAGGCAGCTTTTTTACGGCAAAAAGTGGCTGAAGTATTCCTAAATGCTTCAGCCACTTTTGGTTTATGTGCTTTCCGGCAGCCGCTCAGGTGTTCTTATCGGTCAGCAGGGAACGGGATTAGGCCTTCCAATCCGTCAGCAGCCAGGTTATGACCGATACCCCAGCGCCCAGGTCAGGTTGCGCTCGGCGCTGCCAGCTTCAAAATCAAATAGCCAAGGAGCCGCCAGGAGCCCGATTCCCGTCAGCAGATCGAGCCAGCCGTGCACAGGAAAGGGCACCGACCGAAAAAGGCCAAATCGATAATCGGTGAGGAAGGTGAGCAGCAAATAGCCCCCGCCATTACATAGCATGCCGCATCTACGGCGGGCTCCAGATCAAACAGGATGCGGAAAAAGCTATACCGATGACGCCTTGTGCCATTGGGGGCAGGATTTTTATGGATAAACGCGGTAAGGCAACAATGGACACAAGCCGCGAATTTGTGCGTGGCCTGTGGTAGAAAGGTCTTGTTGACCTTACCTTGATTATCCATTTAGTGCTAGGCAAAAAGCCCCCACTCTGCTACAAGCGCCCCCCCAGCACCACGTTGCGCTTATAGACGTGCGTCTCGCCGCCCGCCACCCGATACAGCTCGATCAATAGCACATACGGCCCGATAGCAGCTTTGCGCCCCTGATCGGTGAGGCCATCCCACTGTAAAAAACCACTCATGGGGAAGGTTTCGTTGCGCATCAGGCGGCGGGTCAGTCGGCCCTGGGCATCATACACGGTAATGGAGGCCGCGTAGCCCGGATAGTCGAAGCGATAGGTGAGCGTCGTGAAGTCCTGCTGGCCGTCTTCGTCAGGCGTAAAAATTTCGGGCTCAATCTGGAAAAGCTTTGCGCCAGTGGGGTCGGCCTGGTATTGCGAGTTGGGCCGGCCAGGAGTAGCGTAGCCAACGGCGCTGGCCGCTGAGTGAAAATTGCCCCCCACGCTAGCTTCCGCCGCCCGAATGCGCTCCAGCGAGACGCCGTTGCGGTCGCTGAGTAAGGGCAAATGCTGCTTTTCGTCGTAGTGGAAGCGGTCGATAGCCTGGCCTTTCGCGTCCAGTACTACTACCGTGGCCGCGTCGTCGGGCAGACTGGGAAAACTGGCCATCGCCAAGAACGCGGCCGGATCGTGGGTGGGGTATTCGGTCTGCACCACATCGGGCCGGGTGGTAAGCACCAGCAGCTGGCCCGGCGCCAGGCCATAAGGCCCCGCGCTGATGGGGCTGGCGCTTACGCCAGCGGGTTGCTCTGTGCCTAGCTGCCAGCCCTGCACGTCGAGGTAATTATCCGACCGATTCAGCAACTCCACAAAATCGACGCCGCCGGTGCGCGGATTGAACAGGATTTCATTGATAACCACGTCGCCAGATTGAGCCGCTACGGGTAGGGCAAAAGGGGCAGCAGTAATTGGACCCGCGCCGTTGCCAGCGCAATCAGTAGCTCGCTGCACGGCCACGATCAGGGGTTGGTTGGGGGGCAAATTGGTAGTCAGCTGTAAATCGACAGTGCGAAAATCCGGTCCCTGCGGCGCTGCCCGCGTAACGGGCACCGCTGGCGTTAAGGCATACAGCCCGACGTTGGTGCTGGCCAGACTATCCAGCTTTTCTCCGAAAAACAGCCGCACGATAGTCGGTGTTAGGGCTACGGCGCGCAATAAAGCAGGCGCGGCGTGGTCAGGGTTAGTGGCCCGCACGGCGTTGGCGCGGGCGGGTGTTCCACCACTGTCGTCGGTGCTGGCGGTCCAGTTGCTGCTGCCAGCGCAGGGATTGGCAGGGTCTACCATTTCCAGGGCCCAGCCGCCTTCTTTTTTGCGTAAATCCTTGTACCAGGTGTCCGAATACGTGATTTCAAATAGCGTTTGTCCGTTACGAGCGCGCAGCACGAGCTGGTCGCCGGCGTTCGACAGGCTGGGGAAGTTCGTTAAGCCAAAGACCTTCCCAAAAGCAGCAAACTGACTAGCTCGCGTGCTCCCGCAGACCACGGCGTACTCACCCGGCAGTAGCGCGGCCCCGGCCGGAAAGACAGCCACTGTCGTGCTACCCGGCTTCAGCAGCCGCATCCCCGCCAGGTCCAGCACTGTGCCCGCCGTGGGGTTATGAATTTCTACGTACTCCGACGCGGGCAGCCCCACCACGGGCGTTTCATCAGCCATTATTTCGGTGATGAGTACCTGATTAAAAGCCGGTGCGACAGCAAAACCCTGATTCACGAAAACAGCCGTGAGCGGCCCGGCGGCTACTATACCGTTGGCATCGGTCACGTTGCGCGCTTCGAGCGTGTTATTTCCCAGCGGTAAATTCTCCCCTAGCGTCAGGTGCACCAGCGCCGGATTGGCCGCGTCGAGCTGGGCCGTAAGTACCGCCGGCCCGGCCACGAGGCGGTAGCTGGCCGCACTAGGGGCAGCATCTAAAGCTTCACTGAACAAGGCATCCAGCTGGCGCGGACCGGTGGGCGTAGCGCTCAGCAGGGCTGGCGGCACCGTGTCGGTGATGCGAAAATCGTCGAAGTAGAAATTCCGGCTGTTGGCGGAAGAGTACGTCAGTCGCACCCCGAAATAGGCGCTGCGCTGGTGCGTGGCATCGGTGGCCGTGCCGCCGGAGGTGAAATTTTGCCCCCCAGTCAGGTCGTGCTCCAGCACCCAGACATTCCCAGGGGAGCGTGTCACGCGTACACGCACGACGTTGTTGGTAGTTGATTTGAGCGACCCATCCTGGCCATTAATGACATACACGGGGCTGCCCGTCGCATCCTGGCGAAACAGACTTATCTCATCCAGAGTGCCACCTAGTCGCACGAAGTAGCCTTTAGTGCCGCTCGTTTTTAAGCTCGACTGATCAGCCATGAGCCAGATATCGGCCAGATTGCCCCCCGAAGTAGCCAGGCGCAGATTAGCATAAAACTCCCATGTGACGCCGTTAGCCGCGGTGCTGGGCGTGGCAAGCTGGAGGGTGGTGCCCGTTATGGCCGGGCCGTTGCTTTGCAGCTGTTGCTGCGGGTTGATCTGGAAGCTAGTCGCGTCGCCGGACCAGGCGGGATTCTGGGTAAAGTCGCCGTCAGTAAAGGAGTCGGTGAGCTGGGCAGTAGCGGATATAGAGAGGAGAAGAAGGAGAAATAAACTTAGTATTCGTGCTTTCATATGTAATACAATAGGCGTTCTTTATCATTCATATAAGCTCTCGGATAGGCTCGCGGCGGTTACTAGTTAATGGGGTGCGCTACTCATAACCGTCCGTTATTGGCGCGCCTCTGCAAGAAAGATACCGTGATACTGGATTTGCTTTCACCCGTATCTTTGCCCAGCTGCCGCATTGTTGGCCCGTTTCATCAATAGATTGTATCATGAAAGTTGCCGTTGTGGGTGCCACTGGCCTGGTGGGCACCGAAATGCTGAAAGTACTGGCCGAGCGTAACTTCCCGGTCACTGAGCTGCTGCCCGTGGCCTCCGAGAAGTCGGTGGGCCAGGAAATCGAGTTTCAGGGTCAGAAATACAAGGTAGTGAGCATGGACGCGGCCATCGCGGCCCGGCCCGCCGTGGCTATTTTCTCGGCCGGGGGTGGCGTCTCGAAGGAGCAGGCCCCGCGCTTCGCTGAAGTCGGCACCGTGGTTATCGACAACTCCTCGGCCTGGCGCATGGACCCCACCAAGAAGCTGGTGGTACCCGAAATCAACGCCAAAGAGCTGACCCCGGCCGATAAAATTATTGCGAATCCCAACTGCTCCACTATCCAGATGGTATTGGCCCTGCACCAGCTGCACGCGGCCTTCCAGATCAAGCGCATCGTGGTGAGCACCTACCAGAGCGTGACGGGCACCGGCAAAAAAGCCGTGGATCAGCTCCTGGAAGAGCGCGCCGGCCAGGCCGCTTCCAACCCCGCCTATCCCCACCCCATCGACCTGAACGTGTTGCCCCACATCGACGTGTTCGAGGATAATGGCTACACCAGGGAGGAAATGAAAATGGTGCGCGAAACCCAGAAAATCCTCGGCGACGATACCATTCAGGTAACGGCCACCGCCGTGCGCATCCCCGTAATGGGCGGCCACTCGGAAGCCATCAATGTGGAGTTTGAGCAGGAGTTTGAGTTGGATGAGGTGTACCGCATCCTGCGCGAAACCGACGGCGTGGAATTGGTTGATGATGTGGCCCGGAACCAATATCCGATGCCCAAGGATGCTCACGGTAAGGACGCGGTACTGGTCGGTCGCCTGCGCCGCGACGAGTCGCAGCCGCGCACGCTCAATATATGGGTAGTAGCGGATAACCTGCGCAAAGGTGCCGCCACCAATGCCGTGCAGATCGCGGAGGCGATGCTCAAAATGGGCTTGCTGACAGCATAGGTTTCTTATTCTATGTCTACACCTTGCTTCTACTGATGTCCTTTCCTTCGCGGTTTTTATTGTTAGGAAGTCTTTCCCTTGCTACGCATTCCACTCAGGCGCAGGAGAAAGCTGCTTCTACTGACTCAGTCTATACCTACATCGAGCAAATGCCCGTGTTTCCAGGCGGGCAGGAGGCCTTGCTGAAAGGTCTTGGCTCTACCATAGTATATCCTACCGAGGCATTGCAGCAGCGGCTTGAAGGCTCAGCTACGTGGTGGGGATCTCGGGCCGGTTGCAGGATGTGCAGGTAGCGAAGTCGGCCCATCCCCTACTCGACGCCGAAGCCGTACGGGCCGTGGGTACGCTGCCCGCCCACACTCCAGGCAAGCAATCTGGCCGCGCCGTGCCCGTTGCTTATACTCTGCCCATTACGTTTGAGCTTCCTGCCAACGTAGAGCAGATTTTGGCTGCACGCGCCGCCGCGCAGAGCGGGAAATTAGCTACAAGCAGCGCGCAGTTTCCGGGCGGACCGGAAGCGCTGCTGGCTTATCTAGCCGCTGTACCTTACCCGGAAGTGGCACGCGCCAGTCAGGCGGAAGGTCGGATATTTGTGCGGTGTAAGATTAGCGCGGAAGGTAAAGCGGAGTATATAGCCGCCATCCGGCCGGCGGAAAGCCCAAACCGTCGCAAAGCGCCCTTAGACAATAGCGCCATAGCGCAGCCGCTATTGATAAAAGCCGCCGAACAAGCCGTAGCCACTATGCTGCTCTGGAAGCCCGCTGTGCGAAACGGGATTCCAGCAGCAAGCACCCAGATGCTGCCCGTATACTTTTACCTGACGCCAACCCCGTCTGCCCCTGTTTACGTCTACGCAGATCAAATGCCTGTTTTTGAGGGAGCCGCTGATGATGAGCAACTTGTAGCGAACATCCAACGCAGCATCCGGTACCCGGCAGACGCGCTGCGCAATAGGAAGGGCGGTATTGCGCTAGCGTATTTTGAAGTGGACGAACAGGGAACAATGAGTCCGGTGAAGATTATTCAGCCGGTTTATTCGGCCATTGATGAGGAAGTCGCACGCGCCGTGAGCCGGCAGAAAGCCGTTAAGCCGGCGATGCACCAAGGCAAGCCAGTAAAGGTATTTTATGTGGTTCCCATCACTTTCGCTATTCTCTAGCTAGCAGCAGCTAGCCTACACCAAACGGCCGCTTCAAGCAAGAAGCGGCCGTTTTCCTTTCTAAATAAGCTCGGCTACTTCGCCTGTTCCCCAAAAATGCCCCCCACGAAGTCCAGCACCGCCCGGCGCGTGGCCTCGGGGCGCTCGAAGAATCCGACGTGGCCCACGCGCTCCAGAAAGAGGGCCGTACTGATGGGCGGCAGTGCTACCTGCTCCAAGGCCGCCGCTAAGGGCACAGCGGCATCTTCCTTGCCCACAATGAAGAGCACTGGAAACGTGGCTTTGCGCAGCACCGCCGTGCGGTCGGGCCGGTCGCGCATGGCTTGCAGGCCACCGACGACGCTGGCTGGGGGTGTGGCCGCCCCGATTTCCTCTAACTGCCGCCGATAGGGCAGCATGGTTTCCTCGTTGGCATCGGCGAAAAGCGGCCGGATGAAGGTTTCCATAAACTTCACGACGCCGTGGCTCTCCACGAAGCTGATATTCTTGCCACGATTAGCCTTTTTCTCGTCGGTATCGGCTTGGGCCGAGGAGTGAAACAGGCACAAGCCCGCGACCCGCGCCGGGTATTTTTCGGCAAACGCCAGCGCCACGTAGCCGCCCATGGAGTGCCCGATAAAGATGGCCTGCTGTACGCCGGCCTCATCCAGCTCATGCTTCACAAATTCGGCCAGCGCCTCCATGGAATAGTCGGCAACGGGCGGCGCATCAGCATCAGCAGCGCCGTAGCCGGGGAAGCCGGGCGTAAGGATGTAGTAGTCTGGGGGGCAATTTTGGATGAACTCGGTCCAGATGTCGCGGCTTTCGGCGAAGCCGTGCAGGAAGAGGAGGGCGGGTTGCGTATTGGGCATAGGTACGGGTACTGTGAGTGCGTGAGAAGAGTATGAATCTGCACTACGATGGTGAGGTGATGACTCTAAGTAACTGGCAACGAAAAGGCCAGAACCATATACGGTCCTGGCCTTTCTGTTGGCGCTTATGCTACTTAATTCTAGCGGTGGCTGAGCTTCATTACCTGCTGCTGACCACCTTGGCGGATAGTCAGGTAATAAACACCAGCGGACAAAGAAGCAGCTTCGGGAAGCTCGATCTCCTGGGCGCCAGCCGTGGCGGCTACCGTTTTCGTGAGCAGGGTATGGCCCAGCACATCATGAATAGTGAGCGTGGTAGTACCAGCTCCAAACGAACGATACTGTACCGTTACTTTATCCTCATAAGGATTAGGGAATACTTCGGCTTGGAAGGTATATTTTCCTGCCTTAGGCTGCACACTACGTACCGGAGAGTAATTGCTCTCACCCGTGATATCGACCTGATGCAAGCGGTAGTACAGTGTGCTAGCAGCAGTTTCATAGACACTCTCGTCAGAGAATTGATATTCGGTTTGTGAAAGCGTTGTACCTGCGCCTAGGCGCTTTCCTACTACTTGGAAAGTACTGCCGTCCACGCTACGCTCGATATCGAAGTAAGCATTATTTTTTTCCGAAGCTGTGGCCCAAGTCAGTTTAGGAGCCGAACTCGTCCAGGTTGCTACAAAGCTAATAAGCTCTACGGGGAGAGGTATATTTGGATTTATAACAGACTGAGAAGTAGCACTGCAACCCACAGAATTGGTAACTGTAACTGTATACGTAGTAGCAGTACGAGGCGAAACCGTGATAGACTGGGTAGTTTCTGACAAGGTGCTAGTCGCACTTTCCGTACTGGCTGTCCAAGCATAGGTGTTTGTAGTACCCGTAGTCCCGTCATCAGCTTTTAAGGTAACGGAAGACCTTGGTCTTATGCTGATATTGTATGGGCTAACCGTAACCGACGGGCTGGCCTTGACCGTTACCGGAACGTCCGTAGTATTGGTATTACAGGAAGTTGTAGTTATGACTCTGTAAGTGGTATTAGCCGTTGGCGCTACGGTCAGGCTCGCCGTTGTTGAAAGAATGGTACCCAAATCTGTCGTCTTATACCATCTGTAGCTAGCTGCGGTGATGTTGGAGCTGGCGGTCAGGGTGATAGAAGATCCCGAGCAAATCACAGCCGGGCTAGGCGTTACCTTATATTCTGCCGACGATGTAACCGTCACTACTACCTGACTGGTTACAACGCCACAAGGTGTAGTAGCAGTCACCGTATATGTTGTGGTGGTCGTAGGGCTAGCTATGACGGTAGCACCCGTTGGGCTGCTGAGACTGGTGCTCGGCGACCAAGTAAATGTAGCATTGGGGTTGTTTGATACTGCTGTCAAACTACTAGAGCCACCAGAGCATATCGTAGCCGCGCTAGGAGAAATAGCAACGGTAGGGGCGCCTATTGTCACCGTTACCTCTTTCGTAAATTGGCCACAATCATTAGTATTTACTACCACTTGGTAAGTAGTGGTCGCAGTAGGAGTTACCGTGATTGACTTAGTTGTAGGCAGCGAGGTTGATCCACCTTTTACGGTCCAGTTATAGGAAATACCAGTATTATCGCCGTTGTAGTTTGCCGTGAGCGTAGTAGACTGGCCACTACAAATGGTAGGCGCGCTGGGCGAAATGGTTACGTCCTTTACGGGGATGGTAAGCTGCTGAGAGCTGGTGCCGCAGTTGGTACTGGTCGTAACGGTATAAGTGGTAGTAACAAGAGGCTTTTCCGTAATGGAGCTGCTTGTCTTATTAAGCGTGACTCCATTAGCAGTCCAAGTATATACTCCGGTGGTAGAGCCCGATGCGTTCAACGTTACGTCGCTTCCAATGCAAACCCCGCTAAAATTAGGAGAGGATAAGGCGAGAGCTGGAGTAAGGGTCAGATATACATAGCTAATTGTAGTATTATTACAATTGTTTCCAGGGTATGAACCTTTACCAGCATCTGATTCAAGCCGGAATGTCGTAGTTGTAGTGAATGATAACTCCACCTCAAATTCGTTAGGGGAGGGTACTAGTCTTGTCTCAATGTTTGATACGACATCCAGGTCAGGAGTGGAACCACGAGTAATTACTCTGGACCACGTCATACGGGCGTTTGAGGTAGAACTAGCACTAAATGTGTAGGCAGCACCTGCTGTTGGACATACTGTGCCGGTATAGCCACTCTGCCCCTTATTCGTATTATCAGTGACTAATAGGCCGTTGTTGTAATACTTGGTCGTAATCTGATTACTGCATTGCGCGTATCCAGAAAAGGAGAGCAAGAGCAAACCCAAACAGCTCAAAAGAAATTTGTACAGTTTTTTCATATTGTCAGTTGTGCGGTAGTAATAGCAACTCAATTTTTTACAATATACAAATCTGAAACCAGAATATTCGTGGTAATTAATAAAACCTTATTTTATAATAATTAATCTTAATTAATTCATTAAATAGATATTTATACTTCTATAATCATAGTTTATCAAAAATAAAAATACAATCTTTCGTTTATTAAAAACATAGATTAGTTATATTTAATCCTAGTATGAGCCCTATACATAACTTAAATTATACCAGTACTTATATCTGAATCAATCACTTTACAGGAGGGCATTAACTACAGGCGCAAGCAAAGAGCCCCACCGGATATAATCCGGTGGGGCTCTTTGCTTGCGCCTACTTGGAGGAACTATACAGATAGTGATTGAAATGTAGCTTTCGCTGCTACTTTACCACTCAATTCCCGCACCGCACTCGCGATACCGGCCGCATCGAAGCCGCATTCCTTGTACAGTTCATCTTGGGTGCCGTGCTCCACTACCCGGTCAGGGATACCGAGGCGCTTGACGGGCACTGAGTAGCCATGGTCGGCGATAAACTCCAGCACGGCGGCACCGAAGCCACCTTGCAGGCAGCCATCTTCCACGGTCACAATAGCTTGGTAACGGCTAAGCACATCGGTGAGCATTTCTTCATCCAAAGGTTTGGCAAAGCGCATATCGTAGTGGCCAGCGGAGATGCCTTCAGCAGCCAGGGCAACAGTGGCTTTCATGGCGTAGTTGCCGATGTGACCGAAGCTAAGAATAGCTACGCCTTGCCCCTCGCGCACTACGCGGCCAGTACCAACGGTGATTTTCTTGAACGGCGTGCGCCACTCGGGCATAACGCCCTCGCCGCGAGGGTAGCGGATGCTGAACGGACCCATATCCGGCTGCTGGGCCGTGTACATGAGGTTGCGCAACTCCTGCTCGTTCATGGGCGCCGACACCACCATATTAGGCACGCAGCGCATATAAGCGATGTCGTAGCAACCGTGGTGAGTGGGACCGTCGGCGCCGGCAAACCCGGCCCGGTCGAGGCAGAACACGACGTTCAGGTTTTGTAAAGCTACATCGTGTACTACCTGGTCGTAGGCACGCTGCATGAAGGAGGAATAAATGTTGCAGAACGGCACCAAGCCCTGCGTAGCTAAGCCTGCGGAGAAAGTAACAGCGTGCTGCTCAGCAATGCCCACGTCGAAAGCGCGGTCGGGCATTGCCTTCATCATAATGTTCAGGGAGCAGCCCGAGGGCATCGCGGGCGTCACGCCCATCACCTTCGCGTTCTGCTCAGCCAGCTCTACAATGGTGTAACCAAATACATCCTGATACTTAAGCGGCTGCGGCTTATCGTAACTTTTCTTGTGAATCTCGCCCGTGATTTTGTCAAACAGGCCCGGAGCGTGCCACAGCGTCTGGTCTTTTTCGGCCAGCGCGTAGCCTTTGCCTTTCACCGTTACGCAGTGCAGAATTTTGGGCCCCGGAATACTTTTCAGGTCGCGCAGAATAGTGGTCAGATGCTGCACGTCGTGGCCATCCACGGGGCCGAAATAGCGGAAGTTGAGAGCCTCAAACAGGTTGCTTTGCTTGAGCAGCGTAGCCTTCATAGCCTGCTCTACCTTACGGGCAATCTGCTGGGGGTTGGGACCGAACTTGCTGAGCTTGCCCAATACATTCCACAGCTCGTCGCGCACTTTGTTGTAAGTGCGGGAAGTGGTAATGTCGGTGAGGTATTCTTTAAGCGCGCCCACGTTGGGGTCGATGCTCATGCAGTTGTCATTGAGGATAACCAGCAGATTAGACTTGGCTACCCCCGCATGGTTCAATGCCTCGAAAGCCATACCAGCCGTCATGGCCCCGTCGCCGATGACGGCGATGTGCTGGCGGTCCTGCTCGTTCTTATACTCCGAGGCTACGGCCATGCCCAGCGCGGCTCCAATGCTGGTGCTGCTGTGGCCCACGCCGAAGGCATCGTAGGGGCTCTCGTTGCGCTTAGGGAAGCCCGACATGCCGCCGTAGCGCCGGTTGGTCGGGAACTGGCCGCGGCGGCCGGTCAAGATTTTGTGGCCGTAAGCCTGATGGCCCACATCCCAGACCAATTGGTCGTAGGGAGTATTGAAGACGTAGTGCAGGGCTACGGTCAGCTCTACTACGCCCAGCGAAGCACCAAAATGCCCCCCATAAATCGAAACCGAATCAATAATGAACTGGCGCAGCTCCTGGCTTACCTGGACTAGTTGGTCCTCGCTGAGCTTCTTGAGGTCATCAGGCGAGTCAATGGCCGCCAGTAGTTCACCGGGTTCAACAATCATCTTTCAGAAAAGCAAAAAGTAAAATATAGCACAATAACCTACTACGAATCTAAAAGGTTGGAGCCGTCCAACTTTCCTGCCGAAGCTACCAGACAAAGGTACGACTTTTCGTTAGGGCCGGTTGTTGACGAAAGCTGCAAACGCCTAGCTTTCTATCAACTGATTCTATAGGGGTGAGTTAGCCTCGTCCGAGGCAATACTTACCTCGTATTTGGTAGGGGCCGCTCTCATTATTGCCTACTTTTACCCCACCACCCATCTTTTATCATGCCGCTCACCCAGGATAGTCAGGAAAAGCAACTTCTTGATAAGCTAAAACC
Source organism: Hymenobacter roseosalivarius DSM 11622 (assembly GCF_900176135.1). GTDB lineage: Bacteria > Bacteroidota > Bacteroidia > Cytophagales > Hymenobacteraceae > Hymenobacter > Hymenobacter roseosalivarius. The sequence continues at coordinate 84,717 of NZ_FWWW01000070.1, read as the reverse complement.
TTCCCGCATCGTTCTGCCGGTTCTTATCGGCCTGAGCGTGGTGGGGTTTATGTTCTGGCGCAGCTACCAGCCGGGCGATTTGGCTCCTTTGGCTAATGCCAAGTTGCACTGGCTCCTTATTATGGTGGCGGTGCTGGTGGCCCGCGACTGGGGCTATATCTACCGCATTCGGCATATATCGGAAAAAGTACTGAGCTGGCGCCAAAGCCTGGACGTAATTATGATCTGGGAATTTGCCTCCTGCGTCCTTCCATCGGCGGTGGGCGGCACCTCGGTAGCGCCTTTCCTGCTTAATAAAGAAGGAATCTCTCTGGGCAAATCGCTGGCCTATGTAATGGTAACGGCCCTGCTCGACAACGTGTACTATGTAGTGACGGTGCCGCTGGTAGTATGGCTGGCGGGCGACGCGCTGTACCCGCACGAGGCCCTGCAAGGCGGCTTCGTCACGACTTTGCAGGTGGCCTTCGTGCTGAGCTACCTGATGGTAACCCTGTATTCGGCCCTGATGCTGTATGCACTCTTTATCAATCCGCAGTCGGTGAAGCGGCTGCTGGTGCGGCTGTTTTCCTTCAAAGGAATGCGGCGCTGGCGTTCCAAAGCCTATCAGCACGGCAACGAAATGGTGTGGGCGTCGGCCCAGCTTCGGGGCAACGCGGCCCGGTATTGGGTGGAGGCCTCTTTATCCACGGCCTTTGTCTGGACGGCGCGCTACCTGGTCATCGGTTGCATTATCGCCGCCTTCGTAGACATGAGCTGGGGCGAGTTCGGGCTGATTTTCAGCCGAAATCTGATCTATAAGGTGGTACTCTTGGTCGCTATCACACCCGGTGGCGCGGGCATTGCTGAGGGCGCATTTCCCACGTTTTTTGGCAAATTTATCGGCACGCCCACCATGACCAACTTTGTGGTCCTGCTGTATCGCATCGTTACTTATTACTTGTATCTGGTACTGGGGGCCATTTTTTTGCCGCGCTGGATAGCACGGGTATTTGGTCGGAACCGGGTGAAGGAAGTTATGAATTCATAAAGCATAAAAAAGCCCCCAACATTGCGCTGGGGGGCTTTTTTTAAGTAAAATAAAGCTTCGTTAGTCAGATTCCAGCATCATCTGCTCGCCGTTTACGCCGCGCAACGTGATTTTATCGTCCGTCAGGTTTACGACATCAAAGCTCATGGACGTAGTGCCACCGTCGGGAGTGAGCGTAATTTTCTTGCCGGGCTGATCGAAAGTGTACTTGCCCTGCATCGATTGCTGGGGCGACGTCATGTTGAAGTTACCATTGGCATAGAACCGCAGTTCGGTATCTTTATCAGCATCCGTTTGGGCTACCTTGTCGCCGCTGGCAGCAGTTTCTTTGTCCGTTTTCCATACTTTGCTCTCGGTACCGTAGAGCATGTTGGTTTCGCCAACTTTGTCTTTCTGGCTACAGGCTGCCGTAAATAGCGACAACAGCATCATCAGGCTGGCCAGGTAGCGGAAAGGAAGTGCAATAGTTCTCATGGAAAGTAGTCCTTAGGGTTTAAAGATGGAAAGGCGCCGCTTCAGCCAGAATGATACATTCTAACAGAGCAGTGTTGGGCTTCTTACGCGCCTTATTGGAAAGAGTTAACATCCCCTGGGGGCATTTTGAAGACCGCAACTTATTCAAGCATTGGGCGTAAGATGACTTGACAGCATGGCCGTCAGGCACATGCGCTGTTTCCTCCTCTTAATCAACCACGACTATGGGACTGTTCGATTTCCTAAGCAATAAAGGCGAAGAAAAGCCCGTTCAACCGGCCGCCACACCCAACCAGAACGCCAATACCGATTTTTTCGGCAACGCTAATCAGGCTGCTGCCAAGCCCGCTGCTGCTCAAGGCACACAATACACGGTAGTTAGTGGTGATTCGCTCTCCAAAATCGCGAAAAGCCACTACGGTGATGCCGCCAAATGGCATCAGATTTATGATGCGAATAAGGCAACAATCGGCTCCAATCCCGACCATATTGAGGTGGGCCAGGTATTAACTCTACCTCAGGCCTAACTAAAATTCACGATGAATTTTATCACAAAAAAGCCCCCTGGCGAATTGCTAGGGGGCTTTTTTGCACCTCACTGGCTGAGCTGCACGAAACAAAAAACTTTTTGACGAATTTGGCGTTCTCCATTCGATTCGTACATTTGCGGCTACCTACCCGGTACTTCTCGTTAACGACGAGATAGTTATTTCAGATTTATACAGAAGCGGCGAGAGAATAGGCTCCCTGACCCGCTGGCAACCTTCATCATGTGAAAGGTGCCAATTCCTGCCCGCCCGGTCAGTTGCCGGCGGGAGATATAAGCTCAGCGCCATGAGAAACCAAGCTTCTTCCGTACTGCTTCCCCCGCCCGCCTCAGCCGCCTCATTGCGCGCCGATTGGCCTGCGGGTTTCCGCGTTTTGGCTCCTGCCACTGGCAGCCCGTTGGCCAAGCGAATGTGCTGTTGTTGCGTGTGTTGTTGCTAATCCGGCTTCCGACTAGCTCTCCTCCTTTTCATTTCCTGTAAAAAACCGCGCCGCGGCAGATCCTAGGGTCTGCACGGGGCATCGGGTGTCCCTGGCCGGCTCACTACTGCCTGTTGTCTTGCCCCCGCCAGCCGCGCTCCGGGTCTCGCCACGGCGCCCTGTCCATTTTCTCGCAAACCAACTCTTTATACCACTATGTCATTTTTCCCGACAAACGCGGCACCTGCCCCTCTCCAGGGCGAACTTGACGCTACTGCCCAGCACCTAGCTACGGTATTGCCCCCCGCTACCAGCCACGCCATCGACGCGGGTATAGCGTCCGTACGGCAGGCCGGCCTAGCCCAACGCAGCCGGCAAGTAGGCCAGACGGCTCCCGATTTTACCCTGCCCGATGCTGCGGGCAATCCCGTCGCGCTTTCCGGCCTGCGGCGGCAGGGACCGGTGATATTAGTATTCTATCGCGGCAACTGGTGCCCTTACTGCAATGTACAGCTACGGGCTTACCAGCAGGCTTTACCTCAATTTGAGAGCTACGGCGCTAATCTGATAGCCATATCGCCCTAGAAACCTGAGCTTACCAGCCTGACCGTCGAAGAGAAAGAATTAGAATATCCCGTGCTCAGCGACGTTGGCAACGAAGTAGCCCGCCAGTACGGATTGGCCTATTCCATTGGCGAAGCCGTGTATACCACCCTGAAAGGAGTCGGAATCAACTTGGAAGAGTACAACAACGACGACAGCGGCGAGCTACCGCTCACGGCCACCTTCGTCATCAGTTCCGAGGGCGTGATTGTATGGGCAGAGACGGATGCTGACTTCAAGCGCCGACCTGATCCAACAACTATTTTTCCGGCTCTGGCTGCCCTGTAACGCCTGTTTCTTCCTTTTTAATCTTGTCCATCTCTCAACTTTATATCTCTTACCCATGCCTACTCCCACTTTGCACTTCGAGACCCTTCAATTGCACGCCGGTCAGCAGCCTGACCCCACCACTGGCTCCCGCGCAGTGCCCATTCATCAGACTACCTCCTACGTATTCAAAAATGCGGAGCACGGTGCTAATCTATTCGCTCTTAAGGAGTTCGGCAACATTTACACGCGCCTGATGAACCCCACCACCGATGTGTTTGAGCAGCGGGTCGCAGCTTTGGAAGGTGGTGTGGCGGCGCTGGCCACGGGTTCGGGTCAGGCAGCGCAGTTTCTGGCCCTGAACAACATCCTGCAAGCCGGCGACAACTTCGTGAGCACTCAGCACCTCTACGGTGGCACTTACAACCAGTTCAAGGTGGCTTTCAAGCGCTTAGGCATCGAAGCCCGCTTCGCTGACGGCGACACGCCCGAGAGTTTTGAGGCGTTGATTGACGATAAAACCAAGGCGCTCTACCTCGAAACTATTGGCAACCCCAGCTTCAGCATCCCGGATTTTGAGCGCATTGCCGCCATTGCTGACAAACATGACCTGCCCCTCATCGTGGATAATACATTTGGTGCGGGCGGCTACCTATTTCGTCCGCTGGAGCACGGCGCGCACATCGTAGTAGAATCGGCCACGAAATGGATTGGGGGCCACGGCACCAGCGTGGGCGGCGTAATTGTAGACGGCGGCAAATACGACTTCGGCAACGGTAAGTTCCCGCAGTTCACGGAGCCATCGGAAGGTTACCATGGCCTCATTTTCAACGATGTATTCGGCAAAGGTGGGTCGTTTGGCAACATTGCTTTCATTATTCGGGCGCGGGTGGAAGGTCTGCGCGACTTTGGTCCTGCCATTAGTCCCTTCAACTCTTTCCTGCTACTGCAAGGCCTCGAAACATTGTCGTTGCGCGTAGACCGGACCGTGGAAAATGCGCAAAAGCTGGCCGAATGGCTGGAGCGGCACCCTCAGGTAGAGGCCGTAAATTATCCCGGCCTGAAAAGCAGCCGCTACAATGGTCTGGCGCAGAAATACCTGAAGCGTGGGGCCGGCGGCGTACTTACATTCAGCATCAAAGGCAGTAAGGATACGGCCATCAGCTTTATTGATAACCTAAAACTAGTGAGCCACTTAGCTAATGTGGGCGATGCTAAAACGCTCATTATCCAGCCTGCCGCCACTACCCACCAGCAGCTTTCCGACCAAGAGCAACTAGCGGCTGGCGTTACGCCTACACTACTGCGCATCTCCCTAGGGCTGGAGCACATCGAAGATATCAAAGCTGACCTGCAAAACGCCTTCGACGCGGTAGCAGAAAAAGCCCCCCGGAGTCAGCAAACCGAAGGCGACACGCTACCGGAGCCGGCCATCGAGCACCCTGTAGTACTGGAAGTCTAGCTGCTGCCAGCAGAAACATAGAGCGCGGGACGTTGCAGCGGTCCGCGCTCAAATTTCCAATACAGCGGTTTTGCGGAATGACAAGGCAGAAATCAAAGATACTGCCTTGCCCAGCCTTCAATAGCTCCCACACCAACCCAGCGTTTGGGTTAGCATTAGTTGGTGTGGGAGCTATTGAGAATCTGCTTTTATAGTTACCGCCTGACGATGGGCCTCAACCTCTGGCCCCGGTTTGCTTGAGGCAATTATCAGAACAACACACTACATGCCTGATTATCAGCATTTCGTCCTTTCTGAACCGCTTCTACTCGAAAGCAGCGCTATGTTACCTCAAGCGCGGATAGCTTATCATACGTATGGTACGCTCAATGCCGCTCGCGACAATGTGGTGTGGGCGTGCCATGCGCTTACGGCCAACGCCGATGTGCTCAGCTGGTGGCCTGGCTTATTTGGCCCCAGCTGCCATTTCGATCCGGCAACTCATTTCATCGTGTGCGCCAACATAGTGGGCTCTTGCTATGGCTCCACGGGCCCACTCACGCCGTTCAACGCAGAGCCAGCGCTTTATCAGGATTTTCCGCTGCTTACGGTTCGGGATATGGTGACGGCGCACGAAGCTTTGCGGCTCCACTTAGGCTTGACTCAGATTCATACGCTGATTGGTGGCTCCCTGGGTGGACAGCAGGCACTGGAGTGGGCCATTCAGCAGCCCACCGTGTTTGAGCATCTTATCGTGCTGGCCACCAATGCGCAGCACTCGCCTTGGGGCATTGCTTTTAATGAAGCGCAGCGCTTAGCCATTTTCGCTGATCCAACCTATCACTCGGCCACGCCGACCGGAGGGCAAAATGGCTTGAAAGCGGCCCGCGCCATAGCCTTGCTCAGCTACCGCAGCTACGAGGCTTATGGCAATACCCAGCAGGAACCCGACGAAAATAAAATCACGGGTTTCCGGGCCAGCACTTACCAACAATATCAGGGAGATAAGCTGGTGGCCCGCTTTAATGCCTACACTTACGTGGCGCTGTCCAGAGCCATGGACTCGCACAATGTGGGCCGGGGCAGAGGGAGCATTGCTGCCGCATTGGGCCAGATTCGGGCTCGTACGTTGGTGCTGGGCATCACGTCTGATGTGCTGTTTCCGCCCCACGAGCAGCAGTTTCTGGCCCGCTACATCCCCGGCGCTATGTACGCCGAAATGGATTCCGGTTTCGGCCACGACGGTTTTTTGATAGAAACCGCCCAAATCACTCATTTTCTCGAACGCTTCTATGTGCAGACGTTCGCCCATTGAGGCTCTTAGCCGCTTGTTCCTGCTGTTCTATTCTTTCCGCAAGTAGCACTCCTATGATATCCGATAAAAGTCGTTTGCGCATTGGGTTGATTGGCTTTGGCTGCGTGGGGCAAGGGCTCTACGATATTCTGCAGCAGCTGCCCGAGTTTGGAGCGGTGGTGAAGCGTATTGCGGTGAAAAATCCTACCAAATCCCGCACCCTGCCCGCCGACCGCTTCGACTTTCACGCCGACGACCTGCTCACCGACCCCGATCTGGACGTGCTGGTGGAAGTAATCGACGATGCCGATGAAGCTTTTCGCTTGGTAAGCACTGCCTTGCGCAACGGGCGGCAAATCGTAACGGCCAATAAGGCGATGGTTGCGCACCACCTGCCTGAGCTGGTTGAGCTTCAGCAAGCGCACGGCGGCACCCTGCTCTACGAAGCTTCCGTTTGCGGCAGTATCCCGATTATACGCACCCTCGACAGCTACTTCGGCAGCGAGCCGCTGCATAGCGTGGGGGGCCTTTTCAATGGCTCGTCCAATTACGTGCTTTCCCGCATGACCGAAGAAGGCTCCGATTACGGCCCCGCCCTGGCCGAAGCTCAGGCCTTAGGTTTCGCCGAAACTGACCCCACGCTCGATATGGGCGCTTTCGATCCGCGTTCCAAAGCCGTCATTCTAGTCGCGCACGCGTACGGTGTGCTCCTGAACCCTGACCAGGTGCTGAATCTGGGCATCGAAAACATCACGGCTCAGGACATCCGGTTTGCAGCTGCTGGGGGGCAAAAAATTAAAGCAGTTGCCAGTTTGCAGCGGCTGGCAGATGGCCGCGTCACAGTATTTGTCACGCCGCAGCTTGTCGGCCCGGCGTCGCCTCTTTATGCCGTGGAGCGCGAGTTTAACGGCGTAGTAATCCAAGCTGCTTTTGCCGATGCGCAATTTTTGCGTGGTCGGGGTGCCGGTGGCCACCCCACCGGCTCGGCTGTGCTATCTGATTTGGCCGCTCTGCGCCACGGCTACCGCTATGCTTATCATAAGCACACTGCATAAGCACACTGCCGCCATCGTACCAACGTATACCACCGATGTGGAAGTTGAAATCTGTCTGCGCGCCACCGATGAAAAGCTCGTGGATGCGCTGGCGTTGCAGCATGTCTCAACCGACAGCGCCTCATCATACACCATCGGCTATGCCCAGTTGAGCACCTTGATTCAACTTCGTGATGAGTTGCGAGCTACAGGAACATTTGTTATGCGCACGGGTCAGGTACGCCCAGCCGCTAGGGGGCAAAAATACCAGCACACGGTGGCTGAGCTGGCAGTTTAAAACTGTTTTCTGGCGCTACTTCTGGCCCAGCCAGCTTTCGGGGTTCAGGTTGGAGCTATTGCGCCACACCTGAAACTGCAGCTCCGACGTGCCCTCCGAATTAGTGTATACCGTACCAATTGATTGCTTGGCCTGCACCCGGTCGCCCTCACTTACGCTTACGCTGCGCAGCTTAGCGTACACCGTGAAGTACTCACCGTGCTGCACCATAACGATGTTATTCATGCCCGCTATACTGGTAACGGTAAGCACTTTTCCAGCCGAAACGGCGCGCACAGCCTCCCCGGCGCTGGTTTGAATATCTACGCCACGGTTCTCCACAATCACATTTTTGAGCACCGGATGCTCGTGACGGCCAAAGTGCTGCGAAATGAATCCCCGCGCCACGGGCCACAGCATGCGGCCCCTGTTTTCGGCAAATGAAGACGAAATGCTGGCTATTTCGGGCGTGAGCGTAATGCGGTCGACGCGGGTGGCGGCTGCTTCGGCTTCCGGACTAGTGCGGGCAGTGCTACTAGGGCTGCTGCTACCGGCGGCGGCACGTTCAGCCGCTGCTTTGGCGGCTGCTTTAGCCGCTGCCACCTGGGCGGCCCGCGCTATTTCTTCGCGTACGCGCTGCGCAATCAGGTTGTCAAGCTTGCGGACGGATTCCTGGCGGTTAGCCAGCTCTTGGCGCAGGTTTTCCTCCTGACGGCTCAGCTTGGTAACCACTTGGTCCTGTTGTACCTTTAGGGTGCTTAGGTTACGATTCTCAGCCAGCTGCGTGGTGAGCAGACTGCTTTTTTCCTGCTTTTTCTCCGTCAGGCCCGTAAGCTGACGGTTGAGGCGCTGCTGCACGCTCGTAATTTGCGCCGCCTGGGTTTTGCGCACCTCCGAATACTGCCGGACGTAACGCATACGCAGCATAAGCTGGTTAAACGACTCGGCCGCGAAAAGAAACATAAGGCGGTTGTAGCTATTAGCCGTTTTGGAAGAAGCGTAAATCAACCGGGCGTACTCGCTCTTGAGCTGCTCCAGACTCTGCTGCGTTTGCTGCACCTGGTTTTCCGTCTGTCGCACATCCGACTCGATGTATTTCAGCTCCGAGGAGATGTTGCGGATAACGCCCTTCTGCACGTCCAGCTTTTCTTTGAGCGCGTTCAGCTGACCGAGAGAAGCTTCTTTCTGCTTCTGGGTCTGACTCAGAATACGGCTGGCCTCCCGAATCCGGCGTAGGTTGGCCAGCCGCTCGCGCTCCAGCTGGGCTTTCGACTTGGTAGTGCTTTTCCGGACAGGTGCTTTGCGCGTGGTCGTTTTTTTGCTGCGCTGCTGAGCCACCGACGGTGCGGCTTGCGCCAGCATCAATCCCATCAGCAGCCAGCAGAGCCAGCGCTTACTTTTTGCGTACATAGCCCGAAGGTACCGAGAACGGGAAATCCAGACGCTCGGTATCTACGTCCACGTTGCGGTAGTTAATTGCGGCCGATGACTTATTCTGACCGTTGGCCTGCTGGACCTGGAGTAAAGTGTTATGAGCAAAACTCTGGTTAGTAGGCATCAGCATACGAAAGTCAGAGTAGTTTACCAGCAAATTATTCTTGCTGGCTTCGTCGCGCACGCTAAGCTTTTGTAGTTTGCCCAGACTCATTTCTATGAGTTGCTCAATAAATAAACTGGCCTGATTGTATTGTACGCGCTGCGTAGTCCCTTCCATTGTTATCATCGGCTCTACGCCGTCAGTGGCGGGCAGGTAGTTACCCAGTAGCAATGCCTGCACCTGAGCAAAGGAAACGGGCACGTTGAGCTGGCGACTTAAATAGGCGAAATCACCGACATAGTATTCGCGCTGCAACTTGTTAAGCACCCGTACCGAATCCTGCGTGATGGACGCGCGCACGCCTTCGAACCCCGCTACCGATACCGATATCCAGATGACACTATCGCGGCGTATCCGCAGTGTCAGGTTCGCGTTGGGGAGCTTATTACCGTTCTGCTCAATCTGAGCTTTGCCTTTGGCTGAGAGAGATCGAAACTCTACGTTGTTGGCACGAACCGCACTGGTAGTCGGTGGAATAACAGTTTTAGTGGGGACAGCCTTGCGGGCACAGCTTCCCAGCGTAATAGTGACTAGGAAAAGCAAGAATAAGCGGTTACTCATACAATTTTTGGTCTTTAATCTTGCGGACGATAAACGCCGATGCGCCGCCGGCCTTCTGGGCACGTTGCCATTGTGTTAAGGCTTTTTCTTTTTCGCCCAATTGAAATAGCACGTCACCATAATGCTCTATCACTGTGGCATCGGTGGTGGTTTTAAGCGCTTTTTCCAATGCTTGACGGGCTCCCTGATAGTCCTTGAGCTTATATAAAACCCAGGCGTACGTATCAAGGTAGGTATCGTTATCAGGAAACTGCTTGACCAGCTTGCCCGACATTTCCTTCGCTTTATCCAGCTTCTCGCCTCTCAACGATAGATAATAGCTGTAATTGTTCAGCGCCTGCGCATTGTTGGCGTCAAAGCCTAACGCCGCCTCGTAGGCAGCGTCCGACTTGGCATATTCCTTTAACTCGTGGTAGGCATCGCCCAACTGCGTATCAAACTGGGACAGCAGCTCCGGATTGTCGGTAGCCAGCTTCCGGCCATATTCCAGTGACTTCACGCCTTTTATGGGTTGCTTGTCCAGAATATGCGCTACCCCGTTGTAAAACCACATGGCAGACTGGTTGGGGAATAGCTCCAAAGCCCGCTCAGTGTGGCGCAGCAGCGAGTCTGTTTGGTTCAGCTCCGCGTCAATCAGCACGACTTGCTGCCAAAGCAGGAACTTGGAATCATCAAGCCGAATGGCCTGCAAATAAGCCTCCCGCCCCGCGGCTTTATGCCCCGTGATGGTCTGCAAATCACCGGCTACTGAAAACGCTTTGGCTTCTTTTGGGTGAACCTTGGTAGTAATGGCCGCCAGGTCCAGAGCCGTTTGCTCGATGGCTGGGTTGGGCAATTGCTTGATGTAGTCGACGAGGATGCGCACCTTGTCATCGATATCGAGCGCCGGGCTGGCAAAAGCCAGCTTAATCTGTTTGGCCGACTCCACCGAGTTGCCCTGTAGACGATACACATCAGCCAGAATCATGCGGGCCTGCGGATTATCCGGGTCCTGCTTCAGGGCCTGCTCACTCAGCCGAATAGCGTCGGGCATCCGATTATTGGAAGCGTACATCTCCGCCTGCGCCAGCACGTAGCGCACTTCTTCCGGGTTGGCTTTTATCAGAGCCTCACCTTCCTGGAGGGCTTTTTCGAGGTTATTCTGCTTGAGATAGATCTGCTGCTTTTTGAAAGAAACCTCGTCCAGGGGGCCAAATTTCTTCTCCGCTTGCTCGAATGTGGTGAGCGCCTCATTCAGCTTACCCTGCGCCATGTACAGATCGGCCAGATTGAACAGGTAATAATCGGAATCCGGCACTTCCTTAATCAAACTCGTGTACACCTGCGTAGCCTTATCGAACTGCTTCTGCGACGTATACACCTGCGCCAGCAGCAAGTAGTAATAGGCATTCTGGGGGGCATATTTGACGGCTGCCTGCGCAAAGTTGGTGGCGTCTTTCAGATTGCCACTCAGCAAGTTCGTCTCGGCTATCTTGTAGTTGATGGCCGCGTTGGTGGGATTCAACGCGTAGGCTTTCAGCAGGCGCTCCAGCGCTTTGTTGTAGTCTTCCAGCAGCACATACTTCACCCCATCCACGAAGTAGGACTCGCTCATGCCCCGGTCGCGGTCCGATAAAGTAGCACCTACCCGAAGCTGGGCAGCCTCTACTTCGGCGCGCCGACTGAGCTCCTTCTTCTCCCGCCGACTAAGCTTGCGCGGCTTTTCGGGTTTCTCAGACTTTTTATTAGGCGCATCCTCTTTGGCAGGTGCAGCTTGCTGCGCCCACGCCGGAACGGCAAACAGCAGGCTGATCAGCAGAAAAACAAAGGCAGAAATACGGCTCATGGACGCAGGAGCGCGGACCAACAATCCGCTGTTCAGAGGGTACTAACTAGAGAGCTTAGAGGTAAGAACTCAGAGACAACTGCTTTGGAAACGGAAATTAATTCTCCGTTCCAAGCCCTTGCCGCTGAGTTCTCGTTTCTTACCTCTACTATCTCACTTCTCATTGCTAACGTCCGAGAGGCAAAAAACATCACACGCGCAGCGTGTTATAGTCGCCGAGGCTCAAATCATGAGGGACTCCGGTGACGGTAGCATGGTTGCCAATCATGGAATTGGTCACGTTGGTGTTCAATACCGTAGCCGATTCCTGCACAATTGAGTTAGAAACAACAGATTGGCGCACGTTGGCATTGTTGCCCAACGAGACGTGCGGGCCAACCACTGAATCCGTAATTTTCACATTATCACCAATGTACACCGGCGGAATTACGATAGAATTAGTGAGCGTGGCCGAATCAGATACCAGGTTTTCGCCCCGCTCCCGCAGATACTCCAGGTAGCGCTGGTTGGTGAAAACCGTCGCGTCTTTGTTACCACAGTCGAGCCACTCAGTTACACGGCCGGGCACGAAGGTGGTGCCCTTGTTCTTCATGTTTTCGAGGGCATTGGTAAGCTGAAACTCGCCTTTGTCCTTGATGTCGTTATCGAGCAGGAATTGAAGCTCATCACGCAGATAATCGCCATCCTGGAAGTAGTAGATGCCGATAATAGCTAAGTCTGACACAAACTCAGTGGGCTTTTCTACGAAGTCCGTAATCTGGCCCTGGTCATCCAGCTTCACTACGCCGAAGGGCTTCGGATCGTCGACGCGCTGTACCCAAATAGTGCCGGCGGCCGAGCTGTCGAGGGTAAAATCGGCCTTAAATAACGTGTCGGCAAAAGCCACCACCAGCGGTCCGCTGAGCGATTCTTTGGCGCACAGAATAGCGTGGGCCGTACCCAGGGGCTCATCCTGATAATAAATAGATCCTTTGGCCCCTACCGACTCCGCGATTTTCACTAAGCTTTTCTCTACAGTCTCGCCAAAGCGTCCGATGATAAACGCCACCTCCTCTACTTGCTCCCCACAAACTTTCGCGATATCCTCCACGAGGCGCTGCACGATAGGCTTGCCCGCAATCGGAATAAGGGGCTTAGGAACGGTGAGAGTGTGGGGGCGCATGCGCTTGCCCATGCCGGCCATCGGGACGATGATTTTCATGAAGTAGGTAGTTTGGGGTTGCTAGTTAGGCTGATCGGAATTTATACTAACTGAAATATTGTGGTTGGGTTGCTTATGGAGGCATTTAACGTTCGCTAAGTCAATTCTAATTGACTCCGGTGCTGCCGTAGCCGCCCGCTCCGCGCGTTGTTTCGCTCAGCGTAGCGGCTTCCTGCCAAACGGCCGTTTCGTGGCGGGCTACCACCAGCTGGGCAATGCGCTCCCCATCCTGCACCACAAACTCCTCGTCCGACAAATTGACCAGCAATACTTTCAACTCGCCACGGTAATCGGCGTCGATGGTACCGGGACTGTTAACGATGCCAATACCGTGCTTGTAGGCCAGGCCGCTGCGGGGCCGCACCTGCACCTCGTAGCCCTCGGGAATTTCCATGAAAAGCCCCGTCGGAATAAGAGCCCGTTGCAGAGGACGCAGCGTAACGGGTTCTGGGAGATAAGCGCGCACGTCCATGCCCGCCGCGTGAGCCGTCTGGTAAGCCGGCAGTAGATGCGTAGAGCGGTTAATAACTGGAATCAGCATGCAACAAAGATAAACCGAATGGCAGATTAAACGATTTATGAGCGATTAGTGATAGGCAAACGAATATAGGGCGCGCCCTGCTAAAAGCAGTGAGCTAAGAGCTAGGTTGACGACTGGGGGGCTTTTTTAATGCTTTTATTTCCAGAATTACGCTTGCTTAACTTGGAGCTGAGGCTTTCGGGTCAGGTCAGCGCGCTCGACTAAAAAAATGCCCCCCGTAAAGGCTACGCATACCAACAAATGAAAAGCATGCCGCAGCCAGTAGTTTTCAATATCGATAAACCACGTAGCGGCTACCAGGCCAACGGCTAGCAGCAGCCACGCGCTGATGCGCAGCACGGGGTAAGGCACGGGAAAATAGCGGTTGCCCAGCCACCAGCAAATAGCAGCCATCATAAAGTAGCAGGCCAGCGTGGCGATGGCACTACCCATGTAGCCCATTATCGGAATCAGCAGCAGGTTGAGCACGACAGTTAGTATGGCTCCACCGACGCTGATATACGTACCGAAGTAGGTTCTGTCGGTAAGCTTAAACCAGACGGATAAGTTATAATATACCCCCAGAAACAAGTTAGCCAGCAGCAGAATTGGCACTATCGCGAGGCCCGTGCGGTACTCGGGGCTGCGCAGCAGCAAGCCAAAGTCTTCAATGAAGACGCTGATGACCACGAAAATAACGGCGCAGCAGAGCGTAAACCACTTCAGAACGACAGCAAACGTAGCCGGCGAATTCTTATCGGCGGCCTGCGAAAAGAAGAAAGGCTCCGCCGCGTACCGAAACGCCTGAATGACTAGTGACATAAAAATGGCCAGCTTGTAGCAAGCCCCATAAATACCGACAGCCGTCAGGTTAGATTGACCGGGATAGAAACCTTCGGGCAGCCAATATTTAAGCAGGATACGATCGATTACCTCATTCACCATCCCTGCCAAGCCCATCAGCATCAGCGGATAAGCATACTTGAGCATAGGCCGCAACGGAGCCAGGCTCAGCCGGAAGCGAAAATCCAGCAGCTCGCGCCAAAGCAGCGGAATATAAAGAGCGTTGGCTATCAGATTGATCAGAAAGATGTAGCCTACTCCCAACTCTGGATTGTAGATCCGCGCTATCAAGGGCCTTAGCTCAGGTAGCAGATGCCCCTCGTATACATCACGGCAGAACACAATAAAAAACAACGACAAGCCCACGTTTACCAGCGTATTTGTAAAGCGCACGGCAGCAAATTTCCTGGCTTTATTCTCCAGGCGCAGGCGGGCGAAAGGCAACGCTACTACCGCATCGAGGCCCAGCACGATTGCCAGCCACACGATATAGGTGGCGCGGTCGGGGTAGCGGAGCACTTCAGCTAAGGGGCCGGCTACCAGAACAAGAAAGCCGCTGAGCAACATACTGGTGCTCAACAATATGCTCATTACTTGATTATACAGCTGCTGCCGGTCGGTGCCAAGGCGGTTGGCAAAGCGAAAATAGGCCGTTTCCATCCCATAAGTGAACACGATATTCAGGAAGGCTACGTAGGCATACAGATCAGTGACGATACCGTACTCGCCCGGCGCAAACCTGGCCGTGTACAGCGGCACTAGTGCGAACGTAAGCGCCCGCCCCAATATGCTGCTTAGGCCGTACACAGCCGTCTGGCTGGCCAGCTTCTTGGCGACGCTCATCCTATAAAATGCTTAGTTTCCCGTGAAAGACGCCGGGCGCTTATCGAGGAAAGCGCTGGTGCCTTCGCGAAAGTCGTCGGAGCCGCAGCACCTGCTGAAAGAGTTAGCTTCGGTCTGGTAGCCGTGGCGCTCGGAGTCATAATAAGCGTTTACGCAGTCGATAACCAAGCCTACGGCTAAAGGAGCTTTGCTGAGAATACGCGTTAGCAGCTGCTGGCAAAAGGAAAGTAGCTCAGCTTGCGGTACTACATGATTAACCAACCCTAAGCGCAACGCTTCGTCGGCCTTGATAGGGTCGCCGGTGAGCATCATTTCCAGGGCTTTTCCTTTCCCTACTAATTGCGCTAAGCGCTGGGTGCCGCCGTAGCCCGGAATCAAGCCCAGGTTTACCTCGGGCTGGCCAAAGCGGGCATTTTCGCTGGCTACCCGCAGATGGCAGGCCATAGCCAACTCGGCCCCACCGCCCAAAGCAAAGCCATTGACGGCGGCAATAACGGGCTTCGTACTTTCCTCAATCAGGCAGAAAGCATCCTGCCCCTGCTCGGCAAAGCAACGCCCACTGATGTCATTCAGCCCCGACAGCTCGGCAATATCGGCACCCGCTACGAAGGCTTTTTCGCCGCTGCCCGTCAGAATAATACCCCGCACCTGATCATCGTCGAGGGCTTGCTGCATAGCTCCGTGAATATCGCTGATGGTGGCGCTATTCAGGGCATTGAGTTTGGTGGGCCTGTTCAGGGTGATAGTCAGAATGCCCGAAGCGGCATCGAGGTCGAGTAGTAAGTTGTCGAAAGTAGTCATGGTGTTAGGGCGGGGCAAAACGGAATGGCCGCAAAGATAAAGTAAAACCATTGGGGGCCTATTTACCAGCAGCCGACACTGTTGACCTGATCTAAGTAAATACTTATATATTTATTCAAACCTCCCCATTCAACTTCTAATCGTATGAGCGTAGTTTCTGAATTCAAAGAGTTCATCGCCAAGGGCAACGTGCTTGATCTGGCAGTAGGCGTCATTATCGGCGCTGCTTTTGGCAAAATCGTCACGTCTTTGACCGAGGATATTCTGATGCCTATTATTGGTTTGGCTACGGGCGGCGTCGACTTTAAAAACTGGTTTGTAGCTGTTGATGGGGAGTCGTATGCTACCATTGAAGCCGCTAAGGAAGCGGGTGCCGCAACACTGAACTTTGGGCTGTTTCTGAACGCAGTCATTTACTTCTTCATAATTGCCTTCTGCGTTTTCCTGATTGTGCGCTTTGCTAACCGCTTCCGCCAGCCTACGGAAGTAGTAGCCGTGAACGACCCAGGCCCGACTAAGGATCAGGCTTTGCTCATGGAAATTCGCGACTCCCTACGCCGGCCCTAATCCAGACTTCTCTCTGTTAACATCAAAAAAGCTCCCCAGCGGAAAGATAATCTTAGGCTTGGGGACCTTTTCGTGTTACGGTTTATTGGGATAACCTTGATGGCTCAGAAAAAAGCAACTAATCCAAAGAAATTCAGGCTAATAGTCACTCCTACAAGTTTCAGACGTTTGAAACTAACTTTAGGCAGGCCCCGTTGCCGGGACGGGTACGAAAGTTGCCCATCCGTCGTTTAGTAGCTATTCTTCTCTTTACCTTTCTGCATGAAAAAGTTTCTGGCTGGCGCGGTGCTGGCACTTTCTGGTCTGTTCATTGCGCCTGCTCACGCGCAGGTTTCGCCCCCTACGCCCGATCAGGAGGCTGGGGCTAAGCCTCGCAAGCAGAAATCGAAAGACGAGCCGGCGGATGTAGCGCGCATGCAGCGCCGCATGAATATGAACCCCGATGAGGCGAAGCGTGACCAGCAATTAGAGATTCTGGAGGCGCGCTCCGGGGGTAGCACGGCCAATACCAGCTTCGGCCGCGGCTCTGGCCCGGCTCGTCAGTACGACAAAGGTACGGGCGGCTTCACGGTCAAAAAATTTAAAGACAAGCGCATCGGGACGGCCAAGCAGAAGCGTGGGCTTTCGCATGCCGCGCCCGGCATTGATCCGAAAGGCAAACCGCTTAAGCACAAAAAGCGCAAGGGTTTCCTGTTTTTTAACTAGTATCGCTTCTCCTTAATTAAAAAAGCCCCCTAGATTAAGTATAGGGGGCTTTTTGGCATCTTACTGAAATCGATAGGTGAGCCCTAGCTTCAGGTATGACATATCATAGCCGACTTCCCCAAAAGCCCCAAACCGCTCGGTGAGATAATAGCGCGCCCCGGCAAACAGCCCATACGCTAAGTGCAGCCCATCGCCATTGTAACGATCACGGTCGGGCGAAACGTCGTTTTTATAAAAATTAGCCCGAATCCCTAAACTAATGCCACCATACGTATCAAGTTGTGGATTGGTGGTGAAGTTGTAGTGGTAGGTACCGCGGCCCATTACTACAATGTCGGTCCAGGTGGCTTTTTCGTCTGTGTTGGGAAAGTCATAGCGGTAGCCTTTGTAGCCAATGATGCCCCCCAGACCAATGGTGCCTGGCCCGATGCCTTCTACTACGCCGCGGTCATAAGACAGCGTAAGTGCCGGCGCACTTTTCAGGCTTCCAAACAAATCATAGCCATTATTAGGGCTCAACAGTCCCAGTCCCAGATTCAGTATCGAGTAGCCTTTACGAAAGGTAGGCGTGCTTTCGGGGGTAAACAGCTCGGGGAAGCGGGTATCGAGAGGTGGAATTTCGTCGTCAGCCGGGACCTCAACACGAGGTGAAGCTGACTTTGATGGCTTTGGAGCTGGTTTGTTGGTTGGGGGCTTGGCTGCGGGTCGCCGGGCAGTCTGAGCCAACGCTAGTGAGGTCAGGCTTACCCAAAGCAGAAGGCAAAGCAGAAGCGAAAAAGCTCTCATAAGTAGTAAAGGCAGTCGGCACAGCAACGCCGGCGCAGTAGGTAAAATAGTCTACCGCAAAGCTAAGCGATTCCGCGGCGAGCGTTACGGCTTTTGGTTAAACGTAAAAAGCCCCCCAACGGTATGTTGGGGGGCTTTTTGTTGACTTACGTTCAGTCAGCTGCTTTTTACAGCGTCCGCTTCACTTCTTTTTCCTCGAAACCTTCGATGTTGTCGCCCTCGCGCAGATCATTAAAGTTTTTCACCGAGATACCGCACTCATAGCCCTGGCGCACTTCCGACACATCGTCTTTGTAACGCTTGAGGTCCTGAATTTCGCCGGCGTACACCACGATACCGTCGCGCACGACACGTACTCGGGTTCGGCGGGTGAAAGTACCTTCCGTCACCATACAGCCGGCAATAGCGCCCACTTTGGTGATGTTGAAGACCTGACGAACCTCGGCATTGGCCACCACTGTCTCCTGCACCGACGGAGCCAGCATGCCTTCCATGGCATCTTTCACCTCGTTGATAGCATTGTAGATGATCGAGTACAGGCGAATATCGATCTGCTCCTGCTCGGCCAGCTTGCGGGCACTCTGCGAAGGACGAACCTGGAAGCCAATGATGATGGCATCGGAGGCCGAAGCCAACAGTACGTCCGATTCGGAAATAGCTCCCACGCCTTTGGCGAGGATATTCACCTTTACCTCCGGAGTAGAAAGCTTCAACAACGAATCCGACAGGGCTTCTACCGAGCCGTCCACGTCACCTTTTACAATCACGTTCAACTCCTTAAACGAACCGATAGCCAGGCGGCGACCAATCTCGTCGAGGGTAATGTGCTTCTTGGTACGCATGCTCTGCTCACGCGAGAGCTGCTGACGCTGGGTGGCAAGCTCACGAGCTTCACGCTCAGTTTCCATCACCTGAATCTTGTCGCCAGCCTGCGGAGCACCGGTTAGACCGAGCACCTGCACCGGCGTGGCCGGACCAGCTGACTTCATTTTCTTGCCGCGGTGGTCGGTCATGGCTTTCACGCGGCCGTAGTGCGGACCAGCCAGCACAACGTCGCCTACGTGCAGCGTACCTGTTTGCACCAGCACCGTTGTTACGTAGCCACGACCTTTATCCAGCATGGCTTCGATAACGGTACCGACTGCATTGCGGTCGGGATTGGCTTTCAGCTCCAATAATTCGGCTTCCAGCAATACCTTCTCCAGCAAGTCTTCTACGCCGAGGCCCGACTTAGCTGATACTTCCTGCGACTGGTATTTGCCGCCCCACTCTTCCACCAAGATGTTCATGGCCGACAGCTCCTCCCGAATCTTTTCGGAGTTAGCACCGGGCTTGTCAATCTTGTTCATCGCAATAACGATGGGCACTCCAGCCGCTTGCGCGTGGTTAATGGCTTCCCGCGTCTGCGGCATCACGGAGTCGTCCGCCGCAATTACGATGATGGCAATGTCCGTCACCTTAGCACCACGGGCACGCATAGCCGTAAAGGCTTCGTGACCCGGTGTATCGAGGAAGGTAACGCGCTTATTAGAAGCCGTCATTACGTCGTAGGCACCGATGTGCTGGGTGATACCGCCGGCCTCGCCTTTAGCTACCGTCGCATTCCGAATATAATCAAGCAGCGACGTTTTACCGTGGTCAACGTGACCCATGATGGTAACAATGGGGGCACGAGGGGCTAAATCCGCCTCATTATCTTCAATAGTAACATCCGTATCTTCTTCCTCCGCCGACAGGAATTCCACGTCGTAGCCAAACTCGTCGGCAACAACCGTGATAGCTTCCGCGTCGAGACGCTGGTTGATGGAAACGAACATGCCCATGTTCAGGCACACCTTGATTACTTCGTTGACTGATACGTCCATGAGGGACGACAAGTCATTGGCCGAAATAAATTCGGTAACCTTCAGTGTTTTAGCGTCCAGTTCGTTTTGAGCGCGCTGAGCTTCCCGATCCTCTGCGCCGCCCGCCCGCTTGTCGCGGCGATACTTCGCTCGGTTGTTCTGGTTGCCACCACGACCACCGCTGAGCTTGGCCAACGTGGCTTTGATCTGCTCCTGAATCTGCTTGTCGTTCTGCTCCGGGTTATTGACTGCGGGAGCCGGCCGGGGGGCATTTTGATTCTGCCCTGGCTGGCCGGGGCGAGGACCAGGACCACCGGGGCGAGGACCACCCTGACCACCGGCGGGACGCGGCTGGCCAGGAGTATTATTTGGTCGGTTACCCTGATAACCACCGCCCTGCTGGCCACCTTGCCCCCCCTGACCTCCTTGGCCAGGAGCAGGCGAGCCGGGCATAGCAATGCGCTGGCGTTTCTTCTTATTATCTTGGTTTATACCACTCTTACGCACATCCGACGAAGCGACGGGGCGGGCACCCCGACCACCACGGCGCGAAGGGTCCATAGGTAGTTCAATCTTACCGAGCACCGTCAAACCTTTCAGCTGATCGGCTTTAGCTACGATTGTACTGTCCTCGACAGTCGGTGCCACTGGTTCATCTGAAGTCGCAGGAGCCGGAGTTGCCGCAACGGGGGTTGGAGCTTCAACTGGCAAAACTGGTGTAGGTGCCGGGGCCGGGGCCGGTGCGGGCTTTGCTTCGGCTACAGGAGCCAGCGCGGGCACAGCAGCTTCTTTTGGTGCGATGGGTGCAGGCGCTGGTTCAGGTGTAGCAGCAACGGCCGGAACCGGATCAGCTATTACTGGTACTGGCGCAGCGGCCGGCGCTGGCGGAGTAGGCGCGGCGGCTGGCCGAGGAGGCACAGGCCGTCCTTTCGCGTCTAGCTCAATCTTACCCAACACCTTTAAGCCGGGCACCTTTGGTGCTTCGGGGGCCGGAGGAACAGGCTGCGCCGGGGCAAGCGCGGCTTCCGCAACCACAGGTACGGGTGCGAGTGGCCGAATCTCTTCGGCTGGCTTGGTAGGTGCCTCGGCTGGGGCGGGCACAGCAGAGATACCATTGGCTTTGGGAGCCACGGGTTCGGGGCGGGCATGGGAAGAAGCCTCCAGCTCGCTCTGGCGCTTGGCCTGGCTAAGCTTGGCAGCTTCGATCTTATCCTGAGCCGACGACTCAAAGGCCTTGTCAAGCAGGGAAACCTGCTCAGCCGTCAGCTTAGTCGTTGGCTTGTTTTCGATCTGGTGCCCTTTACCCGCCAAAAAATCCACAATTGTGGATAATCCAACGTTCAGGTCTTTGGCCGCCTGATTCAGCCGTTTAGTTGCTACTTCCGCCATTCTGTGCTCGCGAACGATACTCGTATTGAGGTGCAAAGGTACTATATTAAATCTTGCCGAACGGCGTCGAATCGCGCCGCTTGGCACAATTCAACGCCCTTGCCGGACCGGCCGCCGCGCACTCATTGCGCGTCGCCGGAATTTGGTTGCTCTTCTTGTTCTTCGTTGTCGTCGAATTCTTGCTTGATAATGCGGAAAAGATCCTCGACAGTCTCTTCCTCAAGCTCTGTGCGGCGCACAATATCTTCCTTGCTGACGGCTAGTACGGCGCGGCCCGTATCGAGGCCGATTTTCTTCAATTCAGCCAATACCCAGGGTTCAACTTCATCCTGGAACTCGTCGAGGGCGATATCCTCGTCGTAGTCACCGGCTTCGCGGAACACATCAATTTCCATTCCTACCAACCGGCTGGCCAATTTGATGTTGGCACCGCCGCGGCCAATGGCCAGACTAACCTGGTCGGGCTTTAAGAACACCGAAACCCGGCCAGTTTGTTCATTAATCTTCATCGAGCCAATCTTGGCCGGCGACAAAGCCCGCTGAATATACAGCTCCAGGTTATCAGTGTAATTGATAACGTCGATATTCTCGTTCTCCAACTCGCGCACAACGGCGTGAATGCGAGCACCTTTCATGCCTACGCAAGCACCAACTGGGTCAATGCGGTCGTCGTAGCTTTCAACGGCTACTTTAGCTCGCTCGCCGGGTTCGCGCACGATGTTTTTAATGGTGATGAGGCCGTCGTAGATCTCGGGCACCTCCTGCTCGAACAACCGCTCTAAAAACGCCGGCGCAGCCCGCGACAAGATAATTTTAGGCGTACCGTTAATAACTTCAACGCGGTGGACCACGGCGCGCACGCTGTCGCCTTTACGATAACGGTCCTTTGGAATTTGCTCGGACTTGGGTAGTACCAGCTCGTTTTCCTCTTTGTCCAGAATAAGCGCCTCGCGGCTCCATACCTGGTATACTTCGCCGGTCACGATTTCGCCTACCTGGTCTTTGTATTGCTGGTAGAGGTGGTCGCGCTCCAAATCTTTCACCCGCTGAATCAGCGTCTGACGAGCCATAAGCACGGCGCGGCGGCCGAAGTCTTCGAGCTTCACTTCTTCGGCTACTTGTTCGCCTACTTCAAAGTCGGCCTCAATTTTCTGGGCTTCGGTCAGCGGAATTTTATCAAAATCCCAGATATCCTCGGAGTTGTCGTCCACGATTTCGCGGTTGCGCCAGATTTCCAGGTCACCCTGGTCCACGTTCAGAATTACGTCGAAGTTCTCGTCGGTGGTGTACTTTTTCCGGATCATCGTGCGAAACACGTCCTCCAGAATGCTCATCATCGTGGGACGGTCGATGTTCTTGGAGCGGGCAAACTCGGCGAACGATTCAATTAGCACGTTGCTGTTCATAAATCACAGATTTTGCAGATTTAAAGAGATTGCGCAGATGCGAAAAGCAAGCAGCAGTTTTAATTTAAGCAGGTATTACTGGTTAAGCAACAGAGTTGCCAGGGCTGGAAATTTGCCCCCAGAGGTCGAATAAATCCGAATAACCGGCTTCATTCACCAAAACCTGCGTTTCTATTTAAATGAAATCACGACCCGGGCCTCCGCGATAGTTGAGAAGGGGATAAATGCGACGGGCAGGGTCTTGGTTTTACTCTTTTCTTTTATTTCCTCAGTCAGTTGAATGCCTTCAGCCTCAATTGCTTCTAGAGTACCTGTTTTCTCCGTGCCATCAGCGAGCTTTAGTTGCAATTTGCGGCCGACGTGGCGGGTGTACTGGCGTGAATCGGTCAGCGGCTGGTCGGCACCAGGGGAGGTAACTTCCAGCGTGTAACTGGCTTCTTCCCCGTAGGCCTCGTCGATGCGATGGGCCAGGCGGCGGCTTACGCGGGCGTATTCTTCAATACCCATGCCCTGCTCGCTGTCCAGGATGGCCGTAATCTTGGGGCGAACGGCGGAGTCGGACACGGTAAGGCCTACAACGAACAGCTCCGGGCCGGATAGGCTTTCCTGGAGCATTTCGAGTAGTTGGGTACGGTCAAAGCGCATGGGAGCTGAACTAGGTGACAAAAGAAAGAGGGGACGACTCGTCCCCTCTTTTTACCTTCATTGCTGGTGCAAAGATAGTACAATATCCGGCTGAATGCAAGGCTGTGCCGATGACATGATTCGAGCGCACTAGCTTAACGCTTTATCTCCACCCAGCCTTTCGTTGATTTGCCTTCCGTGTCGCGCAGCAGATAGTAATATACACCATCGGGCAGTTTGTCGCCCCCCCAGTCATTCTGATAATTGGCAGCTTCGTACACTTTATTGCCCCAGCGGGTGAACACCGTCAGGTGGCCGTTCTTGCAGCTTATCCGGGGGGCAAATGTATCGTTCAGGTTGTCATTGTTGGGCGTAAAGATGTTGGGCGTCTGCACCTTCCCTACTTCCACGGCCGCGAACTGCGTAACTACTGTGCAGCCAGCATACCGAGCCGTGAGCTGCACCGGATACGTACCGGGTTTTTCGTACACATGGCTAGGCGCCTGCTCATTAGAAGTAGTACCATCACCAAAATCCCAGCTAAAGCTGCCTCCGGCCAGCACGGGCGCAAACTGTATAGTGAAAGGCGCCAGACCCGTATATTCCGGCGCCGCCTGGCACTCGGGTACATTCAGGCTGACGTTGGTAGATGAAGTGGGCGCTATGGTTACTTTGCGAGCAGATACTATTTTACACGTACCTACAACTACGGTGTATTCGAGGGTAAAAATGCCCCCCAAGTTATTTGTGTTAGGCGGCGTGAACATGCCATCAGCCGTAACGCCGTTTCCGCTCCAGACCCCGCCGGCGGGCGAGGCACGCAAGAGGCGGAAAGCCCGCGTTTGATCCGAGCACAGCGTAGTATCGCGGCCGGCCAATACGGCCGGCTGGGCATCAACTACGATGGTGCGCGAAAGAGTGCCGCAGCCGAGGGTATCGGCCAGCGTATAGGTTAGTACGTGGGTGCCCACGCCGGCGGCGCCAGGATTGAACGTGCTCCCCGTAACACCCCGTCCGCTGAAGGTACCACCGGCTGGCGTAGCCGTGAGTGGCACCGCAGTCGTGTTGCTGCAAACGGTGGTCGGGGGGGCAAATGTGATAATTGCCTCTGGCGTTACGGTCATGCGCAGCAGCTTCGTGCTCTGGCACACGCCGGTCGTGTTCACGGTGTAGGTTAGCGTATTGCGCCCCACTAAGGAAGCGCTGGGGGTAAACTGGTAGCCTCCGCCAGCAACGGCCGTCACGCCGGGGCCGCTCCAGACGCCGCCGGCCGGACTGCCCCCCAAGCGCTGCGTGCCGGCGTTATAGCACACCGTCCGGTTGGGCCCTGGATTAACCACAGCAGCCGCGAAGTCGATCTTGAAGGCAGCGTTATTGCAGTTAGATGAGTTGTTGGTGGTACTATAAAAATTGGCCCCCGGCGGCACCGGAAAGCCCGAGCTGCCCCCGCAGCCCCCGCATACGGCCTGGTAGATAGCGCCTCGCTTATCGAAGCGGGAAGTGCCGCCATCTACGTGTTCACCGCGGCCGCCATTCTGCCCAAAGAAAGTAGCGTATTCAATAGCCGCCATGCCTGGCTTAAACTGAATAATGTAGAAGTCGGAGCCGTCGGTGGTGCGCTGAGCAGCATCGGCGGTGGTGGGCAGGCCCAGCGTAGTACCGCCGTTTGAATTGGTAGAGCCTCCCCAGCCACTCACGTAGATACGCTCGCAATCATCTACCAAGAAGGCCGTCAGGGATAAATCAGGCACGGCGCGGCCAGTGCCAAACGTCGTTGAGTACAAGCTCGTGGTGAGCGTATTATCAAATTTCTGCACAAACTGGCGACCATTGGCAACACTATATAAGCCGGCCGTACGCGGGAAAACGCCACGGGTCTGGCCCAGCACATACACGTTGGCAACCGCGTCCAGCTGCAGAAAATAGGTCTGGTCTGTTTCCGGGGTGCCCACATACGTAGCATGCGTTAAAGTAGTGCCATCACTGCTGACGCGCGCCACAAACCCATCAATTCCGCCGCGCAGCTGAGGCTGATACCGTCCATTGGTGCCGGCCAGATTGGTGCTGTTGGTTCCCCCGCTCACGTACACATTGCGGTCGTCGTCTATCTGGATGGAGTAGGCCGCATCGGCCCCTGAACCACCCAGGTAGCTGGCCCAAACCAGCGTCCGAAGATCGGCTGACAGCTTTACGACCACGGCATCGGAGTTACCGCCCTGACTGGTACTACGGAAGCCATTACGGGCGGGGAAATTAGTACTAGTAGTGCTTGAGGCGATGTATACATTGCCATTCGTATCAGTAATTATATCGCCCCGAAATTCGTCGCCGTAGTTTTGAATCAGGCCGGTAGTGGCGGGAATAATACCATCGGTACCGTTACCACCTAAATAAGTAGATGCCACCAGCGTAGTGCCGGTACTGTTTAGTTTAGTAACAAATAAGTCAGCGCCAGCATCGTAATTCATTTCAGCCGAGCCAGTTTGCGGATCGACCCTTGGGCCACCATTGAAGGAGTCATCGAATACAGTGCGCGAAACGGGGAAGTTGTTGGAGCCCGTGGAGCCCAGGACCACTAATTCGTTCTGGCTGTTCACCACCAGGCTATGCGGAGCGTCAATCAAATTGCCCCCCAGATACGTGGCATACAGGCGGGCGGCACTACCCCGCACGGTCGTGTTGTACTTGATAATGGCCACATCAACTCCGCCACCAAAGCTCTGACTAAAAGCGCCCGGCGAGGCCGGATAGCCCAGGCCAAACACGATGCCGCCGGAGTACATATTGCCTTGCGCGTCATAAGTAGCCGTAAATCCCCAGTTATCGGCCGTTGAGCCAGTAAAGGATGAAAAGATGATGGTAGGATCAATGATGAGGGACTGGCGGTTGTCGTAGGTGCCTAGGCGGAAGCTGACCACGTTTTTCTCCAACACAAACGCGCACTCTACGGGTACGCGCTGCCCGTTTATTTCCTGCCATGCCTTTGGGGTTTGCTCCGTGACAGTGCCCACGCTGGTTTGCACCACTAGCTGACCGTTTTCCAGGCTGAGCCGCTCGGTGCCGGTATAGCGCAGCCGGATGGCGGACGGCTTGCCGCCCGGCTGCACGGTGAAGTCATACTCCAAATTGCCCCCCGCATTCTCATATAGTCGGGCGCCGATGCGTGGGTACACGTTGGTATAACGCACCTGCCTGAACCCCCGCACGCTGGATGCCCAGTGCTTGGCGTCGTTGCCCAGAAAATAATTACGAAACCCGGCCGTCGGCTCGTCCGGGGTAAGACTGGTGGCCGAACTGCCGTCTTCGAAGGTGACGCGGTAAGCATGCGCCCGCATTTTTTCCGAGATGGGGCCGCCGGGGTTCGTGTGCTCCTGGTGGTTGC
The DNA here is from genome assembly GCF_900176135.1 of Hymenobacter roseosalivarius DSM 11622. Classification (GTDB taxonomy): domain Bacteria; phylum Bacteroidota; class Bacteroidia; order Cytophagales; family Hymenobacteraceae; genus Hymenobacter; species Hymenobacter roseosalivarius. The sequence continues at coordinate 58,440 of NZ_FWWW01000070.1, read as the reverse complement.
GTAAGGCTTGCGGATCGACGAAGGCGTAGGTGAAGCCCGTCTTTTCGAGGAACAGCCGCCCGGCGGGCAACTCGGCCATGTACTGGGCCCGGGCGTCCCACTGGCCCCTATTCTCCACAAACTCTAATGATTTGGTAGTCGGAGCCGATGCCACGGGCTTGGCCTGAATCGGTATCAGGAGTGAGGTACCAAGCAGCACGGCAGATAACAGTAAACGAAAGGTAGAATACAGCATATCTTCAGCTAAATAAGGATAGCGCAAGCTACGATTTATTGAGGCTGCTTCAGCTAGTTCAGCGTAGGTGAAAGACGGAATTTTGCCCCCCAGCTTGTACCGTCCTTATCAGATGAGGGCCGGCGGCTTTCCCGGTGCATGCGCTACCTTTGCGGGCCTTCGTTATTCAGGATTCTTTATTCGTGCGTCGCTCCTTCGCTTTCAAGTGTACTTTGCTAGTCTTACTGTGGCTTTTGGTGGCCATCGGGTGCGTGCAGATTCCAGCCCATACGTTCTGGCCAGCGTCTTTTGGAGCGCTTACCTTACCCCTCGCGCTGGCACTAAATCTGTTAGCGGTCGTCTATTGGTTCTTGCGCGACTGGCGCGTGGCGGCTCTGCCCCTATTGGCTGCCTTGCTTACCTGGCCGCATTTTCAGCGGGGCGTGGCGCTGCACCCGCTGCATACGGCCTCCGCTCCTACCGGCAAAGATAATAAGCAGGTGCGGCTGCTAAGTGCTAACGTGCGCATCTTCAACGTGTATCCCCAGCTCCGAGACCCCGATCTGGCGTCGTCGCGGCAGATGATTCAGTGGCTGGCTGAAAACTCTGCCGATATTTTGTGCTTACAGGAGTTTTACAACGAGCCCCGCGGCTCGCGGGAGGATAGGCAGGTTTTTCGGTCCATAGATAAAATTGGTGAAAAAGCTGGCCGGGGGGCTTTTTTGTCTAAAACGCTGACCAATAGCATCGGAGCGGAGTTCGGCCTAGCTATTTTCTCTCGTTTTCCGATTGTAAAGCGGGGCACTATTTCCTTCGGCAAGCTCACGCAGAATCACGCCATGTTTGTTGATGTGCGCCTGCCCGCCGGCGACACGATTCGGGTGTATAACTTTCATCTCCAGAGCATGAGCATGGAGGAAAAAGCCATTGTCGACAGCTATTCGAGTCGGGAAGGATTGAAGCGGGAAGGCCGCGGACTGCTGCGCCGCTACAAGCGCGGCCTCATTGCGCGCAGTGTACAAATAGATACCCTTGCCCGGCGCTTCGAGCGGTGTCGCTACCCTATTCTGGTCTGCGCCGACCTCAACGATGTACCGTATAGCTACACCTACGATCAGCTCGCCGACCGCTTTCAGAACGCTTGGACAACCGTCGGAACTGGCGTAGGCGCTACCTATAATGGTCGCCTACCTTTCGTCCGCATCGACCATCAGTTTGCCGGCCCGCGTTGGCTGGTAGAAGACTTTCAGGTACACTACGAGATTCCTTACTCCGACCATTTTCCTACATCGGGTACTTACCGCCTGAAGTAAGAGCTACCATCTGATTACGTATTTGTGCTCGCTCTTGGTTAAATGGATTACATAGCCCCATAATGATTGTAAAGGGCTTTTCGAGCCAGAAAAAGGATCAATAACAGACAACTATTTTATTACTATCGGCTTTGGAGTTAGACTACTCATTGAACTTTATATACCACCCGCAAGAGTTTTATACTAATATCAGATGCTTTTTGAGCCAGAAATGCACCTTTTACTTCTGTTTGATCGAGAAGCAATAAACCACGTACCAGCTGCTATTCGCTAAGCTTACCAAGCTGTAAGTACTTACTTTTACCGCATGCACCACCCGCTTTCCCTCTACAACACCCTTAGCCGCCGCAAAGAGGCGTTCGAACCCGTGCATTCGCCTTTCGTGGGCGTATATCTATGCGGTCCAACCGTTTATAGTGAGGCTCACTTGGGCAACGCCCGTGGCCCCGTAGTATTCGACGTGCTCACGCGCTACCTGCGCTACCTTGATTACACCGTACGCTACGTGCGCAACATAACCGACGTAGGTCATCTTGAAAGTGACGCCGATGAAGGCGAGGACAAGATGGCCAAGGCTGCCCGCGCCCAGCGCCAGGAGCCCATGCAGATTGCCCAGCACTTCGTGAATCTCTACCGCCAGAATATGCTGGCACTGGGATGCTTGCCACCCGATATTGAGCCCCAGGCCAGCGGCCACATCACCGAGCAGATTAGCATGGTAGAGGAAATAATTGCCAATGGCTTCGCCTACGAAGTAAATGGCAGCGTGTACTTCGATGTACCCCACTATAATGCCGAGCAGGACCGTTACGGCAAGCTTTCGAATCGCAGCATCGATGACCAATTGGCGGGCACCCGCGACACGCTGGCCGGGCAGGACGAAAAGCGGAGCCCTCTGGATTTTGCGCTCTGGAAAAAAGCGTCGCCCGAGCACATTATGCGCTGGCCTTCGCCCTGGGGCGAAGGCTTTCCTGGCTGGCACCTCGAGTGCTCAGCTATGAGCCGCAAGTATCTGGGCCAGCTGTCCGATATTCATGGTGGAGGCTTGGATCTGATGTTTCCACACCATGAGTGCGAGATAGCGCAGTGCCAGGGCAGCCATACGCACACCGACGAGTCGCGCTTCTGGGTGCACCACAACCTGATAACCGTGAGCGGCACCAAGATGAGCAAAAGCCTGGGCAACTTCGTGCTGCTGGGTGATATGTTCAAGGGTCCGACAGCTACCCTTACGCAGGCCTACTCGCCCATGGTAGTGCGTTTTTTCCTGTTGCAGGCGCACTATCGCAGCCCCGTCGACGTATCGGACGAGGCTATGCAGGCTGCTCGCAAAGGCTACCGTAAGCTCATGAATGGTCTGCGCCTTTTGGAAAAGCTGAACCTGCCCGAGGGAACAGAGCGCCAACAAGACACAGAGAAAGCAGACGCCGAGCTACGTAAACTAGTGTCTGATTGCTTTGTGGGGCTTAATGATGATCTGAATACGGCCCGCGCTGTTGCGAGCCTGTTTAATCTACTGCGCAAGCTCAACGGATTCTTTGCTAATCTGCCTACGCTGGCGACGGTAAGCGAAGCGGCGTTGGAAGAGGCAATCACCGCTTACCGTACGTTAATAAGCGACATTCTAGGTCTTCAGGATGAGCCGCGCGCTAATGCTGAGCAGCTACTTGACCTTACCTTAGGCTTCTATCAGGAAGCCAAGGCCACGAAAGCTTACGACAAAGTAGACCAAATTCGGGCTGCGCTTAAGGAGCAGGGCATTTTGATTAAAGATCTGAAAACCGGCGTTGACTGGGCATACAGCGAGGAATAAAGTCTGTAACGCCAAGCTCCAGCTTGGAAATTGGTCGTGATTAGCAAAAAAGCCCCCCAGTGTCTCTTTATTTAAATAACTAACAGCAAACGGTAAGACAGCGAATTCAACACTGGATTCACTGTCTTACCGTTTGTTTGCTTACCAACTGTTCAACAACCCGCCAAGCTATGCTTGCGGATACTGTGCCCCTTATGAAGCTCTTTCGTTTTGCTCCTGTTGCTTTAGTTGCGCTGCTGGTGCTCACTGGCTGCCCCGACAGAAGCCGACAGGAATCTGCCACCAGTAAAGAAGAGCCCGCCATGCGCGCTGCCCCCGCCTTCAATGCCGATTCGGCCTTTACTTTTACGGCCAGGCAGGTAGCCTTTGGCCCTCGCGTGCCCAATTCACCGGCCCATATAGCTTGTGGCGATTGGATGGTAGCCGAGTTCAAGAAAATGGGGCTGACCGTACGCGAGCAGCCATTTGAAGCAATGGCCTGGGATGGCAAGATGTTGCGTGCTCGCAACATTATAGCGCAATTTGCCCCCCAGGCGTCCCGCCGCGTAGCTGTGTTTGCCCATTGGGACACGCGCCCCTTTGCCGATAAAGACAAACAAACTCCGAACGCCCCACTCGACGGAGCCAGCGACGGCGCCAGCGGCGTAGCCATAGCCCTGGAAATGGCCCGCGTTCTGAGCCAGCAGTCTGATAGCACGGCTCCAGCGGTAGGAGTGGATTTTATTCTCTTCGACGCGGAGGACTACGGCTACGATACTGCTACACAAAGCAAGCTCGAAAACAAGCTGGCCGCTCAGGGCACGGATAGCTGGTGCTTAGGCTCGCAGTATTGGTCCAAAAATCTGCTGCCGGCCGGCTACAAGCCCAGCTACGGCATCTTGCTGGACATGGTAGGTGCCCAAAATGCCAAGTTCAGCCGCGAGCAGCTCTCCCGTGAGGTAGCCCGCGACGTGGTAGACAAAGTATGGAACACGGCCGCGCGCCTCGGCTATTCCGATTTTTTCCTTTTTCAGGATAGCCCCGGCATCACCGACGACCACGTATACACCAATCAAGTGGGCGTGCGCACCATCGATATTATCGACCACTTGCCCATTGGCGACGACTATTTTCCTGCCTATCACCATACCACCCAGGATAATATGAATATCATCGACCGGCGTACGCTCAAAGCCGTCGGACAAACGGTATTGCAGACCGTGTACGCGGAATAACTTCTGTGCAAGACCTAAAAAATAAGCAAGCCTCGCCTGGTTAGGCGAGGCTTGCTTATGTGGTCAACCCCAAAAGCGACATTACATATAGTTTAGGCACACACCGGTCTCGTCTACTACCATGTGCGAGCGGCGGCCGCAAATCAATGCCATGTTCAGCGGCTCATGGCCCACTGGAAAACCATAGGCCACCGGAAAATCATACTTGGCGGCATACGTCTGAATAATTTCGTAGGGCGTTTGACCGAAAGGAATAATGTTGTCGTTGGAATCGGTGAAATGCCCCACGAGTAAACCGGCCAAGCCAGCGAGCTTGCCAGTGCGGTCGAGGTGTACCATCATGCGGTCAATATTATAGAGGTACTCATCAATATCCTCAATAAACAGAATCCGACCAGCCAGGGCGCAGTCGGAAGCCGTGCCGGTGATGGTTTGCAGCAAGCTCAGGTTGCCGCCAATCAGCTCACCGGTCGCGCTACCTACGCGGTTGAAAGGATGCTGGGCGGCAAAATAGCTGACGGGCTCACCGAATAAAGCGCGCCGCAGGCTTTCCAGCGCCTCCTCGCCACCAGCCTGATCAAAAAGAAGAGGCATGACGCCGTGAATACTTTCGTGGCCCAGTGCCAGCAAGTGGCAATTGAGCGTAGTAATATCACTAAAGCCCGCAATCCATTTGGGGTTATCAGCGAAGCGCGAAAAATCGAGCTGGTCGATGATGCGCGTGGTGCCGTAGCCGCCGCGGGCGCACAAAATGGCCCGAATACTTGGCTCGTCGAGCTGCTGCTGAATATCCTGACGCCGCAGCTCATCGGGGCCGGCAAACTGATGGTGCTGCGCGGTTAAAGTGGTGCCAAGTACCACCTCCAAGCCCCACGCAGTTAGAATAGCGATGGATGCCGCCAGTTCCTGGTGGGTAACTTTACGAGCAGGACACACAATAGCGACCCGATCGCCGGGACGCAGGGCAGGAGAAGGAGTTGGCATAGCGGGGGGCAAATTTTGACCGGCCGCAAACCTACGGACAATCCAGCATTTGCCGGAAGCGAAATCCTACCTTCATCCTGCTTAACGAACTGAATCTTGCTTACCTCATTTTTGAACTTAAGAAAGACCAGCGGGTGTCACCGCGCTTCCCCGGAATACAGCAAAATCCTGGGCATAAAAAAACACCGTGCAGTGCACGGTGCCTTTCTGAGCTATGAAAACAAACTTAGCTATCGAAAAACTAAACTTAAAGAGTAAGCCAAGAAAGATTTTCCAGCCTTACATTTAGGTTAAACCCTCCGATAACAGGGCGAAAGATATAATCTTTTTAATTGTATAAAAATTCTATTCGCTGAACTCCCTTATTTCCTCGGTGAATATTGTCTTTTAAGGTACAGTTTTTAGTAAATATCCGTTTGGCAATATTCAGATGCTACTAGACTAAATTGAGCCGGCTCATTAATACCGACTTATAAGAATTGCCAATAGGAATAGGCAGCGTATTGCTTCCGCTATCCAAGTGCAAGTTGCGGGCGCCCTCAATGAGGGCAAAATCGGATTCGATAGCTACGATGCAATCGAGCCGCACGATGTATTTGCGATGTACACGCACAAAATCGCGCGCCGGCAGCTTCGCCTCCAACTCCTTCATGGTGCTGTATACGGTATAGCGCTCCTTAGCTACATAGATATTTACATAGTCGCCGAGGGCCTCCACGTAGCGAATATCAACCGTTTCTACCCGCAGGAGCTTATTATCCTGCTTAATAAAAATCTCGGCCCTGCTTCCCATGTATAAGGACTCAGCTGCATCGTTAGCCATACGGAGCAGGCCATCCAGCTTGCGCTGTTCCTGTTCCAACTGCTGGCGCGCCCGGCGCAGCTCCAGGTGCGAGACCACCTCACGGGCCACAATGCGCAATGCATTCCGCTGTTCCTCGGTGAGGCGGTGCGGTACGGTATCGAGGGCGCAAATAGTACCAAGCGGAACGCCTTCGGGCGTGATCAGCGGAGCTCCCACGTAGAAGCGAATGCTTGGAGCAGCCGTTACCAGCGGATTATTACAAAACATCGGATCCTTCGTGGTATCCTCAATCTCGAACACATCTTCGCCTAGTATCGTGTGCTGGCAAAAGGCTAGTTCTCGCTTCGTACTCTCGCTCTCATCCCATCCTACTTTCGCTTTAAACCATTGGCGGTCAGCATCTATCAGTGAGACCAATGAGATAGGAGTTCCACAAATAAAGCCGGCCAACTGAGCCAGATCATCGAACACTTGCTCTGGTGGCGTATCCAGAATCTGATAATTGCGCAGTACCTCCAACCGAACGGCCTCGCTTTCTTTACCCAAGGCGGCAAAGGGAAGTGAAGAAGGATTGGTGTATGAGACAGGCTTAGCAGACATAGGACAAGGCAAAAAGGATGACTCTTAAACTTTGAATCCAAAGACAGATAGCTAGTACAAAGTAATCATAGTTAGGACACGAAGCATTAATTTGAAGCGATGAAATCAGGATTTTGCGCGTTAAACGAATTTCAAGTCGACTATATTTAAAGTTCTACTACGGCAAAAACACAGGTAATGGATTCAGGGTTGTTCGAGTAGACCACCCATCTGTTCTCAAACTAAGGTGTCTATCCGCTGCAATTTTTAAAATTAACTGGTACCTTTACCAATCCTGTCGCGTATCGACTTGCGTATACTTGGTTTGTTTCTCCCAAACGGCCTGAGCGCCTCCCATTATGACATTTGGTTCGCTTTTCCTGATTGGCAACTTCGGTACGACCGAAATATTGCTGATCTTATTCGTCATTATCCTACTCTTCGGGGCCCGCAAGATCCCGGAGTTGGCCAAAGGCCTTGGCAAAGGCATTCGTGAGTTTAAGGATGCTACCAAAGAAGATAAGCCCGAGTTTCGGGACCGGCCGGTGAATCCAAACGATCCTACCAACCCACGACTGTAAGCATTAAGCCATGAGTACTCCTCTCTTCCTGTTCTTGGGCGACCTTGGCGGCGGCGAAATCATGCTGATTTTGGTCGTCATTCTCATCTTCTTCGGTGCCAATAAAATTCCAGAGCTGGCGCGTGGCTTGGGTAAGGGCATACGTGAGTTTAAGGATGCATCCAGTGAAATCCGCAGTGAGATTGAAAACGCGGGTCTGCCCAAACAGAACCAGCCTTATCAGCAGCCCACTGCCTATACTGCTCCTACCTATGACACGCCAGTACAGCAGTCTACTCTGGAGCAGTCCACTATAACATCCGTATCGTCGACTGAGCCGATTGCAGAAACGACATTAGCACCGCCTATGGATGGTGGAATTGCCCCCCAGCCCACTCCCGAGCGGTCTCGCCTCGACCAGTCAGCCAATTGATTGCCCGCATCCCTTGAGACGTTTTAATTCACTTACCGAAGTTCACGACGAGCTGACGGCAGGCACTACCACCTGTCGTCAGCTCGTGGAGTATTATCTGAACAACATTCAGAAGCAAAGCCACCTCAATGCCTTTCTGGAGGTGTTCACTGAGGAGGCGCTAGCCCAGGCTGACGCTGTAGATGCCAAGCTAGCTGCTGGTACGGCTGGTAAGCTAGCCGGGATGGTTATTGGCCTGAAGGACGTGCTGGCGTACAAAGACCACTCGCTCCAATCCAGCAGCCATATTCTCGACGGGTTTAAGTCGCTTTACACCGGTACGGCCGTACAGCGCCTGATCGACGCGGATGCCATCATTATCGGCCGGCAAAACTGCGATGAGTTTGCTATGGGTGCCTCCAACGAGACGTCCTATTTTGGCCCCGCCCGCAATGCCATCGACCCCGACCGGGTACCCGGTGGCTCTTCCGGTGGCTCCGCCGTGGCTGTACAGGCCGATCTTTGCCTGGCTTCCATTGGCTCCGATACGGGTGGCTCTGTACGGCAGCCGGCGGCATTCTGTGGCATAGTGGGTTTTAAGCCGACTTACTCCCGAATTTCCCGCTATGGGTTGGTTGCCTATGCCTCTTCCTTTGATCAGATTGGCACGCTAACCAACTCTGTCGACGACGCGGCCTTGCTGCTGGAGGTAATGGCCGGCCCCGATAATTTCGATAGCACCGTCAGCCAGCAGTCTGTTCCGGCGTACAGTGAGCTACTAGAACCTGCTCCTCATGTACGGATTGGTTACATCCGCGACTGCATGGAGAGTCCAGGCTTGAATCCGGAGATAAAGGCAGCCACTGAAACTGCGCTTGACGTACTGCGCGGGCAAGGGCATGTGGTTGAGGCCGTTGACTTCCCCTATCTCGATTATATCGTTCCTTCTTACTATATCCTGACAACGGCGGAAGCCAGCTCCAACCTGAGCCGTTACGACGGAGTGAAGTTTGGATACCGCGCTCCAGACGCGACAGATTTGGAGTCGCTGTACAAAAAAACCCGGGCACAAGGGTTTGGCCCTGAGGTACAACGCCGTATCTTGCTGGGAACCTTTGTATTATCAGCTGATTATTACGACGCCTACTATACTAAAGCGCAGCGGGTCCGGCGTTTGATCAAGGAGAAAACGGACGAGCTGCTGCGTCAGTACGATTTTCTGGTGCTTCCGACCACGCCTACCACGGCGTTCCGGATTGGGGAGAACGAGAAGGATACGCTAGCTATGTACCTGGCTGACATTTTCACGGTACAAGCTTCGCTGGCCGGCGTGCCAGCGATATCGGTACCGGCCGGGCATGACGCGGCGGGGTTGCCCATTGGGCTGCAAATTCTAAGCGGAGCTTTCCGTGAAGAGCATCTACTGGCCTTCGCCAAATCTGTAACGGAATCGCTCACGCCTGTTTTGCCCTGATGAAAAAATCGTTGTTGCGCACTGCCGTCCTTTTTCTGCTGACCCTTGCTGTTGCCCGCCCAGCGGCGGCCCAAAAGCACGCTAATCCGAAACCGGACCTGCGGCGCGCCAACGACGACACGACCCGCGTGTCCATCGAGCTGCTGCCCGATACGCTTGCCTTTATCGAGTCAGTGCTACCCGATACAGCACGGCTCCGCTGGCTACAAATGCCCCCCGCCGTCCGCGACTTGGTTGCGGACCGTATCGGCTGTCTTGAGACGGACGTACCGCATCTTTTCAATAGCTCTGTAATGAGCTTCGTGGACTATTTTACGGTTCGCAACCGAAAGTATACCCAGCGCATTCTGGAGCGTCAGAACCTTTACTTCCCCTTGTTTGAGAAGTATCTGGCGAAATATAATCTACCACAGGACCTGAAATACTTGGCCGTGGTAGAATCGTCTTTACTACCGCAGGCCAAATCACGGGTGGGGGCCTTGGGCCTGTGGCAATTCATGGGACCCACGGCCAGCGACCTGCGGCTCGTGCGCAATGAATACGTTGATGAGCGCATGGACCCGGAGAAATCGACGGAAGCAGCCTGCAAGTACCTGCGCGACTTGTACCGCATGTTTGGCGACTGGGAGTTAGTGTTAGCCGCCTATAACTACGGCTCGGGCAACATCCGCAGGGCCATTGCGAAAGCTGGTGGCAAGCGGGATTTCTGGGCCATCTATCCTTATCTGCCCAAAGAGACGCGCAATTATGTGCCCACGTTTACGGCTACATTTTACACCTTGCAATACGCTCGTGAGCATAAGCTGCACTCCGATTCGCTGCGGTATCAGTATGCTGAGCCTATGGATACATTGCTCATCTCTGGTCGGTCGCTGGATTTGCGCAAGTTTTCGGCGCAGTTTGGGCTCGACTCGGCAGCTATTTCGCACCATAATCCTGAGCTACGCAAGCCTTATATCCCCGAAACGCTCCGCAATTATTCCCTTAAGGTACCCGTGCGGGTGCGGCAGGAGCTTGCGGCCCAGGACCGGAATCTATTCCTGGATTTTTGCAAAGTATCTGTACCTCCCCCCTCTCCGCTTGCACCACGCCTGCCTGATTTTCAAGGGTTCAACTTCACTTCTAGGGCTGTAGCAGCAACTAACAGCCGTGCACCAGCAGCCGAGCCACACTTCCGCAAAGTAAGTCATACTGTTAAGCGCGGAGAGACCGTGCGAGGCATAGCAGCCCGCTACGATGTAACGCCCGCTCAGCTGGCCGGCTGGAATAGCTTGCAGCGCGGCAAAGCGTTGGTGCCTAAGCGACAGCTGGTCGTTCTGATTCCAATAATTGAAAAGGCCGCACCCAGCAAAAAAATGGTGGTGGCTAACAGGCTGACTGTACCAGAAAAGCTGCCGTTAGTAGGTGTAAAAACAGCCCCCACGGTAGTTAAGGCTTCGCCCGCAAAAATACCCCAAGCAGAAGAAGATAGAGAGGATACAACCCCGGCTGAAGTAGCTATACTAGAGCAAGTTGCAGCAACTCCAAGCAATAAGGTGGTTGCGGTAAAGCCAGTAGCTGCTACTGCCACAGCTGATGCGGGAATAGTGGCTAGCGGCACTACGTTTGATGCTACCGCAGAAATAGCGCAGGACAGCTTACCCACGGAATACATCGTGCGGAAAGGTGATTTTCTGGAAAAGCTGGCTCGCACTAATGGGGTAAGCGTGGCGCAGCTAATGGCCTGGAATCAGCTTAAATCAGTTGGCTTATCACCGGGTCAGAAGCTGGTTTTCTATATACCGGCTAACGTGGAAGGAGTAGCGCAGAATGCCCCCCGGTCCACCGAGGAGCCAATTCAGCGTGTAGCCTCAACCCAACCTAGCCCTAAAGAATCTCCCAGCCGGGCCGCCATAAAAAAGGTGCATCTGGTGCAGCCCGGTGATACGCTCTACAACATCTCGCGCCGCTACGAGGGCGTAACAGTAGACCAGCTGCGCAAGCTCAACAACCTGAAGTCAGACGCGGTGAAGCCCGGCCAACAGCTGATTGTAGCCCGGTGAGGGTTGTAATATTATAGTCGCATTATTCAAAAAAGCCCCCCAGACCCTGCGCTGGGGGGCTTTTTTGAATATAGTTGTCTTACCTCAACTTTGATTCCGGGCAAATTCGCCCCAACTTGCTTATTGGTTGCCCCGCCCTACACCTCTCACCCGACCTCCTTTGGTAATGCTGAAAATCAACAAACAGGAAGCCCTCGATTACCATTCCCGTACCCCAGCGGGTAAGATTGAAGTAGTACCTACCAAGCCACTTAGTACCCAACTCGATCTGGCCTTGGCTTATTCACCTGGTGTAGCCGAGCCTTGCCTGGCCATTGCCGCTAATAAGGAAGACGTCTATAAATACACGGCCAAAGGCAACCTGGTAGGCGTCATCTCCAATGGTACGGCAGTGCTGGGTTTGGGTAATATCGGGCCTGATGCGTCCAAGCCCGTGATGGAGGGTAAAGGCGTGCTGTTCAAGAAGTTCGCCGGTATTGACTGCTTTGATATCGAGATTGACGCCACAGACCCCGATGAGTTTATTCGCATCGTAAAATCCCTGGAGCCCACGTTTGGCGGCATCAACTTAGAGGATATCAAAGCGCCGGAGTGCTTTCGGATTGAGACGGAGTTGCGGGAGAAAATGAATATCCCGCTTATGCACGACGACCAACACGGCACGGCCATCATTTCGTCGGCCGCGCTGCTGAATGCGCTGGAGGTCGTGGGCAAAAAAATTGAAGAAATTAAGCTGGTCGTAAGTGGCGCTGGGGCAGCAGCTATATCGTGTCTGCGGTTATACCTGGCGCTCGGACTCAAGGTCGAAAACGTAGTAGTGTTTGATATCAAGGGCGTTATCAACGCGGAGCGTACCGATCTGGCCGATTTGCAGATGCAGTTTGCTACGCAACGCCCTGTAACTGCTCTGGCCGAAGCGCTGGAGGGAGCCGATGTATTTCTGGGCTTGTCGGCGGCTAACGTGCTGCCGCCCGAGCTGCTGCTGCGCATGGCCGACAATCCTATCGTATTTGCGTTAGCCAACCCAAACCCGGAGATTGAGTACGAAGTAGCCATGGCTACCCGGCCCGATCTGATTATGGCCACTGGCCGCTCCGACCATCCTAATCAGGTGAACAACGTGCTGGGCTTCCCCTACATTTTCCGGGGGGCTTTGGACGTGCGTGCTACTGAGATTAACGAAGCCATGAAGCTGGCCGCCGTGCATGCGCTGGCTCACCTGGCCAAGGAGCCCGTGCCGGACATGGTGAATAAAGCGTACGGTGACAATACGCTGGCTTTTGGACGCACTTATTTGATTCCCAAGCCTCTTGATCCTCGCCTGATTACGACCATCTCGCCGGCCGTAGCGCGGGCCGCGATGGAAAGCGGGTCGGCTCGCCAATCCATTACTGATTGGAATGCCTACGAGGATGATTTGCGGGCCCGCCTAGGTGTGAATCAGAAGCTGATGAACCGCATCACCAGCGCAGCCCGCTCTAATCCGAAGCGCGTGGTATTTGCGGAAGCCGATACGTATAAAGTGCTCAAAGCCGCTCAGATTCTGCACGATGAGGGTATTGCCTTTCCTATTCTGCTCGGCAACCGCAAGAAGATTGAGGAGATAGCCCGCGCCAATAGCCTCGATCTGGAAAGCTGTCAAATCATTGATATTCTGGAAGAAGACGAGCAGCGGGCGGAGTTTGCTGAATTGCTGTACCAGAAGCGGAAGCGGCGCGGCATTACACTCTATGAAGGACGACGCCTGCTGCGCGAGCGAAATTACTACGGTGCTATGATGCTCGAAACCGGACAGGCTGATGCTTTTATCACCGGCTTGACCAAGGATTATGGGCAGTCTATCACGCCAGCGTTGCAGGTTATTGGGGTAGAAGATGGCGTGCAGCGCGTAGCGGGCATGTACATTATCCAGCACCGCAAGGGACCGTTCTTCTTTGCTGATACCACCGTAAACATCGACCCCACGGCCGAGGAAATGGTGGATATTATTGGCTTGACGGCGCGGGGCGTCCGCTTTTTCGATACCGAGCCTCGCATTGCGGTGCTCAGCTACTCCAACTTCGGCTCCAATCGGGGCGCATTGCCTGATAAAGCACGCTTAGCTACTGAGTTAGCTAAGAAGCGCTACCCCGATCTTATTCTGGATGGGGAAATGCAGGCCAACACGGCGTTGAACCCCCAGCTATTGCGCGAGCATTATCCCTTCTCAGAGCTGGCAGAACAAGGGGCCAATACCCTCATTTTTCCTAATGTGGTATCGGGTAACATTGCCTATAAAGTGCTGCAGGAAATAGGAGGCGCGGAAGTAATCGGGCCGGTACTGATGGGCATGCGCAAGCCTGTACACGTTTTGCAGCTTGGTGCTTCGGTACGCGAAATAGTGAATATGACAGCTATAGCCATTGTTGACGCCCAGACTTATAACAAGCCGCTATAAGACCTTAAAAGAACGTCATGCTGACGAAGGAAGCATGACGTTCCTATAAAAACTAAAACTCAATTCTTTCCCTATGATTGCCTACCTCGACGGTACCCTCGCCTACAAAGACCCCGCTTTAGCTATTATGGATGTGAGCGGTGTGGGCTATGAAGTAAGGATTTCATTGGCTACTTACTCAAAGCTGCCAGCCGAAGGCGAAAAAGCTAAAATTTATACTTACCAGCACATCAAGGAAGACGGTCAGAACCTTTACGGCTTCCTCGATCCGAATGAAAAAGTGCTGTTTATGCTGCTCATTTCGGTGTCGGGGATTGGGCCGGGCACGGGCATCGTGATGGTATCGAGCATGGGCGTGGGCGCTATCCGGCAGGCCATCATTCAGGAGGATGTGCGCTCCATTCAAAGCATCAAGGGAGTAGGCCCAAAAACCGCTCAACGGGTAGTATTAGAGCTAAAAGATAAGCTTCGGAAGGATGAGTTATTGGCCAAAGCCGGCATCGATACCGTACCGCTGGCGCGGGCACACAATACCAACCGCAGCGAAGCGTTAGCCGCTCTAGTCACGTTGGGATTTGCCCGGTCGGCGGCGGAAAAAACGCTGGAGACCATTCAGCACCGTCACGGTAATGACCTGAGCGTGGAGGAATTGATTAAATTTGCCTTGAAGTCGAATTAGGTTTACTCTCCGGCTGCTAGCCCGCCCGTCTTTCTTAGTCTCCCTTGACCCACGGTAAGAAGTCTCTCGCCGCCTCTATAGTCGTTGTCGCATCCTTGCTGACTTGGTTATCGCAGGCTGAACCCACCGGAGCCCACCCATTTGCCCTACGCCAGTTGTGGAGCTGGCTGCCAGTGGCTAGCCGGCCGGCTTTGGCTATAGTCCCCGATACACCCCGCACCGTTCTGCCCGATACGAGTATCTACCGCTCCAGTCGGCGGCCCAAAATTGCCCCCCAGGACCGTATTGGCTCCCCCCTCTCGCCCCAGCGCCGTCGGTCACCTTTGCTACTGGATTTGCCCCCCAACGTGAATGTGGAGGTGACGCCCGACGACAGCCTTCGGAACTATAATATCCGGGAGAGCATCGGCTCAGATATTGATTTTCGTGACCCCACGCGGGTCAGTTTTGAAGAGTACTCGCGCTATCAGCAGCAGCGAGTGGTGCGCGACTATTTCCGCACGCGCTCGGCGGGCTTGGATGGAGAAAGTGTAACCGGCTCGCGCCGCCTTATTCCGCGCATCTACCTGGGCCCTGTCGCTGACCGCATTTTTGGCGGCAGCTACGTGGACATCAAGCCCCAGGGCGCCGTGACCTTGCGGGCGGGGGCGCGTTTTAACCGCAACCGCAACCCCGCGCTTACCCTGCGTCAGCAGCGCGTGGGTGACTTTGAGTACGATCAGAACCTGAACCTGAATGTGACGGGGCAGATTGGGGAAAAGATGCGCCTCACGTTTAACTACGACACCAAAGCGGCCTTCGATTTCGAGAATAACATGAAGCTCGACTATACGGGCTACGAAACCGATATTATCCGCAAGGTGGAGCTGGGCAACGTGAGCTTGCCGTTGAACAACTCCCTGGTGCAGGGGGGGCAAAATTTGTTTGGTATCAAGACCCAGCTGCAGTTTGGTAAGCTGGGCATTACGGCCGTGGCCAGTACTCTGCGCGGCACCGCCGATGAGGTGCGGGTGCAAAATGGCGCTCAGAGCCGCATATTCGAGTTCAAAGCCAGCCAATACGAGCGCGACCGACACTTTTTCCTGTCACATTTTTTCCGCGAGCGCTACGATGCGGCCCTGCGCAACCTGCCTACGGTACAGTCGGGTATAGAAATCCGGCGCCTGGAGGTGTACGTGACCAACGATAACCGCACCACGGATAACCTGCGCAACATAGTGACGTTGATGGACTTAGCGGAGCCTTTCCGCGTGTATCGGTCACAGTTCCAGAATCCCAGCCCGCGGGTTATAGCCACCAACAATGCCAACCCGGAGTTTGGCCGCGTGCTGGAAAATGCCCCCCAGGCCCGCAACGAGCTGACCGTGGATAATTACCTGGCGAATACGGCCGGGCTGAACCTGGTAAAAACCGTGGACTTTGAGCGGGTTCGCGCCCGCAAGCTCGACCCACGCGAGTACACCTTTAATGTTCAGCTTGGCTACCTAAGTCTGAACACGGCCTTGTTGCCCGAGCAGGTATTGGGGGTGTCGTATGAATATTTGTACAACGGCGAGGTGTACAAAGTGGGCGAATTGGTGGAAGACTACGCCAACGTACGGCAGGATGAGGTGATTTTCCTCAAAATGCTGAAGGCCACCAACCCCGGCGTGGGCCTGGCCGATCCGGCCGCGAATCCGAGCAACCCGAACCTAGCCAGCGGCAACCTGCCTACCTGGGATTTGATGATGAAAAACATCTATCCGCTCAACGCCAGCCAACTCAACCGCGACAACTTCCAGCTTCAGGTAGTTTACAAAGATGACCAGACGGGCGTCGACTTGATTTCGCTTAAGGAAGGCGAGCGGATTGCCAATCGGCCCTTGATTGAGGTGCTCAACCTTGACAACGTAAACCCAAACAACGACCGCAACCCCGACGGCAACTTTGACTTTTTCCCCGGCATTACCATCGACCCGGAACAAGGCAAGATCATCTTCCCGGTGGTGGAACCGTTTGGCAGTTTTTTACGCGCCCAGTTCACAGCCACCGAGACGGCCCTGATTGACAAATACGTGTACAATGAGCTGTACACCCAGACGCAGAGTGATGCCCAGCAGGTGCAGGTGAAGGATAAGTTCTTCCTCAAGGGGCGTTTTCAAGCTACCGCCACCGACGAAATTGCTTTGCCCGGTATTCGGGTGGCCCCCGGCTCAGTACGGGTGCGCTCGGGTAGCACCTTGCTGGAAGAAGGCCGCGATTATCAGGTTTTCTATGATCAGGCCAAGGTTAAAATTCTCAATCCTAGTTACCTGAATTCCGCTAACGAGTTGCGGGTAGAGTTTGAGAAGGACGCCGTAGTGCAGATTCAGCCGCGCCGGTTGGTGGGTGCCCGCTTTGATTATCGCCTGAACCAGGACATAAACTTTGGTGCCACGGTGCTGCATTTGCGCGAAAATCAGGCACCCGGCATCAACCGCGTCAGTATCGGCGATGAGCCAGGCAACAACACCATCTACGGCCTCGACGTGAACATGCGCCGCGATTCGCGGGTGCTGACCAAATATCTGGATATGCTGCCGCTGATAGCCACGAAGGAGCCTTCCTCGGTAGCGTTCAGCGGGGAGTTTGCCCGATTGGTGCCAGGCCGCTCACAGCTAGGCCGTGGCGAGAACGGCGTTTCTTATATCGACGACTTCGAAACAGCGCGTACCCCCTATTCGCTAGGGGGCCTGAACGCAACCACAGCCTGGCGGCTGGCTTCTACCCCGTTGCCTTTGCAGGGGGCAAATCCGGAGGGGCTCTCGTCGGCGTATCGTCGGGCGAAGCTGGCCTGGTACACTATTGATCAGACTTATTACACGAACGGGCAAAGCAAGCCGCAGAATATTTCCAGCAGCGACCCAAGCCTGAGCAACCATTACACTCGTGGTATCGAGCGTAGCGAGATTTTCCCCAACCGCGACTTAGGTGCCACCGGCAACAGCTTCGAGTTTAGCTTTGACATGGCGTATTATCCGGGCGAGCGGGGCCAGTATAACTACACGCCGGAAGTATCGGCCACCGACGAGCGTAAGTTTGCCAACCAAGCGCCGGCCGCTAATGCTGCGCGGTATGGTGGCATCAGCCGGGAGATAACCTTCGACACGGACTTTGACAACGCTAACGTAGAGTACATGGAGTTCTGGCTGATGGACCCGTTCATTGCCGGGCCTAACGGACAGATTAACGACTCCGAAAATGCCCCCCAGAATAATACTACCGGCGGTGATCTGTTTCTAAATTTGGGTTCGGTGTCGGAAGACGTGCTCAAGGACGGGCGGCACGAATTTGAGAACGGCCTGCCTGATGGAGCCAGCATTACGGCCGCTGACGCACAGCAGGGTATTTGGGGCCGCGTAACGCGTCAGCAGTTTATTACTGATGCCTTTAGCTCGGCTCCCGGCGGGCGGGCGTTGCAGGATGTTGGGCTTGATGGGTTGAACGATACGGACGAAAGGACCTTCTTCCAGGGGGTATATGCTCAGTTCGATGACCCTTCCGCCGACCGGTTTCGTCACCATCTCGATGGCTACTACAATTCAGGTGGCCGCGACGTGAAGATTCTGGGTCGCTATAAGAACTTCAACGGCATGGAAGGCAACTCCAACGGCGACAGCCAGCAGAGCTCTACCGCTTTCCCCGACAAGGAAGACCTCAACCGCGACAACGCTATTTCGGACCAGGAGCGCTACTACGAGTATCGTATTCGGCTACAGCCGGGGCAGCTAGCGGTAGGCCAGAACTACATCATCGACAAGATCACCACAAAGAGAAACGGCAACGATGTATCGTGGTATCAGTTTCGGGTGCCAGTGCGTCAGTATTCGGCGGTGCGTGGAACTCAGAATGGGCAGCCGTTTGGGTTCAAATCTATCCGCTTCGTACGGATGTACATGACCCAGTGGCAGCAGCCCGCGGTATTGCGCCTGGTGCAGCTCCAATTTGTAGCCAACCAGTGGCGCCGCTTCCTCACGACTATTGCCGAGCCCGGCCGCCCGAACATCAACACTGATACCGATGCCGACGCCTTCGACATCTCCACGGTAAGTCTGGAAGAGAACGGCCTGGCCGCGGGTGCCGACCAGATTCCTTATGTTTTGCCCCCCGGCATCGAGCGTGACCGGGAATACGGCTCCAGCACCGTAAATCGTCAGCAGAACGAGCAGTCGTTGCGCTTGTGCGTGGAAGGTCTGCGCGATGGCTACGGCAAGGCAGCGTACAAGAACATCAGCATCAACATGCTGCGCTATAAGCAACTGCGCTTGTTTCTGCACGCTGAAAGCCAGGACCAGAGCATTCAGGACGGGCAGGTGCGCGGCTTTATTCGCATCGGCACTGACTATACCCAGAACTACTACGAGTACTCCGTACCGCTGAAACTATCGCGCCCCGGCCTCACGGGTCAGCGCGATATCTGGCCCCTGGAAAATGAGGTGCAGCTTTCCTTGCAGCAGTTCATTGATGCCAAAGCGGAGCGTAATGCGGCCAACGTGCCTTTCAATGTACCGTACGTAAAGAATGTCATTGGCCAGAACGGGATAGAAGCTCAAATCACGATTGTGGGCAACCCCGATTTCAGCACGGTGCAGGGGGCAATGATTGGTATACTAAATCCCACCGACGATAATGCCCCCAAGTCGCTCTGCATCTGGGCCGATGAATTCCGGGTGTTTGACTTCGACCGCGAGTCGGGGTACGCGGCCACGGCGCGCTTTAATACCAAGCTGGCCGATCTGGCCAATATCACGGCTACGGGCAGCTTCACGTCGGTGGGCTTTGGCGGCTTACAGGACCGGCCCAGTCAACGCTCTCTGGACAACGTCAGCCGCGGCGACTTGAACGCGACAATAGCGGCCGAGAAGTTCTTCCCTGAGAAGCTGGCCCTGCGCGTGCCCGTGTTGCTGCAGGCCGGCACGGAGAGCCGCGTACCCAAATACGACCCGCTCGACCCGGATACGGAGCTCACGCAGTCGTTGCAAAAGTTTGATAACGCAGAGGAGCGCTCGAAGTACCGCACCGAAGTAATCGACCAAACAACCAGCCGCAGTATCAGCGTGCTGAACGTGCGGAAAGAGCGCACCGACACGGAGCGCAAGGTGCGCCCCTACGATATCGAGAACCTGGCCCTGAGCTATTCGCTCACGGAGCGCGACCACACCGACATCGTAACGGACCGAGAATTTACGCGCACCTACAACGGGGCGCTAGCCTATATCTACCAGACGACGCCCCGCAATTACACGCCCCTGGCTAACATTAAAGCCTTGGACTCGCCGTATCTGAAAATTTTCCAGGAGCTGAATTTCACACCAACTCCCAGCCGTTTCGCCTTCCGTGCCGACCTGGACCGGCGCTATAATGAGCGTTTCCTCCAACGTACGCTGATTCCTGGTCAGGTGCCGACTACAGAAGGGATTCCAGGTGTATTCCTGAAGAGCTTCTTTTTCAACCGGATATATGACTTGAAATGGGACCTGACCAAAAGTCTCATTCTGGACTACACAGCTACGAATCGTGGCGTGATTGACGAAGGGCCGGGCCGTACTCTGGGCGAAAGCCCGGAGGCCCAACGTAACCGGGAGCTACTGCGGCGCAACTTGTTTGAGAGAGGAGGTCGCACCACCAACTTCAATCAGACCGTTGCCCTCACCTACCGACTGCCGCTGGACAAGTTCCCGCTCACTGATTGGCTGACCGCCGATACGCGCTACGAAGCCAACTATACGTGGCAGGCGGCCTCTACCGCGTTGCGGGCGCCGGTCAACCCATCCAACTTCGCCGATACGACGACTATCCCACTCAACTTGGGCAATACCATTCAAAACAACGGCGCTTTTAGCGCCAACGGCCGCATCGATTTGGTAAAGCTGTACAACAAAGTACGCTTCCTGAATATCATCAACAACGCGCCTCCACCCGGAGCCCGCGCCGCTGGCCAAAATGCCCCCCAGCCCGTCAATGGCGCAGTTACTGCTCCCGTCGATTCGGCCAAAGGACCTGAGTTGCGTTTCCTGAAAGCCGTGTTGCGCTCCCTGATGACGGCACGCTCCCTCAACTTCACCTACACGCTCAGCAACGGCACCTTGCTGCCCGGCTATCTGCCCCGAACCAAGTTTTTTGGGTTGAACAGCGACTTCGATGCGCCCGGTGTACCCTTCCTGCTTGGCCGTCAGTACGACCTCGACGCGCTTTATGATCGGGCCGCTAGCCGTGGCTGGTATACCCAGCGTAGCGACCTGCTGAATACTCCGCTCAGCTCCCTGCGAACTGAAAATATCACCCTGCAGACTGCTCTGGAGCCTTTCCGCGACTTCAATATTCGTTTGGATGCTCGTTGGCAGCAAGTAACAAACGAGGACGTCTTCTACCGCCTAGCTGTCGATTCAGTGTCGCTGCTACCCCTTCAGGATACCAACGGTGATTTTACGGGCGAGTTGGCCCGCCGTCGGCGCCTAGGTACGGGCTCCTTCAGCACATCTATTGTTTCGATTCAAACCTTCTTTGGCGACCGGACCGCGAATGGCACCATTTCGAAAGCCTTTAACCGCTTTGTAGAGAACCGGGGGCCAATCCAGGAGCGGCTAACGGCCGCTAACAGCAACGTCGGCACATACGGCTACAATTCGCAGGACGTGCTTTTGCCCGCCTTCCTGGATGCGTACCGTGGCAAGTTATCGAGCAATACGAATGATGGGAAGTTCACCCCTTTCCTCAAAATACCGATACCTAACTGGCGCATCGACTACAATGGTCTGGCTGAGCTAGCTTTCGTAAAGCGTTATTTCCGCTCCATCACCCTGCGACACGCCTACACCTCGGTGTATAGTGTAGGTAGCTACGGCACAGCTAGCCAATATGAGAACAGGCTGGAACCCGAAGATTTGTCCACAGAAATCAACAGGCTGGGGCAGTTTATTCCATATTACGTCATTGGGCAGGTAACTATTGCCGAACGATTGAGTCCGCTGATCGGCGTCGATTTCCAGACGCTGGAGAAAGTTACGGGTCGGGTAGAATACCGCACGGAGCGCGACATTGGCCTGAACACGACCAATGCGCAAATCACGGAGCTGCACACGCAGGAACTGGTGATTGGTTTTGGCTACGTCACGAATGGTCTTAAGCTGCCCTTCGGCTCGGGCAATAATCAGCGCGTGCTCAACAACGAGCTGACGGCCCGCCTCGATCTTTCTATTCGCGAAAACACCACCATTCAGCGTACTATCCTGGATGTGGTGGACCCTGGCACCGGCCAGACTGCTAGCCTGGGCCGCCCGGTTAGCTTGACCACCAATGGCAACCGCCAGGTACAGCTTCGCCCAACCATCGATTATGTGCTCAATCAGCGCCTGAACCTGCAATTCTTCTTTACGCGCAACATCTCAGATCCACGCGTGGAGAATGCCTTCAAAACATCTTCCACCGAGGGCGGCCTGCAATTACGTTACAGCTTGGGGCAATAGCTTACCAAGAGTTAGGGCAATAAATGGCCAGAATGAACACAGAAAATTAGCACTAAAACCATTCTGACCATTTTACTCTTACTTTTGCCGTCTCTACCTCTTCAATTTTGTCCCTTATGAATCTTCCCGAAAATCTGAAGTACACCAAAGAGCACGAGTGGGTGCGTGTAGAAGGCGACGTAGCCTACATCGGCATCACCGACCACGCCCAAAAGGAGCTTGGCGACATCGTGTACGTGGACATTGACACTCTTGATAAAGAGGTAGCGCAGAACGAAGTATTTGGAACAGTGGAAGCCGTAAAAACGGTTTCGGACTTGTTTAGCCCTATTTCGGGCACCGTGCTGGAAGTAAACAGCCACCTCGACGGCAGCCCCGAAACCGTTAACGCTGACCCGTACGGTGAGGGTTGGATTATTAAAATATCCGTTGCTAACCCCGCCGAAGTAGAGTCGCTGCTGACAGCCGAAGCGTACGGCGAGCTGGTAGGCGCTTAATTTCTCTGAACATTGGCAGTGTCTACCTCAGCGCCGCCTGCTTCTCCGCGCCGGGCCTATGTGGTCCTGCCGGGGACGTGGGCGGCGTTCATTTTACTTCTGACCCTCACGCCGAGCAAGGATATGCCGGTCACACCGACCTGGGAGTTGCTCTCTTTTGATACGGCTGCCCATGCTTTTGTATTTGCCGTGTTGGCGGTGCTTAGCTTTTTCTCAATACGGCGTCAGAGCCGCTTTCCACTGTTGCGCGCTACGGCTGTATCCTTTGTCATTATTGGGAGCATTCTTTTTGGTGGTTTGATTGAAATTCTGCAGTACAGCATGAACCTGGGCCGCCACGGCGAATGGTCTGATTTGCTCAGTGATGGCATAGGTGCGCTGTTGGGGGGCTTTTTGGCGCAGGTAGCTAGCCGGTGGATTAAGTAAAACCGCCACCTGCCCTTTTATGTAATAGTGAGTACTGGACGACAGATGGCACAAGGCGTTACCAGGTAGTTTTTAAAGCACACGCTATGCTGACTATCCGGCAACTAAATGCCTGCCTGTTTTTCGCGGCTGCGCGTCAGCTGGGGCTGCTGGCGGGTTTCTGGCTGAGCGTATCAGTTACGGCTTTGGCACAGGATATGGAACGTGTCCGCCAGAATATCCGCAGCCTTACGGCCCCTGCTATGCATGGTAGAGGCTACGTGCGTCAGGGCAACCAGAAAGCGGCCAACTATCTGCGGCAGCGCTTTCGTCAGCTTCACCTTCAGCCGTTAGCGCCTGACTTTACGCAACACTTCCCCCTCGATGTAAATACTTTCCCCGGAGATTTACGGCTTCAGGCTGGGGGGCAAAATCTAAGACCCGGCCTCGATTTTATTGCCGAGCCTACCTCCGGCGGAGGCCGCATTTCTGGGTCTGTTCTGGTTTTGGATACGCTCATCTTTACCAATGAAACCGTCGGGCAACATTGGCTTAACCAGAACCTGGGGGGCAAAATTGTGGTATTGCGCCAGCGCGACGCTGACCGCCTGCGCACCCTTCCCGATGCCTTCACGCAACACCTAGACCAAGCTGCCGCTCGCCTGACGCTAGTTACGAAGCTCACGGCCTCACTAGCTGCAACGCAGGACCCGCAGCCCCGCCTGCTTGTACTTACGGACCGTTGGCCTCCGCATGTCGCCCAAGCCATTATACAAGTAGAAGCTCGCCTCCAGCGCGACTACCGTAGCCAAAACATCATTGGCTACGTGCCTGGGCGTATTCACCCCGATTCGTTTCTACTCGTTACTGCTCATTATGACCATTTGGGGCACATGGGCAAGCAAGCGTACTTCCCCGGAGCGAATGACAATGCCAGTGGCACGGTCATGCTTCTGGAGCTAGCCACTTATTATGCCCAATCGGCCAATCGGCCCGCGTATTCTGTAGTATTTATTGCCTTTGGAGCCGAGGAAGCCGGCCTTGTCGGTTCTCGTTACTTCGTAGATCATCCTTTGATGCCGCTCACGCAAATCCGTTTTTTGGTTAACCTGGACTTGCTTGGCACCGGTGATGAGGGTCTAACAGTGGTAAATGGGCGTCTGCTGCCTGGCGCCTACCAGCTTCTAACTCGTCTGAACGATACGTATCATTTCGTTTCTGACATTGCGGCTCGGGGCCGCGCGGCTAACTCCGACCATTTTCTCTTTTCAGAACGTGGAGTACCTGCCTTTTTTCTGTATACCCGTGGTGGCAGTAAAGCTTACCATGATGTGCGTGACCGCGCTGAAACGCTGCCGCTTACGGCTTTCACCGGGGTCTTTGGTTTGATAAGACAGTTTTTAACTGCTATGGGAGCTACGCCACCATAGTAATTGAAAGCCAAGGTTTCATAAACCCATCGCCTCCAACAGATAGATTTACTATCTGATGTTACTATTACTCAGAATATCTATCGGGATAAATATTACGTTTGTCTGAGGTACCCTTGGCTGCCGTTAATACCAAAAGACAGTTCGTTTCATATCTAAGCAAGAGATGGCTGATATTCCTTTGGGAGCTGAGTGTATTTCTAAGTAGTGGTGATTAAACCTAAAAAGCACCTTAGCCCGGCCCAATTCCCGATATGTGAATTGGGCCGGGCTAAGGTGCTTTTGAATAAGCTGGACTACTGGTTAGTCTTTACGGAAGCCATGATCTGCTTGGCTACGGCTTCCCATTCTGGCTTCTGACGGTCGGCGCAGGTGAAGGTGCACATGAGCAGCTTGTCTTCCACATCGGTGAAGAAAATCAGTGTGTAAACCTCGTGGCCAAGCTCAGGCTTCATCAACTCCATGTAGCCAACCTTGCGGCCATTAATTTCCTTTACGCCGTTCTCAAACCACTTAGCGTCTTTGAACTGCTTCGTATAGGTTTTATAGAACGTAGCCGCATACATGTCGATCATATCCTGATCGGCAGCGTTATCGGTGTAGTTGAAAGTCAAGCTAGCTTCCTTGCTGTTGGTGAATATCATGCTCGGCCGGCTCTGCGACTTTGCGTAGTTAAACTCCATCTGCTGCTCGCTCATCACCTCAAATCCTTTCGGAATCAGGATCTCAACTCGCTCGCTTAACACACGCTTCTTAATTAGCTCAACTTCAGCGGCTGGCCGGGCTGCCGTCAGAAGGAGGAAGAGGCACAGAACAGGTAATAGTAAGACTTTTCTCATAGCCTTGAACCGAAAAAATGTGAAACTCAAAATAGAGCACTTATCCATGAAAGCAGAAGTAGCTCTGTTTGGATAACACAATTTACGAACCATTTATGAAGACGCAAGCGTATCATGGAAAAATAATTATTACAGCTGCATTAGTAGAACTTATTTAAGGACATAATCTTTAAAAACAAGCTTTAAACGAATAATTTGCTGCAAATAATTTTTTTCACTATGTGTGAAATCAATAATTAGCTTACAATAAATTATTTATAAAATTATATACCAATAAATATGATAAAAATACAAAATTTGTATCGGGAGTTATCCTCACCTATATTTATTAAAGAATGTTGTTGATCTGTTCTTTAACTTTTTCAAGCTCCTCTTTCATATCAACCACTAAGTGCTGCACTGTTGAGTCGTTAGCTTTGGAGCCTATCGTGTTTATCTCGCGACCCATTTCCTGAGCGATGAACGCAAGCTTTTTACCGCTGGGCTCAGGCAAGTAGACTGTCTCGGTGAAATAATGCAGGTGGCTAATCAGGCGAACCTTCTCTTCGGCAATATCAAGCTTCTCTATATAATGGAGTATTTCCTGCTCAAAGCGGACGGCATTAAACTGCTCATGCTTGGTTAGCTCGCTCAGATGGGTTTGCAGGCGTTGACGCACGTTTTCAATGCGGGTAGGATCATGACGGTCTATGTCTGCGAGCAGGATCCGGATACGATCAACGTAGCTAATGATTTCGGTAGTCAGCGCCTGACCTTCATTTTGGCGAAACTGGTTTAGATGCTCCAGCGCCTCATGCACTAAGGGCAATAACTCTTCCCAAGCCACTTCCTCCTCTGGCTCAGCCTGCATCTCGCTGGCGGTTAGTATCACTCCAGGCAGACGTAAAGCTGCCAGTAGTGTCTCTTCACTAGCATGAATTCCTAAGTCATGAGCTACGGCTTTCAACTCGTGAAATGCCGCCAGTAAGGCTGGTCGACTAACCATTGAAGTGGTACGGGCGGCCATAGGGCGCGTAAAGTCAAAGTTCAGATTCACTTTGCCCCGCACCAGACTTTTAGTTACCAGATTGCGAATCTCTAATTCCCGGTCCTGAAGAAAGCGTGGCAGGCGCAGGCTCAGATCCAGGGTTTTGGAGTTGAGCGATTTGATTTCAACGGTAGCCGAGTAGCGGTCGGTTTCGCGGTGTGCGATACCGTAACCGGTCATAGATTGAAGCATAAACAGGAAGTCGGGGGAGAGTGTGGACAGCTACAAATGTAAAGAACTCACTATTGATGCCTAACTGGTTGCTATCGTTCAGCTTCTTCTTGTAACTACTTGCTTTTCTGACTACTACTTCATAGATACCAAATAGATTACCATCAATGATGAATAATAATGAGTAGTAAAAACAGCTAGCCTATTGAAATAGGCGCGGTAGCCAAGCGGTTAACGATTACATAACACTCAGGAAATATTGAGCTAATAGCCCCCCGGTACTTTTGTACTCGTTATGGGAAACATCTGCTCAAAAAAGGCTTGTCTAGCCTTATTTTTCACCGTTTTTACCCTTACGGTAGGGTTTGCCCAAAACGGTAGTTTAAAAGGAACAATTAAGGACGCCACCACCCAGGAAGGCGTTATTGGCGGAACAGTCCGGTTGGAGGGCACGACGCTGGCCGAGCAAACCAATGTAGACGGCAGCTTTATCCTCTCGAACGTACCCGCCGGCACCTACACCGTCATTATTACATCGGTTTCCTACAAAAACCGCGAAATACCGCAAGTAGAAGTAAAAGCAGGCCAAACGGCTACCGTTAACTCGACTCTGGAAGAGGATACCAAGCAGCTCGGTGAGGTAGTCGTGCGGGGTGTACGGCGCACCAATACGGAGGTATCGGTTATCTCCGAAATACGGGAGGCTACGCAGGTAGTAAGCGGCATATCATCGGAGCAAATCGTTAAAACCCAGGACCGGGACGCCGCCGAGGTGGTACGCCGCATTCCGGGCGTGACCATCGTAGATAATCGCTTTATTCAGGTACGAGGCCTGAGCGAGCGTTATAATTCGGTTTGGCTGAATGATGTAACCGCTC
Organism: Hymenobacter roseosalivarius DSM 11622; assembly: GCF_900176135.1. Taxonomy (GTDB): domain Bacteria; phylum Bacteroidota; class Bacteroidia; order Cytophagales; family Hymenobacteraceae; genus Hymenobacter; species Hymenobacter roseosalivarius. Next base: position 31,183 of record NZ_FWWW01000070.1, on the reverse strand, counting down.
CCAGCTCTGAGACGGACAAGAAATCCTTCTCCTTCGACATCGTACCTAGTGCGTTGCTCGACCGGGTGCTCGTGTTTAAAGACCCGTCGCCGGAGCTACCCGGTGATTTTGCCGGCGGATTGGTGAAAGTGTATCTGCGCAAGCCTGTACTCAATGAGCGTCTGCTGACGGTGAACTACTCCGGCGGCTACCGCAACGGCACTACCGGCAACACCTTTTTCACGGATAAGGGCAGCAATACCGACTGGCTGGGCTTTGGGGCTTGGCAGCGGGAGCTGCCGGGGGGCTTTCCGGTGCTTGGTTCGGCCTACCAGCAGTATGAGCGCGACTTTTATGCGAAGCAGCTGGACAACACCTTCCCGATCTTCAAAACCCAGGCGATGCCCGATGTGCGCTTCAACGCATCCTACCTGGACCAGATCAACATAGGCGGCTTGGAAATAGGCAGCATCTCTTCGCTTAATTACACCAATACCTTCACGCGCTACAGCATCGACCGCAATGTGTACGATGCCAGCGGAGAACGCACGGATCGTTTGCGCGATGATCAGTCGACCAATAATATCCGCTTAGGCGCTGTTCAGAATTTCAGCCTGATGCTCGATAACGGGGACAAGCTGGAGTTTCGCAACCTCTTCAACCAGTTTGGCCGCAACCAGCTCACCACCCGCGACGGCTACGATAATGAGGGCACGCAGGTGCGCAAAAGCTACGCGATGGGCTACCAGGGCCGCACCACCTACACGGGCCAGCTGGCGGGCACACATAGCTTCAACGACGAAAAAACCAGCCTCGAATGGGTGGGTGGCTACGGTTACTCCAGCCGCAACGAGCCCGATTTGCGCCGGGTAGCTTATTCTGTGCAGCCTGCGGGGGCAGCAGACGGAAAGGCTCCGACTGAAACCGTGCTAACACCGGCCGCTGGACAGGTAGACGTGAACAATGCGGGGCGTTTATTCCAGAAGCTGAACGAGGATATCTATACCATCAACGCCAACGGCAAGCACAAGCTCATGCTGGGCGAGCGGGAAGTGGAGCTGGGCGCGGGCACTTACCTGGAGTATCGCAAAAGGAACTTTGAGGCGCGGGCGTTTGGCTACTCGCTAAATAGCACCGCCACCGATCAGACCATTCGCAACCAGAACATCGGGAACATATTTGCCCCCCAGAACATAGCGCCAGGTGGTTTTCGCCTGGATGAAGACATCAACTCCACGTATCAGTATGGAGCCAGCAATGAGTTGGAGGCAGGCTACCTCTCGCTAAATATCCCGGTGACTCCCAAAATCAAGTTGCTGACTGGCGCGCGCTTTGAGCGCAACGTGCAGAAAATAGAAACCGGCCTGAATGGCCAGCCAGTAAACCAAAACTACACGACCAACTTCCTGCTGCCTTCGGCTAATCTGAGCTACAATTTTTCAGAAACCAGCCTGGTGCGCACTTCTTACGGTCGTAGCCTGAACCGGCCGGAGTTTCGGGAGTCGGCACCATTCTTCTACTACGATTTCGATTTCAATGTGCTCAACTACGGGTCGCTGTATCTGAACCCGGAAAGCCCCCTGAAAGTTGCCACCATCGACAACGTGGACCTGCGCTACGAGTTCTACCCTTCCGATGGCGAACTGATTCATGTGGGGGGCTTTTATAAGAACTTCCGCAATCCAATTGAGAACGTTGTAGTCGCCACTTCTAACCTGGCTTACTCCTTTGCTAATGCGCCCAGTGCTTACGCCTACGGCCTGGAGCTGGACATTAAGAAAAACCTGAATTTCCTGGATGAGGCGTTCAATACAGAAGCCTTCACCAATCTGACGGCCGTTTTCAATGCCTCGCTGATTAAGAGCGAGGTGAAGCTGGGCCCCGATGTTGTTGCTTGGGACCGCAACCGCGCGCTGCAAGGCCAGTCGCCTTACGTAGTGAACACGGGCCTGTACTATCAAACCTCCGATAATACCTGGCAGATGGCCGCCCTCTACAACGTATTTGGCCCCCGCATCCTCTTTGCCGGCAGCGACCAATACCCCGATGTTGTGGAGATGCCACGCCACACCGTGGATCTTACACTCACGAAGGCAATTTCCAAAAATTGGGCATTCAATGTTGGTATTCAAGACGTGTTTAACCAACGCGTGAACCTGCTCCAGGACTTCAACCGCGACAAGAAGTACGAGGTGGACACCGATCCTTCCCTGAGCAGCTACCGGCGCGGCACTTACTACACCGTCGGCTTGCGCTTCAACTTGGATGGCAAAGCCACTCGCACGCCCCTCCCCTAGTCTCCCAACCGCTTTTATCTAGCTCCAATCAGCCAACATTTCACCATTTGTATGAGAAAGAAGAAGCTATTACGCATCACCCCGCTGGCCTGTTCGGCAGCGCTGATGCTGACGCTGGCAGCCTGCGAGAAGGAAAACACGACGCCTGCCCCAAATCCGCCCCCCACGGGCGGCACCACCGGCACCACTCCCCCCGTTACGCCGCCTACTGGTCAATCGGTGGATGTGCAAGGTGAAATCACTACCAATACCACCTGGACTGCCGCAAATAAATATTTACTCAAAGGGTTCGTGTACGTGCGCAACGGCGCTACGCTAACCATTGAGCCCGGCACCATCATCAAGGGCGACAAGGATACCAAAGGCGCCCTCATTGTTGAGCCAGGGGCCAAAATTGAGGCAAAAGGAACAGCGGCAAAGCCTATTGTATTTACTTCCAACCAGCCCAAAGGCTCACGCAACTACGGCGACTGGGGCGGCCTTGTCATTGCCGGCAACGCACCAGTGAACCCCACTGACCGCCCTATTATTGAAGGTGGCCCTACTACCCGCTACGGCGGTACCAATGCTGCCGACAACTCCGGCACTCTACAATATGTGCGCATCGAGTTCAGCGGCATCGCCTTCTCACCGAATAATGAGGTAAACGGCCTAACACTGGCCGGCGTGGGCAGCGGCACCACCATCGACCACATTCAGGTCAGCTACAACGGTGACGACTCCTTTGAATGGTTTGGTGGTACCGTAAACGCCAAATACTTAGTGTCGCACCGCGCCTTCGACGATGACTTTGACACAGACTTTGGCTTCACGGGGAAAGTGCAGTTCGGGGTATCGCTGCGCGATCCGTTGCAGGCCGACCAATCGGGTTCGAAAGCGTTTGAGTCCGACAACGACGGCAACTCTTCTAATAATCTGCCGCGTACAGCACCGGTCTTCTCCAACATTACAGCCATTGGGCCTTTACTCAACCCCACGCCCCAGGCCAACATCAGCAACCAATACATTGCTGGCGCTCATCTGCGCCGCAACACTTCTACCAGTATCCTAAACTCGGTTATCATTGGTTATCCAACCGGGGTACTGATTGATAATGGTGTAACGGCGGCTCGTATTGCGGCTAATGAGTTGGTATTCAAGAATAATATCGTAGCCGGCTCGCTTATTAACTCCAACTCCGTGCGGGGCCAGCGCGACATCATTTACGTTGGCCCGGCCGGCGGCCCGAGCAACCTGACCCCAAATAGCGTGATGAGCGCTGACTCAGCCGCCTGGGGCTCGGCTGTTGGTCCGCTCACATGGCTGAAAGCCAGCGGCAACCGACGCTACGCCAACGCCGACAACGTGCAGCTATTAAACCCTTTCAATTTGACGGCGCCTAGCTTCCTGCCCCGCACGGCTTCCCCAATTGTCATCGTGAGCCCTGCAACTGCCCCAGCCGCACCCGCCAACTTCACGGATGCTAAGGTTTCAGATCCCTTTTTTACGAAAGTAAATTACATCGGCGCCTTCTCCGGCTCCGGCACATCAGCCGATAACTGGATGGCGGGCTGGACGAATTTTGATCCTCAGAACACTGATTATTAAGCTTATTCTTTATCTACTTTTGGTATATTATGAATAAAAAAGAGGCTCCTAAAGGGCTTCTTTTTTATGGGGTAGCAGGCCGACAAATAGTGCTTAGCTTAGACACCATGAAGCCGCGCGTACTCATGCTGCCCAAGTGGTACCCCAACCGCTACGACGACCAGGATGGCGACTTCGTGGCACGCCACGTAGCGGCAATAGCGCCCCACGCGGACGTAGCAGTCGTATTCGCGACGGTAGCCAGCGGCCCACTATCCGCCTGGACCGAGTGCGAGGAAGATGTGGATGGCGCAGTACCCGTACTGCGCTACTATTATCGGGCGCGACCAAGCGGGTTGCTTATAGTAGATAAGGTGCTGAAGCTGCTGCTCTATTATTGGTGCCTGGGGCAGGGCTACAAGCAGGTAGTGCAGCGCTGGGGGGCAAAACCTGATCTGGTGCATGTGCATGTACTCTTACGCACGGGATTAGCTGCACTGTGGTGGCGGTGGCGCTACGGCCTGCCTTACCTCATTACGGAGCATTGGACGCTGTATTTGCCATTTCGGTCCCATACTATTGGCTGGCTTCGGCGGCAGCTCACGCGGGTTGTCGTGGGCCACGCCGCCGCGCTGCATACCGTATCGAAGGCGCTACGAGGGGCTATGTGGAACCTGGGATTCAGGAATGACACCAGCGTAGTCATTGCCAACGTGGTTGATACAAACCTATTTTACCCCCCAGATGCCCCGCGCGTCCCACAGACGCTTTTGCATGTAGCCGCTTTTCACGAAAACGTTAAAAACCTGACGGGAATCCTGCGTGTGGTGTCTGGCTTACGCTCAACCTGGCCCGACTTGCGCTTGCGCCTGGCCGGTTACGGCCCTGATGAGGTTCGCGTACGGCACTTAGCTCAAGACCTAGGTTTAATAGCTGATGGCACGGTTACTTTCCTGGGGAAACTGCCGCACGCCGCCGTAGCCGCCGAAATGCAACACGCTACAGCGCTGGTTTCCTTTAGCCGCGCCGAAACCTTTGGGTGCGTGTTGCTGGAGGCCCGAGCCTGTGCCTGCCCCGTCGTGGCCACGCATACGGGTGGGGTGGCGGAACTGTTTGAGCCAGTGAGCCGCTTCGGCCTGCTCGTAGCCCCCGACGACGAAGTGGCCCTGGCTGCCGCCCTGACGGCGGTACTAACTGGCAGTGCATCGTTTGAGCCTGCCCAACTCAGCTCTGATGCTGAGCTTCGCTGTAGTCCGGCACGGGTGGGCAGCCAGTTTGCGGCGCTCTACACGAATATACTGCGGCCCGCTGGGGGGCAAAATTCAGTGCAACCCAGCCCTCATTCGGTGCTTGTCTCATGCTGAAGCGGGTTTTCCAAAATATGGTCACTCGGTTGGCCACAGCCGGGGGCAGCTTCGGGATTGTGTGGCTCACGGCCCGCTACCTGGGCGCAGCTGGCCGGGGCGCGGTCAGCCTCTTCGTCACCGACTGTGCGCTGCTGTTGCTGTTTGTCGGGCTAGTGGGGGGCGTCTCGCTCATGTACCTGGCGCCGCGCCGCAACGTGTGGAACCTGCTGATACCGGCTTACATGTGGGCCACAATGGTATGCACGGTGGGCGCGGCAGGGATTTGGGTGTGGCGGGCGGTGTCTTTCAGCTACGTGGGGCACTTGTTAGGCGTATGTCTGCTCCAGGCTTTCTTTCTGATAAATGCCGGGCTGCTGCTGGGGAGGCGGCAGGAAAGAACATACAACTCTCTGCTGCTACTTGCTACCGGCTTGCAAGGCGGCCTGCTCCTGCTGGCGTTTACGCTGGGGCATTGGCACGAAGTCGAGGTCTATTACTACGCCGCTTACCTGGCTCAGGGCATCCCATTTCTGCTGAGCCTGGGCCTGCTCTACCGCCTGCCCGACCGCTGGCAGCTGAGCCACCGGCTGCGAGCTTCGGCCCGCGAGCTGGCGCGACATAGCCGCGCCGCGCACTTATCCAATATCTTATCGTTCGTCAACTTTCGCCTCAGCTATTACTTCGTAGCCTATTATGCTGATGCTCATGCCGTGGGCGTGCTGTCGGTGGGCGTAGCGCTGACGGAAGCCGTGTGGGTGATTTCGCGCAGCGCCTCGCAAAGCCAGTACGTCGACCTGATTTATGCTGCTGATAAACGCTCCCAGCTGGCTCCTACCCTGCGCGGCATTCGGCTCACGCTGCTGAGCACGACAGTCATTGTGCTGGGCCTGTGCCTGGTGCCAGCCAGCACGCTGGCTGGCGTGTTTGGAACCGATTTTGGGGAAGCACGGCCCGTTATTCTACTGCTGGCTCCAGGAGTAATAGCTATGGCGGTCAGCATTATTCTCAACTCCTACTTTGCCGGCTTAGGGCGCTATCAGATCAACACGGCGGCGGCTATCTTCGGGCTTTGCGTCACGGTTCCGGGGTGCTGGCTGCTTATTCCTCCATGGGGAATTGAAGGGGCCGCCGCCGCCGCCGCCTTATCTTATTTGGTTTCGGCAGCGTATCTGCTCCGGGCCTTCCGGCGAGCCAACTCCATTCAGCTAAGCGAATTATTGCCCGGAAAAGCAGAGCTATATTACCTCGTTGCTTTACTCCGATGGCAGAAAAGCAAGGCGGAGCCAGCAAGGCAAGTGGAAGCAGCTGTTAAACAGCTCATTCAACAAGAGTAGCAATTGCTATTGAGCTTTCATCACCGGCCTACTGCTTGGGCTGGATATGCACCGAAAAGGCAGGTACTGGATCGGCCAGCGGATCGGGCGCAAAGGCAAGCAGCGCGGTGGGCGCGTACATGGCGCAAAGCGTATTCGACACTTGTACTATTTGCCCCCCGGCCCCCGACGGCAACCCAGCCAGAAGGCCGGCTAGCACTTCCCAGCGTGGTTGCCCCGGCTGGCGGGCCGCGTCGTGCCATACTACTACCGTCCGGGGATGCACCAAGTGCTCAAACACGCGGCGCGTGTCGGTGCGCACTGCTTCGTAGTGATGGTCGCCGTCGATAAATATCAAATCAAACGGCTGACCCAAACCGGCCAGGTCAAAAGTGGCTGAGTTGCCGTGGAGGTGCCGCACGTTAGGAAAATCCTTTGAGAAAAACCCGTGTAGCTCCGTGTAGCGCGCAGGCTGGCCCATAGCCAGCATTTCGGCCACTGATAAGTTGAGCGTGTGCACCGTGTGGGCCACTTGCGCCACGTTGGCAGCACTTTCCCCCCGCCACGTCCCGATTTCGAAGTAGCGACAAGCCGTCATAGAACGGGCTAGACCGCGCAGCAATGCCAGGTCGGTGGGCAGGGAGCCGCCCTCCCGAAAGGCGAAAGGCTGCACGGTATCACCGCTGGAGGGCAAAAATAACGTGAGAGGAACAGTCGGCAACCCGTGCGCCGTCAGGCCGTGGCGGTTGGCGGCGTGGGCCAGGGCCCGGCGCTGCCACGACGCTTCATCGGCGGCCAGTACGTGGTTGAGCAACCACGGATTTCGCATGAGGCTACTCAGTGCCCGCAGGGTTTTGGTAAGGCGAGACATACGGACTAAGTGGTGAAATTGTGAGTGGTGAGATGGTGAGTTTGATGTTCTGGCTGAATCATCAACGCAGTATGCGTTTTAAGAACATCAAACTCATCAGTTCACCATATCACAATCTCACTGCTCAGCTGATCGGCACTTTTTTCAGAATGGCCTCAATCAAATCCTGGGTGCGGATGCCATCGGCTTCGGCTTCGTAGTTGAGCAGAATGCGGTGGTTGAGCACGTCGGTGGCTACTTCTTTGATGTCTTCGGGCAATACATAGTCGCGGCTGTCGAAGAAGGCGACGGCTTTGGCCGCGCGGTGCAAAGCGATGCTGGCCCGCGGGCTCACGCCAAACTGCACGTACTGGGCAAACTCGGCCAAATCGTACTCGGCAGGCTTGCGGGTGGCAAATACCAGCTCCACAATGTACTTCTCCAGGGTTTCCGAAATCTGAACCTGATTGATCAGGCCGCGCACGCCAAACACGTCTTCCTTGGTAAGCACTGGGCTCACTTCGCCCACGTAGCTCAGGTTGGCCATGCGCCGCATTACCTCCAGCTCGTCGGCTTTCTTGAGGTAATCGACATACACTTTCATCATAAAGCGGTCGACCTGGGCCTCGGGCAAAGGATAGGTACCCTCCTGCTCCACGGGGTTTTGGGTGGCCAGCACCAGGAAAGGCAGATCGAGCGGGTAAGTGGTTTCGCCGATAGTCACCTGCTTTTCCTGCATAGCTTCGAGCAGAGCGCTCTGCACTTTGGCCGGCGAGCGGTTTACTTCGTCGGCCAGCACCAGGTTGGCGAAAATCGGCCCCTTCTTGACTTGAAACTCCGACTGATTCTGATTGTAAATCATGGTGCCTACCAGGTCGGAGGGCAGCAGGTCGGGCGTGAACTGCACGCGCTGAAAATGCAGGTGCAACACTTTGGAAAGTGTGCTGATGGTCAGCGTCTTGGCCAGGCCCGGCACTCCCTCCAGCAAAATATGGCCCCCAGTGAACAGCCCGATCAGCAGCCGATTGACCATGTACTGCTGGCCCACTACCACCTTGCCTACTTCGGCAAATACCTGCTTTATTTTATCCTGGTAATAAGCGAGCTGATCGGCAGCGGAGGCGGTGGGGTCGGGGGCGGCCATAGGGGAGAGCAGGAAAGAAAGGCTTAAAAGTAGTGAATACGACGCTTGCGGCCGCAAGCGTCGTACAACTCCGGTTTTGCGGCCGTAGTCTGTTTATGACTCTATTTTCACCTAGCCTTCTTAGGTGGCAGCACCGCCCACCTGATGCTGCGAGCTGAAATATACCCGGAAGGTAGTACCCTCTCCCACTGTGCTCTCTACCTCTAGGCGGCCACCGGCTTGCTGGATAATCCGATTGACTAGGTGCAAACCCATGCCGGAGCCCGCTACGTGGTCGTGGAAGCGGCGGAACATTTGAAACAGCTCCGCGCCATGGCGGGCCATATCAATTCCCAACCCGTTATCGGCCACCGTGAGTACGGGCACGCCGTCGACCAAATCGGTGCGCACCCGGATGTAGGGCGGGCGGCCGGGCATGGCGTACTTCAGGGCATTGCTGAGCAGGTTATAGAGCACACTTTGTAGGTTACTACGCACAAACAAGAGCGTGGGCACGGCGTCGGTATTCAGCTCAAATTTGCCCCCCGCCTCCTCCACCTGCTCCTGCATGCTACGAATAACCGACTGCGCGAGCAACTTAACATCGACCGGCTCGGCGGGCACCTGCTCGTGGCGGCGCTGTACCTGCACCAGGTCGGCCAAGTCCTGGATGGTGCCATAGATGCGCTGCAAGGCTTCCTCAAACATGGCGATGAGCTCGGCCGTGTCGGGGTCCTGAAAATGCGTGGTGCGGGTCAGCTCCTCAAAAATGCCCGCCATATTGTAGATGGGCTGTCGGAGGTCGTGCGAAGCGGTATACACGAAGTTGTCCAGGTCCTGATTGATGCGAATCAGCTGGGCATTCTGCGTTTGCAGGTGCTGTTGCGCCTGCTTGAAGTCATCAATATCGGTGCACGAGCCAAACCACTTTATTACTTCACCCGCGGCATCGCGCAGGGGCTCGGCTCGGCCCAAAAACCAGCGGTAGCCCCCCAAGCGCGACACAAATCGATACTCTATCTCATATTTGCCCCCCGTGCGGGTCGCTTCTTCCCAAGCAGCCTGGGTGCGCTGCTGGTCATCGGGATGAATAATATGCAGCCACGCCACGGTACCCAGGCTTTCGCTTGGGTGGCGGCCCGTAGCATCCCATAATTGCTGATTAAAGTAATCGACTTGCCCGTCGGCGTCAGCGGTCCACATGATCTGGGGAATACTCTCGGCCAAGAACCGGAACTGCTCGTCGCGGCCCCGCAGCTCGGCCTGTAGAGCCGCGGTTTGTTGGCGGGCCTGAACCTGCTGCGTCACATCAATGCTGAACCCAAGAATACCCTGGGTCTGCCCGTGCTCATCCTGCAATGGCTGGTACACAAAGTCCAGATAGTACTCCCGTCTGCCGCCTGTTTCAGGATCGAGAAGATACACAGGAGTTTCCCGGCTTACGTAAGGCTTTCTGGAATTGTATACCTCATCCAGTAGCGCCACGAAGCCCTGCTCTACCATCTCCGGAAGCAGGTCGGCCACTCGCTTGCCAATCTGTATGCGTCCACCCATGAGGGCATTATAGCCGGGGTTAATGAAAGTATAGCGGTGCTCGGGGCCGGTTACGGTAGCGATGTAAGCCGGCACCTGGCTGAGAATCTGCTGAAGCTGCTGGTCTTTTAGCACCAGCTGTTCCTGTAATTCGCGTAGCTCGTGAATGTCGGTGTTCGAGCCAAACCAGCGCCGGAGCCTGCCCGTGCTCAAGTCCAGATCGGGCACGCCCTGGCCTAGATGCCAGCGGTACTGCCCATCGTGACGGAGCACCCGAAACTCGCGGCGCCAGGGCCGCAGCTCATTGGCGGCAGCTATTACTTCGTTTTGTAACGCCGCCAAATCATCGGGGTGGACGGTATCAACCCAAAAGGCCGACAAATTTGGGGTAAGCTTGTTGCCTGAATACGCATACCACTGCGGACTTATATAGCTCAGTCGCCCGTCGGTTTCGGTCACGAAGGTGATGAGCGGCAGGCTCTCGGCCATCATTCGCAGCTCCCGGTCGCGCCGACTGATTTTGGCTTGCAGCACCTGGGTTTGCCGGCGCGCTTTTACCTGCTCGGTTACGTCGTAGGCAAAGATAGCGACGCCCACCGTGGCTCCATCCTCCTGGAAAACCTGATAGGTAAAGTTGAAATACAGGTATTTCGGGTTGCTTCCGTCCCTACTCTGCACCTGAAACGGCAGTTCGTCTCCAAAAAAGGTTTCGCCCGTGCGGTACACCCGGTCCAGCAATTCGACGAAGCCCTGCTCTACCGTTTCGGGCAGCGCCTCGGCCATGGGTCGCCCTAGCAGCTCCAGGTCGGGAAACAGCGCCTGATACCGAGGATTAAAGTAGTCGAAGCGATGCTCGGGGCCGCGCAGAATGGCGATGCTGGCTGGGGTCTGCTGAAAAAGCTGATAAAACGTTTCGCGCTGCTGCACCAGCTGCCGGGAACCTGCCTGCACCTCCTGCATCAGCGCCTCCGTCCGCTGGCGGGCGCGTACCTGCATAGTTACATCCACCACAAAGGCCAGGATGCCATGGATTTCCCCCCCAGCGTCACGCAGGGCCTGGTACGTAAAGTCGAGGTAGACTGGCTGCCGCTGTCCGCTGGCCGGGTCCAGCAGCTCAATCAGGATTTCCTGCCCGACGAAGGTTTCGCCCGTGCGGTACACATTGTCGAGCAGGTCAATAAAGCCTTGTTCTACCAGCTCAGGCATACACTCAACTACCGGCTGGCCCAGGCGCGCCCGGTACCCTACCAGTCGGTCGTAGCCGGGGTTAGTGAAAGCGAAGCGGTGCTCCGGCCCCTCCGCCGTAGCAATAAGTGCCGGACTTTGCAGCAGTATCTGGTGGAGCTGCTCATCTTTCGCCGCCAATTGTTGCTGGAAGCGCTTCTGCTCATCAATGTCGGTATTGGTACCTACCCAGCGCGATATGGTACCATTTGCCGCCCGAACAGCTTCGCCACGGGCCAGAAACCAGCGGTAGCCGCCTTGCTGATCGCGCCAGCGGTGCTCGGTTTCAAACACCGTTCCCTGGCTTAAGGCCGTTTGCCAGCGCTGCACGGTGGTAGCCAGGTCGTCGGGGTGGAGAAAACCTTCCCAGCCCCAGTCCTGCATTTCTTCAAAATTACTCCCCGTGTAGTCGTACCAGCGCTTGTTATAATAGGTTACGCCCCCATCAGGCCGCGCTACCCACGCCATTTGAGGCAAGCCTTCCATTACCTGCTGAAACTGCTGGTCCTGGAAGCGTACTTCCTCCATCAGCTCAGCCGCGCGCTGCTTGGCCCGGACCCGCTCGGTTACGTCCACCCCAAATACCAGTACTCCCTGCGTTTGCCCCTGCTCATCCGTCAGGGGTTGCAGCACGCCATCAAAATACAGGGTTTCACCGGCAGAGTTGCCTGCCGAAGCAGGCTGCTCGGTCGGCATTTCGATCAGCTCAAACGGTACTCCCGTCTGATATACCTGGTCTACTAGGCGGATGTAGCCAGTAGCAACCAGCGAAGGGCGGGCTACGGCAGCGGGCAGGCCAACCTTTGCCGTCTCGCCCAACAATTGCTGGGCTTGCGCATTGATGAAGCCATACACATGATCAGGGCCCAAAAGAGTCGCAATCTGAGCCGGTACCTGCCGTAAGATTTGCCGTAGCTGCCGGTCAGACGCCATGAGCTGATGCCCGGAGTTATCCTCCTGCCCACCGTCTGCGTTGGAAATCCATTGCCCGGCCGGGCCGGCGGCTTCCGGTCTAGTAGCTACGGAAGTACTAGCGGGCAGGGCCTCTACGCTATACAGAAGGTAGCGAATTTTGTCCCCCGCGCCAAATACCGGCCATGCCCGAGTGTGCCAATTGCCTGCCACAGCCGACGTATTAGCGGTTGGCAACGCTACGGGATTTGTGAGCAATGTATGCTCATAAGCAGTATGATGCTCCAGCACGTAGCGTAATGACGCATACAGACTTTGCCGGGCCGGGCCCTCCTCAGGCAATACCTCCGCCATTGCTTTGCCCAGCAGTTGCGCCTTGGCTTTTCCAGCTGCTGTCTCCAGTCCCGCCGAAACCGCTACGACAACTAAATCGGGGTCGCAAGCCAGATAGCTACCTGGCAGCGTCTCAAACAAGGCTTGATAATCAACTGAATCTGGGGTCATACAAGCATAGCAACAGCCTCCAGGTGCAAGTACGGCACCCGACATTTATCATATAAAGTAACGTACGCTGTCAAGCCGAATTCAGCGCACCAATATCTGACATAAAGTAAAAAGCCCCCCGCATAGTTGGCGGAGGGCTTTTATAGTACCAGAGACGGGAATCGAACCCGTACGCCTATTCGGCAAGGGATTTTAAGTCCCTCGTGTCTACCAGTTCCACCACTCCGGCTTTTGCCTGGTTCTTGCCCCGATAGCTACTTATCTGAGCGTGGCAATTAGGGCAAAGTAACTGCAAATTTTCTATTCTATGATCATTATTTACGCCATTAATGTGATGCAGCTCCAACGGAATAGGCATACCACGCCACATTTTCAAGGCACAAACTTCACACCGTTCCTCCTTATAGCCTTCCTCTATCAACCGATTATGCAGGCCGTGGGTATAAGAGTAAGCAGAGTCTCTGACCAGAATATCAGTCAGTTGAAACGACTTGCCGAAGCTACGGTACCTATCTCCCACATTCCAACCTCTGCCAGTAAAATGGCTCGTATCAAGGGCCAATTTATTGCTGCGCGCTTGCACCGTCTTATAATTGCCCCCCGCCGGCACCAGCCCTAACCGCACAATTACCTGTGCTATCGATAAGCTCTGGGCTACTACTTCGCGAAACTCCTCGTCCGATATTTTTCTTCTCATGCAAAAGCTGCTTGCACAAACATAGCACTCTCGTTGAGAATAGAAGACACTACTTATCAAGTAAAATATGTGTCTACCTTTTTTCTGATAAGCTTAGCGAACGGGCTAAAAACAAAAAAGACGCTCCATTTAGGAAGCGTCTTTTTTGTTTGGAGCGGGAGACGAGGTTCGAACTCGCGACCTCGACCTTGGCAAGGTCGCGCTCTACCAACTGAGCTACTCTCGCTTGAGGTACGCCGCCGAAGCAGCGAATGGTGCGACAAAAGTACAACGGATTTCGCTTTTGTCAAGAGGTAGAGCCACATTTTTCTTGAATCGCTGCCCTAAAAAGGTGCTTGGGCCTCAGTATCAGGCACTTTTTTTTAGTCGCAGCTTGTGTTGACTGCTTGGGTTTTGCTGATTCGGATGAAGCGACTTCGGGGTCAGCAGAATCATTTGCCCCCCAGCGCCAGCTTCAGCTCATTAAGTTTAAGTAAGGCTTCGATGGGCGTAAGGGTATTCACATCGAGCTGCTGAATCAGCTCCCGCACGCGCTCCAGGGCTGGGTCGGCGGGCTCAAACATACTGAGCTGCAAACTCGGACGCGGGGCGGTGGCTACGGCTGCGGCAGGCTGAGCCCTCGGCCCGCGCTGGGGAGCATTTTCGGGTGCCTGGCCGTTGAATTGCAGCACCTTGCCGCCGGTTTCGGCGGGCTGGGGGGCATTTTCGAGGCCAGCCAGCAGCTCGTCGAATGCGGTGGGCGCGTCGGCCTCCGGGTCGCCGGCGTGGGCGCGCTCCTGCTCTAGGTGGTGCATGATTTCGTTGGCCCGCAGCACCACCGAAGTCGGCATTCCGGCCATGCGCGCGACGTGAATGCCGAAGCTGTGCTCCGAACCGCCGGCCACCAGCTTGCGCATAAACAGGATGCGGCCATCGGCCTCCTTCACGGCCACGTTGTAGTTGCGTACGCGCGGGCAGTCGTCGGCCAGCTGGTTCAGCTCGTGGTAGTGGGTGGCAAACAGCGTTTTAGCCCGCGCTTTGGGCGAGTTGTGCAAATGCTCCACGATGGCCCAAGCAATGCTGATACCGTCGTAGGTGCTGGTGCCGCGCCCGATTTCGTCCATGAGCACGAGGCTGCGGTCCGACAGGTTGTTCAGAATGCTGGCCGTTTCGGTCATCTCCACCATAAAGGTACTTTCGCCCTTGCTCAGGTTGTCGGAGGCCCCTACGCGGGTAAAAATCTTGTCAATCACGCCGATAGTCGCCGCCTCGGCCGGCACGAAGGAGCCGATCTGAGCCAGCAGCACGATAAGCGCCGTCTGGCGCAGCAAGGCCGACTTACCGGCCATGTTGGGTCCCGTAATCACCACGATTTGCTGGTCGTCTTGGTCGAGGCAGATGTCGTTGGGAATATAGGCTTCGCCGGGGGGCAATTGGCGCTCAATCACGGGGTGGCGGCCCTGGCGAATATCGAGCACGCTGCCGTCGTTCACCGTAGGCTTCACGTAGTTATACTGCCGGGCCGTGGCCGCGAACGAGGCCAGGCAATCGAGCACCCCGATGGCGCGGGCATTCTGCTGAATCTGGGGCACGTAGTCGGCGGCGGCTTGTACCAGCTCGTTATAGATATTTTGCTCGATGACGAACAGACGGTCCTCAGCGTGCAGGATTTTCTCCTCGTACGTTTTCAGCTCCTCCGTAATGTAGCGCTCGGCATTCACTAGGGTTTGCTTGCGAATCCAGGCGGCCGGCACTTTGTTCTTGTGGGCGTTGGATACTTCCAGGTAGTAGCCAAACACCTTATTATACGCCACTTTCAAGGACGAAATGCCCGTGTTCTGCTGCTCGCGCTGCTGCAATTGCAGCAGGTAGTCCTTGCCCGAAAACGCAATGCTCCGCAGCTCGTCCAGCTCCTTATCCACGCCATCGTTCAGAACGTGACCCTGGTTGGTAAGCACGGGCGCGTCGGGGCGGATTTTGGTCGTAATGTCGGCGCACAGGGTCTCGCAGGCATTGAGCTGGTCGGCCAGCTTCTGTAAGGCCCGGATGCCCGAAGCTGCCAGTACCGCCCGGATCGGGCCGATGGCCTCCAGCGCCCGGCTCAGCTGAATCAGCTCGCGCGGATTGATGCGGCGCACGGCCACCTTGGAAATCAGCCGCTCCAAATCGTTTATCTGCCGCAGATGCTGGGTTATTTCGCCCAACAGCTCGCTGTCGGCCAAAAGGGCCTCCACCGTATCCAGGCGGCGCTGAATCTGGGCGGCTTCCTTGAGCGGCAGCACTACCCATTTGCGTAGCAGGCGCGCCCCCATGGGCGTTACGGTCTGGTCCAGCACGTCGATGAGCGGTACGCCGCCCAGGTGCTGGGGCTGCACCAGCTCCAGGTTGCGGACGGTAAAGCGGTCCAGCCACACGTATTTATCCTCCTCCAGCCGCCCGATGCCGGCGATGTGGCCTACGTCATTGTGCTTGGTTTCGGCCAGGTAGTGCAGAATGCAGCCCGCCGCCGTGATGCCCTCGCGCAGCCCATCGATGCCGTAGCCTTTGAGCGTGGTGGTTTTGAAGTGACGCGTGAGCGTATCGTGGGCGTAGTCGAAGCCGAACACCCACTCATCGAGGGCGTAGTGGCAGAAGTCGGGGCCGAAATGGTGCTCAAACTCCTGGCGGCTTTTTTTGCAGAACAACACTTCAGCGGGGCCGAAATTCTGGAGCAGCTTGCCCAGGTAGGGCACATCGCCCTGGGCCACCAGAAACTCGCCGGTGCTGATATCGAGAAAGGAAATACCAGCCTCCTGCTTGCCGAAATGCACGGCGCAGAGGTAGTTATTGGACCGGCGGTCCAGCACGTTATCATGAAACGACACACCGGGCGTCACCAGCTCCGTCACGCCGCGCTTCACCAGGCCCTTGGCCAGCTTGGGGTCTTCGAGTTGGTCGCAGATGGCCACGCGCTGCCCGGCGCGCACCAGCTTGGGCAGGTAGTTGTCGAGGGCGTGGTGGGGAAAGCCAGCCAGGGCCACCTCAGAGGAAGTACCCGCTCCGCGCTTGGTAAGCACGATGTCCACGATGCGGCTCGTAGTCACGGCATCTTCGCCGAAGGTCTCGTAGAAGTCGCCCACCCGGAACAGGAGCAGCGCGCCGGGGTACTGCTGCTTGAGTTGGTAGTACTGCCGCATGAGCGGCGTAGTTTCCAGCGTCGGGGCCACGGCGGCGTAGGCTTCCGAGCGCGGACCAGGACCTTTTTTAATTTTCGTTTTCAACTGTTTTCGTGCTTTTGAACCCGTGCGCCGGGCGCGTCCCTACCTTTGCGCCATGCGCAAACTTTCGATGGAAGAGCTGAACCGGCTGACGGTGGCAGACTTCAAAAATACGCAAAAAATCCCCCTCACCCTCGTGCTCGACAACGTGCGCAGCCTGCACAACGTGGGGGCCGCCTTCCGCACCGCCGACGCTTTCGCGGTCGAGAAAATCTGGCTCTGCGGCATCACCGGCCGCCCGCCCCAGCGCGAAATCACGAAGACGGCCTTGGGCAGCACCGAGTCGGTAGCCTGGGAATTTGCCCCCCGGACCACCGACGTAGTGCGCCGGCTGCAGGCCGGCGGCTACGTGGTGGTAGCCGTGGAGCAGACCGACAACAGTCAGTTGCTCAGCACCTTTCAGCCCGACCCGGCGCGGCCTTACGCCCTGATAATGGGCAATGAGGTATTCGGGGTCGAAGATGAGGTATTAGCCCTCTGCGACGCAGCCGTGGAGATTCCGCAGTTCGGCACCAAGCACTCCCTGAACGTATCGGTGGCGGCGGGCGTGGTGCTCTGGGATTTTATGCGGAAGCTGGGCTTTGGGTAGGGGCACCTTGCAGGCGCCCGGCGTTGTTTGAGTGTTTATTCTGCGGCACGCCGTTCAACCAAACAACAACGGGCGCGGGCGACGCGCCCCTACCAAAAAGCGGCAGCCCCCATCGGAGGCTGCCGCTTTTTGGCGTGAATCAATTAAAAAACTACTTAGTAATCAAAATCTTACGCATGGCAGCGTCGCCTTCGATGCCAACACTTACCATGTACATGCCAGCGGACAACGTACTTAAGTCAAGCGCCTGCTTTAGCTCTCGCTGAGCGCCAGCCAGTGACTGACGCAGTACGACCTGTCCCAAGTTATTGCGCACGATGATCTGCAAGCCGGTAGTGGGCTTTGCAAAGCTGGCCTGCACGGTAAATTTGCCTTCGCTCGGGTTAGGATACACGTTCAGGCCGCCGGTTTTTTTCAATTCAGAAGCCAAACTGGTTACGGTGTTGTCCTGAATCCGCAGGTTGTCGATGGCCCAGCCCCAGCCGTGCGCCGCCGGATCGGCGAAAAGACGGAAGCGCAGACGCACTACATCGCCGGCGAGGAAGAAGCCATTATCACGCAGGTTCATGGCGCGGGGCAAGAAGAGCGCCGGCGAACCTACGGCCGTAGAGTTTTGCTCCGCGTCGATGCCGCTGTTGTACGCGGCCAGCCAGGCCTCTCTATCGCGCGAGTCATAGCCATCGGCCACTGGCTGCCAGGTCCGCCCTTCATCCTTGCTGCCTTCCACCACTACATAGTCGAAGAAGTCGGCGCTGGGAAAAGGAGCACCATCCGTGCCCGGCTCCACGAGGACAATCTCATCGAAGTTAATCGTCGATTTTGTCGGATCAGTTGCTACGATAATTGGCGTCAACAGCTGATAAATCAGCGTGTTGTTGGCATCCGGGTAGGGATGCGCGGAGTGGATGGCCAGATCATTAAAACCTGTTGGCTGAGTGATGGAAAACCCATTACCCACGAAATCGGGGGACGTAGCTGCCGTTATCGCGTTAAAATTATTCACGTAGGAAGCCTGGGGGGCTTTTATACTAACCACCGGCACCCGGTACGTGCCACTGGCGGGACTCACGGTTTGGTTAGCATTGGAAGAAGCATCGCGGGCTATCAGCCGGTAGGCAATTATGTCACCCGCCCCGATAGGCGCTCCCGCCGTGCTGGCAATGGAGCCCCTGTACGTAACGTTATCCGCCTGACGCGTCAGGTTGAAGCTGGGCCGGGCCACGCTATTCACGCTGTACTCCACCGACACGGAGGCCACGCCAATGTTATCACTGGCTTGGGCCGTTATAACCAAAGGCAGTTGATCAGCAAAGATGAAGGCGGCCGGCTGATGCACCAGCACCGGCGGCACTGCATCGGGGCCAACGAAAAACTGGTAGCGCGGCTGCGCAGTAGTGGCATCCGTGGTCAACAGTACTCCCGGAGCCGTATAGGTGCGGCCCGTCTCGACATCAGCAGCCGAGATATAATAGCTCACCCGCCGCCCCAGACCTGGATTGGGGATGGTGGCCGTGTACTGCGTAGAGCCGCTGGCGGCCGTCATCGGCAGTACAGTGTCGGTAGCGCCCGGAGCATCGGTGCCGTTGTCTACGCGGTAAAACAGGCGCACGGAGCCCGCCACAATCGTCCCGTCGCTGACCACATTAGCCCGCACCACAAAGTCCTGGGCGGTTTCGGTGTCTCTCAGGGAAGGATTATGACGAATGGCGGTATTAAACCAGCCCATTTCATCAAACATCTTAAGCGTAATCGGGCCGGGGTTCTGAATGGCCTCGGCGGCACCAATGCGGGGCGTCATCAGGGAGTTAGGGTCGCCGGCACGGTAAGAAGCCTCATTTAAGTGCGAAATACTGGAGCCGCTACTAAACCTGGGAGGCGCATGCAGGCGGGCCCGCTGATTGTTGGTCACCGCATTAACCAAGGGGCTGCCAAAGTACAGATCATCGCTGGTGAACTGGTCGGCGAGGGCCGTGGAAGGACTTGGAAACAAGCGGTTGCCGGCCAGCCGCACGCCCGGACCATTCTCAATGTACGTGGAGAAAACCCAGGGGAAGCCGGAGCTATTCAGGCTTGCTACCGCACCCGTTGCGGGAGGCGGATCGGTGTAGCTGGCCGCCGCGATAAAGCCCAGGCCGTGGCCCAGTTCGTGCAATACCACCGATACCAAGTCATACGAACCCGTGGGCGGAATACCCTCCAAACCAAAATACCAGTTGATGTCGCTATTGAATTCGGCGCTGATGTCGGGGTTCGTACCATTCAGGTCCTGACCGGCAATTTTCTCGGCCAAAGCTGCCGGATACCAGATATTGCTCTTCGGCGCGCCGGGCAGGTTCCGATATATCTGGGTAGTGCCGGCGGCACCCAGCACACCTTCAGCCAGTGGCTCCCAGCGGGCCTCCACCCGAATGACGACCGGCGAAAAAAGCTGAGATTGCCAGATATCGACCGCCTTTTGGAAGGCCGCGCGGGCATTGGCTGGGAAGTCGATGTAGTTAACCTCAATGCGGGCCCGGTCGGCGGTGGGCCGGCCGGCAGTCCGGTTCAGGAACTGGGCCGGGGGCGCCACGTAGGTGTACATATTCTCGGGCCGGGCGTAGCAGATGACGGGCTTCGCCGGCCGCGACTCCAGCACCAGTTCCGCCTGTGACACCAGCTGCTGGGCGCGTGCGGTGCCTAATATTCCGCAGGCTACTAAAGAGAGGAAGAGTAGTTTTTTCACAAATGGAAGGATGGCGTATTCGGCCAATAAAGCTGTAGATCCTTAAATTTAAAGTATCAATCTCATTTTTCCGAAAAAATATCCCTTCTTACTGTTCTCCTCTTATTGGCATCGGCATTTAAACCGAATTGGGGCTCTTTTTATGATAAAGCTATTTTGTACGCGGGGGCTGCTCGGCCTGCTACTGCTGCTGGCCGTGAGTTGGCTGGTGGCTTGCCGGCCGGTGCAGGCCGCCACCGAGAAACTTATGCAGCTGGAGCGCACCGCCTGCATGGGGCCCTGCCCCGTTGATCAGCTTACCGTGTACTCCGACGGGCGACTAGAATACAAAGGGGGCGAAAATGCCCCCCGGCAGGGAGCTTATGTGGGGCGCCTGACGGCAGCGGAGCGCAAGCAGTTAGTTGCTAAGTTCGACGCGGCCAATTTTTTCGCTTTCCAGGATAGCTACGAGACCAGCAAGCTCGACTATCCTACCAAATACATTACCTACTGGAAAGCGGGCAGGAGCAAGCGTATTCGGGATTATGACGGCGCGCCGGCGGCGCTTAAGGCGTTGGAGGCAGAATTAATTAAGCTAATAAAAGCCGACCGCTGGCAGCAACGTGTTATACCGGCCAAATAGCTCAGGTTTGGAGCGTGTATCTCACTGCTTATTTCGGCTTTCACCACCCATCTTTTCTCATTTACGCCACCGGGGGGCTTTTTTACTATGAGTCAGACTTCTGCCGCTTTTACTCCTGACGACCGCGACGCGGCTATTCTCACCTCGCGCCCTTTGGTGGAAACGGCTTTTTTGCCCCCCACCGCCGACGGCCCCACGGTGGGCGACTTTCTGCACCGCACGTTGCGGCCCGTGCTGAAGCTGCAAAATGAGTTGTTGCTGCTCCTGGTCGCCGATTTTATTCAGGAGCACCATATTCCGTTTCTCACCACGTCGGTGGAGCAGCAGCAGCGGGTGGTGGCGGAGCTGCTCACGCGCAATATGAAGCTGCGCTACCTGCTGGTGGGCACGGTGGTGGGCTTGTTTACGCAAAAAGAGCTGGCTTTTTATCGACCAAACCGTGCCGAACTCAACCGGCGCCTGCTGGAGCTGGCCATTCGTCGGGTGCAGGATCACGTGGCAGCCTTGGCTATGCTGCTTGCTGAAGGAACCGCGGTGGAGGAATGACCACCCATTATGAGGCGTTGGAGGTGTCTGAGCAAGCGTCGGCGGCCGATATCCGGCGGGCGTATCGGCGGCTGGTACTTCTCACCCACCCCGACCGCACCCAAGACCCAGCCGCACACGAGCGGTATCTGACCGTAAATCGTGCTTACGACGTCCTGAGTTTGCCCGACAAGCGCAAGGCGTATGATGCGCGTCTATGGGCGTTGCGCAATCCGCCCCCACCGCTGGTGCCGCGCCCCGTTGTTTTCCCGCACCCCGATCCCGCCTATCGGGGGCCGTGGCCACCACCCGTAGTTCCGCGCCGACCGGCTAGGGACCCCTATGCGGCGCAGTACGCCCGGTATACACCAGCAGCCAGGGTTGTGTGCCGCATCCTGGTTGCGTTCAGCCTACTTTTGGTTCTCGATTCTCAGTGGGTACTTACGCTTCTACAGGAGCCAGTAGTATCCCAGAAATACCATATTTCATACAGTCGTCGGGGCGGAGTGCTGGATAGCTACTACCTCACCGAGACGCCACGGGCCTCATTTCGGGGTCAGATACCCTATAAACAGGGAGAAGTATTAACACTGACGCGGACTGCCATTTTTCGCCAGGTCTTAACGCACCGGCCAGCCTCGGCACCAGTTCAGGAAACCATCAACAGCCGGGAAGAAACTCTATACAACTACGGGCCGATACTTTGTTTTCCCTTTATCATGTGGGTAGCCGCGGCAGTTGGTATTTGGCCCGGTTCAGTGCGTCGGCGGGCCGTTGATGCAGCCGTTACCGCTTTTCTATTTGCCCTTATTACTAGTTTCTTTTTGCTCCGCACTTGATGTCAAGAAACAGTAAGCAACAGGCCTGACTACCCAGCGTTACTGTCTAGTCAGGCCTGTTGCTTACTGGCCGTATGGCCTCTCCTCTAATCGAAGCGCGAATCGCGTAGCTCCACGGGCGGCACTTTCTTGCGCAGGCGCAGATTCAGCAGCTCTACGCCCAGAGAGAAGAACATGGCGAAGTACACGTAGCCCTTTGGAATTTCGCGGTGGAAGGCTTCCATCACCAGCATCACACCGATCATAATCAGGAAGGACAGGGCCAGCATTTTCACCGTCGGATTCTGGTTCACGAAGTCGCCGATCAGCTTGGCGAAAACCAGCATGATGCCCATGGCGATGATAACCGCCAGAATCATGACCAGCACATTATCGACGAGGCCTACAGCCGTCAGAATCGAGTCGAAGGAGAACACGATGTCGATAAGAATGATCTGGATAATCACCCGCGTAAAGTTGCTGTAATTGCTCGCTTCGTTGCTTTCCTCCTCGCCCTGAAGCTTGGTATGAATCTCGGTAGTACTCTTGGCCAGCAGAAAAAGCCCCCCGGCAAACAGAATCAGGTCGCGGCCTGATACGCCGAAGTTCGGCTCCGTGAAAGGCAGGTTGAGGACGAACAGCGGCTCCTTCAGACTAACAATCCAGGAAATACTCAGCAGCAGACCGATGCGAAATAGCAGCGCCAGCAGCAGTCCCATCGTGCGTCCGCGGCCCTGCTGATCGCGGGGCAACCGGTTGACGATGATGGAGATAAAGATGATGTTATCAATTCCTAGCACTACCTCCATGAAGGTCAGCGTGAGCAGGCTGATCCAGGTATTAGGATCGGAGAAAACAGAAATATCGAACATTCAAGCGCAGGTTTGGCAAACGGGAGGGAAGCAAAGGAACAAAAGCTGAGCAAGTGCCGCTGATAGCTGCATCAACAGCATCTGCTCTATTTTTACAAATGGCCTCTAGCTTTTCATATTCACGAATTGCAGGGGAATGCCCAGGTCGGCACCGCGCAGCAGGGCCATTACCTGCTGAAGCTCATCGATTTTTTTGGAGGCCACGCGCACCTGCTCATCCTGGGTTTGCACGTCTACTTTCAGCTTGCTGTCTTTGATGAGCTTCCCGATTTTGCGGCTCGTGTCCTTATCAATACCAACCCGCACTTTAACCGTTTTCTTGACCAGGGCCCCGGAGGCCTGCTCCTCCTCCGAAAAGTCGAGGCAAGTACCATTGAGACCCTGCTTCACGATGCGCGTCAGCAGGATATCCTCCAGCGACTTCACGCGCATCGAGTTTTCGGAGCTGAGCTCAATGGTATTGGCCTTTTTGTCCAGCTCGATGCCGCCCTTAGTGTCGCGCAGGTCGTAGCGGGTCTGGAGTTCTTTTTTAGCCGTATTTATCGCATTTTCAAGCGTCTGCGGGTCTACTTTGCTAACAATATCGAAAGAGGGCATTGGTAGGGTTTGAGGAGTGGAGTAATCTGTACGTCGGAGCGGCGGTTCGGGTGACGCAGGCACCAAAGGTAGGCGTTTGCCAACGTTCGCGCACGGTGGTGCTACACGCCGGCCGCTCAAATTCACCCCCAGCCAAGCGCTGCTTTCCACTATCTTGGCTTGCCGCTCTGCTACCCAAAATGCCAATCGTTGCAAATGATGGCTGGGGGGCAAATGCATGCAATCACAGCTTCCCTACGCGCTCTTCAGACTCGCTACCACGTATGATCATCCGCCAGCCCAGCACCGCCGCCGACTTTGCCGCTTACTATGCCCTACGCTACCAGGTGCTGCGCCAGCCCTGGCAGCAGCCGCCCGGCTCAGAGCGCGCCGACGACGACGAGGTTGCTGCTACCCACCACATTATGGCCGTAGCCGACGATGGAATGGTTATCGGGGTGGCTCGTCTGCACCCGTCTGAGAAGAACCAGGTACAGGTGCGCGCCGTGGCCGTGCACCCCGACTGGCACGGCCGCGGCGTTGGGCTACAGCTCATGACGTATCTGGAGGAAACTGCCGCCGCGCAGGGTTTTACGGAGTGCATTCTCCACGCCCGCGAATCGGCGGTGGCGTTTTACCGAAAGCTGGGCTATACAGTCGTGGCGCCTTCACATACGCTGTTTGGTGTAATTCCGCATTTCCTGATGCGCAAGTTGCTTGCCAGCTAGGCCTTCTCTTCTATACAAGACACCTCTTTACTACACTCTCGCGCTTGCGGAAATCGTTAGTGAGCAGCAGGTGTTCTTGGGGGCTTTTTAAGAAGGAGCCGTATCTTTTCAGCTACTATGGAACCTACTCCGAACGTTGCCACGCTACTAGCGCTCTACAAACAAATCAACAACTACGGCCGCATGAATGGCATGGAGCTGAGCATGACGAAGCCCGGTGAAGTGGTTTACACTATGAAGGTACGCAAAGATCATCTGTCCTCACCCGGCACCTGCCACGGCGGCGTGCTAGCCGGCCTCATGGACGCCGCCCTAGGCGCCGCCGCGCTCAGCCTGGCTTTCACGGCCAGCGAGCTAGTCTCGACGGTCGAGTTCAAGATAAACTACCTGCTGCCCGTTCGTTTGCATGACCATTTGCTGGCCCGCGGCCACGTAGAGCACTCCGGCAAAACCCTCATTGTAGCCAGCGCCGATATCTATTGCGCCACCCGCGAAATAGTAGTGGCCCGCGGCCTTGGCACCTTCAACCGCTATCCCGCCGATAAGCGCGACTTTCATGAGCTGCTGTTTCCGAAGGAGGTGTAGTCAGGTGACCGCGCCAACTGTTCAAACGCTCATGATTCACTACCCCGTTCGTCATGCAGAACGCAGTGAAGCATCTCGTATAAGGTCGTCTGATTACCAATCAAACATCAGCGCGCGCGATGCTCCGCTCCGCCTGGCAATGGGTTAAAGAGGCAATAGTAGCTCTAGGGTTTCAAACTTTACAAACAGAAAAGCCCCCTATAGCTATATAGGGGGCTTTTCGATTAAATAAATTCGGCCCTCAAGCTCTCTCAACAAGAGCCTGAGGGCCGAAAGTGAATGGTCGCCGAACCGCAGGGGAGAGATCAGAGCGGAATAATGTAGATTACAAGTGCTCCGAGGTGTTGGCCGACTCGTGCTCTTCGGTCTCTGTCTCGTCGTCGTACTCGTCGCCTTCCTGCGGGGGCTGCACTTTGCGTACGTTGCGGGCGCAGTCTTCGTCGCGGTGGTTACGGCCTACGGTGAACTCCACCCAGTCACCTTCGTGCAGGTCGTTGAAGTCGCCTTCCGACATATCCGCGTAGCTGAAGAAGAGGTTGTTGGGGGGCATTACGACGAAGCCAAACCCGTTTTTCAGGTTCTTGATGGTACTCATGCCTACCGTGCCAACCGGGCCAGCGGCCGTGGGGCCGGTTGGGCGAGCAGACTTAACGGTTGGAAAAGGAGCAGGCTCGGGCTGGGTCACGAACAGGCTGTCGATCAGCTCGTCGTTGCTGGCGAGGCCGGCGTCAATCACGTCGTGCATGGCAATTGGGTACGTCGCGTGCTCCAAAAGTTGCTGGGAAGCGCGCGTTACGCGGTTCTCGCCTTTGAAGTCCACGTACTTGAAGTCCCAGTTCAGCAGCATCACGCGGGTGCCGATGGTATTGAGTTTCTTGACCAGCGGCGCGTAGTCGCTGTCGCCGGCGATGAGCACCAGCACGTCGAAGCTTTTGTGCAAAGCCAGTTCCAAGGCTTCCAGGGCCAACCACACGTCAATGCCTTTTTCCTGCAAACGGCCGTCGCGGGTTTTCAGCGGCATGTAGTGCGTAGTTACGCCCAGGTGCATCAGAATATCGTCGAGCAGCCGATCGTGGAACAAGCGGTCTTTATCGCGGGCTTCCGTAGCACTTAGGCGACCGCGGAAAAAGTGCGAGTCGGTCACCTGGCTTAGGCGCACGTCTACGTCTTCTTCTTCGGCTACTTGGTGGCGGATATACTCGTGCAGGCCCTCCAGGCTGATACGAGCCTTACGCTCATGCTGGAAGTAGTAATAATCGCTGATTTTCAGGAAATAATTGCCGTCGTAGAAGACGCCTATCCGAATCAGAGGGCTATTCATCTGGTTCATACTAAATAAATTTTTGTGCGCAAGTGAGGTGTGAAATAGGAGCGGGTAAATAAGTTCGGCAGGGTAATCAAAAGTAGAAAATTGGCCCAGCCAAAGATACAAAGCACGCTGCTTGCACTACCTAGAATAGTTAAAGCAACACTTGAGTACCACGATGTTGGGTGAGCCAATCGCCACGAATTACTACGGGGGCGACGCCAGTGAAACAACTCGAAAAAGAGTGGGGTAACGAAACTAACTGTAGAAAGCCGGTAAGCACTGCCGGAATTGCAGTATAACTAACTGATTTAATATAAACGTAATATTAAAAAAATATATTTAATACTACGTAATTTATACCAGGAAATTTGCTCCTTAACAACTTTCGATTGGCGAAACTAACTGCATCATTTTAAGAATACAAACTTATGCTGTTGCATCTTTTTGTCCAACTATCTTTTTTAAGTACATGCGGTATATACGTAGTCATAGCATATAGCTGATTGCGGCCTATACGTAGTACTAAACTAGGCAATATATAAGGAGAGTAGTGCTTTAATCAGCCAAGACTTTATACTTTATTCAAATAATTACGCGGGTGCTTGGGCGACTCCACATTGCCTGCCACCGGGGGGCTTTTCGGATTTCTTTAGCCGCCCTGATGGCTTCGGTAACCGTTTGGCTTGCAGTTTTCTTGTTTCACCTGCGCAAGTCCTGTGAGTTAAAACTGCAAACGACCAATCACTAACCCCAACACGAGCAAGCCGTAGCCAGCGCAAATAGCGACTTCCAGCACATTGCCGGTGGCCGAGCCAGTGGAGATAAGCGGCAGCTTCAAACTCGTTTCGGAGAAGGGCAGGAACCAGCGCACGCCCTGCTTGGTAAGCGAATCGGCCAGCAGGTGCGAGAGGTAGCCGGCCCCGGCAAAATGGGCCACACCATGCCAGCCCAGCGACTTATTAGCCAGATAGCCAATATAAGTCCAGAGCACGGTGGCCCAAATAGTGTGCGTCCAGGAACGGTGGGTAGTGAAGGGCGCCACGGCTACGAAGATTCCCAGCAAGCTCAACCACAGAAACTCAAAGTACAATCCGGCCAGCACGGTGAGCACACCCGTGAACAGGAGCGCCAGCTTCCGCACGGAGCCGCCTTGCATAGCCAGGCCCAGCAAGCCGAACGCCAGCGCGGCCGTGAAACCCATGCGCCGGTCGGGGCCGATGGGCAGCAGGAAGTGAGTGTAGGCAGCCAGGCCGGCGCCAGCGGCAGCAAAAGCCCAGCGCACGTAGTTCTGGGAAAAGCCAAGGCGCTTGCTCAGGCGGCTATCAGGGTGGTCGAGGTCGGGGGCCAGGGAGGAGAAGCCAGCCAAGGCAATACCGGCGGGCGAAAAGGGGATACCGGGCACCAGGCCAGCAATGGCCACGCCCGTAATCAGGCCGATGGCCAGGTGAGATGAACCGCGCACTTGTAAGAATTATAGCAGGAACGAGACGACGAAGATACCGGCGCGGACGGCAGCTTTGGGCTGGGGGGCTTTTTTAAGTTGTGTCTTTCAAAAAGTAGCCTTATTTGCCCCCCAATAGCCATACTTAACCACGCCGGAAACTTTCGGCCCCTACCTATGGTATTGCCTAACGCGCAGTAGCCCGACCGGAGAACCATCCGGTCGGGCTTCTACCTTTGCCTCCCTCCTAGCCTTCTCTACCTTTTGAAAGTCACCGACTTCCTCCAGCTATACCGCCTCGATCCCACTGTAATGACCGTGGCGGCCCGCCTGAATCCGGCCACCGCCCGGTCGCTACGCGCTACGGGTGAGCCCGCCCCCGACGGGCCGCCCCGCCTGCATCTGCGCGGGCTGGTTGGTAGCCAGGATGCTGTGCTGGCCGCGGCTGCGCACACGCTTTATCCTGAGCAGCACCACCTGTATGTGCTGCACGATAAAGATGAGGCCAGCTACTTCCTGGCCGACTTGCAGCACCTGCTTCCCGAGGCCGATCCGCTCATCTTTCCCAGCTCATACAAGCGGCCCTACCAGTTCGACGAGACGGAAAACGCCAATGTACTGATGCGGGCGGAGGTGCTCAACCGCCTCAGCAGCAGTCGCAGTGGCGCCGCAGTTGGCCCTAATACGAAAGCTTCAAAAGCGGAAGTGCGCGGCGAGCTGATCGTGACCTACCCCGAGGCGCTGTTTGAGAAAGTAATCAACCGCAAAAGCCTTGTGGCCAACACCTTTTTGGTGAAAGTGGGCGAAAAGCTGGACGTCAACTTTATCAGCGAGATGCTGGCGGAGTACGACTTCGAGCGGACGGACTTTGTGTACGAGGCCGGCCAGTTTGCCGTGCGCGGTGGTATCGTGGATATTTTCAGCTACGCCAACGAGCTGCCGTACCGCATTGAGCTGTTTGGGGATGAGGTCGAGACAATCCGGACGTTTAACCCAGAGACGCAGCTGTCGGTGGAGCAGAAGCCGCAGGTGAGCATTATTCCGAACGTGCAAACCAAGCTGTTGCAGGAAACCCGGGAGGCTTTTCTGGACTTTATGCCGCGCAACACGGCGCTGTGGATAAAGGACGTGCGCCAGACCATCGACATTGTGGGGGAGTCGTTTGAGAAGGCTGACCAGGGGTTTCAGGAGATGCTGCAATCGGCGGGCGGCGTGCAGATTGTGAGCCGGCCGGAGGGCTTGTTTGAGTCGGGCAAGTCGTTTAAGAAGCTACTGGATAATTTCCCGGTGGTGGAGTTCGGCAAGCGGTTTAGCTTCAAGAACGCGGAGGATTTTCAGTTTGCCGCTAAGCCCCAGCCCAGCTTTAATAAAGACTTTGAGCGCCTGGTAAAAAACCTGCGCGAGAATCAGCAAAAAGGCTTTACCTGCCTCATCGCGGCCGACTCGGTGCGGCAGGCCGACCGGCTGCGCACCATTTTCGACGAGCTGGATAATAACGTGACCTTCCAGCACATGCTGCTAGCCCTGCGCGAGGGCTTCATTGATGAAGTGCTCAACCTGACCGTGTACACCGACCACCAGCTGTTTGAGCGGTTTTATCGGGCCCAGGAAGCGCGCAAGTTTTCCAAGAAAAAGGCCCTTACCCTCAAGGAGCTGCGCACCCTTTCGCCCGGCGACTACGTGACCCACCAGGACTACGGCATCGCGCGGTTCGCGGGCCTTACCCAGGTGGAGATAAACGGGCACTTGCAGGAGGCCATTCGGCTGGTGTACCGCGACGACGACGTGCTGACCGTCAGCATTCACGCCCTGCACAAGATTGCCAAGTACTCGGGGGCCGAGGGCACGCCGCCCACCATGAGCAAGCTGGGCTCGCCGGAGTGGGAAAACAAGAAGAAGTCGGTAAAGAAGAAGGTAAAGGACATTGCCGCCGAGCTGATTCGACTGTACGCCAAGCGCAAAACGGCCCCCGGCCACGCCTTTGCCAAGGACTCATTCATGCAGGCCGAGCTGGAATCGAGCTTTATCTACGAAGACACGCCCGACCAGGCCAAGGCCACCGAGGACGTGAAGCGCGATATGGAAGTGCCCCACCCCATGGACCGCCTCATCTGCGGCGACGTGGGCTTTGGCAAAACTGAAATTGCCATCCGGGCCGCCTTCAAGGCTGTGGCCGACGGTAAGCAGGCGGCCATTCTGGTGCCCACCACCATTCTGGCTATGCAGCACTACAAAACCTTCCGCGAGCGGCTCGCCAACCTGCCCGTGACGGTGGAGTACGTGAACCGCTTCAAGAGCACCAAGCAGATAAAGGAAACCCTAGGCCGCGTGGCCGACGGCAAAACCGATATTCTCATCGGCACCCACCGGCTCACCAATAAAGACATCAAGTTCAAGGACTTAGGCTTGCTCATTATTGACGAAGAGCAGAAGTTTGGGGTCAAGACCAAGGACAAGCTCAAGGAGCTGAAGATAAACGTGGATACGCTCACGCTCTCGGCGACGCCCATTCCGCGCACCCTGCACTTCTCGCTTATGGGCGCCCGCGACCTGAGCGTGATTGCCACGCCGCCGCCCAACCGCCAGCCCGTGCAAACGGAGCTGCACGTATTCGATGAGCTGCTGATTCGCGACGCGGTGGCCCGCGAAATCAAGCGTGGGGGGCAAATTTTCCTGGTGCACAACCGCGTGAAGGACATTGAGGAAATGGCTGCCATGGTGCTGCGCCTCGTACCCGACGCCCGCATCACCTACATACACGGGCAGATGGAGGGCGACTTGCTGGAGAAGCGCATGATGAAGTTTATCGACGGCGAATACGACGTGCTGGTGAGCACCAACCTGATCGAGTCGGGCCTGGATATTCCCAATGCCAACACCATCATTATCAACCGCGCCCACCTCTTTGGCCTGAGCGACCTGCACCAGATGCGGGGTCGCGTGGGGCGCTCCAACAAGAAGGCGTTCTGCTACCTGCTCACCCCGCCGGTGGCCACGCTGCCCTCCGACGCCCGCAAGCGCCTGAGCACCCTGGAAGAGTTCTCGGACCTAGGCGCGGGCTTCAACGTGGCCATGCGCGACCTCGATATTCGCGGGGCAGGCAACCTGCTGGGGGGCGAACAGAGCGGCTTTATCAATGATCTGGGCTTCGAAACCTACCACCAGATTCTCGACGACGCGGTGACGGAGCTGAAGGAAACCGAGTTCCGCGACCTGTTTTTGGGCGACACCACCGGCCGCCTCCAGGAAGCGGCCGGCACCAAAGGCCCCAAGGAGTGCAACATCGAGACGGACCTGCAAATTCTGATTCCGGATAGCTACGTGAGCAGCGTATCGGAGCGCTTGCAGCTGTACTCCAAGCTCGATAGGGTGAAAGGCCCCGAGGAGCTGCGCAAAATCGTGGCCGGCATCGTGGACCGCTTCGGTCCGCTGCCGCCCGAGGTGGAGCAGCTGGCCGACATCGTGCGCCTGCGCTGGCAAGCCTGCCACGTCGGCTTCGAGAAGCTGACGCTGAAGAAGAACCTGCTGAAAGGCTACATCCCGGCCGCCGACAACGAGGCCTACTTCCAGGGCGACACCTTCGGCACCATCCTCAACTACGTGCAAACCCACCCGAGCACCGCCTCCATGAAGGAGCGCAAGGAGCAGCTCATCGTCAGCATCGAGGAGGTGAAAAGCGTGCAGGCCGCCAAGCGGATCTTGAGCGAGTTGGGCAGTGAGGAGAAGGTAGGGGTGTAACATAAGTTAGCAGTAAAAAAGNACACACGTCGTACTACGTACGTACGTAACGTACGTTACGTTACGTTACGTTACGTT
>NZ_FWWW01000024.1 GCF_900176135.1 Hymenobacter roseosalivarius DSM 11622 | reverse complement strand
CTTGGTCCAATTGCCCGCTTCGCCCAGCCCCAGGGCGGCCCGCGCCACCCCAAACCCCAGCGTGCTGCTGGCAAAAGCGTGCGCAATGGCGGCACCGCTCCAGGCAATAATCGAGAGCGTATAGCCCCGCTTGGTTCCAATCCGGTCGATGAGCCGCCCAAACAGCAGCAGTCCCACCGCATACGCCGCCGAAAAAGCCATGACGATGTGCCCGTAGTCCGTCTCGGTCCAACTAAACTGCGTTTCCAGCGTCGGCTTGAGCAAACCAATCACCTGCCGGTCGAGGTAGTTGATGCTGGTGGCGAAGAACAGCAGCGCCACGACGGTCCAGCGGTAGCGGCCTGGGGAAGATGGGGTCATGGGCTCGTTGTTGGATTGGTATGGTTAGGCGCCGGGAAGGGAGGTTGCCCCCGGCGAACAAAGACAAAGGGGTACCCTACCAGTCATCCGTCCGAAACGAGGACGCTGGCAGCCCGTCATTATTGAATAAATCGCCGGTTACAAACTCCTTGAAGGCGTAGCGCACGGCCACGGGGGCCGCCACCTGCTCACTCGCCACTTCCACTTTGCCGCTTTTTATGGTGGCCGTGGCGGGGTAAAAAACCTTGTCGGCCCCGGCCACCTCAAACAGCGCGAGCGGCTTGCCAAAAGAAGTCAGGCCGTACTCGGCGTAGTCGAAGCTCAGCATGGCTTTGCGGCCGTCCACCGTCAGGCTTTTGTACACCGGGCCGCTGTAGGTGATGCCCTTGATGCCGTAGGTTTTGGCCAGGGCCCAGTAGGCCAGGCGCTGCGCGGGGGCGGTTTTGTCCATGAAGTGGATGTATTTCTCCATGCCTACGTCCATCGCCGAGGCCATGCCGGAATTGGGAATGGCGGCCATGCTTTTGAGCTGGGCTTCGCGCAGGCGGGCGCCGCTGCGGGTTTTGTCGGTCGAGCCGAAGGGCGCAATCTGCAGGTAGTAAAACGGGAACTCGCCCTGGCCCCACTGCTGGCGCCAGTCGGCTACCATCGCCGGAAACAGCTTTTCGTAGAGGGCCGGCTCGTGGCGGTTGCTTTCGCCCTGGCACCAGATAACGCCCCGGATGCCGTAGCCTACTACGGGCGCTATCATGCCGCTAAAAAGGGCGGTGGGCGCTTTGTGCGGGGCTTTCACCGTGTCCAGGCTAGGCGGAATCCGCACCATTGGGAAGGCCTGCAGGCTGGCTGGGCTCATCCAGGTTTCAATCATGGTGCCGCCTACCGTGGACAGCACCAGCCCCACCGGCACGTGCAGCTGCCGCTGTAGCCGGGCGCCAAACTGGTAGGCCAGGGCGCTGAACTCGCGCACGGTTTCGGGGGTGGCCGCGTCCCATTGGCCTTTGCAGTCGGCCTGGGGCATCAGGGCCGTGGCCCGGCTCACCTTAAACAAGCGCAGCGTGGGGCTGGCCGAGCTGGCAATCATTTCGTTGCCGTTCAGAATGGGCTGCGAATTGAAGCCGCGCATGGGCATCTCCATGTTCGACTGCCCCGAGCACACCCACACTTCCCCCACCAGCACGTTGCCGATGGTGAGCTTTTCGCCGTCGCTGAAGGTGAGCGAGTACGGCCCGCCCGCGCCCGGCGTAGCCACTTTCACGCGCCAGCGGCCCTGCGCATCGCCCTTGGCGGCGTAGGTTTTCTGGTCCCAGGAGGTCAGCACGCTCACCGCGCTGCCCGGTCGGGCCCAGCCCCACAGCGGGGCCTGGCTGCGCTGCTGCACTACCATATTGGGGCCAATGAGGGCTGGCAGGCGGATTTTGGCCCGCGCCCGCGGCGCCGCCAAAAGCCCCGCCGCCACGGCGGCCAACAAAAACAGGTACTTCATCTAAAGTCGGGTTTTCGCTTTGATTTTGCGTTTCCCGGCGCTCGGAGCGGCGGGCGCGGCGGATTCCAGCGCCTGCATTTTGGCGGCGTAACGGCGGCCCAGTTCATCCGCCGACCCCCCATCGAAATGGGTTTGGTCGCCTTTGTCCACCAGGTTTTCCGAGGTGGCCACGGCGGTGTGGGGCACCACCTCGGGCAGGTGCCGGAGTTGAGCGTTGAAATCGATGTTGTTCGCTTTGAAACGGCCCAACTCGCCCGCCACCACCGGCAGCGCGGGCTGGCCCGTGAGCAGGCGCACCCGCCCGATGAGCTCGCTCAGCTTGGGCAGGTAGGCCGCAGCGGCCGTGGGGTTGCTGTCGGCCTCGCCCTGGTGCCAGAGCAGGCCCTTCACCACCCCACAACGCATGGCGTTTTGAATGCGCAAAACGGCATCGTCGTACGGGTGCGTTTGGGTGATGTCGTCGTAGGCGCCGGGCTGCCAGCGGCTGATGGCTGTGCCCCCCACCGCGCAGGGCACCAAGCCGATTTTGATGTTTGAATTCGCCTCGGCTATGGCCACGGCAAACGACAGGCCGGGCCCCACCCCCGCCACTTTGGGCTTGTCGAAATGCACCGGGTGGCGCGCCGGCACCCACTCGCCGGCCGCGTTTAGCATAAACACCCGCGCGTGGCCCACGCCTTGCAGGGCCTCGGTAAGGGGCCCGCGCCCGGCCATGTTCGACTGGCCCATGAGCAGGTAGAGGTGGAAGCCGGGGTCGGGTTGGGGGCACGGCTGGCCCTGCGCCCGCGCAATTGTGGGCAGCCAGGCCAGCAGCCCGAGCAGCAGGAAAAGGCATTCCATCCGTTTCATCCGGTAAGGCCTTTACTTGAATTTCACTTGCAGCGGCGAGGCCAGCCGCCGGGCAAAGTCCGCCAGGTAAGCATCCCACTCCGCCGCCGAGGCGTACTGGCCGCTCTTCTTCCAGCCGAAGCCGGCGTAGTACACCACTTTGTTCGCGGGCTTCACCCTGATGTGCAGCTGGCTCAGGTCTTTCTTCTCCGTCCGGTAGTCGGCGAAACGGAGCAGGGCGGCGGGCGTTATCACCACGCCGGTGCCCATTTCTGAATCATCGACGGGCTCCCAATAGCGGAACCAGCCGGCCGTGGAGTCGGCTTTTACCGTGCCTTTCTGATTGTGCAGGGTCAGGCCGATGGTGCAGTTCGGCAGGGGCTGGGCGCTGCTCAGCTGTTCTTCGTAGCGGGTCAGGTTGCTGCCCAAATCCAGCGAAATGCGCTTTTTTTCCGTCACGGTGCGGCCGTTGGCGTCCCAGGGGGCATAGGTCAGCTCGAACACGGTGCGGATGGGGCCAGTAGCCAGCGTCTTGTAACTCGTGAAGTTTTTGGAGACGTAGAGCTGGTCATTATCCCACACCCCGATGCCGCCGCAGCCCCGGCTCACGCCCACGTGGTAGGGGTCGTAGCCTTCGCCGATGTCTTTGTGGTAAAAGCCAGGGCGAACAACGTGGCCGGCATACCATTTGTCGATGACCGGAAACGACACGCGCTTCAGCCAGCAATCCATGCCGCTGCTCAGGGTGCCGTCTTTTTTGCCCGCCTCGAAAAGCTGCTGGGCCACGGGGCCGTAGGTGCGGAACGCCACCCGCTCGTTTTCCCAGGCGTAGTCGTCGGTGCGCTCGGGCACGAAGCGCGAAAACGTGGTGAACGGGCTTTGCGGCCGCTCGGCAGCCGCGTTTTTGGCGCTACTCAGCGCAAACTTCCGCTCGCCCCTGGCCGGCACATCGGTCTGAAAAATCAACTCGTCGGCCCGACCGTCGGCGTCGTTGTCCAGCAGCTGGCTCACCAGCACCTGCCCGCTGGCGGCGTCTTTCACCAGGATATTCTCGGGCCCGAAACTTTCGGCTAAGGCCCGCAGCTGGCTCATCGGCAGACTGACGGTTTCGGCTTTGCGCGCCAGGTTCAGGCGGTTGGTTACCGTGAGGACCTGGGTTTTGGGGGCCGGCGCACCTGCCAGCAAACCGCCCGATACGGCTGCCAAGGCACTATAAAGGACGAGGGAGGATTTTTTCACAAGACAAAATGGGGAGTGGTTCAATGCCCGCCGGGCCAGAGCGTCGGGGCGGGCCTAGCGTAGCGTGTCGAGGGGCACGGCGTCCATGTCGGTGTACTCGCGGTTTTCGCCGGCCATGCCCCAGATGAAGGCGTAGGCGCTGGTGCCACAGCCCGTGTGGATGGACCAGGGCGGCGAGAGAATAGCCTGCTCGTTGCTCACCCACAGCGGGCGGGTGTCCTGGGGCTCGCCCAGCAGGTGCAGCACGCGCTGGCCGGGGGGTAGGTTAAAGTACAGGTAGGCCTCCATGCGCCGGTCGTGGGTGTGGGCGGGCATGGTGTTCCACACGCTGCCGGGCTGTAGCTGCGTCAGGCCCATCACCAGCTGGCAGCTTTGCAGGCCCTCGGCGTAGATGTACTTGTAGATGGTGCGGCGGTTGGCCGTTTCGGCGGCGCCCATCTCCACCGGCGTGGCCTCGGCCTGGGTGCGCCGTGTGGTGGGGTGCGCCGCGTGCGCCGGGGCCGACAACAGGTAAAATTTGGCCGGGTGGGCCGGGTCGGCGCTCCGAAACTGCACGTCGGCCGCGCCCCGGCCCACGTAGAGGCAGTCCTGGTGGCCCAGCTCGAACACCGTGCCGTCGACCACAATCTGGCCCGGCCCGCCCACGTTGAGGGCGCCCAACTCGCGGCGCTCCAGAAAAAAGCGGGCCTTGAGCGACTCGGGGCACGGCAGGGCCACGGCCGAGCCAGCCGGCTGCACCCCGCCCACCATCATGCGGTCGTAGTGCGTGTAGGTCAGGCGTATTTCGCCGGGCGCGAACAGCGTCTCAATCAGGAAATGCTCCCGCAGCCCGGCAGTGTCGAGGGAAGCCGTTTCGCGGGGGCCAATGGCAAAGCGCTGGGTCATTTATTTAATAGTTAGTGATTAATGATCAGTGGTTTACGAATTGATGCAGTGGACGAATTAATCATTAACCACCGACCATTAACCATTGAAGAAATTACCGTCCCATCCAGCCGCCGTCAACGGTGAGAATGGTGCCGTGCACGTAGTCGGCGGCGGCGGAAGCGAGGAAAACAGTGGGACCTTTAAAGTCGTCGGGCTGGCCCCAGCGGCCGGCCGGAATGCGGGCCAGAATGGCGGTGCTGCGCTCCGGGTCCTGGCGCAGGGCCTCGGTGTTGTCGGTGGCGATGTAGCCGGGCGCGATGCCGTTCACATTCACGCCCCGGCCGGCCCACTCGTTGGCCAGCGCCTTCACCAGGCTGCCGACGGCGCCCTTGCTGGCCGCGTAGCCCGGCACCGTGATGCCGCCCTGAAAAGTGAGCAGCGAGGCCGTAAAGATGATTTTGCCGCTGCCCTGCCGCAGCATCTGCCCCCCGATGGCACGGGCCAGGCGGAAGGGCGCGCTCAGGTTGATGGCGAGCACCTCGTCCCAATCGGTGTCGGAGTGCTCGGCGGCTGGCGCCCGGCGGATGGTGCCGGCGTTGTTGACCAGGATGTCGATGCGCGGAAAATCCTGCATCACCTGGGCCGCAAACCGGTCCATCGACGCCCGCTGGCTGAAGTCGGCCTGGTAGGCGGAGAATTGCCGGCCCAGGGCCTCTACCTGCCGCGCCACCGCGCTGCCGGCCGGCGCCAGCGTGGCCGACACCCCGATGATGTCGGCCCCGGCTTCGGCCAGGCCCACGGCCATGGCCAGGCCAATGCCGCGGTTGCAGCCCGTTACCAGGGCCCGTTTGCCGGTAAGACTAAATAGCGGGGCGTTGTTCATGAGGGAAAGCTACAGGGAGGGCGGCTTAGAAGCCGATGGAATTGCCGCCATCGACGGGCAGCGAGGCGCCGGTGATGTAGCAGGCCGCTTCGGAGGCCAGGAACACGGCGGCGTTGCCGATGTCGGCCGGCTGGCCGAAGCAGCCCATGGGCGTGCGGCGCAGGGCGCGGTCGCGGCGCTCGGGGTCGTTGTTCAGGGCCGTGCGGCTCATCTCGGTTTCGATGAAGCCCGGCGCGATGGCATTCACCCGCACGTTGTCCTTGGAAAACTCCGAGGCCAGCACCTTCACCATGCCCTCCACCGCTGATTTGGAGGCCGCGTAGGCCACCACGCGGTCAATGCCGTAGTAGGCAGCCATCGACGAAATCATGAGAATAACGCCCTTGCGGCGGGCCACCATGCGCCGGGCGCAGGCGCGGGTGAGGGCAAAAACGGAATTGAGGTTGGTGTGAATAATGCGATTGAATTCTTCGTCCGTTACTTCCAGCGCCGGCTTTTTCAAGTTGATGCCGGCATTGTTCACCAAGATGTCGAGCGGGCCGTGCAGAGCTTCGATTTCCGCTACCAAGCCATCGAGAGAACCCAGGTCGGCCACGTCGTTCACGAGGTATTGCACCGCGTCGCCAAGCTCGTTTTTGGCGTCGCGCAACACCGCCTCCCGCCGACCCGTGATGACGACCGTGGCCCCGGCGTGCGCCATGCAGCGTGCGATTTCCAACCCGATGCCCGTGCCCCCGCCCGTTACCAACGCCAACTGGCCTTCCAGCGAAAAAAGGTTGCGGCCGGGCCGGGTTTTGGCCTGAACCACGCTGCCCGCGGCTATTCCATTGAGTAAGTCTTTCATAAAATCAGCTTGCAATAGCGTGATGAACAGGTTCTAAGGTTTCGCTCAGGGCCCGGCGGATGCCCAGCTCCAGGCCGCGCAGCTCAGCCAGGCCGCGCAGGCGGCCGATGGCGGAGTAGCCGGGGTAGGTCTTTTTATCCGGCCTCAGGTCGTCGAGCATCTGGTGGCCGTGGTCGGGGCGCATGGGCAGGGCGGCACAGCCCCGGCCGGCCCGCTCGCGGCGCTGCTCTTCGCGCACCAGCTCGCGCACCACGGCGTACATGTCCACGTCGCCGGCCAGGTGGTCGGCCTCGTGAAAATTGCGCGGGTTGGCTTCGCGCCGGGTGGCGCGCAGGTGCACGAAGTGAATGCGCGGCCCGAAGCGGCGCACCATGCCGGCCAGGTCGTTGTCGGGCCGTACGCCCAGCGAGCCGGTGCAAAACGTGAGGCCGTTGGCGGGGTGGTCGTAGGCGGACAGCAGGCCGGCCAGGTCTTCCTCGGTGCTTACCACCCGTGGCAGCCCCAGCAGCGGAAATGGCGGATCGTCGGGGTGGATGCACAAGCGCACGCCCACCTCGGCCGCCACGGGCCCCACGGCGCGCAGGAAGTAGTGCAGGTTTTCGCGCAGCGCGGTGGCATCGATGCCTGCATACTCGTCCAGCATCGCCTGAAAGCCGGCCAGTTCGAAGCTCTCTTCCGCGCCGGGTAAACCCAGCAGAATGGTTTCGGTGAGCTGCTGAACTTGGGCCGGGTTCATGCCAGCAAACTGCGTCTTGGCCGCTGCCACCACTTCGGGCTCGTAGTCCGCTTCGGCCCCCGGCCGCCGCAGAATGCAGAGGTCGAACAGCGCAAAATCTTCCCACACGA
Organism: Hymenobacter roseosalivarius DSM 11622; assembly: GCF_900176135.1. Lineage (GTDB taxonomy): Bacteria > Bacteroidota > Bacteroidia > Cytophagales > Hymenobacteraceae > Hymenobacter > Hymenobacter roseosalivarius. Next base: position 12,604 of record NZ_FWWW01000024.1, on the reverse strand, counting down.
AACGCAGGGCCCGCGAGCCGTCGGGCATTTCGTAGCCCAGGTCGGTGCGCGACCAATCCAGCACGGGCATGAAGTTATAGCACACCGTGCGCACGCCGCAGGCCGCCAGATTGCGCAGGCTCTGCTGGTAGTTTTCGATGAGCTGCTCGCGCCCCGGCCGGCCTTTTTTGATGTCCTCATGCACCGGTAGGCTTTCCACCACCAGCCAGTGCAGGGGCGCGTACGCGCCGTTGTCGGCTTCGATGAGCTGCCGGCGGGCGCGGATTTCGGCCACCGGCCACACCGCGCCCACCGGCAGGTGGTGCAGGGCCGTGACCACGCCCACGCAGCCCGCCTGGCGCAAATCGAACAACGAAACCGGGTCCTGGGGCCCGAACCAGCGCATGGTGTGCCGCATAGCTGTGGAGAAAATCGAGGTAGAAATCGGTGGACTAATGGGCAGTGGCGCGCAGGGAAGGCCGAAGCTGAAACAGGAGACCAATCAGGAAGCGGGGCTACTCTTTGTAGGAGTGGTCGGCTTTCACATCAACCCCCGCCCAGATTTTCTTGGCCGTCCAGTCCTGGGCCGGGCTCGCCCAGAACGCATCGGAGGCCGGCAGCCCCAGGGGCAAAAAGGCCACTGAGCACAGGTAGAGGCTGCCCGTGGAAATGTAGTTTTCGCCAATGCCGGGCTGGTGGCCGCACAAGCCGATTTGCAGCCAGCCCCCGGCATCGAAGGTGCCCGGCGCCTCCAGCGTGCGCCGGATAACGGCCGTGAGGGCCGTGCGCGCCTGGCCCGGCGGCAGCTCGGCCGGCAACTGGCGCTGCAGGGCCACATCGGCCAGCAGCTGAAACGCCCCGCAGCGGTAGGCCAGCGAGCGGCCGAACGCGGCAAAGGAGCCGTCGGGGCCGATGAGCCGCTCCTGTATCGTAGCGTAGCGCTGGGCCCGGCTCAGTACCTTGGCGGCCAGTTCCTTGTCGCCCTTGCCCGCGTCGACCAGCGTGCGCAGCACCTGCAGCAGCATGGGCTGGATGACGTAGCCGTTGTAATAGTCCCAGTGAAATTCGGGGCCGTCGCCGTAGGCGCCGTCGCCCTTGTACCAGCTTTGGTGCTGGCGCAGGGCATAGTCCATGCGCATCTCGTCGCCGGCGCCGGTAAACTTGAGCAGCGCCGCCTCAATGGTGGCGCTGAACAGCAGCCAGTTGTTGTAGCCCGGCTTGATGACGCGGCTGCTTTGCAGGGCCTGCACCACGTGCTGCTGGGTGGCGGCCGGCAGCTTTTCCCAGAGCTGCGTGGGCGCCCGCAGCAGCCCCAGGGCCAGAAACGCCGCGTCCACCACCGGCTGGCGCGTCTGGTTGAAGTTCAGAAAGTCGGGTGAGGCCGGGTTTACGGCGTTGGCCAGGGCCCGCCGGGCGAGCTGGCGGTACTGCTCCTGCTGGGCTTGCTCGCCGGCTTCGGCTGCGTGCTCCAGCCAGGGGGCCAGCCCCGCCATCGAGCGGCCCAGGGCCTCCAGGTGCGACACCTTGCGGCGGCTTTCCTGGTTTTCAGCCGCCGATTCCACCGGCATCCGGGCTTTCAGCTGGCCTTTGTCCAGGGCCTGCAGCACGGGGTCCACCACTTTCAGCAGCGTTTGCAGCCAGTAGGCGCGGTCGTTTTTCGGCGGCTTCGGCGCGTGGGAGGCGGCGGCGGCCAGCGCGCCGGGCACCCCCGTGCCCACCAGCGGCAGCGCCGCGGCCCCCGACAGCAACCCGGTAAAATGGCGACGGTTCATGGCTTATTGGGCGAGCTTGATGACTTCGGAGCCGGCCAGCAGGTAGGCGCCGGCCCCGTACACTTCATAGCTTTCGGCGTTGAAGTTGCGGCGCGGGTCGCCGCCGATGGGCTGCACCCAGCCCACGCGGCCCTCGGCCGACACCAGCCCGTTCAGGCCCGCCCAGGCTTTTTGCACCACGGGCAGGTACCGGGCCCGGTCAAGCAGGCCGTGGTTGATGCCCCAGGCCATGGCGAAGCAGTCGAAGCCCGAGCCCGAGCCCTCGCCGCCGGGGTAGGCCGCGGGGTCAAGCAGGCTGCCCCGCCACAGGCCGTCGGGCTGCTGCAGCTCGGCCAGCTTGGCGCTCATTTGCTGAAACAAGGTCACGTAGAAGCCCCGGCGCGGGTGGTCCGCGGGCAACTCGTTCAGCAGGAGCGCCAAGCCGCCTATCACCCAGCCGTTGCCGCGCGACCAGAACACCAGCTGGCCGTTGGCCTCGTAGGCCTTGCGCTTGCCCTCGCCCTCGGCCGTCGCCAGGTAGCGCGCGTCGCGGGCAAACAGGTGCTGCTCCTTGTGGTAGAGCCGTTCGTAGGTCTGGTGGTAAAGCGAGTCGCTGAAGGTGAAATACGACGGGTCATTCAGCGTCACGCTCATCTTGGTGAGCAGCGGCGGGGCCATGAACAGGGCGTCGCACCACCACCAGGTGATGCCGTGCTTTTCCTTCTCGGGGTTGGTGGCCAGCCGGCGCAGCTTGGCCACGGTGTCGATGGTAGCCTGAATCATGCGCCGGTCTTTCTTTAGGCGGTACAGGTTCAGATAGGTCTGGCTGATGGCAATGTCGTCGGCGTGGCCAAACTTCGGCGCCGGCAGCCAGCGGTTCCGCTCGCCCATGGCCATGAGCGAATCAAGGATTTTGGGCGACTGCGTGGCCTCGTAGGCCGCGAACACGCCGGCGTAGAAGGCGCCGTTGGTCCAGTCCGTGAGGGCGTGCTTGGGGTGGGCCAGCTGCCAGTCGGCCACCTTCAGCAGCCGCTTCTTGATGTAGCGGGGCTTGAAGAGCCTCTTGCTGACTCCCGCCGGCAGGGCGGCGCCGGCCGGCGGGGCGGCGCCGGCCGGGATGCCGGTGCCCAGAAACAGGGCCAGCAGGCAGACAGAAAAGGGGAACAGGAAACGAGGAGGAAAGCGCATAGTGGAGGGAAGGGGCGGGCCGGCAAAGACGCCGGCGCAGGTTATTTCTTTTGCTTGTCAAAAAATTCAATCAGCCCGAACACGTTCTGATTCAGCTGCTTCATAGCGGGCAGTACCGTGGTGTAGGGCTGGTACTTGGTGTCCACGATGCCCTTGTTCACGCCCATGTCCGGCGGGTCGGTGCCGGGGTCGGTAGGGTCGTTGTCCTGGTAGCGGAAGTGGTGCCAGCCCACGCAGTTTTTGGCTTGCAGCAAGGCCAGGCAGAAGTTCTGGTAGTGGGTGGCGCGGTCGGCTTCCTTGCGCACCAGCCAGCCGGCGCCGGTCATGTTGCTCAGGCCCGAGTCCTCGGCTTTGGTGTAGAACTCGGAGATGAAAAACGGCTTGGTGGTCCAGCGGGCCCACTGGGCCAGGGTGGCGCGGGTGGGCTGCCACTGCCCGTAGAAGTTTATCGACACCACGTCCACGTAGGGCTCGGCAGCGGCGAAGATGTGGCGGTTGAACTTGGCGCTGCCGTGCAGCCGGGTGCCCAAGTAGAGGTGGTTGGGGTCGTTTTTCTTGATGGCCGGGCTCACGGCCTGGTAGTACTTCGCGGCCGCGTAGCCGGCAAAGGCGTCCTTCAGGTCGGCCGTCAGGTGCGCCGAGTCGGCCTTTTGGGTGGCCAGCCACTGCACGGCGGCGGCGTAGGCGGGCTCAGCGGGGTCGCGCAGGGCCAGCACCTTGCCCAGTAGGGTCGGGATGAAAGCAATTTCGTTGTCGGAAAAATGGCCCAGCACGTTGGCGTCGGTGCGGTAGGCGGCCGCCCCGCGGGCGTGCTCCTGGCAGAAAGCCGCCCAGCCGGGGTCGAACACCACCGCCGGCCGGGGCTGCTGCTTGCTCGCGGGCCGGGACTTCAGCAGCTGCTGCCCAAACGTGTTGATAAACCCCAGCATGGGGGCGTAGGTGATGGGCTTCTTCGCCGTGCGGTTGTACTCCTGAATGGCCGGCGTTTCCGACCAGGTGCCAGCCCCGTTGAAGCCGCCTTGGTCCAGCACAGCCTGGGTTTTGGCCAGCCAGTCCTGGGGCGAGGCAAACGCCTTGGCAAACGCCGCCGTGCTGGTGGCCGCCGGCGCCGGCCGGATGCTGGTCACGGCCATGGTCAGGCCCGGGTGCCCGTCCGGGTCCACCAGCCACCACCGGCCCTTCACTTGCTGGGTCCGGAAAAAGCCCGTGGCTTTCCACGTGCGCGTGGCGTCGCCGCCGTAGCGGCTCAACGCCGGGGGCGGCGCGGGGCGGAAGCCCGGCAGCCGGTCCACGGTCATCGCCTTGAAGGTTACCCAGGGCGAATAGAAGGGGACGTGCTGCTTGTCGCGGCTCCACTTGCGGGCCTCCACGGTCAGCGAGTCGGTTGTCTGGGCGGGGGCGGGCAGGCCGGCCGCCAGCAGCGGCAAAGCCAGCCAGGCCCTGGCGCGTGTTTTCAGGGTTTTCATTAGTGTCATCGGCAGCACGGGGCGCTTGGTGGCAATAAATAAGAATGGGAAAAGGCCGGGAGCAAGTCCTACCAGGCTCGGCAGCAGGGGGCGGCGGCGGTTCACTCACCACTGCGAAGCCGTTCACGGCCGCCCTACTCACCTAACCCAACGGGCCAATTCCTCCCCTCAGCCCGCAGTCCTCGGCGCTAGTAGTTGGGGTTCTGCGGCAGGACCCGGGTCAGGTTGGCGTCAATCACTGACTGCGGGATGGGCAGCAGCTGGTCGCGGGGCGTGATTTTGGGACCTGAAATCTTGTTATAGAGTCGGGTGCGCTCCAGCCACTTGCCGGTGCGCAGCAAGGTGTAGCGGCGGTGTTCCTCCGATATCAGCTCCCGCGACCGTTCGTCCAGAATAAAGTCCAGCGTCACGTTGGCGGCCGTCACGGGCGTGGCGCGCGCGCGGGCCCGCAGCGTGGTGAGGGTGGTGGCTGCGCCGGCCGCGTCGCCCAGCTTCAACTGGGCCTCGGCCAGCAGCAGGTAGGTTTCGCCCAGGCGCAGGTAAAGCTGGTCGTTGTAGTTCGACGAGTTCTGCACGTCTTCCGGCACCGCGGGGGCCCAGTCCCACTTGCGGGTGCTGGGCCAGCTGGGGTTGGCCAGGGTTTCGAGGCCGGTGCGGGTGGTGCGCACCGTGTCGCCCAGCCGGGCGCCGGTGGGCAGGGCGTTGGCGGCCGTGTTGTTCATCAGCCAGAACTGCCGGATGGCGTGGTAGGAGTTGCGCTCGTCGCCGGGCCCGTACAAGCTCAGGCCGAAGCGGGTGATGCCAAAGCGGCCGAGGCCCCGGCCCCCGTTGTCGGCGGTGACGACGATGGGCCGCTTCCCGCCCACCGTAATGGTTTCGTAGCGGTTCACCCACCAGCGGCGCATGATGTTGAAGTCGCCGCCCAGCGACTGGTACTCGTTCTGCAGCACCCACAGGGCTTCGGTATTGCCCTGGCTGCGGTTGGAGTTGCCGTCGAGAAACATGTCCGTGAACGGCGTGCCGGGCAGCGCACGCCGCACGCCGTAGCGCGCCGTCACCAGCCGGTACAGCGGATTCGTTACCAGGGCCAGGGCTTTGTCTTTGGCCTGCTGGTTGTCGCCGGTGGTCAGGTACAGCTCGGCCAGGTAGTGCGTGGCCACGGCGCGGGGCATCCGGGCTTCGGTCGGCGCGGCTGCGGTCATGTTGGCCTCGGCAAACAGCAGGTCCTCTTCCATTTGGCGGCGCACGTCGGCCACGGGGGTCCGCTCGAAGTCGGTGCGGATGGTGGCGCCGCTGGTTTCCACCACGTTCAGCGGCACGTCGCCGAACAGGTAGGTGAGGTGGCGGTAGGCCCAGGCGCGGATGAGCCGGGCCTCGCCCACAATCTGGTTTTTCTCGACGGGTGTCCAGCGTACTTCCGGGTTTTCGGCCCGGCTGATGATGGTGTTGGCGGCGTTCACCACCTGGTAGAGGTACTCCCAGGTTTGCCGCACGCCGCCGTCGATGGCGCTGAGCTGGGGGCCGAATTCGTTGAACACCTGCTCGGGCGCACTCGTGGCCGGGAACTGGCTGAACGCATTATCGACGCCGATGAAGGCCGCCGTGAGGGGCAGGCTGTTGACGCCGCCGTCGGCGCCGGCCCGCTCCTTGCGCACCAGGTTCAGCAGCCCGTACAGGCCCGACTCAAAGCCGGCCTTGTTCACGAACAGGTTGTCGGGGGTGATGATGTCCAGCGGTTTTTCATCCAGAAAATCTTTCCGGCAGCTCGTCAGGGTCAGCGCCGGGCCCAGCAGCAGCAGGGCCAGCGCGCAGGCAGTGTATTTTTTCATGTTGATTCAGGAAAAAGGCGAGGCTAAAAACCCACGTTGAAACCCACCAGGTACTCGCGCTGCATGGGCAGGCCAAACTGGTTGCTCAGCTCCGGGTCGAGGCCCTTGTAGCCGGTGAAGGTGGCCAGGTTCCGGCCCGAGGCGTAGACCTTCAAACTGGCCATTTTGACGTATTGCAGCAGGGAGGCCGGCACCTGGTACGCCAGCGACACGTCCTTCAGCCGCGCAAAGCTGGCGTCCTGGTAGATGTTGATGTTGAACGTGTTGGCGTTGGCGTCGTTGGCCCAGTGCGCGGCGTTGGGGTTGTCGGGCGTCCACCAGTCTTTCTTGGTGGTGTTGCGGCGCACGTCGGTGAACACGGCGTCCTGCTCCAGCGGGTTCTCCTTGGTCACGGAGGCCACGCCCTGGATGAACACCATCAGCGACAAGCCTTTGTAGGCCACCGTGTTGGTGAGGCCGTAGGTGTACTTCGGGTCGAGGTTGCCCTGGAAGGTGCGGTCGTCGGAGTTGATTTTGCCGTCGCCGTTGGCGTCCAGCACCCGCACGTAGCCGGGGCGGGCCGTGGGCTGGGGCGAACCGGTCACCTCGTCGGCGCTGCGAAAAATGCCGCCGTACTCCAGGTCGTAGATGGTGCGGATGGGCCGGCCAATGAACCAGTTGTTGCTGGGGTCGTCGCGCCCGTCGCCGTACAGGTCCACGATGCGGTTGGCGTTGTAGGCCCCGTTGGCCGTGGTCACCCAGGTCAGGCCGTTGCGGCTCAGGTTGGTCGAAGTAATGCCCACTTCCACGCCCTCGTTGGCCGTTTTGCCAATGTTCTGGATAATGGTCCGGAAGCCTTGCACCGACGAGATGTTGCGAAACAGCAGCAGGTCGTAGGTCTGCCGCGAGTACACGTCCACGCTGCCCTGGATGCGGTTGTCCAGAAAGCCAAAGTCCAGGCCGGCGTTGGCCGAGCGGGTCGATTCCCAGCTCAGCTTCTCGTTGCCCAGCCGCGAGGGCACGTAGCCTGGCAGGATGGTCGTGCCGTTCAGGTACTGGCGGGTGGCCAGCGTGGCCAGCGACTGGTAGCTGCTCACGGCCTGGTTGCCGTTCAGGCCGTAGGAGGCCCGCAGCTTGAGGTTGGTCAGGAAATCGAACTTGCTCATGAACGCCTCGCGCGAGATGTTCCAGCCCACGGCCACCGAGGGAAAGATGCCGTACTTCGTATCGACCCCGAAGCCGGAATACCCGTCGCGCCGGGCCGTGAGCGTGAGCAGGTAGCGGCTGTCGTAGCCGTAGTTGACGCGCAGCATCTGCGACTCCAGGTTCTGCTTGGAAAAGTTCGACGTGGGGGTGAGCAGCGTCGCCGTATTCATCTGGTAGTTGGTCAGCACGTCGTTGGGAAAGCCTTTCCCAATCAGCTGCTGGCTGTCACTGTCGTTGCTCTGGCTGCTGTACAGGCCGGTCAGGTTCAGGTTGTGCTTGCCAAAGGCGTGCGCGTAGGTCAGGATGTTTTCCAGCGTAAAGTCCCGGTCCAGCGAGTTAATGTTGGTGGCGATGCCCCGGCCCTCGAGGCCGATGCGGGTGTCGCGCCCGTAGTAGGTCTGGCGGTTGGTCGTCTGCAGCTCCACGCCCGTGTTAATCTTGTAGGACAGCCCCTTCACAAACGGCAGGTCCACGCGCAGCGAGTTGGTGGTGAAGGTGCGGTACGTGTTGTTCACGTCGCGGGCCAGGAGGCCGGCCAGCGGGTTGCCGGCCAGGTTGTACTCGGGCCAGGCGTACACAGCCAGCGTGCCGTCGGCGTTGTAGGGGTTGGCCAGCGGAATGAAGAAGTTGGCGCCCTGCTCGCCCGCAAAATCCGCCGACACGCCGGCCCGGTTCTGGTACGACAGCTGCGAGGCCGACGAGAAGTTCAGCCAGGGCGTCACCTGCACGTTCAGGTTGGGCCGCAGCGTGTAGCGCTTGTAGTTGTCGTTCACGGCCACCCCGCCCACCGCCAGGTAGGTGGCGCCCACGTAGAAGGTGGCCTTGTCGCCCCCGCCCGACACGCCCAGGCTGTGCTGGGCCCGGTAGCCCTGCCGGGTCGCCTCCTTGTACCAGTCGGTGTAGGTGCCCGCATCGTAAATGGCCTGCTCGGAGGGCGAGATGGAGCCGCCCGGGGTGTTGGCCCGGTTCTTCTTGAAGTCGTAGAACTCGGGGCCGGTCAGCAGGTTTGGCCGGTTGGTGAGCTGCTGGATGCCGGCAAAAGCATCGTAGGTAATCCGCACCTGCCCGTTCTTGCCCTGCTTGGTGCTCACCAGAATCACCCCGTTCGAGCCCCGCGAGCCGTAGATAGCCGCCGCCGACGCATCTTTCAGCACCTCAATGGATTCCACGTCCGAGGGGTTGATGTCGGAGATGCTGCCCGTGTACGGAATGCCGTCCACGATGATAAGCGGCGTGGTGCTGGCGCTGATGGAGCTGCGCCCGCGCACCAGAATCGTCACGCTGTTCTGCTCGGCTCCCCCGGCATTGTTGTTAATCTGGAGGCCGGGAATGGAGCCCTGCAGCGCCTGCGCGATGTTGGTGTTGGGCAGCTGCGCGAGGCGCTCCTTGTTGATGGAAACCACCGCGCCGGTCAGGTCGCTCTTCTTTTGCGTACCGTAGCCCACCACCACCACGTCGCTCAGGGCCGTGGTTTCGGCCGCCAGCCGCACACTCACCGCCGCCTGCTTGGTCACCGCCACTTCCTGCGCCGCGAAGCCCAACGAGGAAATTACCAGGGTGCCCCCGCCGCTGGGCACGGCCAGCGAAAACCGGCCGCTGGCGTCCGTCGAAACGCCGGTGGTGGTGCCTTTCAGTACGACCGTGGCGCCGGGCAGGCCCGCGTTGTCGGCATCCGTCACCGTGCCGGTCAGCGTGCGCGTCACTGCCTGGGCCAGGCCGATTACCGGCGCGAGCCCCAGAATAGACCAGGCTACCAGTCCCCGGCCGAGCGCAGTCCTGAAGCCGATTAAGAAAGCGTAGAAGTGCATCTTCATAAAGGGTGGTTTTTAAAGAGGGAGAAGTCCGATTAATCCGGGGAGGGAGTGGCACGTGCCGGAGCCGTGTTGACAACTTTAGAAGCTGTTTAGGAATGCGTTTTTTTGCTTTGTTCAGTCATCCTCATCTGGCGTCCGCGCAGCGAAGGAGCTTCTCACCTCTGAATGATTGGCAGTAAAGCAACCGGCGCAGGCGTGATGAGGTCCTTCGCAAGCGGACGCCAGATGAGGATGACAGCGGTGGATGACAAGCGGGTAGAATTACTAAACAGCTTCAAAGTCATCTGGCTGTTGAACACCGTCTTTGGACCAACGCTAAAAAAGCAGAGGTTTGAGAATCAAGCCTTGCCTTACTCTCAAACCTCTGTATTCAGACCTCAGGGTTCGGTCTTTGGGGTTAGTTCATCAGGATTCTGCCGGTTTGCGTTCCGTTCTTTTCCGAAGCTACGGTAATCAGGTAAACTCCACGCCGTAAATGGAGCTTGTCTTTGTTCAAGCTTACTTATGGTGTTCTGGGCTTCGTTGAGTTGAAACAGGAAGTTGTCGGTATTGAAACAAAAAGCGGCGTTGCCCGAAATTTGCTCGCCGCAATAGTTGAAGAAATTGCCTTGTGCGGAAGAGCTAATTGCCGTGCGAATAATAAATCCGTTCCCGGTAATGTGTTCGAATCTGTTATCCCGAATGCTGATATTCGTGCTGGGGGTCCAATTGTCAATCTCGCCACCGCCGGCACTGGTGCCGTAAGTTGAATAAGAGCTTCGGATATCCCAGGGAGACTCCCAGTTCAATCCGGTGCGGCTCAGGTCGTGAATGTTGCACTGGCTAATCAGCAAATCATTCCATTTGCTGCGCACGGCCGTTCCGTTGATGTCAAAAAATATTCCACCGTAATAAGGGCTGGTAAATGACGCATGCTCACTGTTCACGCCGGTTACTTCCAGGCGGTTCAGGTGGATGTAATTGATGGTGCCGGCGTCTTCGTTTACCAGATGAATACCGCGCAGACGTGCTGCCGATGCGTTATTAATGTCGTTGCCCTGCAGGTAGTTGGTTACTTTTAAATCGTTCAGCTCGAAATACCCTTTGTTGTAGGAATACACGGTAGAAGCAGTTGCCCCTTGTGCGGCCAGGTATGGAAGGCCCCCCGTGCCGTATTTGCCATAAATAATGGGGGCACCGGCCGCGCCGCTGGAGCTTATTATCAGCTGGCCAATGAAAATCTCGCCGGAGTTAAACAGAATCTGGTCTCCGGGAGCAAAGGCCCTAGTGCTTACTTTACTCAGGGTTTGCCAGGGGCTGGTGGCCGATGTACCGGCGTTGCTGTCGTTTCCGGCTACGCTTACATAGTACGTAGTCGCGAATACATTAATTGGGAGCAAGCCAATTAAGCAACTGGTGATAAGCCATTTCATGGAGGCATAGGTTTGTTTCATTTTGTGAGGGTAAAGGGTTTGTTCCCTTTTTGACCAGACAAGCGGCTCAGCTGCTGTCAAAAACCGGTGCTGGCGCGAAGCAGGAAGCCTTGGTTGCTGTTGCTACATCGGTGACTATTGAAAAAGGTGCCTCAAAGCAGCTGTCTGGCAAGCCGCTGGAAGCGCCCCGGCAGGGCCAGCAAAAGTGCAATCGGGAGGTGAGGCCGGCCGCCTCGGGCAATGATAGGGACAGAAGGCAGCCGGCTAGCGTTTCCCGCTAACCTTGACCAAATGTAAAAGGAGTTTGCAAATTACAACCACTAAAAACAGCGTTTATTTAAACATATTGGCCGAAAAAATATCGGCAACGTTTCCGGAAACGTTGCCGATACCTAACTTCCGCAACAACCGCAGAAAAAAATTTCGCCTTACTTTTGATTTAGCCGAACCGGACCAAGTGCAAATCAGACGGTCGGGTCAAGGCGTTTACTTTCCTTAGCACAAACGGACATGATTTCCTGCGTCAAATGCCAGCGGCCCGACTCGGTCCTCAAGGCCGGCTTCGTGCGGGGCCGCCAGCGCTTTTTCTGCAAAGCCTGCGACTACCGCTTCGTTCTGCCCAAGGCCGACCAGCCCCCGGAGCGGCGGCGCACCCAAACCACTCTCGGCGACGTGGCGCGGGCCGTGGGCGTGGCGTCCTCCACCGTATCGCGCGCCCTGAACGGCCGTGCCGACATCAGCGCGACCACCCGCCAGGCCATTCTGGAAGCCGCTCAGGCGCTGGACTACCAGCCCAACACCCTGGCCCAAAGCCTGAAAAGCAGCGCCACGAACACCATCGGGGTAGTTATCCCCGACTTTGAGCGGCCGTTTTTCGCGACCGTGGTGAGCGGAATTCAGCAAGTGGCCGACGAGGCCGGGTACCAGGTAATGATTTGCCAGTCCAAGGAATCGTACGAAACCGAAGTGCGTAACGTGCGGGCCCTGGTGGCCAGCCGGGTCGATGGCCTGCTTATTTGCCATTCCCTGGAAACCAAGAACTTCGACCACGTAAAGCAGCCTGCCGACCGCGGCATCCCGGTGGTGCATTTCGACCGGGTGAGCGACGAAGTGAACAGCTCGCGCGTGATGATTGACGACTGGGGCGGCGCCTTTGCCGTCACCGAGCACCTGCTGCAGCAGGGCTGCCGCCGCATCGCGGTGCTGGCCGGGTCCGAGTCGCTGCTCATCAACCAGCAGCGGGTAGCGGGCTACCAAAGCGCGCTCAAGCAGTACCACATTCCGTTCCGCAGCGAGTGGCTCTGCTACAATACCTTCCAGTCTACCCTCACCCTGGCCGCCCTGAACCGGTGGCTGGAGCTGCCCGAACCGCCCGATGCCATCTTTGCCATCCGGTATTCTGATGCGTTCGACATCATGACGGCCCTCAAGCGGCGCGGCCTCCGCATCCCCGCCGATGTCGCCATTGCCGGCTTTGGGGATGAACCGCTAGCCGGCATGTTAGAACCCGGCCTCACCACCGTCGACTTGCACCCTCACCGCATCGGTCAGCAGGCGGCGCGGCTTTTTTTAGAGCAGATTCAGCAAAAAGAATTGTTTCATCCGCGCACCTATGTTATTCAAGGTGACCTCATCATTCGCAAATCTTCGCTCAAGGACCGCGACGAGGTATTCAAGCTGGGAATTTAGCCCCATGCTGCAGGTTGTTATTTCCTCCTTTTGCTAGATTGACCGTGGCTGTTGCAGAACTTCAAAATACGACACCAAGCGAGGCCGCTACCGACCAAAGCAGTCCCGCAAACCAATCGTACAGCTGATTTTTCAGGTCTCTCCGATAGGCGCGACCTATTTTCAAACGAGCTAGAGGGTTCTGCAACAGCCACGATGGTCTTATACGTACCTCAAGGCAATCGAAAGAGAGTAGCGAAAACGAAGGTTAAGACTATAGTTTTATCCGTTCGCTGGGTAAAGCATTGTCAG
>NZ_FWWW01000066.1 GCF_900176135.1 Hymenobacter roseosalivarius DSM 11622 | reverse complement strand
GTAAACCGTAAACCGTAACCGTACGTACGTAGTGTGGGCTTTTTTAGTTATTAGTCAAATAATGTGGCTTTACTTAGCACTAAACTCGTTTAACGCATTCAGTTCGTTTTGAATGATGGTTTCCCATTCCATCTGCTTGTCCGGCAATGTGCCATAGTTGGTTTGCTCATCATAGGCAAGCCGGCGCTTAGCGGCTTCAACTGTTATTTTATCTTCCTCAGCCTTCAACTTTTGGTTGCCGACCATAAGCGAACGAAACGCGTTAGCCCGAACTGTCTGGCGCAACCGCCGGATATACACCTCTTGAATATCGAATAAGGTTTGCTCAAAGCGCAGAAAATTAGCTACGTTGCCCGTAGTATCAATGCTGGAGGCCGAGCACAGCAGCATATTTCGAACTAGCTGATTATTGCCTCGCTTTCCCATAAACTGAGTAGGATGACCATCATAGTCGTACTGGTATTGAGCCTGACCGCCCGTACCAGCCTTGGCAATGATATGAAAGTCGGAGGATTGAAGGCGGCGGGTGGAGCTCCATAGTAACCGGTCGGGCCCGGGTGCTTGCCCGTATGTGGCGGAGGCAACTAATGATAAAGTAAAAAGCAGGATAAAAAACTTCATGTGCGGTAAAGCGTGGCCTAGTCACTAAACAAACCTACTGACGCTTAGTCTCGGCTATTTACTGCTCAAACGGCCATCTTCCTAAGCGCCGGCTCCAGAACAAAAATACGACCACACCTGCCCCAATTACTACCAAGCCGGACAGCATAAATGCCGGCCCGGTACTCCAGAAAATCAGCAGCCAAACAGCTATGGCAATGATAACCGGCAGCGGATACAGCGGCATTCGGAAGGGCAAACCAGTGGTGCCGCGGCGGCGGCGAAGGATGACCAGTCCCACGGCCTGCCCCACGAACTGCACCAGAATACGCATGGCCAGAATGGCCGTAATGACTTCGCCCAGCCGAAACAGCAGGCTAAAGACGAAGCCCACGCCGCCCAGCACCAGCAACGATACGTGCGGAAACTGCTTGGTGGGATGCACTTTGGCGAATACCGGCAGAAACTCCCCATCAGCGGCAGCGGCATACGGGATGCGCGAGTAGCCTAGTAGCACGGCAAACAAGGACGCAAACGCCACCCACAGCACCAGGGCCGTAGCCAGCTTGGCGGCAGTGCTGCCATAAATTGTTTCGACGAAGGTGCTCACTATAAACTCGGAGTGCTGGGCCTGTTGCCAGGGAATAACGGTGCCCACGCTCCAGTTCAGCAGCAGATACAGAGCCGCGATGCCCAGAATACTCAGAAAGATACTGCGCGGAATCACGCGTTCCGGCTCCCGGATTTCGCCCCCCAGATGGCACACGTTGTAGTAGCCCAGGTAGCTATAGATGGTCTTGACGGCCGCCTGCCCCAGCGCTACCGAAAACAGCAGGCCCGGCAGCTCCGAAATGCCCCCCGCCGGCAGCCAGGCCACGGTGTGGTTAGCGTGCGTGAGCCCGCCGAAGATCAGCCAGCCCATGAGGCCCAGCACGCCCAGCCACAGCAGCACGCCCAGCCGGCCAATATCATCAATGCGCCGGTAGAGCAAGGCAATGAGCACCAGCACCACCGCCCCACTCACCAGCTTGGGCTGCCACCACTCGGTGAGGGGCACCAGGTAGCCGAAGTACTGGGCAAAGCCAATGGCCCCCGACGCCACCACCAGTGGGGCCTGCACTAACGTTTGCCACACGTACAAAAACGACATCAGCCGCCCCCACTTAGCCTCGCCATAAGCCAGCTTCAGGAATCGGTAGCTGCCGCCGGCTTCGGGGTAGGCGGCCCCCAGCTCGGCCCACACCATGCCATCGACAACCGCCAAAGCCGCGCCCACCAGCCAGGCCAGCAGAAAATAAGGCCCCATCAGGTGCATGACCAGCGGCAGCACCACGAAGGGACCGATGCCCACCATGTCAATCATGTTTAGGGCCGTGGCCTGCACTAGGCCTAAGTCGCGGCGGAGAGTGGGCGGTGAGGAGTCGAGTTCAGGCATAGGATCGAGTAAAGAAGGCGGGCCGGGAGATAAGCTAACCAGCGCCGTAAAAGTCGGAGAAAAGCGGAATGTTCAGTTAACGGATGAGCTTGCGGCGGTTTTGGGCATCTGGGGGCTTTTTTAAGCGTTGAACAGCCAAGCTAAGGCCCTCCAACGGCCGCAACCGACGTCGTTCGCCCATCGCACCACCAACCTCTGCGCGTAGTCTGCGTAGCTGTGAACTTCTTTGTCTTTCACTTTCCTATGGGCAACAACGCCGAATCGAAAACCGCTATTTACGGGGCCATTGGGGCCAACATCGCTATTGCCATTTCCAAATTCGTGGCGGCCTACTTTACGGGCAGCTCGGCCATGCTGTCGGAAGGCATTCACTCGTTGGTGGATAGCGGCAACGGGGGGCTTATTTTGCTGGGTGTAAATCAGGCCCAGAAGCCCGCCGACGCCCGGCACCCATTCGGGCGCTCCAAGGAGCTGTATTTCTGGGCGCTTATCGTGGCCGTGCTGGTGTTTGCCATTGGCGGTGGTATGTCTTTTTACGAGGGCATTACGCACATTCAGGACCCTTCACCGCTTTCCGACCCTACCTGGAACTACTGGGTACTGGGGTTGGCAATCGTTTTTGAGTTGATATCCTGCTACTTAGCCTTCAAGGCCTTCAACCGTGAGCGGGGCGACGCACCCTTCTGGAGCAGCATTGCCCGCAGCAAAGACCCGGCGGTGTTTGCCATTCTGATCGAGGATCTGGCCGCCTTGCTGGGTTTGGTCATTGCCTTGCTGGGCGTGTATCTTGGCCACCTGCTCGACAACCCTTATTTAGATGGAGCCGCCTCCATTGTGATTGGTATTATGCTGGTGGGAGTGGCTATCTTTCTGATTTACAAAACCAAAGGCTTACTGGTGGGCGAAGGCGTAGACGACGCCACCATCGACACGCTGGAGAAACTGGTGCGTGAGGATGCTGCCGTAGAGCAGATTCGCCGGCCGCTTACCCTACACCTGGGGCCGCGCGACGTGGTATTGGCCCTTGACATTGATTTTCATAATACTCTCTCGGCCGTGGAAGTAGAGCAGGCTATCGAGCGGCTTCAGAACAATATCAAGGCCGAGTATCCCGATTTTAAGCGCATTTTCATTGAGGCCAAATCCATTAGCAACGCCGCTCGTACAGAGCCGGTTTAGAGGCTAGCGACCAGTGGCAGCGGGCTGTCAAAATGCCCCCGGCTGCAAAAGGCTTTGCTCTAGCTTTAGTTACGTATGTACCAATTCCCCAAAAATGCCCCCCAGAACCCTTTCAAGTCGTTCTGGATGGGAGGCTATGAATGTACTGATCAGCTGAACGCTTTCGGGCACCGGGTCGATTTTCTGCACCTGACCGGCCATTTTCAGAAGCTGAATGAAGATTATCAAGCCTTAACCCCATTCGGCATTCGTACGGTGCGCGAGGGAATCCGGTGGAGCCAGGTAGAGCGTACGCCCTATCAGTACGACTGGAGCACGGTGGCTGCCATGCTGACGACCGGGCAGCGCCACGGCGTGCAGCAGGTCTGGGACTTGTGCCATTTCGGCTACCCCGATGATCTGACGCCGCTGCACCCGCTGTTTGCCCGGCGCTTCGCGGCGCTCTGTCGGGCTTTCGTGGCGTTTTACCGCAGCCAACGCCCCGATGACGTGCTCATCGTAACGCCCATCAACGAGGTCAGCTTTATGTCGTGGCTGGGCGGCGACGTGCGCGGCACGTCGCCGTATTGCGTGGGTCAGGGCTGGGAGGTAAAATATGGCTTGATGCGCGCCTATATTGAGGGCGCCGCCGCTTTGCGCGAGGCTGATCCAGGAATTCGTATTCTCACTACGGAGCCGCTCATCAACGTCGTGCCCCGGCCTGTGGCTACCCGGACGGAGCGCAACCGGACTGCTGAGTTTACTATAAACCAGTTCCAGTCGGTGGATATGCTGGCGGGCCGTATGTGTCCGGAACTGGGTGGCTCGCCCGATTTTCTGGATATCCTGGGCTTTAATTTCTACTACGATAACCAGTGGCAGCTGGAGCCCCACGAAACATTGGGCTGGGCCGATGCACCGCCTAATCCGCGTTGGAAGCCACTAAGCGCATTGTTACAGATGGCCTACCAGCGTTATCAGCGCCCGGTAGTGCTCACCGAAACCAGCCATCCGGGTGTCGATCGGCCACTCTGGATGCAACATATCGCGCGGGAATGCGCGGCGGCGCTACGTCAGGGAGTGCCCTTGTGGGGTGTGTGCCTCTACCCTATTATCGACCGGCCCGACTGGGATTTTCAGGACAACTGGCACCAGGCTGGCCTCTGGGACGCGGCCTTAACGCCCAACGGGCCGCCCGAGCGGGTGCTTTATGAGCCGTATGCCGAGGAATTATTGCGGGCACAGGCCCAGATAGCGGAAGCACTGTCCCCTTCTAATCCTAGTCAGCCCCCGCAGCACATGGCGACCTATAACGCTCACTAATTAACTCGCTTCCGCAGGCTGGCTATTGATTTTCTAACAGCCCGCTGATGTGCTGATTAGCAATGCCCGCTATCAGGTTGGCGTCTTTACAGATGAGCTTCCGCTGAATGACAGCCGTGATGGTTTCCAGATCTTCCTGCTGCTTCAGGCGGTCGGTTAAGGCCAGAATGCGGTGCAGCGGATCGGAGCTGGCAGCATAGATGGCGTTCCACATACCCGCAAACGCGCGGCTCTCGGAACCGAGCACCCGGCGCAGATTGAGGAGGTGGATTATCAGGGCCGACATATTGCTCAGTACCTCGCGCTCGGTAGGAGAAAAGACGCGGGGCCGACGGCCGACCACACATAAGTTGCCCAGATTTTCCCCGGCTGCGCCTTTGAGGGAGGTAGCGGCATAAAACCGGAAGTTGAGCGCACGGGTCACGAAGGGATTAGCCAGCTCCAGAGGCTTAGGGGCCATTTCATCGAGTAAAGCAGTTTCACTCTGCCGCACGGCAACGGTGCCGAAATCTTCCTCCCCGCTGGCATCCCAGCCAAATGCTTTATAAGTAGCGGTCAGTTCCTCCGTTTCAGGCGCCCCCAATAATACCAGCACGACCGGCACATCGAACAGGGTTGCTGTCAGGCAAACCAGGTCATCAAACAGACCTTCGGGTAGGGTACGCAGAAGCTTATAGCGGCTTAAGATCCGCATCCGGTTCAACTCCCCAGATGAGGTAAGCAACTGTTCCTTGTTTTTCATCTACCTGCCTTATAGCAATAACGGGGTGTACAGAATTTTAAGAGCGCGAAACCACCCTTTACGTTATTATTTTCGTTTTTAATCGATTTCTGGCTAAAAAATTTACTTATTTCTTAAGTCTGGGGGCAATTTGCTCACCGATTTCTTCCTGTCTGCCTGGCTGGTGCTACCCACAAACGGCAGGAGCTGCCGATAAATTACGTTGTGCTGCCAATACAGCTGCAATACCATCGGAATGTGCTTTTTATCCGGCAATACTGTGAACTGAGGCTGAATTCCCAGCGCCAGCAGCCGCTGCCGGAACTTCTCGCTGCTGCTGGCAATGGAGGGATACGTTTTGCCCCCCACGAAGGTGAGGAAGGGCGGACTGGCCGCCGTGAGGTGATACAGCGCTGACACGGCTTTCCACCCTTCCGGGTCGCGGCCGAAGGCGGTGAGATACTGCTCGTCGCTGGCGTACTGCTTCTTGAGCAGGTAGTCGTACATATCCAGGCCGGCGGGGTCGTCGAGGATAACACCGCGTACGGGGTTCTGGGATAGGCCTAGCCAAGTAAAATAGCGGTTGTCGGTGGCCAGCAGGGCAGCCAGGCCCGCACCAGCCGAATGGCCCATGAGGAAAATATGCTGGGGGTCGCCGCCATATTCGGCAATGTGCTGCCGGGTCCAGCCCACGGCGCGGGCGCAGTCTTCGGCCATAGCGGGCACCTGCACCTGAGGCGAAAGCCGATAGTTGATAACAACCGCCACCACGCCCTGCTTAGCTAGCCGCCGCCCGATGAAGGTGTAGATGTTTTTGCTGCCGCTGTCCCAGTTGCCCCCATGAATAAAGACGACTACCGGCTGACCCGCCACCGCTTTTCGGCGCGGGGCATACACGTCGAGGCGGTGGCGCTCGGTGCTGAAGCCGGGGTCGGTGGCGGACACGTAGGCGATATCCTGTGTGCGGCGGCTGGGGCGGGCTACGGCGTATTCATTGGCTCCAACTATCAATATCAGTAGCACAAGCAGGGCCGGCAGCGCCAGCAAACGAAAAAAAGGCATCGGAAAGGGGAATAAGTAGCGGGCACCTCCGCAATAAAAATGCCCCCTGAGTAGCCCGCATATACTCGTTGCGCTGCCTACTGGTTTGCTCTGGCTTATACGGCCGCGAAAAAGCCCCCCAGCGGCCTCGCCGCTTAGCTGGCAGCAGCTCGCTCCAGCCAGCACCCCGATGTGAGCCGAGGAATGAAGAGCAGAACGACTGCCGTCGACTACACTAGCCCCCACAGACTAACCTTGCGCTGAGGGCGTTATATTTGTACGAAAGCCCGGCTGGTATTTTGGTGCCGGGGGGCAATTTTAAGCGTTTCTATTCCTACCCTACTGCATGAAAAATATTCTGGTGCTGGCAGCCCTGCTGCTGGCTTTTGGAGCCACGCCTGCCTTAGCGCAGCGCAAAAACAAAAAAGAAAAAGCTGCCGCTACTACCTCCATCAGTAAGGCCAACCGCCTGTTGCCGCTGTTTGGCGGCATCACTACGGCTCAGGCCGAACAGGTAGCAGGGCCGAATTTTCTGGCCGATATTGACCGCAACTTCCCCTCGCGCGCCGAGGCCAGCAAGTTCTTCTCGACCAAAGGCTTTGAGTACCTCAGCGAAAACCAGCCTGACACGGCTACGTACCGCTTCAACCTGGCCTGGCTGCTCGACCCAAGAAACGCGGATGCCTATCGGGGTCTGGGCGTGGTAGTTAGCCGCAACCCTACTCCCGACGAATCTATCAGGCTGCTGTCACAGGCTCTGGCGGTGAACCCGGCCGATGGGCTCGTGCTCAGCGATTTAGGCACCAGCTACCTCATTCGCTACGAGCAATCCAAAAAGAAAAAGGACTTGACCACAGGCATGGAGCACCTGCAAAAGGCTGTCACCATTGACCCAAATAATGCAGTGGCCTGGCAGCAGATAGCACGGGGGTATTATTTCCAGGAAGACTACACCAAGGCCTGGGAGGCAGTACACAAAGGCCAGGGACTGAATATGGCCAGCTTCGATTTCGGCTTCATCGGCGAATTATTGGCCAAGCAGCCTGACCCTCAGGGCAAGTTCAAATAAAGCAGAGGCAAGCGACGTTAGGCAACGACTCGGCAGCGGTCCTCGTATGTCGGGGCTACTTTCAACTAAGTCTTCGCCTGTGAAACCTCGTTTGCTTCTACTCAGCTCCTTGCTGTTCTGGTCTTTAGTCGCTTCTTACACGGCCGCCGCTCAGGGACCGGGCCAACGCCGCCGCTATTTCAGCAGCCAGGCCCGGCCCTACTATCGCGGCCCTTTTCGCGTAACGGTGGGCGGAGGCGTAGCCCTCTACACCGGCGACCTGGGAAAATGGGCGCAGAACCTGCCAGGCCCTAGCATCAGCGTGGGTGGCCTGTATCTGCTACGCCCACGCCTGTTGGTAGGCGGCGAGGTGTCCTATTTTCAAATTGGGGCCACCGACCAGTTGCCCGAGCGGAATCTGGCCTTCCGGGGCCGCAACGGCTCACTGACCACTTTTCTGCGCTATGAGTTGTTCGGCGACGAGTCGCAGTTCGCTTCGCCCCGCAGCCCGGCAGCCATCCTTAAGCCTTATGTAAAGGCGGGCCTGGGCCTGGCGATGTATCACCCCAAAACCTACATCGGGAGCGGCCGGCCAGTAAACAACCAGGTATTTTTAGCCCCTGAAAGTACTGGCTACCCGAACATAGCCGTGATTGCGCCCGTGGGCGGCGGCCTCACGTTCCGCCTTTCCCGCGACTTCAGCGCCACCGCTGAGGCCGTCTACAACTTCACCAGCACCGACCTTCTAGACGACGTCAGCCTGCGCGGCAACACCAAAAAGAACGATGGGTACGGCACCGTGGAGCTAAAAATCGAATACTCCATTCGCTAGGCTTGTAGTAGACTTTATAAAAAGCCCCCCGGAATACAAAAGGCCCGTCGTGCGACGGGCCTTTTGTATTCCGGGGGGCTTTTTCAGCCTTTCCCTATAAGCTTATTGCTTTACAAACCGCTGGCGGAAGGTTTTCTGCCCATCGCTGACGCTGAGCATATACATGCCGCTGGCTAAGCGAGCTACGTTCAGCTCACCCTTACTATCGAAGTGCGTACCCTTCACGCTACGACCCTGCATATCAGCTACCTGCACGGATACTACCGAGGCACGGTTAGGCAATGTTACGCGCAGCACATCGGCAGCCGGATTTGGGTACACTTCTACCTGGCTCACCAAATCGGCGCTGCCAAGAGTTGCATTACTGCTCGTGCTGCTCGTGGTTACGGCATTGCTGGTGAGAGCAGCTCCACCGGAAATGCTGACGGTGTAATCCTCCGTTTCGCCGTAGCTATAGGAGTTGCAGCTGGTAGTAGCCGAGGCATCGCTCATCAGCACTCGCATACGCGTGTTGCCGCTCTTGGCCGTGCTGGGCACGGTGAAGGTAGCACTCAACGTACCGCTGCTCGACGAGGAGCCGGAAACAACTGATTCGCCTGAGTCGATGAAGTCGCCATCCTGGTTATAGTCGATATAGACTTTCCAGTATTCGGTGTAAGCCGTGGAAGCGAAACCAGCCGAGAAGGAGATTGTCTGTGAAGTACCAGCGCCTATGCTTGGAGCAGATAAGGCGGTACCATTGTAATAACCGCCATCAGCGCCCGAAGTACGGGCCAGCGTACCCAGCTTTACGTAGTCAATCCATTCATACGCTACGTTCGTGCCTTTGCTCGTGCAGTAGGTAGGCGTGGTAGTACCACCGCCGCTGCTATAAGCAGCACCCACGCCCACGGCGTACCAGGCATTGGTAGTAGCAATCACCTGCGCTGAGCCAGCACCATACAAATCAGTAGCCGACTGGATAGAGTAAGTACGGGCCGCCGCGTAGTTGCTTGAGGCGGTGAGGTACACGCTCTCCGTGCGATAAGCGATTTTGGCCGCCGCGTCGATGCCGATACCGGTTACGCTGAAGCTACTGCCGATGTCGTTGGTACCGCTGCCGCCCACGGCCAACCGATAAAACCAGTGGTTGAGCACGCCGCTGTTGGTGTGTACTCCCCCGTTGTCGCCGCTGGTGGCATACCAATAGGTGCCTTTGTAGGTATCAGGCTGGCTTTCGGCGTTGGGGTTGCTCATCGAGCGCAGCGAAGGCCGCACTTTGTCGATATCCTCGCCGATCAGCCAGGTAGCTTTGTTAGGATCTTTGTAGTACTCCACGGCCGCGCCCCAGATATCGGAGAAGCCTTCGTTGAGCGCCCCCGACTCGTAGGAATACGTGAGGTTGGCGGTGCTGGAGCACACGGCATGGCCGATTTCGTGGGCGGCCACGTCGAGTGAGGTCAACGGGTCGAAGCGGGTGTAGCCGTCGCCGTAGGTCATTACCGAGCCGTTCCAGTAGGCGTTTTCGTAGCCTTTACCGTCGCCGGGCGTGTCGTCGAAGTGAACGTAACTCTTGATTTTGGCCCCCGCGTTGTTGTAGCTGTTGCGGGCGTGCACGTTTTTGAAATAGTCGTAGGTGCTCTGCGCGCCGTAGTGGGCATCGAGAGCGGCGTTGTCGAAGTTGGCGTTGGCGTATTCCGTCCAGCTGTTATCGGCATCAGTAAAGTCGACGGCAGTTGTGTAGCTGTTGCCTTTATTGCAGTTGTAGGTTTCAATGCCGGAGCCGCGGGTCAGCTCGCGCAGGCGGAAGCTGCCGTTGATGCTCTCCGTGGCGCTGGTTTTGGTACCGCTATACCGGGTAGCAAAAGTACCCGTAGCCGCCGCGTGCTTAATAATGGCGTCTTTTGCTACAATGTCGCCCGTTTGGGCATCTACATAAATGTAGGCCCGGCTTACCGGCTGCTGCGAATAGATATTGAACTTCCAGGCCAGCGTAGGCTGCCCGAACTCGGGGCTGCCGGGCTCAGCCTGGGTATTATCTACGATAACCAGTTCGCCCTCGGGCTTGTAGCTGGCGCGCGGGTTATTCTCCTGCTCCTTTAAAGTAGCCTCTTCGCCGGCATCCTCCCACATGTATTTTTTGCCCCCCACGAAGCGCAGGGCCCGTTGCAGGGCCGCCTGCTCGTTTATCGTAGGTGCGGTTTTCACATTCTGCACGCGCTCAAAGTTGCCGCTCATGCTTTCCACCACGCCTTGGCGGGCATGCACCGTATACTCGGCGTGCTCTACTTTGACGCCCTTATAATACTGCGCGAATTTTTCGTGCACGAAGCCCAACGGATCAGCTTCTATCCGGGCGCTTTGCAACTGGTCGTCGGCGGTAAGGTCGAGCTGTTCTGCCAACGCCTTACGGGCTTCACTCATCTGGTAAGTCTTGCCCTCCAGCCGAAACTGAATGAGCGTAGGCATGCCTTTTTCGCCTACTTCTTTGTGCTGCACGCGGGTCAGATCCTGACTTTGTGCGTAAGCGGAAGAGAAACCGCCCAGCAACAGCAGAGCGGCAACAGAGTACTTGTTAACCATTGAAAAAGGGTTTGGGTGATGGAATAGGGATGGAACGCAGCCGACTGCAACCGGCTTATGCCTCAAATTACGATTTTGCCTTTTCTTTTACTACCTAGCATTCCCCTAAAAGTGACGTGGCTACAGAAAGACCAAAAAGTTCTTTTTGAGCCTTATAAGCCCTTTTTCTGGCCATTTGATGGCTGATTCTGCTCGCATTCAGCCTAAAAAACTACTCATTTGTGACTTCTCACCTATTCGCCTTTCCTCCTATAATCTTGCTATAACTAAAATGTTGGCTTCAAATCCTTCTACTTTCACTACCCGCTGGCGTCTTGATGGTCAAGTTGCGCTGGTTACGGGCGCTTCCAAAGGCATTGGCGCGGCGGCCGCCGAAGAGCTGCTGAGCCTCGGTGCTACGGTGGTAGCCGTAGCCCGCAACGCGGATGATCTGAGCAATCAGGTAAGCCTGTGGCGCGACCGAAGCCTCGACGCGCACGCTATATCGGCCGATGTAAGCACGGCCGCCGGGCGGGCAGCACTACTGGCGGAGGTTGGGCAGCGGTGGCCGCGGCTGCATATTCTAGTAAATAACGTGGGCACCAATATCCGCAAGCGCACCGCCGAGTACTCGGCCGAGGAGTATCAGCACATTATGGCCACCAACCTCGAATCGGTGTTCGGGATGTGTCAGGGGGCTTTTCCGCTGTTGCAGGCGGCTGGCCGGACCAGTATCGTGAACGTGTCGTCGGTGGCCGGGCTTACGCATGTGCGCACGGGCTCCATCTACGGCATGACCAAAGCCGCCATTATCCAGCTCACCCGTAACCTGGCCGTGGAGTGGGCCGCGGATGGCATTCGCGTCAACGCCATTGCGCCTTGGTATATCCGCACGCCCCTGGTGGCTGGGGTGCTCAGCGACGAGGAGTTTTTGCAGCAGGTGCTGGCCCGTACTCCCATGAAGCGCATCGGGGAGCCGGAGGAAACTGGAGCCGCGGTGGCGTTTCTGTGTCTGCCCGCTGCCAGCTACATCACCGGCCAATGTATAAGCGTTGACGGGGGCTTTGCGGTAAATGGATTCAGCTTCTAGCCCTAGGTGAAAGCTTGAGGAGTCGTTTGGTTGTAACGCCAAGCTCCAGCTTGGCGTTATACCAGCGCCCGTAAGCCTTCTTCGTAGCGCTGGGGGGCTTTTTCGTCGGAGGTCAGATATAGGAAGGGCTCAATCAGCTCCAGTTCCATGAGCATGAAGTCGCCTTCTACCTCCACTCCATCCACGCGGGCGTAGAGGCAGCCCTGAGCAAAACGGGCCACGATATCGTCGGCGGCGTGGCGTAGGTGAGCGGGCGCCGGGCGGGGCTCAATACCGCCGCCCAGGTGATGCTGCACCCGGAAGTCGCCCGACTTAGGCGTTTTGAGCACGCAGTGGCTGAATTTGCCCCCCAGATAAATCAGTGACCATTCGCCGGCAGTCTGGATCTGGGGCAGGAAAGGCTGGGCCAGAAAATCCTCCTCAGCCAGCAACGTGTCTAAGTCCAACGTGTGGGTTGCCGCATCGGCGGGCCGCAGCGAGAAGGTATTCTTGGCCCCGCCACTGATAGCGGGCTTTACAATCAGCTGCTCCGTTTGCAGCTCCGCAAACAACGCTTCGGGCCGGAAGCGGGAGCCACGGGGCAGCCAGTGCGTGGGCACGATGCGTACGCCAGCCGCCTGCATATCCAGCAGGTACTTTTTATCCGAATTCCAGCGCACCGTGGCTACCGGATTGAGCACGCGCACCTGCAAGCGCTCCAGAGTATCGAGCCAGGCATAAAACTCATCTATCCGGTCGAAATAATCCCAGGGTGACTTCAGCATTACCACCTCGTAGCTGCGCCAATCCACGGATGGGTCCGACCAGATTTCAGCCGTGACCTGGTGGCCGCGGCTCTGCAAATGACTTGTAAGCAGGGCATCTTCCTGCTCAACGCCCGCGCCGGTGTATTTGCCCACGGGCTGGTAGGTTACTAAAGCAATATTCACTATGTTATACTTTTTGTTTTGAGGCCATGCTGAGCGCAGCGCAGCATCTCGCCCGCTTCGTTGGTTTTACTTTGGCAACGTCAGCACGCGAGATGCTTCGGCTCCGCCTCTGCATGACGGTCTAGTAGCTAAATAGCTATTACTGAATAGCTATTTAGCTACTTCTTCATCGTCAGGTAATCCGCGGCCAGCATAGCCAGCGTTTTCACGCCCAGCGTGAAGCCACTCTCATCCAGGCGGAAGCCAGGCGTGTGGTGAGGCGCGGTGGTAGCCGGGTCGGTGCCCTTGCTCATGCCACCTACGAAGACGAATACGCCGGGCACTTTCTCCTGGTAATAAGCAAAGTCCTCGGCGCCGGTTACGGCTTTTTGCAGCACTACTTTGTTGGCCGCGCCGGCCGCCGTGCGCAGGGTGGGCACCATGCGCTCGGTCAGGCGTGGGTCGTTGTAGGTGACGGGCGCGTAGTTCACGATATCAACCTCGGCCGTGGCCCCGGCGCTTTCGGCAATTTTGGTGGCCGTGCGGCGAATGTCAGCCCAGATTTTGGCTTGCATCTCCTTGTTCAGCGTGCGAATGGTGCCGGTCAGCTCCACCTGCTCCGGGATGATATTGTTGCGCACGCCGCCGTGGATCATGCCCACCGTAATAACGGCCGCATCCTCCGTCAACTCGGTCTGGCGGCTGATAATGGTTTGCAGGCCCGTGATAATCTGGGCGCTGGTTACCACTGGGTCCACGCTTAGCCACGGATACGCGCCGTGGGCCGATTTGCCTTTCACTTTAATCGTAAAAACATCGGAGCTGGCCATCATGCCGGCGGGGCGGTACTTGAGGGTACCTACCTCAGTCTGAGCGTTGACGTGAACGCCAAAAATGGCATCCACTTTCGGGTTGTCCAGCACGCCTTCTTTTACCATGAGCTTAGCGCCGCCTTCTTCGCCCGGCAAGGAGCCTTCCTCGGCAGGTTGGAAGATGAATTTCACGGTGCCGGGCAAGTCTTTTTTCACCTGACTCAGCACCTCAGCAGCGCCCAGCAGCATGGCCACGTGCGAATCGTGGCCGCAGGCGTGCATCACGCCTACCTGCTGGCCGTTGTAGGTGGCGGTGGCTTTGGAGCGAAAGGTCAGCTCATTGTTTTCGGTGACGGGCAGGCCATCCATGTCGGCGCGCAGGGCGACCACGGGGCCGGGCTTACCGCCGCGCAAAATGCCTACCACGCCAGTGCGGGCCACGCCAGTCTGCACCTCCAGGCCCAGCTTTTTGAGGTGAGCGGCCACGATGCCGGCCGTGCGCGTCTCCTGGTTGCCCAACTCCGCGTGCTCGTGGAAGTCGCGGCGCCAGGCTATTACCTGGGCTTCCTGCTGCTGGGCCAGTTTGGCGATGCGGGCGTCGAGGGCAGCATTCTGGGCCGAAGCGGGTGCTGCGGCGAAGCCAGCAAACAGTACGGCCGCCGTCAGGGCCGGATAAATAGATTTCATACCGAAAGGTGTTGGCGAAAGAATGGGCCTACAAGGTACAATGCGAACGCAACACCAGGCAAAGTACCGTACTTCCTGTATCCTTATCTTTGCGCGGCTGATGCCTGCCTTCTCCCCTCTTCGGCTTCTGAAAATCACTCGCCTGTCGGCGCGCCGCGGCTTGCTGGTACTGGCGTGGCTCCTCCTGCTGGCCCCCGCCCTGGCCCAAATGCCCCCCAGCCGCCTCGTGCCCTTTCGCCGCGGCAGCCTCTGGGGCTACGCCGACCAGCACCACCGCCTCGTGCTGCCCCTGCGCTACGACGATGCCGGCCCCTTCATCGACGACATTGCCTGGGTGCGCCGGGGGGCAAATTTTGGCTATATCACCCCCGACGGCTCCCCGCTCACGCCCCCGCACTTCACCCGCGCCACCAACTTCCACCACGGCCGCGCCACCGTGGAGCTACAGGGCGAAACCTACCAGATAGACCGCGCCGGCAACCACCTCACCGCCCCGCCCGACTCCACCGCCGAAACCGACTTCCTGGAGCAAGGCGATCTGGTGCGCCGCAACGGCAAAGTCGGCTTTCGCTTCAGCGTGGGTCATGCCGTAGTGCCCGCCGAGTACGACGAAATCCGGGACAGCTACAATGGCCTGCTGCTGGTGCGCCGGGGGGCAAAGTGGGGCGTCATCAACCAGAAAGGCCAACTGGTGTTACCCCTGGAATACGACGCCATCCGGGCCACGCCCGCCAACGGCTACGCCTTCCCCATCATTGAGCAAACCGGCCGCTTCGGCTACCTCGCCCCCACCGGCAAGCTGCTGGTGAAACCTCAGTACCGCGAGGCCCAACCCTTCGTAGCCGGCACCGCGCGCGTGCTCACCGAGAGCGGGCAGGCGGGGTATATTGACACGCGGGGGCGGGAGTTTTTTGAGGAGTGAAATCTTTGCCACAGCGCAGCCGAGCGACTGTGGGGGGCTTTTATCATTTCTTCTACTATCTTACTGAGCAAGTCTTCAAAGCAATAAGGCTCTTTTCGTAATGCTCAGCCTGCCTATTTTCAACGTCCGAATTCAGCCCTGCTCGGTAGGCGAGCAGCACTTGACGCCCCAGGCGCAAGGTCACTACTGTGCCCTCTGCGACCGGCTCGTACAAGACTTCACCAACAGTACCCAAACCGAGTTAGAGCAAGCACGAGCCACTTCCCCGGATGGCCGGGTGTGCAGCCAGTTTTTGCTGGCACAACTGGTGCCTGCGGTGCGGTTGCGGCCCAAGCTGCGGCGGTTTCTGGTGGCACTGGTGCTGGTGTGTGGGCTGGGTTTGACGAGGCAGGAGGCATTAGGGCAGGAAATTGTTGTTATCAGCTGCCCCGATGGACCAAAAATCGAGGTATCTATAAATCCCCTATTCATTTCGGCTAGCCCTGTTGATGTGTTGCCTCAATACCCAAAGGTAGCTTGGTCTGACATTCCACTGTGGCTGTCCAAGCAGGCACGCTACTATAATCTGAAGGATTCCGGCACACTAAAACCTGTAGTAATGGAATTTATTATAGACCAAGCTGGCCATGTTGTCAAACCGAATGTTACAGGGTATCCGGGTGTAGTACTCTATGCTGAGTCATTACGATTGGTTAACTCTTTGGGTAAGTTCAAACCGGGTAGAATAGGCAATCAGCCTGTCGACACAAAAGTCAATTTGATACTACAATTCAAGGTGCCCCCACTTACTCAACAAACCAACTAATAAACCTTCAACCCCCCACTGGCGCGAGTTTAGCGCAGCGCAACTCGTGACTAATCTTGGTGTGGAGGTTGCACCTCCACTGTCGCGCCAGCGGCAAGCTGTGAGCGCGCCGCCTAGATAATCCGGGCAGCGTTTTTCTAGCGGATGAGGCGCAGCCTCATAAAATAATAGGCACGAGTTACGCTGCGCTAAACTCGCGCCAGTAGGGCTGACAGAGTTACAGGTTATGGGGACGCCACACTAGCTTTTATATCAGATATTTTAACGGATGGTAACCTTAATGGAGAGGCTGTTCAATTTACTAAGGCCGATAAGTTATGGGAGCTATTGATGACAAATATAAAGGCAGAAATATTTGATAAGCAACCAGAGATTCCCGGCAAACCTAGAATTATTGTTAGTGTTAACCCACCAATAACTAATCGTCCCAAATGGGATAAAATACAACAAGCATTAAAGAATGGGCAATCTTTATCGACCGTAGATTGTAACTAATTGAAGGCGCTGGCAGTGTTGGTATAACTTCCTATGCTTGCATATTGTCAATCTACCTTTGTTTTTTAAGGTAGGACTGTTGTCTATTTCGAGCAGGACCTCAGTTTGGGGTACCACGTTTAACCTTGGATAGTTAACAAGTCCATATGAAGAAATTTATAAAAGCACTAGTGTCCGTAGCGGCGGCTTTATTAGTATCCTCTATACTTATAGGTCTTTTAAGCCCTGATGATTCTTATCCAACTGCATTGTTCGTTTTTTTACGGTACTAGTGTATGGCGGTTTATTCTATATTTTATTCATGTTACTTCATTATATTATTTTTCACTACTCCAACGGAGGTAGTTGGCAGCTATCGGTAGGAGTAGGGTTTGTTTTGGCCGCTGCCATTTTTCTAATTTTTGTGAGTCCCTCCAAGCACATTCTAAATCTTTATCCGCTACTGAGTAGGTCTAAATACCTTGACGTGATAAACTTCGGTATTGGAGGTGGCGTGTATGGCTGGCTGTACTATAGCTGGGTAGCAAAAGGGCCTAAAACAAAGGTGCATTAGATAACAGAAAAGAAATGAGTGATCTATACGGCAGAAATTGTCACAGCTTATAGTGGTGGCAATTTCTGCTATCTCATGCGTTTCCTTTCCAAAAAATTCGCACCTTATAAGCCAATAGTTCTAACCCCACCTCCTCCGGCTTATGATCTTTACGCCCAGTCCTATGCTGCTCAAGCTGCTCTATACGCGTGGCAGCCTGCGCAACACGCCCAACGGCGTGGCCTTCAGCATCAAGAACCGCCTCGACACGGTGCGCTTCACCCGCCTCGACTACGTGCAGATTAATGAAGAGCATATCACCCCCGAGCACATAGCCCTAGACCTGGGCGACGGCGACATTCGCCCCGCCCCCGATGTGCTGAGCCGCACGCCCGGCGGCCTGGAGTTTCTGGTGGGCCACAGCATTACGTTTTACCTGACTACTGCTGCCCTGACCGAGGGTATTCACGGCGTGCAGGTGCAGTTTGCGGCCGAGCCCTTCGGCGACCTGCATGTGGAAGTAGAGGACAGCATTGTAAATCAGTCGACGAACCGCACGCGCATTCCGCGCCAGGACGCCGACGACTACTCGGAGGCGGCCATTCAGGAGCGGCAGCGCTTCGCTGAGCAGTACACCGAGCAAGAGTTTAAGCACCTCAAGCACTACTCCTTCGACCCCCACATGCTCCAGGGCAACTGCGAGCATTTCGTGGGCGTGGCTCAGATTCCGGTGGGCCTGGCCGGCCCGCTGACCGTACACGGCGAGCACGCCCAGGGCGACTTTCTCATTCCGATGGCCACCACCGAAGGTACGCTGGTAGCCAGCTACAACCGCGGTATGCAGGTGCTCAACCTATGCGGAGGCGTAAAATGCACCGTCATCGGCGACGCCATGCAGCGAGCGCCCGTGTTCGTATTCGACGACGCCCGCGGTGCGCGCGACTTTAGTAAGTGGGTGGAGGCCGAAATCGATGCCATTCGTCAGGAAGCCGAAAGCACCTCGCGGATAGCCAAACTCCAGTACATCGATACGTATCTGGCTACCAAGTTTGCCTACCTGCGCTTCAACTACAGCACCGGCGACGCGGCCGGGCAGAACATGGTGGGCCGCGCCACTTTCGCCGCCTGCTCCTGGATTCTGGAGAACTACAAAGGCCCCGCCATTCGCCACTTCTACCTCGAATCTAACTTCGCCACCGACAAAAAAGCCTCCCAGATCAACGTGATGCGAACCCGAGGCAAGCGCGTAGTAGCCGAGGCCGTCATCAAGCGCGACATCTTGCATCAGCGCATGCGCGTGACGCCCGAGCAGCTCGCTTACCACGGTCAAGTGAGCAACGTGGGGGCCTTTATTTCCGGGGCCAACAACAACGGCGCGCACTCGGCCAACGGTATTACCGCCATGTTTATCGCCACTGGTCAGGATGTGGCCAATGTGTCGGAGTCGTCGGCGGGAGTGCTATATACGGAGGTAACCAAGGAGGGCGACTTATACATGAATATTACCATTCCTTCCCTCATCGTGGCGACCCACGGCGGCGGCACGGGCCTGGCCACCCAGAACGAGTGCCTGCGGATGCTGGGCTGCGTGGGCCGGGGCACGGTGAATAAGTTTGCCGAAATAGTAGCTGGGGTGGTGCTGGCCGGCGAGCTGAGTCTGGGCGCGGCTATATCGAGTAGCGACTGGGTAAGCAGCCATGAGCAGTACGGGCGCAACCGGTAGGTGACTATCAATAGCTTTAACCAAGGATTTTAACAGCACCTCTACTATATGAAAATCTCTACTATTACTTGCTTAGGACTTAGCATAGTCCTGACAATGGGACTATCTCCGTTCAGCTTGGCCCAAGGAACAGTAAACATGGATTATTCCCGCCATGAAACTTCCATGTCTCAGATGCGGCAGGAAACCTTTCAGATAGCGGTTAGGTCGGGTCAGCAGCAGCGCATGTTGGAGGAGCTTCGAGCCGCCTCACCTTTGACGTACTATGATAGTGATTGGCGGCTTGGCACCATAAAGTTGGCTAATGGTCAGGAATTGAAGGCTGAGATGCGCTACAATTTGATGGCCCGTGCGCTGGAAATGCACCGCCCAGGGCCTCCCGCCCGGCCCGATACTGTATTATTACTTCCTCAGTTTCAGGCCGCACAGTTCAGCACTGCCTTGCCCTCCGTCTACCGCGAGTTTGTGGCGCACCCCTATAAGTCGGAGCAGTCGAAACGCGACTATAATTTATTTGAAAAGCTAACTACTGCTTCCGGACCGGTGCAGCTCTTGTTGTTGCACGAGGTAGTGTTGCAAAGCAGCGCTACCGCAAGCATCACACCCGGTGGCACAGGTAAGCCGGCTAATCAGAGTATACAACGAGTAAGTCGATTGTACGCCCACGTGCCCAAGCGACCAATAGCGCAGGAAACAGGCTTGAACAAGAGTGCCATCTTGAAGCTATTTGGCGACGATGCCAACCGGATGGCCGCGTACGCCACTGCCCACAACCTCTCGTTTACCGACCTGGGCCATGTAGTGCAGCTTGTAGACGAATACAACAAGACAGTGCAGCCCTAAAGCGACATTATAGTAATTAAAAAAGCCCCCCACGAACGCTCGTGGGGGGCTTTTTTAGTATCCAGAAATTGAGTGACGATTTACAGCGGATCGGCCGTTACCTTGAAGCGCGAGTCGGCGCGCATGGTGATATCCTGGGAGACGGCGCGCTTGACGCGGGCTTCGGTAGTGAGCGTGTAGCTGGAAGCCTTGAGGTATTTATCCAGCTTGGCACCGCTGGGCTTCAGCTCAATTACCTTCTGGCCCGTCGGCACCGAACTCAGCGAGGCTAGTGCCACCCGGTCGCTCTGCTCAGTGCTGATATAGAGCGTAACGCTTTCCAGAAAGTCGAAATTCTCGTTGTTGGGGTCGGTAATAGTGAGCGTCAGCTTGTTCAAGCTCACGTCTTTCACCAAATCGGCGCGGGTGTCTTCATTCTTGAACTTCTCCTCCGAGCGGGTGGTCACGGCTACGGGCGCGATGGGTATGAGCCCCACCACGGAGTTGCCGGCCACGCGAATATTCTGCGTGTCTTCGATGTAGAAGGTGAGTAATTGGTCAATTTTCTTGCAGCCAATGGCTACCAGCAAGAAAGCGAGTGGAACTAGAAACAGTATTTTTTTCATGTGATTAGCTTTTGGCGCTTTTCCGCAACAATTCAGCCAATCGATTTGAGCCCGGAAAATTTCATTTAATCCATCATATCCGCCGCGCGGGGCGCTTCGTGCTTAAAATCCGGATTCCAGCTCATCGGGTATTTATCGTCCACGTATTGCAGCGCCGTCTCGGTGAGATAGAGGGGCCGGAAGGTGTCCACCATCACGGCCAGCTCGTGGGTTTCCTTTTTGCCGATGCTGGCTTCCACCGTGCCGGGGTGCGGGCCGTGGGGCAGCCCGCTGGGGTGCACCGTAAACGACGCCAGATCAACGCCTTTGCGCGACATAAAATTACCGGCCACGTAGTACAGCACCTCGTCGGAGTCCACGTTGGAATGGTTGTAGGGCGCCGGAATGCTCAGCGGGTGATAATCGAAGAGGCGCGGCACGAAGGAGCAGATGACGAAGTTGTGGGCCTCGAACGTCTGATGCACGGGCGGGGGCTGATGAATGCGGCCCGTAATAGGCTCAAAATCATGGATAGAAAAGGCGTAGGGAAAGAAATAGCCGTCCCAACCGACCACATCGAAAGGCGAATGGGCGTAAGTGAGCTGATGCAGGTAGCCTTCTTTCTTGACCTGCACGCGGTATTCGCCGGGCTCGTCTTCAATGATTAACTCGCTCGGGGCGCGCATATCCCGCTCGCAATAAGGCGAATGCTCCAGCAGCTGCCCAAAGTGGTTGCGGTAGCGCCGGCACGTCTCAATGGGGCTGAACGACTCGATAATAAGCAGGCGCACCGGCCCTTCCTCGAAGTGAAACTGGTGAATAATGGTGCGCGGCACTACCACGTAGTCGCCGGGCTCAAAGCTGACTTTGCCTAGCTGGCTCCACAGCTCGCCCCGGCCCTCGTGCACAAAAATCACCTCGTCGGCCAGCGCGTTTTTGTAGTAATACCGCATCCGCCGCTCCGTCGGGTTACAGATGCTGAGCATCACATCGGCATTGCCCATGAGCGTCTGACGGGCCTGCAGGTAGTCACCGCCGGTGGTGGTCTGGGCCAAGGTCCGCAGGTGGCTGGGCTGCAAAGCTCTATCCTTCAACAGTTTTTCGCCGTAGGGCACCGGCTCACCTACCTCTTTTATCTGGGTAGGCGGATGAATGTGGTAGAGCAAAGATGAGACGCCGTGGAAGCCCAGCGTACCCACGAGTTGCTCGGCGTAAAGCGAGCCGTCGGGCTGCCGGAACTGGGTGTGGCGCTTGCGCGGAATCTGGCCGAGGCGGTGGTAGTAAGCCATAAGATAAGTAGACAAAGCAAGGCTAGCATTGCTCAAAAATACGAGCTGGAAGGTCGGCAAATTCCCCTAGAAACGCTACGCGCTAAGTTCGCCTCGCGCCAACGCCTTACCTTTGCGGGCGCGTACCGCCCTTTGTATCTACTTCATTCATAAGCTGCTGCTCACCAACTTTTTATTGGAGCCGGAGCTTGTAGTAAAAATACCCTCTAGTTGTGATTAATGCTTTGCTTTCGCCTAAATGGATTGGCCAACTTGCTTTTCTGTTTTTGATTACCGCGTTTACGCCTAACCCCAGCTTAGGGACGAAGCCAGCCCCCAAAAAAGCCCCCCAGCCGGTTCGCATACGCACTTTCGTATTCGAATACAAAACAACCGTTCGGGATTTGCCCCCCAGCGCCAGTGCCGTTGATCTGTGGCTACCCGTGCCGCACTCCGATAAGTCTCAAACTATTAGCGACTTAAAGATAGAATCTCCGCATCCGTATGAGGTGGTGAAGGCGCAGTACAACAACCAAATGCTGCGTCTGAAGGTGAGGAGTCCGTCGGCCGAGCCTTTCACCGTGTCGGTGCGCTTTCAGGCGGCGCGACGTGAGCACCTAAACCCGGTTGTGGCGCCTAAATCTGCTGATGCTGCCAGTGCTACCGAAGCACCGGACCCCAACATGACCCGCTGGCTCCAGCCCGACCGCCTGGTGCCGCTGGATGGCAAGATCAGGCAGTGGGCCAACGAGGTAGTGGCGCAAGCCAATGCCCACACCAACCTGGAGAAGGCGCAAGCCATTTATAACCATGTGGTTTCTACCGTCAAGTACGATAAAACGGGTCAGGGCTGGGGACGCGGCGACATCTACTACGCCTGCGATGCGCGCCGGGGTAACTGCACCGATTTTCACGCGGTATTTATCGGCTACTGCCGCGCCCTTGGCATCCCAGCACGCTTCAGCATCGGGTTTCCCTTGCCTCCCGAGCGGGGCACAGGCGAACTAAAAGGGTATCACTGCTGGGCAGAGTTTTATACCCCCGAAACCGGCTGGGTACCCATCGACGCCTCCGAGGCGGCCAAAAACCCAGCGCAACGCGCTTACTTTTTTGGAGCCCACGATGAGAACCGGGTTGAGCTGACCCGCGGCCGCGACCTTACATTGGCCCCCAGCCAGCAAGGTGCCCCGCTCAATTATTTCGTTTATCCCTACGCCGAGGTTGATGGGCAGCCATTCACGAGTCTGGAGCAACACTTCTACTATCAAGACCTAAAATTGCCCCCCACCAAGCGTAAGTAGCTTTTCCTGGCTTTAATAGCAGTTTCACGAACAATGTAGAGACGAGAATACGCGTCCCTGCACTGGTTGTAGAATTGCTATATCTATGAGTAACAAAGCGAAAAATCACTGCCATTCAGCCTTAAATCACAAAAAGGCCAGTTGTTCCCTACGTAGGGAACGACCGGCATTTTGCTTGATAAGTACTTAAGTATAGTAGAGTTTTAGCAAATAGAGATAAATAGGAAGTTACTGTTTGGCTACTACCAACTCGGTAGCGGCTTCGCGGACGTACTCATTCGAATCGGTACGCAGAGTGGCTACCAACTCGGCGGGCAGGCTATGCCCTGCTGCTTGCAGCGCCAGCACACTAGCTAAGCGCATGTAGGCATCTTCGTCGGTGAGGCGCGGCAAAGCGTACTCTACCGCTTTCGCAGGGTGCAGGTCCGACAAAGTATTGAGCGCGTACCGGCTGACCAGCTTATGATCGTCGTGGCAGATGAGGAACTCCATCAGCTCCGTACGATGCGGAATGATATAGTGCGCTACGTGCTCAGCGGCTAAGTACCGCGTATGGTAAAGCGGCGAAAGCAAGCCGCGCTCCAGGAGAATGGTGCGGCGAGCGGGCTTAAGTGTTTCGAGGCACTCATACAGAACATCCTCGTGCAGATAGTCGGCCGTGATGGCTTCCAGCAGCAGGTCGATGCCGCTCACGTCGCCCCAGCCGCCGTTCTGTTTTTCAATCTCGGATATGGTGGCCCGATGCAGATCACTGCGGTAGCGCCGACGCTCCATGGTATCGTGGTCGTCATCCCAGAAGTTTAGCTTCAGTTCTTCCACCAATACTGTTCCACCTTGCCGCCGCGCCATATAGCTCCAGAATTGCTCCAGAGCCTGCTGTAAATCTTTGTTTGCGTCGCTCATTCGTTTTCCAAAAAAAGGTTACTTGCGTCTACCATAACGGCGGGGCTTTCCACCAAAAAAACAGCCTAAGCAGGTGTTGGAGCACTATCAACAATCACTTACTAATCAATCAATTGAAGTGGCGATAACCTATCTGTCTCCTGCCTCAATTCAATAAGCTACATGGCAGAGACCGGTGATAGGCAAGAACTATGCTCAGTTGCCCGTAAGCTGAGCCGTACTCGTATCAATGGCGCGTAGGGCCTGCTGGAATTCTATGTCCTGCTCAGCCAATACCGTGTAATAGGCATTTTTGCCATAAGCTATCCGCGCGATGTGCGCCTTGAGCTGCGAGCGCAATAGCGGAGCCGCTCGACGCAATCCAGCCGCATCGGCCGCCAGGCCCGTACGGATCGCTAAAGCGCTTAAAGCCTGGAGTTGCGTATCCGTGACACGAAACGACACATTGAATTGCTCAAAACGCAGTCCTTCCAGCTCAGCCTGATGGTCCTGGTAAAATTTTAGAGCGAATTCACGCACCAGATTGCGGCTTTGCAGACGGCGATAATACTTTGAGAAAGCCGTGGTATCGCGGGGCACGAACAAGTCGGGCATGATACCGCCGCCCCCATACACCGTGCGGCCGTGCATCGTACGATACCGCAACGAGTCGGCGAAATGAATGCTATCGGCGTGGAAATACTCGCCTCGGCGCTGGCGCGTGGCCAGTTCCTTCTCATACTCAGCGTGCCCACCCTGATATGATTTCTGAATGGAGCGACCCGAAGGCGTGTAATAGCGGGCAATTGTCAGGCGCAGCTCGGAGCCATCGTTCAGGGCGATGGGCTGCTGCACCAGGCCTTTCCCAAAAGTGCGACGACCTACCAGCAGAGCCCGATCATGGTCTTGCAGAGCACCGGCTACTACCTCTGCAGCCGAGGCGCTGCCTTCATCTACCAGCACTACTAGCGGGCCTTCTTCGAACTCACCCAGCACGCGTGAGTAGGTTTGGGTATCGTATTGATCGCCCTTCCCATCGGTATACACGATTTTGCGGGTGCCGGCAATAAACTCATCGGCCATTTTGGTGGCCCGGTCGAGGTAGCCGCCGGGGTTGCCCCGCAGGTCCAATACCAGGCGCGACATGCCCTGACGGTGCAGGTCACCCAGTGCCTGCTTGAATTCCTCGTAGGTATTGTTGGCAAACCGGCTCACCTTGATATAGCCCGTCTGATTATCAACCATGTAAGCTACTTCCACCGAGCTATTGGGTACCCGCTCGCGGATTACCATCACGTTCAGGAGCTTGGGCGAGCCGCGGCGCTGAAGCTGAAGCTGCACACGACTGGCCCGCGGGCCGCGCAGCTTGCTGTACATCTGCTCGGTGGTCATGTGCACGCCCGACACCGCTTCGCCGTTAACGGCCAGCAGCTGGTCGCCGGGGCGAAGACCAGCATGCTCCGCCGGGCCGCCACCCAGCGAAGCTATTACTGTTACCGTATCCTGAAAGATATTAAACTCTACGCCTACACCGTCGAAATCACTTTGCAGAAAGGCTGACGCCTGAATTTGGTCTTTTGCTGGAATAAATACCGAGTGTGGGTCGAGACGCTCCAACATACGACCAATAGCATAGTCAGACAGCGCTTCAGCATCGACTGAATCGACATAATCGCGGTCTACGTAGCTCAGAATCTCCTTGAACTTCAGGTAGCCCCGCGAGGTGCTGTCGGGATTTTGCCCCGATGGTTTGAATGGATTAGCTCCTACCAACATACCGCCGGCTAGCACCAACGCTAGTAGCCATGGCTGCCGCACATGGAAGCGGGAAGCACGAGGCGCCGACATCGGAGTAAGCTCCGGAGCAGGCGTCGAAACAGTGTTCGACTTGGCGTTCATAAAAGGCTGGAAGAGTAGATGTTTTAACTATAAATGGGAGTTAGCGACAAGGCAACATTCCAAATCTATTAAAACTATTACGGGAAAACCATGCCCATTATTAAGCGTTTATTATTTTCAAATAACAATGCAATTTTATATTTCGTAATACATATTTATAAGATAACTAGGTGATAAAGCCATATATATGCTAAGGTGCGCTATAAAGAGCATAGTGCTTTATATATGACTTTTTCAATAAAAAGGATAACTGCCGCGTTTTACTTGTATTACCTTAGATCGAGTTGACGTTTCGGGCAATAGAGATGAGGGCCGTATCTTTGGGGCGGGTAGCGGCGTTACCGCGCCCCCTTTTATTTCACCTTGAAGCGATGAGCCGAATTCTTGCCATTGACTACGGCAACAAGCGCGTGGGACTGGCCGTAACCGACCCGTTGCAGCTCATTGCGACGCCCCTCGAAACCATCCATAGCCAGGACCTGTTGGCATACGTGCAGGCGTATCACCAACGCGAGCCGCTGGCCGCCATTGTGGTCGGGATGCCGCGTACCTTGCTCAACGAGCCAACGGATGTGACAAGCGCCGTGGTTGGTTTGGTGCGGCGTTTGCGGCGCGAGCTGCCGACCGTGCCGGTGCACGAACTTGACGAGCGCTACACCTCGCGCATGGCGCACGCGGCAATGCTGGCGGGGGGGCTTTCTAAGAAAGACCGCCGCGATAAAGCCACGGTCGACCGCGTGAGTGCCACGCTTATTTTGCAATCTTTCCTTAATTCCCGATGATTTACCCCATCGTTGCCTTCGGCGACCCGGTGCTGAAAACGCCCGCCAAAGCCATATCAGCAGATATTGAGGCTCAGGAGCTGAAACAGCTCATTGCCGATATGTT
The DNA here is from genome assembly GCF_900176135.1 of Hymenobacter roseosalivarius DSM 11622. Lineage (GTDB taxonomy): Bacteria > Bacteroidota > Bacteroidia > Cytophagales > Hymenobacteraceae > Hymenobacter > Hymenobacter roseosalivarius. The sequence goes on along the minus strand of NZ_FWWW01000066.1, from coordinate 47,434 downwards.
TGACACCATGTATCACGCTCGCGGCGTGGGCTTGGCCGCTCCGCAGATTGGACGCGGGGTGCGCTTGTTCGTTATTGACTCGGCGCCTATGCTGGACGATGAGGATGAGGATGAGGACGAGCAAGAGGCCGAAGAAGAAAACGTGGAAGCCGTGCAAGTCTCCGAAAATGCCCCCCAGGATCAGGCCGTGAAGCGTGCTTTCATTAACCCCGTGATGGTGAGCGAAACCGGTGAGGAATGGGGCTTCGAGGAAGGCTGCCTGAGCATTCCGGGTGTGCGGGAGATGGTGTTCCGGCCGGCCAATATCGTGCTGCGCTACGAGGACGAAGCCCGCATGGTGCGCGAAGAGGCTTTCTCCGGTATGACTGCCCGCGTTATTCAGCACGAGTACGACCACCTGGAGGGTATTCTGTTCACTGACCATTTGTCGGGCTTCAAGAAGCAGCTGCTCAAGGGCAAGCTCACCCGCATTAGCAAGGGCGACGTGAAGGCCGATTATCGGCTTCGCTTCGCGGGGCAAGGGCGGCGCTAAGCCGAAAGAATTTGCCCCCAGCTACCGATCATGAAGAAACTCCCGCTACTTCTGTTGCTCCTGCTACTGCCTTTGCAGCCGCGGGCGTGGGGGTTCTTCGGCCATCGGCTTATCAATCGGCTGGCAGTGTTTACGCTGCCAGCCGAGCTGCTGGGGTTTTACAAAAAGCACATCGATTACCTCACCGATCATGCTACCCGTCCCGACCAGCGTCGGGCCGTGGTGCCCGGCGAGGCCGCACGTCATTTTCTGGACGTGGATGCCTACGGCGACAGCGCCCTAGTGCGTTTGCCCCGCAGCTGGGCCGACGCCGTGGCGCGGTATGGCGAAGACACGTTGCAACGGCACGGGATTGTGCCGTGGCATGTAGCCCGCATGCAGCTCCAACTGACGGAGGCTTTTCGGACCCGCGACGCCGACCGCATCCTGCATCTTTCCGCCGATCTGGGTCACTACGTGGCCGACGCCTGCGTGCCGCTGCACAGCACCCGCAACTATAACGGGCAGCTGACTAACCAGCGGGGCATTCATGGGCTGTGGGAGAGCCGCTTGCCCGAGCTGCTGAGCGCGAACTATGACTTCTTCACCGGCCCGGCCCCTTACCTGGATAACCCCACCTTCAGCATCTGGGAGGCCGTGGGGCGCTCCAACGCGGCCGTAGACTCAGTATTGCGGTTTGAGCAGGAGCTGACCAGCCGTTTTCCCAATGACAAGAAATATGGCTTTGAAGAACGCGGTGCCCAAGGTGCCGTGCGGGTGTATTCACGCGACTTCAGCCGCGCTTACCATGAGCGCCTGCACGGACAGGTGGAGCGGCAGATGCGCCGGGCGGTGCAGCTGGTGGGGGCTTTCTGGTACACCTGCTGGGTGAATGCCGGCCAGCCCGACCTGACCAATTTGCCCCCCGGCATTTCCGCCGCCGAGCAGCGCCGCCTCGATAAGGAAAGCACGGACCTGAAAAATGCCCCCCAGCGCAGTATTGCGGGCCACGAGGAGTAACCCGGCATCTATGAAAGCGCTTTATACCATTCTGCTGCTCACCGTCTCCAACCTCTTCATGACGTTTGCCTGGTACGGGCATTTGCAGTTTAAGAAGATAACCTGGCTGCACGGTTTGGGGTTGGTAGGTGTGATTCTGGTGAGTTGGGGCCTGGCGTTTTTTGAGTACGTGTTTCAAGTGCCGGCCAACCGTATTGGCTTCGCGGAAAATGGCGGACCCTTTAACCTGTTTCAGCTCAAGGTTATTCAGGAGGTCATTTCGTTGAGCGTATTCGCGCTGTGCGCGGTGTACATTTTCAAAACCGATAAGCTAGCTTGGAACCATGTGCTGGGCTTTGGGCTGCTGGTGGCGGCGGTGTACGTCATCTTTCGCAAATGGTAAGCTAAACGGTAGTGCCGCCGGAAAGCGGTAATTTGCTGACCAGTCGCGCCAACTGGCGTCGGCCCGCTGCCCCTGGGGGGCTTTTTTGTGCTACTTCCTATTTATGCTACGTAATTGGTTTCCTTTTTTCGGCCTCCTGATCATGGGGCTCGGCTGGCCTGCTTTGCCGGCGCAGGCTCAGAAAGTTGGTTTGGTGCTAAGCGGAGGTGGCGCAAAGGGATTGGCGCATGTGGGCGTATTGAAGGTTCTGGAAAAGAACAAGATACCGATTGACTATATCATCGGCACGAGTATGGGCTCGGTGGTGGGCGCTATGTACGCGGCTGGATATTCGCCCACTGAGATTGAGAAAATCGTCATGGACCCGGACTTTCAGTACTGGGTGTCGGGCGAGCAATTGCAGGATAAAAGCTTCAATTACCTGAATGCCGACGCCTCGCCGGCGGCCCTGCGCGTGGGCGTGGCCATCGACTCGTCGTTGAACACGCGCATCTCGCCCAACCTGATCAACGACGTCAACCTAAACTTCGCGCTGGCCAAGTTTCTGGCCCCGGCCGCCGCTGCTGCCAACTACGACTTCGACAACCTGTTTATTCCCTTCCGCTGCCTCGCCGCCGAGGTGTTTACCCGCAAACAGGTAGTGCAGGAGAACGGCTCGCTCGCTGATGCCGTGCGCAATTCGATGACAGTGCCCCTGGTCTTTCGACCCATTCGCAACCTCGATGGCCGCTATCTCTTCGACGGGGGCATCTATAACAACTTCCCCACCGACGTGATGCGGTCCGCGTTTCAGCCTGATATTATCATTGGGGTGAACGTGGGCGATGTGGCGTACAAAAAATACCCTTTCGAGAAGGACGACGAGCTTTTGCTGGGTTCACTCGTGTTTTTGGGCGCTGATGTCGCCGATACGCTAGCCGTGGGTCCGAACGGGGTATTTATTCAGCCCGATCTAGAGGGCTATGGCGCCACTGATTTCGACAAAGTGCGCGAGCTGATTGAGCTGGGCGAGAAGGCAGCGCAGGATAAGCTCACGCAGATGCTGCGACGCATCCCGCGCCGGGTCGATACACTGGCGCTGGCCAGCCGTCGACGCGAGTTTCAAACGTTGGCCCCCGGTCCTGTCTTTAAGCGCATTACGGTGCAGGGCCTAAGGCAGAAGCAGAACACCTACGTGAGCCGCTTTTTCCGCCGCGAGGGGCGCAGCTACTCCATCGATGAGATTGAGGAAGGTTACTACCGCCTGGCCGCCGACGACTTTTTCCGCAACATCTATCCGCGTATTCGCTACGATAAAGACCAGCAGGGCTACGTTTTCAACATCGATGCCCGCCAGAATAATAACCTCTCGGCTGAAGCGGGCTTTGTACTGGCTACCAGAGCCGTGGACAATATTTATGTGGGCCTGGAATATCGTTGGCTGACTAAATACCTGTATTCGGCGGCTGCGAATGCCAACTTAGGACGTTTTTATAACGCCGTGCAGGGCCGGTTCCGGGTTAGCATCCCCGAAAAACTGCCCTTCTTCGTGGAGCCCAGCGTGACCTACAACAACTGGAGCTACCAGCAAACCGGCGGCCTGCTGGGGCGCGATATTCAGAATACGCTCATCGAGCAAAGCGACCTGGCGCTGGGCGTGCAAATCGGGATTAGCCCCCGCTACCGCAGCCGCGTTTCATTTGAGGCTGGCTATTTTGGCAACCAAGATAACTACGCCAACACCCGGGATGTATCCTCCAGCGACGTGCTGGACCGCACCAGTTTCCGCGGCCTGACATCGGCGCTCCGCTACAGCCGCAACTCTCTAAACCGCAAGCAGTATCCTACGGCCGGACGCCGGGCGCTGGTGAGTATACGCGGGGTGCAAGGCACCGAGATTTACAGTCCCGGCTCCACGTCGGTATTCGCGAATGAATACCACAACCATCATCAATGGCTGCAGTTCTCAGCTACCACGGAGCAGTATTTTATGCTGCCGAGCAAAAAACAGGTGTGGGGGTACTTCGGGGAAGTAGTAGTCAGTGGGCAGACTCGCTTCGCCAACTACCGCTCTTCTATGACCACCGCGCCGGTATTTTCTCCTTTGGTAGATTCGCGCACCTTATTTTTGGATAATTATAGGTCACCACGCTATGCCGCTGCTGGACTGCGTTTTTCGCAAAGCCTACTGGCCAGTAAGCTGGAATGGCGCTCCGAAGCATTCGCTCACCTAGTGTATAAGCCTCTGCGCGATAGCGAAGGTCAGCGCGCCATCATGAACGCTGGCTTCGACCGGCCCCGCCTGACGGCCAGCACGGGCTTCGTGTATCAAACGCCGCTTGGGCCGCTGGCCTTGCACGGCATTTATTACGACGACTCCGCCAAGCGCTTTGGGGTGTTTGGCCACATCGGCTACCTGCTCTTCCACGGCCGGTCGCTGGACTAGGTGCCGTGGTGAAGCCGCATCATTTTATCTTTTTCTATGAAACCACGGCGCACTACTGCGGCTGCCCGCAAACCAATTATTTTTCTCGCCGAGAATGTGTTTGAGCGCTGGACGGCGGCGGAAATTGCCCCCCAGCAGGAGATGGAGCAATACCGGTTCGTGGCCGGCAATTTCTCGGGCGCTGACCTGACCAATAAGCGCTTTATCGACTGTCGGTTTGAGCAATGCAACCTGTCGTTGGTCACACTAGCGGGCGCGGGGCTGCAAAATGTGGAGTTCAGCGAGTGTAAGCTTTCGGGCGTGCAGTTTTCGGCCTGTCGGGAGTTGGGGTTTGAGGTAGGTTTTGCTCACTGCCAGCTTCCGTACGCTTCTTTCCACGGCAAGCGTCTGCGCGGTACCCGCTTCGCTCACTGCGTCCTGACCGAGGCAGATTTTTCCTACGCCGACATGACGGAAGCGGTATTCCAGGAATGCACTCTGACCGGGGCGATATTTGAGCAAACGCAGCTTGTCGGAGCCGATTTCACGACGGCCTCCGGTTTCCTCATCGACCCTGAAATAAACGCAGTGAAGAAGGCGCGCTTTAGCCTGGAAGGCTTGCCAGGGCTGTTGAGCAAGCATGAGATAGTGGTTGAATAACCCATTATTGAGGTCCGTCTGCTCTCTATGGCTCCACTAGAATCATAGCCGTACTGGGGGGCATTTTCAGGGTAAGCGGGGTGCTACTGGGGGGCATTTTCTCGATGCCAGTTAATACAACTTGGTCGCCGCGCAGCACCATGGTGTACTGGCCAGCCGGCACCACTACTGAGGCAGCCGTGCGGTTGCCATTGAACACCACCACAATATTTTGCCACTCGTCGTCCCCGGCGTGGTCGCGCAGGCGGTAGGCAATGGTGCCGGGGGGCAAATCGGGCAGGAATTCGAGGTGCTGCTGAATCAGCTCGCGGGTGGGCAGGCGGAAGGCCGGATGCGCCCGGCGTAAGGCCAGCAGTTGCTTATAAAACTCGTATACCGGCGCGTAGCGGGCTTTGCGGCCCCAGTCGATCTGGTTTACGCTGTCGGGCTGATCGAAGGAATTGTGGGAGCCGCCTTTGGTGCGCAGGAACTCGTCGCCGATGGGCAGAAACGGGATGCCTTGGGAGGTGAAGACGATGGTATTGCTGAGCAAATCACGCTGAATCAGCTCTGCTTCGGTGGCCCCGGGGTTGGAGGCTTGCAGCTTGTCCCAAAGGAGCTGGTCGTCGTGGCAGGCTACGTAGTTGATGGTTTGGGCGGGCGAGGCGGCCCAGGGTGCTTTGCTGTAATTTACTTTGGTGTAATCCAGCTGCGGGTGCTCAGTGGCGGCCACGATGCCGAACTTCACGCTCTCCTCCAGGCCCGGCTGCCCGCTGGCGAAGCCCGCCTCTGTGTGCCGGGCGTAGTGCCCGCGCACGCCGTCGCGCAGTTCGTCACTGAAGGCGGCCACGCGGTCCAGGCGCGACACATTAACCTTCACAGCCCGCTCGGTTTCGGGCAAGGGGCTGGTTCCGGCCGCCCAGCCCTCGCCGTAGATCAGAATACTATGATCCTGCTGATCCAGGGTTACGCGCACGGCGCGCATGGTTTCCAGGTCCAGCACGCCCATCAGGTCAAACCGAAAGCCATCGGCGTGATACTCGCGGGCCCAGTACGCCACCGACTCCACGATGAGCTTGCGCACCATAGGCCGCTCAGACGCTATTTCGTTGCCGCAGGCTGTGGCGTTGGAGAGGCTGCCATCGGCATTGTGGCGGTAGTAGTAGCCGGGCACGAGCTGCTCGAAGCTGGTGCGGGCTACGGCGGTGGCGTGGTTATACACCACGTCGAGCACCAGGCGCAGGCCGCGCCGATGGAGGGCCTGCACCACCTGCTTCAGCTCCCGGATGCGGGCGGCCGGGTCGGCGGGGTCAGTAGCGTAGGAGCCCTCCGGCACTGAAAAGTGCAGAGGATCGTAGCCCCAGTTATAGCGGTTTTCGCTCAGCTTGCTCTCATCAATGGAAGCGAAATCGTTGGTCGGCAGCAGATGTACGTGGCTGATGCCCAGCTCCGTGAGATGGCCCAGGCCGGTACTGACGCCCTGGGGGCCTCGGGTGTTGCCTTCGGCCAACCCTGCGTACTTGCCTTTCTGCTCTATGCCCGATTCGGGGTGCATGGACAGGTCGCGCAGGTGCAGCTCCCCGATGATGACGTCGGTGGGTTTGGCCAGCATCGGGCGCCGGTCATCGGGCCAGCCGATGGGGTTCACCATGGCCGGGTCGAGCAAAGCGCCGCGCTGCCCGTTCAGGCCCACGGCGTGGACGTAGGGGTCGGGCACTTCGGCCAGTTTTTGCCCCCCAATGGTGGCCTGCACCACGTAGAAGCGGCCGGCGGGTCGCGGCGGCAAAGTATAGGTCCAGGTCCCGCTTTCGGCCTTTTGCATGGCAACGTCGGTTACCGGCGTGCCGCCCGTGCCGGCTTCATAGAGCTTGAGGTGAAGGGCCTCAGCCGTGGGGGCCCATACCCGCAGCGTAGCGCGGCCTTCCCGGAACGTGAGGCCCAGATCGGGGCCGTGGTAGACGGGGTAGCTGGCAAAATCAGGCAGCGCGGGCCGGGCTACGGTGGATGGCCGGGCGGCGCAAGCAGTCAGCAGGAGCAGCACGGGCAGCAGGACAAGTGGTTTCATAGAGCCGGATTGATGCGCCTAAGTTCGGTTTTCGGCCGCACTTGGCGAGGCTGGGGGGCAATTTTCCGTCGCCCGTGGGTGAGCTGGCCGCCGCGCGAGCCAACATGGGCCGGGGAGCAAATTGAGCTGCAATCCCAGGTGCCGATAATAGGTTTAGCGCCTGCTCCGAGCCACTTTTGGGCACGAAAAAGCCCGACTGCTGTACGCGAGTCGGGCTTTCGTAGCTGGCAGCTTACTTCTGCTGCGTCGTCTTTTTCTTGCCGTCGGGCTTGTCTTTCACGGTCTCCTCGTTCTTCTTTTCCTTATTCTTGGTGGCGGGGTCGGTATGCTTGGGCGTGGATGTGGTAGTGGCCATGAGCGTTGGTAGTAAGATGGATAGATAGCCTTTGTACGAGGAAAAAGGAAAAAACGGCAGGTTTTGTGCCTCCTTATTCACTTTAGCCCAAACGAACAAGCAGCAGAGCCACCACCACTTTGCCGTGGGGTGTTTTTCTGTACTTTCGCCCAATACCATTTCACCTTCTGCTGATCTTGACCGTGATGAGAATCATAGTATTCCGCCAGGTGGCGGTCGTGCTGGCGCTGCTACTGGGCACTACCGTTTCGGCGCAGCAGCTGCGCTTTGAGAAGGACTCCCTAGGTCAGGTACTCCGGCGGGCTCAGCAGCTCCAGAAGCCGGTGTTTCTGCTGTTCAGTGCCCCGGCACCACCGCCCGGCACCCCGAAGGAGGATGTCGAAAAGCGTTATGGTACGGGCCTGGATGACGCGGCCGTAGCAGCCGTATTACAGCGTGATTTTATGCTGGTGAAGGCTCCTGCTTTTACCAGCGCGGCGGGCCAGAAGCTGGCGCGCCGCTACTACGTAAGCGGTTTTCCGACTTATCTCTACCTGCATTCCGATGGCACGGTGCTTCACCGTAGCTTTGGCAATACGCACGAGGCGCAACGCTATCTAAAAGACATTGAAACGTTTCGCCAGAAGCTGGCCAGCCCCGATAACCTGAGCCGCCTGGAACAGCGCTACGCCCAGGGTGAGCGAAGCGCACCGTTTCTGCGCCAGTATATCTTGGCTCGGCGTAGCATAGGCGCGCCCATCAGTGCTGCCTTGCTAGATGCCTACGTGCAGGAATTGCCAGTAAAAGCCTTCGACCAGTTTTCGGAGGTGGTGTTTGTGCATGAGTGTGGCCCGGTGGTCGATAGCCGGGCGCATAAGCTGGCTCGTCTTAATCAACGATTGGTGGACAGCTTGTACACCACATTGCCGCTCGCGCGGCGGTCGGGTATCAACAGCCTGATTATCAGCAACACCATTCAGGATGCTATCGAGCGCCGTGATCCCAAGCTGGCCATGCTAGGATCAAACTTCGCCCGCGGCTCCTGGAACGCGACCCGTAACTACCAGATGGGTGCCCGCGTCTACGATCAGAACATGATGCGCTACTACCGGGCCGTGGGCGATACAACGCAGTATCTTCCGATGCTGGTTCGGTACTACGAGCAGCAGTATATGGCCACCCCGGCTGATACCGTACGGCGCCGACAGGCGGCCCAGCGTACTTTACGGGGGCCTTTTCAAAATCCGCCACCCTACCCCAACCTGGCCAAGCGCGACTCCACGGCAAAAGTGACTTGGGTAGAATCCAAGTTTAAGGGCCCGGACCTCTATGCCGTTGAGCTGAACAACGGAGCCTGGAGCCTTTACCTGACCGGCACGCGGCGCAGCAGCTACCTAGTGCAAGCCATGCGCTGGAGTCAGCGCACCATTGAAGTTGATCCTCAAGCCGCTTATTATGACACCCTGGCTCATCTGTTGTACACACTTCGGCTGAATACGGAGGCTGAAGCTACTCAGCAAAAGGCCATCGATCAGGCAAAAAAAGAAGGCAAGCCAATAACAGGGTTTAAGGAGGAGTTACGCAAAATAAAAACCCGTACGCTCTAGCCGGACAAATCTTCTACTCCCACTATTCGCCGGATGCCCAGCTTTTTCATGCGAGCTTCCAGGGTTTTGGGGTTGATGTCGAGCAGAGCGGCGGCACCGTTGGGACCGCTCACCCGGCCGCCGGTGCGGTGCAGGGCGGCCAGAATGTGGTCGCGCTCCTGATTCTTTAGCGTTTTTAGCGGGGCATTGTCGAGCTTCGCCGCCGCTGGGCTGCGCGTGGCCGAGAAGCCCCCAAACTCCAAAAATGCCCCCTGCGACACGATAACTGCCTGCTCCAGCACGTGCTCCAGCTCCCGCACATTACCGGGCCAGGTGTACTGCCGCAGGGCGCGCAAATCCCGCTCGCGCAGGCCGCGCACGGGCTTGGCCAGCTTGCGGCTGAGCCGGTCGAGGAAATGGCGGATAAGCGGCTCAATGTCCTTAGGCTGCTCGCGCAGGGCGGGCAGTTGCACGGGGAAAACATTGAGCCGGTAATACAGATCGGCGCGGAAGCGGCCAGCGGCTACCTCATCTTCCAGCACCCGGTTGGTGGCCGCGATAACGCGCGCGTTGGTTTGAATAACGCGCCGGCCGCCAATGCGCTCAAACTCTTTCTCCTGCAACACGCGCAGCAGCTTGGCCTGCAAATCCAGCGGCAGCTCACCGATTTCATCCAGAAAGATGCTGCCGCCGTCGGCCAACTCAAACTTGCCGATGCGCCGGTCGTGAGCGCCCGTAAAAGCGCCTTTTTCGTGACCAAAAAGCTCACTTTCAATTAACTGGGCGGGCAGGGCGGCGCAGTTGAGCTTAATCAGGGCGCGCTCCCGGCGGGGCGAGAGGTTGTGGATGGCGCGGGCTACCAGCTCCTTGCCGGTGCCCGTTTCGCCCGTTACCAGCACCGTCGTATCGGTGGGCGCTACCTGCGTAATGCGTACCTGCACCTGTTGCATGCCGGCGCTCGGCCCCACGAAATCCTCAAACTTGCCCGTGGTATTTATCTCATCAATCAGGTAGGTTTTCTCCTGCTCCAGCTGCGCGCGCAAAGCCTCAATCTGCTCGAAGGCAAACACGTTCTGCACCGCCAGCTGAATCTGAGGCACCAGATTCAGCATCAGGGCCAGAGTGTCGTCGGTGAAGGCCAGGGGCTCTTTACTGGAAAGGATGAGGGCGGCCGTTTGCGCGTCGTTCACGTCCAGGGGCACGCACAACAAGGCCTGCGTGCCCCGTTGGTCGCGGATATAGCGCAGCAGGTCGTAGCGCTGGGTCAGCGCCTCAAAATTGCCCCCCATGTACACCTCCGGCCGCGAAAACAGCTCGACTACTGCCTGCCTGGCTTCTTCGGCGTTGGGCAGGTCGTCCCAGCGGTTCTCGTTGAGGGGTCCGAAAGTGCCGTCAGCGGCTTTGCCAAACTCAGCAAATGCCCTTCCCGGTGTGCTCAACAAGCGCACGCGCACGCCGAAATAGTCGCAGGGCACCACCCGATTTATTTCGGTGGCAATGGCGCGAAACAGCTCGCCGCGCTCCTTAATGTGGAGCAGAGCGTTATTCAGGGCCAGCTGCATGGTAGTTTCCTGCTCCCGCCGCGCGATGTCCTCGAAGGCCAGCGCATCCTGGGCTTTACGGCCGCCCAAACCGGGTATCTGCTGCTGCCGGGCGCGTTGCTATCGGGCTTTATGATGCCGGTGGTGGGCAAGATGATTCAGGGCGGCATACCGCAGAAGTATATTCTGCCCGTGGGCTTCGCCAGCTTCTTTTTCTTCTCCTACTGGATGAGCACGCGCATCACGCCCCTGGCCGGGGAAAGCGACTTTTTCTGACCGCTTATGCTGCGCGGCTTCGGTTTGGCCCTGCTCTTTCTGCCGATCACCACCATGTCCTTGTCGGGCATCAGCGGCAAGGATGCCGGGCAGGCCGCCGGTCTTACAGGCATGATTCGCCAGCTGGGCGGCTCGTTTGGCGTGGCGCTGGTGGGCACGTACCTGGACCGCTCCATATTTCAGAACCGCGTGTCGATGCTCCCCAACATCTCCCTCTACGACCCCGAAACCCGGCAGCGTCTGCAAGGGCTGGTGGCCGGGTTCATGGCTAAAGGCGCCAGCCTCATGCAGGCCCAGCAGCAGGCCTACGCCGCGCTGGAAGGTGCACTGATGAAGCAAACGGCCATCATCACCTACGCCCAGACCTTCCTGCTGATTGGCGCTTTCTTCCTGCTTTGCCTGCCGCTGGTACTCATTATCAAGCGCAACCGCCCCGGTCAGGCCGTCGACCTCAATGCGGCCCACTAGCGGTGAGGTGTGAGATGGTGAGTTTGCTATTCAGGCCGTACAATAAAAAAGCCCCCCGGAGTTGCTCTGGGGGGCTTTTTTTTATGTCAACGTGAATGGTAAACTCACCACTCACCACTTCACCATTTCACTATTGATACTGCACGTACAGGGGCGTGGGCGTGAGGGCGATTACTTCTTTGGGCGTCATCAGGTGGGAGTTTTTGGGCTTGATGTCGTACTCGTAGAACAGCTTGAAGCCGGTATACTGCACAGGCTCCCGCTGAATGTAGGCCTTGTAAGAATCCTTTTTCAGGGTCGGGTCGCCCCAGCCATCCATGTGCATCACGATCTGCACGCGCGGGTCGGTCTTAATGTTTTTGTAGTTCGTAAGCATGCCCTGGGTAAAGCGGTGTACGGTGAGCACCTTGGGGGGCAATTTGTTCTCGCTCACGATGCGGGCCAGAAACTTGACGGCGAAGTTCACGTCTTTCGCGTCGTAGGTGCCGATTTTCTTGCCGGGGCGCACACCTTTGGTTTCCATAGCAAACTCGGGGTCGATGCCCAGGTGTACGATGGGGTCCTTCAGGTAAGGCTCCAGCTTGTGCAGCTCGTTTTCCAGGTTGCTCAGGCCCACCTGCACGTCCAGAAACACGATGCAGTTGTGCTCCTTGCCCCACTGAATAACCTCCTCAATGGTGGCTTTGGAGTTCATCAGGCGGTATTTGCCGTCCTTGCCGGCCGCGCCCTGGGCCGTAATGGTCACGTTGTGAATAGCCCGCTGCACCGGAATGCTGGGGTCGGCGGCTTCCCACTCCTTGATGACTTTATCAAACTTGCGGAACATCTGCTCCTTGGGCTCGCGGCCCAGAATACCCATGCCCTTCGCCCGGATATTGCCATAAAACGCCACGATGCGGTGGCCCGGCAAAATGGCCCCCGGCAGCTGCCCGTTGGCCCGCACGATGGAGTCGGCCTTGAGCGAGTCGCGGCGCATGGCGGCCAGCTTGATCTGCATCGTGTCGAGGGGTGCGGGGCTGGCCGGCGCGGCGACTTTAGCGGCGGTGCTTTCGCCATCGGAGCGGGTGCCGCAGCCGGGCAGCGCGGATAAAGAGAGCAGGCTCAGGGAGGCGGCCACTACGGCGTGGCGGGGTAAAAAGGAGAAGGACACTGAATACATCTTGATTAGAAGGCCAATAACTATCCGCAAGTTAGCTCATTTCGGGCGGTTCGTATAAAGCCAAACGCAGAAAGGCCCCGACAGCGGCCGGAGCTTTTCAAGCGGTTTCTCCTTGAAATGGGCCAGAAAGAGCCGGCAGCAGATACCCCCAACTCCGTCAGGCCGGCTACTTATCTGCTTTTTGCGGGGGCACTTAGGGCAAATTGAACGGGCACCATAAAGCGCACAAACACTGGCTTACCATCTTGCTTGCCGGGCGTAAATGGCGGTAGTTGGCGGACTGCATTCAGCGCTGCTTCGTCGCAGCCTGATCCTATTCCCTTCTCTATAGAAACATCTCCTACTTTACCATCTTCATCAATTATAAAAGCAATGATAACTCTGCCTTCCACCTTGTTGCGCAAAGCCTCGGCGGGGTATTGAAGCTTGCTTTGAATAAAGGATACGATATCATTATTGTTGCCAGTGCGAAACAATGGCATCTCTTCTACACTGGTATAGACTCTGTTGAGTGTGGGCGGCGGCGGCGGCGGCGGCGGCGGCGGCGGTGCCACGTCAAGTGCTGGCGGCGGAAGCGGCGGCGGCGGAGGGGGTGGTGGCATTTTCGCGTTCTGCGTAGCAGCGCGAGTGGCCGGAGCGACGGTCTCCGTATTTCGCTCGCAGGCGACGGTGAAAGTTAGGAGCGCGACCAGCGGCAGCGCGAGCCACTGTTTCCAGCGGCGGATGGGGGAGGTTCGGTGAATCATGGCAATGCGACGTAAGGTTTGGGAATGAGAAAAAGAGTGCGCAAGCGGAAGGGAGAAACCGAGGCGGGTGGCCACTTGCCGGGCCAGCAGATGAGTGTAAGAATGCGGCAGTAATACAGCCTCGGACGAGGCTGCGGCTTCGGGGCGGAGCGCCGCCTCATCGGCCAGAAACTCGTGGGTGAGGATAAGCGCCCGGCTACAGAGGTGGGCAAACGGATTGAACCAGAGCACGGCGCGCACCACCTCCAGCAGCAGCCGGTCGTAGGTGTGGCCCTGGCGCACGTGGGCCAGCTCGTGGTCTAGTACCTGACGGGCTTCGGCGGCGCTCAAGGGCAGCGTTTCATCCCAAAAAACCACCGGACCAAAGGAGCTGGTTGGTACCCGACCCTGGATGCGGACCAGCGTATAGCCGGCGCGCTTTTCGCGGGGCAGCGTGCGGGTAGCCAGCCATAGCTTGCCCAGTCCGACGCCCAATTGCACTACCGCCGCCAACACGCCGACGGCGTAGGCGACCTGCCACCAGAGCGCCCAGTCCACGCCGGCGGCGGTGCCCGCTGGCCTTATGTGCGCAGCGGGCAGCAGCACGGTGGCGATGCCCGGCAACGTCGCGGCCGGACCAGCACCCCAGCCCGCGGGCCAGGCCAACGACACCAGCGGCAGCCCCGCCGCCAGCAGCGGCCCCAGCACCAGAAATGCCCGGTTGTAGGCAAAGCTGCGCTCGTCGCGCAGGGCTATTCGGTAGCAGAGCCACCACGCGCCCAGCAGCACCGTGCTGAGCACCATCCAGTTAAGCAGGCTGATCGGGTTCATCGGAGTCGGCGGTTGGGGGTGGGGAAGCATGGCGCAGCAGCTCGTCGAGCTGGGCCGCGTCGAGGTTTTCTTCCTTCGCGAAAAAAGAAACCAGCTGGGGAAAGGAATTGCCGAAATAGCCCCCCAGCAGCTTGCGCAGCGAGAAGCGGCGGTACTCATCCTGGGCGACCAGCGCGTGGTAGCGGTGAGTACGTCCGAAGGCCTCGTGGCCCACGAAGCCCTTCTGCTCCAGAATGCGGATGATGGTGGAAACGGTATTGTAGGCGGGCGGCGGGGCGGGCATTTCGGCCAGCACGTCCTTCACGAAAGAAGGGCCGCGCTGCCAGAGCACCTGCATGACCTGCTCCTCGGCGCGGGTGAGCTCAGGGAAGGTTTGCATGAGAAAGGGAGTTATTGAGATAAACTTACAACTAATATTTTAGTTAAACAACTAATTCTTTAGGTAACGGAATGTTTGGGTTGAAAAGTGGCGCTGGGGAGTGGTGGTGCGGCTTTTCCCGTCGTAGTATCATTATCGTTGGCCGCCAGAAGTTGCACGAGTGGTAGTACGACTCTTTCTGTCTACTACCACTATCGTTGAACAACGTCGTTCAAGCATCCGCAACGATAGTGGTACCACGACAGAAAGAGTCGTGGTACCACACCCGCCAGGGTCATCCGTCCTTTCCTGGCGGCACGAAATCTTTTGGGCTAAATAGTGTTGAGGGTAAAAATTGCCCCCCAACTTCATCTGACTGTCTTTGAGAATTCGAATTCACCGCTTGCCTTATCTCGCTTTGCTGCTTTGGCTGAGTTTGCTGGTCGCGCCGGGCCTGAGCTGCACCAAAGAGCCAGCCGCCCTTACCGCGGCGCCGACCCTGCCGGTCGCGCCGGCTATTCTAGCCGAGAGCAACCGCCTGCTGAGCAGTACCCTCATTGGCGAATACACGCCCACCGAGCTCGCCAAGCGCGTACCCAATTTGCCCATCGTTAGCGCCCTCACCCGGTATTCCATCCGGGTATACCGGCTCACCTATACCACGCCCAACACCGACGGCCAACCCATAACGGCGTCGGGCGCGGTGCTGGTGCCGGTGGCCGCCGAGGCGTTGCCGCTGCTGAGTTACCAGCACGGTACCATTTCGCCCAAAGATGAGGCCCGGGCTCCCTCCTACTACCGCCCCGGTGGCGAAGTCTGGACGGCCATCTCGGTGCTGGCCTCCTCGGGCTACCTAGTGGCAGCCCCGGATTATATCGGCTATGGCGCTTCCAAAAACCTGCCGCACCCGTACGAGCACGCCGCGTCGCTGGCCTCGGCCTCGTTGGATATGCTGCGGGCCGCGCGGGAGTTTTGCCAGCGGGAGAAGATTCAGCTCAACGATAAGAACTTTCTGCTGGGTTACTCCGAAGGCGGCTTTGCCACGCTGGCCCTGCACAAGCTGATGGAGGAAAAGCACGCCCCAGAGCTTACCGTGACGGCCAGCGCGCCGGGGGCGGGGGCGTACCATAAGTCGGCCTTCGCCGACTATATTCTGAAGTCCGAGCAGTCCCTGAACTTTCTGAGCTCCTACGTATGGGTGCTGGACACCTATAATCGGGTGTACCACCTCAACCGGCCCCTCACCCAGTATTTTCAGGAGCCCTGGGCTACGCAGCTCCAGGCCAATCCGTTTGCCAAAGTGCCGGAGATGGCCCGGCAGCTATTCACGGAGCCGTTTCGGGCGGGTATTCTCAACAAAACCGACCAGCCCATGACGGCGGCCTTCCGCGCCAACGACATCTACGACTGGCGGCCCCGCGCCCCGTTAGCCCTCTTCCACGGCACCGCCGACGACTACGTGCCGTTTTTCAACTCCGAAGACGCCTACAAAGCCATGCGCGCCCGCGGCGCGACGCAGGTAGAGTTGCGCCCGATCAAAGACGGCAACCACTTTTCCTCCGTGCCCCAGTACACGCTGGAGGCTCTGGCCTTTTTTGGAGAATTTCAGGAAGTGAAGTAGCCCTCGTGGTCGAATAGCCGCCGCGCGGCGGCTATTCGACCACGAAGAAAGTAGACAGGTGGCTGTTGACTACTGATTAAATTCTTTATCACTCAATCACCTGCTTTTCGGCGTTTCGCAGATACTCTTCATTAATAATGGCCCCCAGGCCCGGCACGTCAGGAACCTCGATTATGCCATTAGGCCGATAGCAAATGCCCCCCAGCACGGGGTCTTCGGTGTACATGAGGGGCGTATCGAAGTCGCAGTGGCGGATGGCGGCGCTGGTGAGGGCCAGGTGGGCGGCGGCGGTCATGCCCAGGCGCGATTCCATGAAGCCGCCGACTTGCAGGGTCAGGCCGGCGGCCTCGCCCAGCTCCACTATTTTCCGGGCCCGGTGCAGCCCCGACGACTTGCCCAGCTTGATGTTGAATTGGGGGCAGGCGCGCAGCTGAATCAGGCGGGCCGCGTCGTGCTCGTCGCCGCAGCTCTCGTCGGCCATGATGGGAATGGGCGACGCGGCCGACACGCGGGCCAGGTCCATAAACAGGTGGCGGGCAATGGGCTCTTCGCAGTGGGCAATGTGGTAAGGTGCCAGGGCCCGCAAAACGGCAATGGCCGCGTCGGCCGTGTGCCAGCCCTGGTTGGCGTCGATGCTGAGCAGGTGGTCGGGGCCGATGCCCGCGCGGATGGCGCGGATGCGCGCCACGTCGGCCTCCAGGGTTTCGCCCAGCTTTACCTTGATGGCCGGAAAGCCCTGCTGCTGAAACCGGACGGCATCGGCTTGCATCTTGGCGGGCGGCCCCAGGCTCACGGTCATGTCGGTGGTGAGGACTTTATCGGATTTGCCCCCCAGAAAAGCGTAGAGCGGCAGGCCGGCCTGCTGGGCCGCAATGTCGTGCAGGGCGATGTCAAACGCGCTTTTAATGCTGCTGTTGGCGTAGATGATGCGGTTCATAATGGCCAGCGCCCCGGCAATATCGAGGGCATCGTGCCCGTGCAGGCCGCGGGCCAGGTATTGAGCCACGACAAAGCAGGTATCGACGCTTTCGCCGTTGATGGTCAGGTAGGGACTGCACTCGCCGTAGCCGGTGCAGCCGTCGGCCGTGCGGATCCGGATAACCACATTTTGCACCTCCTTGATGGGGCCCAGGGAAATAATAAACGGCTCGTGCAGGGGCAGAAAGAGCTTGAAAATCTCGATGGAGCGAATCGCGGTTGGCAGCATGCGGTAAAGCTAACTAACAGCGCAGCTTTTCAAACTGTAGCACCTGCTTGCGCAAAATGCCCCCCACGCCGGTTTTTGCGATGGGGCCGCGTCTGAAGCCTGCCATTCCGAGCGCAGCGAGGAATCTGGGTAAAACTGGTAAACAAAGGCCTTCAGATTCCTCGCTGTGCCCGGACTGACAGTAGCCTTTTCTGCGAGCCTCTTTGTGCTACCGCTACAAACAGAAAGCTACCGCGCCGCCGACGCTCGGCTACTCATTAGCGCCTGGCGCAGCCACACGCCGGCCAGCGCCGCCATTCCCCCCACCAGTCCGCCCAGCACGGCCGTTACCAGCACCAGCAGCCAGCCATTACCGCCCAGCGGCAGCAGCTCGGCCACGCGGTGGCTCAGGTGGCCGTCGTTCCGGATGTTCAGCCAGGCGGCCATTCCCAGCCACCCCAGCCCGATACCCGCGAAACCCGCCAAAAAAGCCCCCCAGCCCCGGCGACCCAGCCAAAATGCCAGAACGAAAGCCACCGGCGTGATGCTCCACCACGGCAGGAATAGCTGGGCGATGCTACCGAGGAGCAGAATCAATAGGAACAACTTCAATGAAGTGGACATAAGGCGGTGATTATGCGGTAAAGGTATTTAGCGGCGGGGCTTGTAGTGCAATGTATGCATGAACGACCCACGCGGCCTGCCATGCTCCATCTGGCGGTCATGCTCCATCTGGCGTCCGCTTGTCCAAGCAGCTCTACCGCTTCGTTGAGCAGTGATTGAGGTTAGTACTCGGTAGAGATGCTTCGACAAGCGGACGCCAGATGGAGCATGACCCGACCTCAGCATGACCGCCTTTTTATTGGTAAATAGCCCTCCTGCGTCAGCACGCGAGATGCTTCGCTGCCGCTCTGCATGACGCTCTTCTAGCTTCCTGCTCCTATTTTACTTCGCTTGCTCAATTTCCTGGACTGCTTTGTCTAAGGCTTGCTGGGCCTGGGCAGCGTTGGGGCCGGTTTTCTTGTCTTTCACGGCTTGCAGCAGCGGGATGATGGCCTTGTCAGCCCCCTGACTTTTGAATTGAATGGCCACGGCTTTAATCCGATCGAGGTTCTCGGAGAAGGCTGTCGGGTCATCGAGGCGTGTCATCATGGCGAGCATACCTTCCAGCAGCATGGCTTTGGTGCGGGGACTGCCCGCATCGAATCTGTCGCGGATGTAGGGCCACTGCGCCGCGCCGCCGTGGGCGGCATATACCTCCGTAATAGCCGGGGTGAGGCCGCTGCCTTTATCAGCTTCAAATGCCTTGGCCTGCGCCAATGCTTTGGCCGGACTCACCTCCGCCAGCGCCCGCAGCGCGGCCCCCTTCACGGCATACGACTCACTTTTGAGCTGCTGGGCAAACAGCTTCTCATCGCGCTTCTCTTTGATTTTGCCCAGGGCCAGCAGGGCTTCGGCCCGCACTACGGTTTCCTTGTCGGAAGCGGCCAGCTTGCGCAAAACAGGCGTGGCGGCCTTGCGCAGGGCGGCATTTTCCAGGTTCAGGGACTGAATCGCCAGCATCCGCAGACCATAGAACTTATCGTTCAAACCCGCCAGCAAAACCCCGCGGGCGGCGGCTTCGGTGGGCTTGGCCTGGGCCGCCACGATGGCCTCGTGGCGGTCGACCAGCCGGGGGGCATTTTTGTACTGATAGGCGTAGGCGGCCAGGGGCTTATTATCCGTTTTCTGCCAAACCATGGTCTTGGTGGCGTCTACGTTCACCAGGTCGGGCTGGGCGGCCACGGGGAACTCCAGGGTTTCAGTGGGCTGGCGCAGCACCACGTTGCGACGCTGGGTTTTGCCCCCCACGTACAGATCAATGGCCAGCGGCAACGTAAACGGCTCGCCCGGCTGAGTTTGCTTCACCGTCACGGACTGCACTTTGCGGGCCGCATCCCAGGCGTAGTCGATGGTCACGATGGGGTGGCCGGGCGCGAAGTACCACTGGTTGAAAAACCAGTTCAGATCCTGGCCGGAAGCGGCTTCCAGGGCCAGGCGTAGCTGATGAGCCTCGCCGGTGCCCAGGGCGTTTTGGGTCAGGTACTGCTTCAGGCCGGCGAAAAACACCGGGTCGCCGAGGTGGGTGCGCAGCAGTTGCAGCACGGCCCCGCCCTTCTGGTACGACACCAGGTCAAACATTTCCTCCTTGTCGTCATAGTAGAAGCGCACCAGCGGCTTCACGGCGTCGCGGGGGCTGCCGAGGTAGCGGCGCAGGTAGCGGTAGTTGTGGGCATCGGCGGCATCCTGGCCGTACTTGTGTTCGGCCCAGAGGCCTTCGCTGAAGTCGGCAAACGACTCATTCACAGTCAGGTTGCTCCAGCTTTCGGCCGTCACGTAGTCGCCAAACCACTGGTGAAACAGCTCGTGGGCAATGACGGAAAGCCCTCCGGCGTAGTCACGGTCAAGCATCTGCCGGGGCGTCTGCTGCACGAAGTCGCCGTGCAGGGTGGCGGTGGTGTTTTCCATGGCCCCGCTCACGTAGTCGCGCACGACTATCTGGGCGTACTTATTCCAGGGGTAAGCCACGCCGAGCTTTTGGGAGAAAAACTCCAGCATTTCGGGCGTATCGCCGAAAATCTGCTTGGCGTAGGGTGCGTAAGCGGGTTCTAGGTAATAATCGACGTCTTTGCCCTGCCACTTGTCCTTCGTAATCTTAAAGTCGCCGATGGCCAGCATGAACAGGTAGGGCGCGTGGGGCTGCTCCATTTTCCAAGTGTCGGTGCGCAAGCCCGCACCCGCCGGTTTCTGGCTTACCAGCGCACCATTGCTCAGCGTCACGTACTTACTAGGCACGGTCAGGCTGATTTCCGAGGTCGTTTTCTGGTTGGGCCGGTCGATAGTAGGAAACCACACGGAGGACGCTTCCGTCTCGCCCTGAGTCCAGATCTGCACGGGCTTGCCGGCCACGGCGCTGTCGGGGTTGATGAAGTACAAACCCTTGGCGTCGGTAATGGCGGCGCTGCCTTTGGTCTTTAGCTCATCGGGCTTGGCCGTGTACTCGATATAGACCGTGTAGTCGGTGCCGGGCGCTACCGTTTTGCCGAGGTTGATGCGCAGGTTTTGCCCGTCGGCGTAGCTGTATTTCAGGGGCTGCTGGTTGCTGCCATTTACCAAGGCCACCGTTTTGATGTCCATGCCTTTGGCATCAAGCCGCAGGGAGTCGGTGGGATAGGCGTAGGGCTTCAGGGTCAGCCAGGCTTTACCGTAGGCGTAGCGCTTTTTGTAGTCGAATTGCAGATCGAGCTTGGTGTGAACCAGGGCGTTGATTTTGGGAGCCGTTTCCTGATAAGCGGCGGGCGCGGCGGCTTGCGGGGCGGGGGCGGGTCTTTGGGCCAGGGCAGCGGCGGTGAGCAGCAGGGCTGCGGCGGTGAGGTAGCGTTTTTTCATGAGATGAGGAGAAAGAGATAGGCAGGCGTTGGAGGAAGTCGGTGTGTAAAAGCTGTAGTTAGCCCGTCATGCCGAGCATTCCGCGCATCAAGTGGCGACGAAGCATCCTGCCTGCAATAGTATTGTCATGCTCCATCTGGCGGCCGCTTGTCGAAGCATCTCTACCGCTTCGTGGCAGTACCATTGAGGTTGAAAACCAGTAGAGATGCTTCGTGGCCTCAGCATGACACGGTTAGCTTGGCAACGTCAGCACGCGAGATGCTTCACGTTGCTCTGCATGACATTCTGATTAAGGAATGTTAAGGGCACCCTAGTTACTCAAAAGTTGCTTGCTTTCCCTTCGCAATCCACTTCTGAGCAAGCTTACAGCCTCCGACACATCCTTTTCCCGCCACCCCGAACCCTTTCTGGTGTCGCATCCGTTTTGCTCCTACCTTTAAAACCGGATGCCTGCCCCTTCGTTCGACCCTTCCCAGCTTACCCGCGACCATGTGCTGCGCGCCCTCCGGCACATCGATCGGCAAGGGCTGAATTTGCCCCCCAGCACCGTTTACGACCTGGTGTATCGGGGGCGGCGCTACCCGCCCCGGCCCGTGGCCCAGTTAGCCTACCGCCTTGCTACCGGCCAGACTGATGCCAAGTGGCCCCTGCCCGCTGGCGGCCCCACCAACGGCCTGCTGGAACAGCTTGATTTTACGGTTGCCACCAAGCGTCCCAGCCTGGCCAATTCCCCCCTCGACGGCGACGTGGCCGCCCAGCAGGCCATGCAGGATTTGTACACCGGCCGCCCCAGCGACTCAGCTCTGGCTGAAAAAACTAAGGAGCAAAAAACGGAAGTACAGGAGCCCGCTTCTAGCTATAATTTGCCCCCCAGCGCGCCCTACGACCGCGCTGCGGCTTTGCATGAGCTATTCGTGTCGGAGCAAAAGCTGGATGATGCGCTAGCGGCTTTGCGGCGCCGGCGCAACCTGATTCTGCATGGCCCGCCCGGTACGGGCAAAACCTTTCTGGCCCGGCGCCTGGCCTGGCTGGAGCTGGGCGCCACCAACGCGGCCCGCGTGGAGCTGGTGCAGTTTCATCCCAGCTACAGCTACGAGGATTTTGTGCAGGGTTTTCGGCCCGATGCCCAGGGCACTTTTCGGCTGACGCCGGGTGTACTATCCGACGTTTGCGGGCGCGCCGCCCAGGACCCCGGCAAGCCGTATTTTCTGTTGATTGATGAAATCAATCGGGGCAACCTGAGCCGGATTTTTGGCGAGCTGCTGCTGTTGCTGGAAGCCGATAAGCGCGGCCCGGACCACGCCGTTCGCTTACCCTACTCGCCTCCCGACGCGACGCGGTTTTTCGTACCCGATAACCTCTACGTTATCGGCACCATGAACACGGCCGACCGCTCCCTGGCCCCACTGGATTATGCCCTGCGCCGGCGGTTTGCCTTCGTAAAAATGCAGCCTGAGTCTGGCGCGCGCCTGCAAGAATTTCTGGCCCAAAAAGGCGTACCGGCCCTTGTCATCACGCGGCTGGTGGCGCGGCTCACGGAGCTGAACCAGGCTATCAGTGACGACGCGGACTTGGGCGAGGACTATCAGGTAGGCCACAGCTACTTCTGCCAGCCCCCCACTGATCCGGCCACCGCTGAGAGCTGGCTGAGGCTGATTCTGGAACAGGAAATCGCGCCGCTGCTGGATGAGTACTGGCTCGATCAGCCAGCTAAGGCGGCGGCGCATAAGAAGCGGCTGCTGCGGTAGGACCAGCCCCGTTGGCCTCTGGTTCAACGAGTGGCCTCACCCCCGGCCCTGTTCAACGAGTGGCCTCACCCCCCGGCCCCCTCTCCAAGGGGAGAGGGGGAGCCAGGCGCTCGGCCTACGCAGCACCTTCGGGTGTCGCCTCAGGTACTGCTACCAGGTTGTAGAGCCAGACTTTTTAGGGCGACTGTTTACTGCCGTTGAATTTCTTTCGCGGCGAAACCATCTGAGTTATACGGTAGCGGTTGCGGAGGCAGCAGCCGACGTAGCCGCGTAGGCCGAGCGCCTGGCTCCCCCTCTCCCCTTGGAGAGGGGGCCGGGGGGTGAGGCCACTCGTTGAACAGGGCCGGGGGGTGAGGCCAATCGTTGAAAGATGACGACCTTCATTTATCCTTATGATTCC
This sequence comes from Hymenobacter roseosalivarius DSM 11622, assembly GCF_900176135.1. Taxonomy (GTDB): domain Bacteria; phylum Bacteroidota; class Bacteroidia; order Cytophagales; family Hymenobacteraceae; genus Hymenobacter; species Hymenobacter roseosalivarius. Next base: position 24,751 of record NZ_FWWW01000066.1, on the reverse strand, counting down.
CATCCAAAACCTGTACTACCTGCTCTGCTACGCCTGGAACCGCTTGCCGGAGCCGGAAGCGTGGCTGACGACCGAGGCCACGGCGTTTCATCAGCCGGTGGAGCTGCTGGGGCGGGTGTTGCTGCTGGGTACGCGGCGGCTGTTGGGGCGGGGGCTGAAGCAGGCGTACGCGGAGCGCGAGCAGGAACTGGGCGAGCTGCGGGGACGCGTATTGCTGGACTCTTCGCTGTCGCGCGACCTGCTGCGGCAAGGACGGGCGGTGTGCGCTTATGACGAGCTGGGGCCAGATACGCCCTTTACTCGCGTGCTGCTCGGGGCGCTGGATCAGTTGGGGCGGGCGCGGCAGGTGTCGGTCTCACTACGCCAGGAACTGCGGGCCGTGCGGCGGCGATTCCCCACCGATTTGCCCCCCACGCCGCTGAGCGGCCACACGTTGCGCGCCGTGCGCCGCACTCGCCCTGTTGGCTATGAGGCGCTGTTATTGAATGTGTGCGAATTATTGCACCGCAGCGCCCTACCCGAGCCGGCTGCCGACGGCCCCGCGCGCTTTCTTGATTTTCGGCGCGATGAGCGGCTGATGGCCCAGCTGTTTGAAGCCTTCGTGCGAAATTTCTACCGTCTGGAGCAGCGCCGGTTTCGGGTGTTATCGGAAACCATCAGCTGGCAGGCCGCTGCTGACGAGCCCGACGATCTGAGCCTGCTGCCGGCCATGATAACCGACACCACACTGGAAGCGCCCGACCGCAAAATTATCCTCGACACCAAGTATTACTACGCCGCCCTGCGCCCGCGCTACGACCGGCAGCGCCTCATTGCGCCGCACCTGTACCAGTTGTATGCCTACTTGCAGAATCAGAATTTGCCCCCCGGTCAACTTTTAGAAGGCATTTTGCTCTACCCCGCCGCCGCCCGCGAAGTGGATTTGCGCTACACGCTCGGCGGCCACCCCGTCCGCGTCGTGACGCTGGATCTAAACCAGCCCTGGCCCGGCATCGCGGCTGATTTGCTGGGATTGATTAAGTGAGGGAATTTTCCAAAAAGGCGGTCAACCTCAATCTGCTTCCTCAATGCAGCCCTGGGGGGCATTCTTTGTCTTTGAAATTGAGTTTCTCCCAATTTCTGCCTAAACTTCCCTCTCCACTCATCTTCCCAAAACCTTACCTTCTTGAAAAGACGTGATTTTGTAGGCTTGGCGGGCCTGGCTACCGGCGCTATATTCCTGCCTAGTTTCCCAGGTTTCGGCGGCACCCTGGTTGATCCTGAACGCCTGCTCGAAACCGTGGACCCGGCCCTGAAAAAGCGCCTGGCCGACGCCGCCCTCAACGCCGCCAAATCGGCCGGCGCTTCCTACGCCGACGTACGCATCGGCCGGTACTTGAACCAAAGCATTTTCACCCGCGAGAAGCAGGTGCAGAACATCGCCAGCGGTGAGAGCTTCGGGGCTGGGGTGCGGGTGCTGGCCAATGGCACCTGGGGCTTTGCCGCTACCAACACGGTGACGGAAGCCGGCCTGGCCAAAGCCGCTCAGCTGGCCGTGCAGATTGCCAAGGCCAACTCCAAAGTGCAGAAAGAGCAGGTAAAATTGGCTCCGGTGAAAGGCCACGGTGAAGTAGCTTGGAAGACGCCCATTCAGCAGAATGCCTTCGAGGTGCCCATTGCCCAGAAAGTGGAATTGCTGCTCGCGGCTAATGCCAAAGCCCTGGACAACGGGGCCAACTTCGTCAACTCGGCGCTCTTCCAAATAAATGAGCAGAAGTACTTTGCCAGCACCGACGGCTCCTACATCGACCAGGATGTACACCGCATCTGGCCCACGTTTGACGTAACGGCCATCGACCGGGCTTCGGGCAAATTTCGGACGCGGCAGGCTTTGAGCGCGCCCATGGGCATGGGTTACGAGTACATGAATCCTAAGGCCGACGGGAAAATTGCCGGCCCGGCCGGCACGGGCCTCATTGGCTACAAAAACAGCTACGATATTCTGGAAGATGCCACCCTGGCCGCCAAGCAGGCCAAGGAGAAAATCACCGCTAAATCGGTGGTGCCGGGCAAGTACGATCTGGTGCTCGACCCGAACCATTTGGGCCTGACCATCCACGAAAGCGTGGGGCACCCCACCGAGTTGGACCGTGTACTGGGTTACGAGGCCAACTACGCCGGCACCAGCTTCGCCACGCTTGACTGGAAAGCCAAAAAGCAGCCCTACGGCTCCAAGCTGGTCAACATCGTGGCCGATAAGCTCCAGCCCGGCTCCTTGGGCGCGGTAGGCTACGACGATGAAGGCGTAAAAACCAAGCAGTGGGACCTGATTAAAGATGGGGTGCTGGTTGATTACCAGAAAATTCGCGACCAGGCCGCCATGGTCGGCCAGAACGAGTCCGACGGGTGCTGCTATGCCGATTCCTGGGATTCAGTTCAGTTCCAGCGCATGCCGAACGTGAGCCTGCAACCGGGCAAGGCGAAGCTCTCCGTAGATGAGATGATCAAGAACGTGGACAAAGGCATTTATATCGCCGGTCGTGGTTCCTTCTCCATCGACCAGCAGCGCTACAACTCGCAGTTTGGCGGCACGGTGTTTTACGCCATCAACAAGGGTAAGATTGACGGCATGCTGGAAGACGTGGCCTACCAGACCAACACGCTGGAGTTCTGGAACAGCTGTGCCGCCATCTGCGACGAGTCCGACTACCGTCTGTTCGGGTCGTTCTTCGATGGCAAAGGACAGCCTTCGCAGGTGTCGGCCGTGAGCCACGGCAGCTCGACCACGCGCTTTAATGGCGTGAACGTGATTAACACGGCACGCAAGATTGGTTAGTACCCCACCCCTAACCCCTCCCCGGTGGGGAGGGGTACTAGCTTTAGAAAATAGGTAACTGAATAAAGAGCTAGAAAACTAGTTCCCCTCCCCACCGGGGAGGGGTTAGGGGTGGGGTCCACCAGGGGGCAAATCCACACACAAAACCAGTACATCCACAACATATACATGGCCATCCTTTCCAAAGACGAAGCTCAGGCTATCCTGACCAAAGTGCTGAGCTACAGCAAAGCCGACGAGTGTGAAGTCACGCTCAACGGTACTACGGGCGGCAACGTGCGCTCGGCGCGCAATGCCATTTCGACCAGCGGGGCCGTCGACAACGTGTCGCTGGCCGTCGAGTCGCGCTTTGGCAAGCGCTCGGGTGTTGCTACCTGCAATGAGTTCGACGAGGCTACGCTGCGCCGCTGTGTGCAGCGGGCTGAGGAAATTGCCCGCCTCGCGCCGGAGAGCCCCGAATACGTGCCGCTGCTGGGGGCTCAGAAATACCTAGCTCCTTCGCCCGCCACGTTTGCGGCAGCCACGGCCAATATTACGCCCGACTACCGCGCCCAGCAAACCGCCGCCAGCATGAAGCTGTGCGAGCAGAAAAAGCTTAGCTCGGCGGGCTTCCTGAACGACCAAGCCGGCTTTGTAGCCAAGCGCAACAGCAAGGGCCTCGAAGCCTACCAGCAGGCCACTAACCTGGAGTACTCCGTGACGGTGCGCACGCCCGACGGCACCGGCTCGGGCTACGCCACGGCTGACTACAACGACGCCGGCAAGTTCGACGCGGCCCGCCTGACCCAGATTGCCGCCGATAAAGCTTCCGCCTCGGTAGGTGCCAAAGCCATCGAGCCTGGCAAGTACACCGTGATTCTGGAGCCCGCCGCGCTGGTAGCCAACACCGACGCCTCGCTGCTGGCAGCCCTGATGGGCGCTCTGGATGCCCGAAACGCCGACGAAGGCCGTAGCTTTCTGAGCAAAAAAGGGGGAGGAAATAAGAAGGGCGAAAAGCTGTTCGATGAGCGCGTAACCATCTATTCCGACCCGCTCAATGCGGAGATTCCGACCCTCACCTTCTCCGGCGATGGCCGCCCCCAGCAGAAAATGACCTGGATTGAGAAAGGTGTGGTAAAAAACCTTTACACCACGCGCTTCTGGGCCCAGAAAGCCGGCATCCCCGACATTCCCCGCCCCAGCGGCTGGATTATGGAAGGCGGCCCCCAGTCAGTGCAGGATATGATCAAGGGCACCGAGAAAGGTATTCTGGTCACGCGCCTGTGGTACATCCGCCCCGTTGATCCGCAGACGCTGTTGTACACGGGCCTGACGCGCGACGGTACCTTCTACATCGAGAATGGTAAGATCAAGCACCCGGTGAAGAACTTCCGCTTTAATGAGTCGCCCATTATTATGCTCAACAACTTGGAGGCCATCGGTAAGCCCCAGCGCGTGGGGGGCAATCTGGTGCCGCCTTTGAAGATTCGCGACTTCACCTTCACGAGTCTGTCGGACGCTGTCTAGCGGTTGATTACTACAAAACCCGTCGGCTACGGCCGGCGGGTTTTGTACTTACATTTTACTCCTCACTCAAAACTTCTACTTTCTTGAAACGACGCGATTTTGTCGGGATGTCCAGCTTAGCGGCCGGCGCCCTGTTCTTGCCCGGTTTCCCCGGCCTGGGGGGCAATTTGGTTACGCCCGAGCAATTGCTGGTGCCCGCCGCCGACGTAGCCCTGAAAAAGCGCCTGGCCGACGCCGCCCTCAACGCGGCTAAGTCAGCAGGGGCTTCGTACGCTGATGTACGCATTGGCCGCTCCCTGAACCAAGGCATTTTCACCCGCGAGAAGCAGGTGCAGAACATTCAAAGCACCGAAAGCTACGGGGCCGGGGTGCGGGTACTGGCCAATGGCACCTGGGGCTTTGCGGCCACCAATACGGTAAGTGAGGAAGGCTTAGCCAAAGCCGCCCAGCTAGCCGTGCAGATTGCCAAAGCGAATTCCAAGGTGCAGAAAGAGCAGGTGAAGCTGGCTCCGGTGAAAGGCCACGGCGAAGTGAGCTGGAAGACGCCCATTCAGCAGAATGCCTTCGAGGTGCCCATTGCTCAAAAGGTAGACTTGCTGTTGGGTGCCAATGCGAAAGCCCTGGAAAATGGCGCCAGCTTCATCAACTCAGCCTTGTTCCAGGTGAATGAGCAGAAGTACTTTGCCAGTACCGACGGCTCCTACATCGACCAGGATATTCACCGCATCTGGCCCACGTTCAGCGTAACCGCTATTGACCGGGCTTCCGGCAAGTTCCGCAGCCGCCAGGCTTTGAGCGCACCTATGGGCATGGGCTACGAGTACATGATGCCCAAAGCCGCTGATAAAGTGGCTGGCCCCGCCGGCTCTGATCTGGTAGGCTATAAAAACAGCTACGACATCCTGGAGGATGCTACGGCCGCTACCAAGCAGGTAAAGCAAAAGCTGACCGCTAAATCGGTAACGCCCGGTAAATACGACCTCGTGCTGGACCCTCATCACCTGGGCCTGACCATCCACGAAAGCGTGGGGCACCCCACGGAGCTGGACCGCGTATTGGGCTACGAAGCCAACTATGCCGGCACCAGCTTCGCTACCCTGGAATGGAAAGCCAAAAAGCAGCCCTACGGCTCTAAATTGGTGAATATCGTAGCCGATAAGCAGCAGGCGAATTCGCTGGGTGCGGTGGGTTATGACGATGAAGGTGTGAAGACCAAAAAGTGGGACCTCATCAAGGACGGCATGCTCATCGATTACCAGAAAATCCGCGACCAGGCCGCCATGGTGGGTCAAAATGAGTCGGATGGCTGCTGCTACGCTCAGTCGTGGAGCGACGTGCAGTTCCAGCGGATGCCCAACGTGAGTTTGCAGCCCGGCAAGGCGAAGCTCTCGGTAGACGACATGGTAAAAGGCGTGGACAAAGGCATCTACATCGCCGGCCACGGTTCCTTCTCCATCGACCAGCAGCGCTACAACTCCCAGTTTGGTGGTCAGGTGTTCTATGAGATTGACAAAGGCAAAATCACGGGTATGCTGGAAGACGTGGCGTACCAGACTAACACATTGGAGTTCTGGAACAGCTGCGCCGCCATCTGTGATGAGTCCGACTACCGTTTCTCGGGCTTCTTCAACGACGGCAAAGGTCAGCCCTCGCAGAGCAGCGCCGTGAGCCACGGCAGTTCGACCACGCGCTTTAATGGCGTGAACGTGATTAACACGGCACGCAAGATTGGATAGTGGGCACCCCACCCGTAGCTACGGTTCGCTTGAGGCGCGAAGTCCTCCGGGAGAGGGGAATTAGCTTTAGACACTAGTAAAAGCTAGAAACTAGTCCCCCTCTCCCGGAGGAGAGGGGCTAGGGGTGAGGTAACGCATTCACACATCAACATCAGCAAATCACAATGCCCATTCTCTCTAAAGACGAAGCTCAGACTATTCTCAAGAAAGTTCTGAGCTATAGCAAGGCCGACGAGTGTACTGTTTCGCTGCGGGGGCGCACCAGCGGCAACATCCGCTACGCCCGCAACAACGTGAGCACCGCCGGCTCGACCGACAACGTGTCGTTGGTGGTGGAGTCCGGTTTTGGCAAACGCTCGGGCGTGGCCACCTGCAACGAGTTCGACGAAGCTACGCTACGCCGCTGCGTGCAGCGGGCCGAGGAAATTGCCCGCCTCGCGCCCGAAGACCCTGATTATGTGCCGCTGCTGGGGCCGCAGCAGTACCTGACGCCCGTGGCGTTTGCTCAAAGCACGGCCGGCATCACGCCCGACTTCCGGGCCAAAGCCGCCGCCGACAGCATTGCCCTGTGCCAGGAGCGCAAGCTCACGGCCGCGGGCTACTTGGAGGATGGCGCCAGCTTCCTGGCCCTGCGCAACAGCAAAGGGCTCGAAGCCTACCAGCAGGATACCAACCTCGACTTTTCTATCACCGTCCGCACGCCCGACGGGACCGGCTCGGGCTACGCCGTGGCCGATTTCACCGACGCCAACAAGCTCGACGCCAAAGCCTTGACCAAAATTGCGGCCGATAAAGCCGCTGGCTCCGTGAACGCCAAAGCCATTGAGCCGGGCAAGTACACCGTAATTCTGGAGCCGGCCGCGCTGGTTTCCGATGAAGGCTTGCTCAACAACCTGATGTATTCGCTCGACGCCCGCTCGGCCGATGAAGGGCGCAGCTTTCTGAGTAAAAAGGGAGGAGGCAACAAGCTGGGTCAGAAGCTGTTCGATGAGCGCGTAACCATCTACTCCGACCCGCTCAATGCGGAAGCGCCGGGCAATGTGTTCGATGGCAACGGCCTGCCGGTGAAGCGCACCGTCTGGATTGAGAAGGGCGTGATGAAGAACATGTTCTACTCGCGCTTCTGGGCCCAGAAAAACAACGTAGCACCCACCGCTTTTCCCAACGGCTTTATCATGGAGGGCGGCACCCAAACGGTGCAGGACATGATCAAGAGCACCGAGAAAGGCATCCTGGTCACGCGCCTCTGGTACATCCGCGACGTGGACCCGCAGACGCTGTTGTACACGGGCCTGACGCGCGACGGTACTTTCTACATCGAGAACGGCAAGATCAAGCACCCGGTGAAGAACTTCCGCTTTAATGAAAGCCCCATCATTATGCTGAATAATATTGAGGCGATTGGCAAACCGCAACGCTTGGGGGGCAATCTGGTGCCGCCTTTGAAGATTCGGGACTTTACCTTCACCAGCTTGTCGGACGCGGTGTAGTTAACGCGAAAAATTCATACTTTTTTGTAGTAAAAAGTCCGCCTGAAACCTTTCAGTCGGATTTTTTGCGTAGTGCGGCTTCGGATTTAAACAATCGCATTGACTCTGTATGAAACAACTTTTACTCGTTGTAGGGCTCGTTTTAGGCTTGTCTGGTGTAGGCTTCGCCCAGCAAGACACCCTTGATGTAAATTCAACCAAACCAGGCAGGGAATATCGAGGCTTTGCCCTGGGCGAAGTTACTACGCCGGAGGGCCGCAAAATTCGCCTATATCTACCCGTCAGCACCGACGGTTTCGGCAAGGTTCTGAGCTTCTACGATAAGTCGCCCGACATCCGATCCAAGCCGAAAATGAAGATGATAGGCGTCGATAAGGTGCAGTCGATGGTAGTCGAAGGTATTTACTCTGAGACTATGATTGTTGAGGGAAAGAACAAAAAGGTGCTGGCTACCAGATTGTTGGAAGGGCCGGCAGAGCTGTTCAACTATGCGGAAGCGGAAGCTATTCCTATCCCTGTTGCGCCACTGGCCGGCGCAGTGATGGTTATGGCTGCCATTCCGTACACAAACAACCACTGGTACGTGCGCCGAGGCGGCGAATTGGTAGAAGTAAAGCGCAGCATATTCCGCCAGCAAATGACAGAATACTTTAAAGATTGCCCCGAGTTGGCGCAGAAGATTCAGCAGGACCTGTCTGACTACCAGTACCGCGACATGCGCGCCATTATTGCGCAATATAATTTGCTGCTGGCGGCTAAAGCATCGAAGTAAACGACTGGTTTTTCTCACAAAAAAGCCCCCCAGAGTTGCTCTGGGGGGGCTTTTTTGTTGACTTAACTGAAAAGCATATTAGTTATCTCGCCCCAGTTGAAAGCTTACATACGCCTGAAACACGCGGTTCTTTAGTTCCGGGTCGTTTACGCCGCTGATGTTGCGGTAGTCGCCGATGTTGTTGAGGCTGGTGGTGAAGCGGCCGCCCACGGCCAAACCCAATGGCAGCTTGATACCGGCTCCGAGGGCTACGCCCAGGTCGCCTTTTTTGTAGTCGCCGCTGTTGCTGCGGTTGAAGTCGAAGTATTCCTGGGGGCCGGAGCTGGTCATATTTACCTGGGTACGGCCTTCATCCTGCGACGACACCAGGTAGCTGAACTGCGGGCCGGCCTCTACGAATAGGGGCCCGATGGTCACTTTCGCCAGCACGGGCAGGGTGAGGTAGTGCAGCTTGGTGTCGAACTCCTCCAGCGACTGGTCGCGGACGAGGCTGCGGGCCTGGGCACCCTGCATAGAATAGAGCAGCTCGGGCTGCAGGGAAATCGGGCCGAGGAGTTTGGCCTGATAAAAAATACCGGCGTGATACGAGGTCTGGTATTCGGCACCATCGCCGACGTTGCCGCTGAGCACGGCCTGGTTGATACCACCTTTCACACCAAATTGGGCCTGGGCGCTTAGGGCCAGGGAAAACAAGCTAAAGAGCAATAGGACAGTACGTTTCATAGTAGGCTGCGGGTTAGATTGAGTAAGTAATACGTAGGGGAGAATAGAGTATTGCCAAGGGCTGTGTATTATTTATAGATGAATAGTTTGCATTAATTGGGCCAAAGCGGGAAGAGGGCTGGTGAGCCCTGGTGGGAGAGCGGCCGTGCGTTTGGGCGGAAGCCCGTATTTTCCGGCTGGAATTTGCCCCCCAGGCAACTTTGTTGGCCCCGCGCCGTCTCTTTTTCGTTGCTTACTCGCTGCTATGCCCGCTCCTTTTACCTTCGTCCGCCTCCAATACCGTTCCGGCGACTGGGATTCCGTGGATGAGCGAATGCCCACCAACCTGCTGCACTCGCTGATTCAGTACACGACGGTGCCCGTGAATCAGAAGGAGAAAGTGGTGGCCCTCGACAGCCCGGAGCTGTTCAGCTACCCGTTTTGTTACCTCTCGGGCCACCGCCTGGTACAATTTTCGGCGGCCGAAAAGCAGAATTTTACCCAATATGTGCGCAACGGCGGCTTCGTATTCGTTGACGACTGCAACCACGACATCGACGGCCTCTTTGCCCGCTCCTTTGAGGAGCAGATGCGCCAGTGTTTCGGAACCGGCGCGCTCAGGAAGATCCCTAAAACGCACCCCCTCTACAAATCGTTCTTCACCTTCAAAGACGGCCCCCCGCCCACCGGTTTCGAGCTGAATGGCTGGGGCGACGATTTGATTCACGACTACCTGAAAGCCGTGGAAATCAACGGCCGTATTGGGGTTTTGTACTCCAACAAAGACTACGGCTGCGAGTGGGACTACGACTACCGCAACAAGCGCTGGCTAGCCGAAGACAACACCAAGTTCGGCGTCAACATCCTGATGTATGCTTTGACAGCGTAGCCTTAATGAGGAATGAAGAATTGATAAGAATCTAAAAGAACACTGCGACCCGAAGGAGGGCGCAAGCCAACCTCTGCGCCTTCCCTCCGCGAAACTCTGCGGGAACCGACGCCTGAACGAACTGACGCCCGAAAAAGCCCCCTGCATGACCGAACAAGAAGTACATCGCCTGCTGGCCAAACTTCCCCCGCTCAAAGAAGAAATTGCCAAAGTAATCGTCGGCCAAAGTGAGGTGCTCGATGAGGTGCTCGTAGCGCTGCTGGCCGGCGGCCACGCCCTGCTGGAAGGCGTGCCGGGCCTGGCCAAAACCTTGCTCGTGCGCACCCTGGCTGCGGCCACCGATATGTCGTTTCGGCGCATTCAGTTCACGCCCGACCTCATGCCCACCGATATTCTGGGCACTGAAGTACTGGAGGAAGACCACGGCACGGGCCACCGCTCGTTCAAGTTTAATGAGGGGCCTATTTTCGCTAGCCTGGTCTTAGCCGACGAAATCAACCGGACGCCGCCCAAAACGCAGGCGGCCCTGCTCGAAGCCATGCAGGAAGGCCACGTAACCTACGCCGGTCAGGAGCACGCTTTGCCGAAGCCTTTCTTTCTGCTGGCCACCCAAAACCCCATTGAGCAGGCCGGCACCTACCCGTTGCCCGAAGCCCAGCTCGACCGGTTTCTGCTCTACGTACGCATCGGCTACCCATCGGAGCAGGAAGAGCTGGCGGTACTCAGTGGCACTACGGGCACGGTCCGCGCCGAGGTAAAGCCCGTGCTGGGCAGCGCCGATATTCGTCAGTTGCAGCAGCTCGTACGCCAGGTCAGCCTCAGCCCCGAGCTGCTGGATTTCGTGAACCGCCTGGTGCGCGCTACGCGGCCGGCCACTACGCAGGTTAAGTTTATTCAGGACTACGGGCGCTGGGGTGCGGGGCCGCGGGCCGGGCAGGCGCTAATTCTGTGCGCCAAAGCACGGGCGTTGCTGCAAGGCCGCTTCGCGGTGACGCTGGATGACTTGCGGACGCTGGCCCCGCCGGTACTGCGGCATCGGGTGCTGCTGAATTTCAATGCCGAAGCCGAAAATATTACGGCCGATGACGCCGTGGCGGAGCTGCTGAAAGCGGTAGCTGTTTAGATTTTAGAGAACGTATCATGCTTCGATTCCTCAGCATGATACGTTCTCTCACTTCTCACTTCTAGGAAATGCTCGCTCCCGAAACCCTACACGCCCTGCGCAACCTGCCGCTGGCCGCCAAACAGGCGGCGGAAGGCTTTCTAGCCGGTCAGCACCGGAGCCGGCGGCGGGGCACGGGCCTGGAGTTCAGCCAGTACCGGCCCTACCAGCCCGGCGACGACCTGCGCCGCCTCGACTGGCGTCTGGCCGCCCGCTCCGACCGCTACTACATCCGCGAGTCGGAGGTGGAAACGAGTCTGCTGGTGCATCTGCTGCTCGATGCCAGCGCCAGCATGAACCACCGCGACGACAACGGCCTGACCAAGCTGGACTACGCCCGTCTGGTGCTGGCCAGCATGGCATATTTGGCTACCAATCAGGGCGATGCCGTGGCACTGAGCATCCTGCGGCCCGAGGGAGTGCAGCATTTGCCCCCCAGAGCCGAGTCGCGCCAGCTGCCGCGCCTGTACAACCTGCTGGAAAAAACGGAGGCCGGGGGGCTTTTTCCGACGTCGGCCATCCTGGCTCCACTCACCGCCCGCCGCCAGCGTGCCCTGACGGTTTTCGTGAGTGATTTATATGAAGAGGAAGCGGAGATGGAACGCCTGCTCACCCGTTTGCAGGCCGTAGCCGGTGAGGTGCTGGTGCTGCATCTGGTGGCCCAAAATGAAGTGACGTTTTCCTACCGGGGCTCCATCACGTTTGAAGACCTCGAAACCGGCCAGATTCTCCAGCTCGACGCCGATCAGCAGCGGGCGGCATATCAGCAGAACCACCAGGAATGGCTGCGCGCTACGGCCCAATCGGCCCGCCGCCACGGCTTCGACTATCACCAGCTCAGCACCGCCGACCCATTGGACCAGGCATTGCGCGAGTTTCTGCGCCGCCGCGAGACGCAGCTATGAGCGGCTGGGGGGCTTTTTTAATTGAATTTCTGTTTTTGAATGATACTATCTTTTTTCCAAATACAAACCCACTAGAACGTCATACCTCGGCTCCGCCCCTGCATGACTGCCTATTTTCAATAAACTCTTAATTTATTCCTCTCTTGCTCACTCTTCTCACTCCATCCGCGTTGCTGGCTTTGCTGGGGCTATTGGTGCCCCTGGCCATCCACCTCTGGAACCGGCGGCCGGGCCGTACGGTGCGGGTGGGCAGCGTGCGGTGGCTGGCGGCCTCGGCCAACCGACGGCTGCGTAGCCTGAAGCTGGAGCAGCTATTGCTGCTGCTGCTGCGGGCGGCCGTGGTGGCAATACTGGCCGTGGCTTTGGCCGGGCCAGCCTGGCAGCGCCCCGCGCCGCCCGCCCGTGGGCAGGTGCTGGTAAGCCCGGAGCTGCTGACCTCAATGAACATTCCCTCGGTGCGCCCGCTGGTTGATTCGCTACGGCGCAAGGGCTACGAAGTGAGCCGTTTAGAACGGGGTTTTCTGTTAATTTCAGCGGAAGAGTGGACGGCATTACTCGCTCCCCCCGCTAGTACTGATAGCCTGGGTACTACTGAAACGGCCTTTTTGTGGGCGCGGGCCGAGCAAGCGGCCCGTCGCTTTGCGGAGCGGCCCGTGCATTTGCTCACATCCGCCCGACTAGCTGATTTGCAGGGCACTCGCCCAAATTTACCCCCCAACCTCACCTGGCAGCTCATCCCTACTGCTGATTCGGGTGCCTGGGTGCAGGCAGCAGCTTTCAGCGGCTCGGATAAGCTGCGACTACTAATTGGGCGCAGTGACGAGGAGAAAACAACGTTTCGGGCCACGTCGGTGGCTCGTCCTGCTGCCGATGGTGCCCTGACGGTACCAGACTTATCTGGATTGCGCTATGAAACCAGCCCGACGGGTCAGGTCGTGGTGCGGCTGGCGGCTGACTCGGCGGGTACGCCCGTGCAACGGGCCGCACCGCGCTTGTGGGTGTATTATGCACCTGATCAAGCCGAAGATGCGCGCTATTTGGGGGCGGCGCTGCGGGCGGCGGGCAGCGGCCTGCTGGTGCCCCCGGTCATTACGGTTTCGGCCGTTGCCCCTACGTCCACCGATTCGCTGGCGTGGGTATTCTGGCTGAGCGATGCGCCGATGCCGGCCGCGTGGAAAGCGCGGGTGAGGCAGGGACTAATCTGGTGGCAACAGGCACCAGCACCGGGCGTAGCTACTACGGCATCATTTGGCCCGCCTGGCGCGGAAGCACTTATTCCTCTTTTGCGGCGGGCCAAGGCTACAACTTTGCCCCCCAGCGCCACTGTCTGGGCCGATGGCACGGGGCAGGCCGTGTTGTCGCGGCGGGCCGAGGGGCGGGGACAGGTTTACAAGCTGCACACGCGTCTGAACCCCGCCTGGAGTGGCCTGCCGGACAGCCCGGAGCTGCCTGCTTTGCTCCTGGACTTAGTACAGCCCGCCACCCCATCCCTATCCTTGGCTCGTAATGACTATCGAATAGCTGCCCCGGCTCAGATTCAGGCGGCAATTCAGCCTCGCCTGGCAGCAGCGCAAAATGCCCCCCAGCCGGCGGCTAAACCGGCGGCTGATACTTTCACCAACCTACGGCCCTGGGCGGTGCTGCTGGCGGGTTTGCTATTTGCCGTAGAGCGCCTGCTGGCGCAGCGTCGCCCAATTTCTTCTTCAGTTTCCACTGCATGACACCTACCACCCAAGCTGCCGAAGCACCTTTTGTGGCGGCCTCGCCCGCCCTCCGGGCGGAGTGGCGCGGCTACGCTTTGCGCCGCACGGGGGCCCTGCTGCTGCCCGTAGTGGCGGGGGGCATTTTGCTAGCGATAGTAGCTCGTTCCTGGCCTTTACCTGGTTGGGCAGCAGGCGGGGCGGGGGTGCTTCTGGTGGCTTTTGTCATCCTGCGATTGCGCCGCTACTGGCAGTCCAGTCTGGTGCCGGTTACTCAACGCCTCGACCGGCAATTCCCAGAACTGGAAGACAGCACGGGCCTGTTGCTGCGCGAACCATCTGCCTTTAATCTGCTGGAAAGCATTCAGCAGCAACGGGTAAGCAGACGTCTGCAAGAGCTGCGAGACACGAAGAAAACATTGCTGCCGGTCAATCACCGGCCGGCACTAGGGTGGGCGGGCTTGCTGCTGCTCCTGGCCGGGGCGGCCTGGTGGCTGAGGCCAACGGCACAAACCACCGTTGCTACCACAGCCCCGGCCGTAGCCCTGAACTTTCCCGAAGAAAAAATCAACCCGGCAGCCCAGGCCGCGCCGCGCGTTATCGACACCCGTATTAACGTGACGCCGCCCGCCTATACGCGGCAGCCGGCCACTACCGCCGCTATGGCTTCCTTTCGTTGCCCCAGCGGGTCGAAGGTGCGCTGGACGGTGCGGGTGAATCGGGCCACCGATGCCCCGCCCCAGTTGGAATTGGGCCAGCGGCGAGTCGTTTTTCGGGCCGTGGCGGGGCAGGCAAATACCTTCGTGGCGGAGCAGACGCTGACGGCTTCCGTGCTGTACCGGGTGCGGTTCGCGGGCAAACCGTCCGATGACTACGCCATTGAGGTGCAGCCTGACCAGGCACCCGTACTTCAGATTCAGAATCCGAAGCCGTATACCCTCATCGAGTTTGGCGATAAGCCGCAACTAGCGGTGCGCATCGCCCTGCGTGATGACTACGGCCTGAGCCGCGCCCGCCTGGTAGCTACGGTGGCGCAAGGGCAGGGCGAGGCCGTGAAATTTACGGAGGTCGTCACCGACCTCAGCGGGCCACTGCGGGGCCAGCCCACGCAGGCCACGGCTACGCATCTGCTCAGCTTACCCAAGCTCGGCCTCACCTACGGCGACGAGGTGTATTTCTACGTGCAGGCCTGGGATAACGCCCGCGGCAGCACCCGCTCCGATACTTATCTGGTGCAGTGGGAAGACACGGCCTTGGTAGATGGCACTTCCGATTTGTCATTGGGCGTGAACGTGGTGCCGGCCTACTTCCGCAGTCAGCGCCAGATTATTATTGACACCGAAAAGCTTATCGCGGAGCAGTCTCGCCTGACGGCCACTACGGTTGCGGAGCGTGGCAACAACCTGGGCTTCGACCAGAAAATCCTGCGTATGCGCTACGGGAAATTTTTGGGCGAAGAGTTTGAGCAGGGCATCGGCGAAACCGCCACCCGTCCACCCGTCGAGAAAAAAGTGGAAGACAACCCCGCTACCGCCGAGCAGGAGGAAAGCAAAGAAGAGGAAGTACACTCAGCCGACGATGGCCACGACCACAGCGGCGACAAGTTTCCTGCCGCCACCGACGTCCCCGGCCAGGCCGCCACGGCCGCGCTCATGGAGCCCTACATGCACCTGCACGACGACAGTGAAACGGCCGACTTTCTGGAGCCCGCCGTGAAAGCCAAGCTGCGCGGCGTATTAGCCCAAATGTGGGAAGCCGAGCTGCGCCTGCGCACCAGTCGGCTGAAGGAGGCGCTGCCCTACGAGTACCGCGCCCTGCGCCTGCTCAAGCAGGTGCAGCAGCAAACCCGCGCCTACGTCAAAAAATCAGGCTTTACGCCGCCCGTGCTGCCCGAAGCCACCCTCCGCCTCACCGGCGAGATGGGCAACGCCGCCGCGCCGCGCCGGGAGCAGAAAATTGCCCCCCAGCCAGCGCAGCCCGCCGTGCGCGACGCGCTGCGCTGGCTGGGTGCCGCCCGGCGGGGTCAGGCCGTGAAGCCCAACGATGCACTGGTACTGGAGCGGGCCGGACAGGCCATCTCCCAGGCAGCTTTGCAGCGGCCCGGCGCCTATCTCGCGGCTCTGCGCGACCTGCGCGGACTGGTAGCCGACGTGCGCGCCGGCCGGCCGCTACGCCCCGAGCTTATGCCCTCCGTGGAGCGGGCTCTTACTGGGTTGCTGCCCGCGCCGCCCGCCGCGCCCGTGCGCCCGCCCGGCGCTAATCCGTTGGCGCAGCGGTATTTTCAAGAATTAAGCCGGTAAGCTTTGTCTAAAATGCCCCCCACGTTTCTGTTTTACGCCCTGCTTACTTTGTGTGGGCTGCTGGTTCTTGGCTTGAGTTGGGTGGCCCTACGGCGGCCCAATCGGCAGCGGCTCGTGCTGCGCCTGCTGGCCGGAGCAGTAGCCGGAGCCGGACTCTGGCTTACTGCTTATCCGCCCGCGCGCACCGTACCAGGGCCCCGCGCCGAGGCTATTCTGCTGACCGATGGTTTTCAGCCCGATACCCTGAGCACCCTGCTGCGCCGCCTGGGGCCGGCTACCCGCCTGTGGCGCACTAGTTCTACCACCGGTGCCGATACCGTAATGGTTAGCAATCTTTTGCAGCTGCGAGAGCAGCAGCCCAGCCTGCGCCGCCTGCACGTTTTGGGTCGGGGTTTGCCAGCTGCCGATCTACCGATGCTAGGCCCGGTTCGGCTTGTCTGGCACGCGCCGTCGGCTCGGGTGGGTTTTCGCACGGCCAACTGGACGCCTCGCCCGGAGCTGGGCCAACCGTTGCTGATAGCGGGCTTCTTCGACAATTTGCTCCCCGATGCTGCCAAATCCGCGCCGGTGTGGGTACACCTCCGGGCCGGGGGCGCGCCGCGCGACTCCGTGCGCCTGCCGGCCGGCCGGGGGGCTTTTCAGCTGACGTACGTGCCCAAAGCGGCCGGCCTGGCGGTGTACGAGCTGATAGCGCGGCGCGGGGGGCAAATTCTGGCTACTGAGCCCGTGCCAGTGGAGGTGGTGCCGACCCGCGCCCTGCGGGTGCTGCTGCTGGCCGGCACCCCTTCCTTTGAGTTTAAGTTTCTCAAAAACCAGCTCGGTACCCGCCAGCACGCGGTGGCTTTGCGCGTGGGCATCAGCCGGGGCCTGACCCAAACCGAGTTTCTCAACCAGCCCGCCCACGATATTTCCCGCCTCACGCCCGCCCTGCTGACTCGCTACGACGCCGTAGTAGCCGATGCGAGCACGCTGGCGGGCGGCGAAGCGCAGCAGCTGACGGCTGCCTTGCGCGCCGGTGGGCCGGGCCTTATCCTGCTGGCCGACGCCGGGCCGCTGCCCCGCCTTACACCGGGTCGGGCCGCTTTCAGCATCGTGCCGGTGGCTACGGCAGCCTCGGCGCGGCCCCAGCCTGTTCGGTGGCAAGGCGGGCCGGGCCGTGCTACGACTACCGTGCCGGCTACCGTGCGGGCTTCGGCCCGTCTGCGCCCTCTTATTACGACGGGGCAAGGGCAAGCAGTGGTAGCGGCCCAGCGCGTGGGAGCCGGCACAATGGTGGTGTCGGTGCTGCCCGAAACCTTTCGCTGGGCTCTGCAAAACGATTCGCTCACGTATAATGCCTACTGGAGCCGGCTGCTTACGGCGGTGGCCCGGCCCGAGCCAGCTACCGCTACCTGGCGCGTCATTACTGCCTGGCCCCGCTCCAATGTACCCGTAGAGGTGCAACTCACAGCGGCCGCCTTTCCTGCTGCCGCGCCCACGGTGCGGGGTGCCGCAGGACGGCCCGTAACGCTGTCTATGCGCCAGGATACGCGCCTGCCCGAGTGGAGCACCGGTCAATTCTGGCCCGACTCGGCGGGCTGGTATCGTGTGGCTTTGCCCGACAAAGCATCCCACTGGTTTTATGTGTTTGGGGGGCAAAATTGGCTCGGGCCCGAGAATGAGCTGCGCCGGCAGGCCGCGCAGGCGTGGCTGGCAACTTCCTCATCCCCTCGTGCGGCCTCCCCTGAGCTCACTCGCCAATCGTGGCCGGCGGCCTGGTTTTTTGGGCTGTTTTTGCTGGGCGCTGGCTTTTTGTGGCTGGAAGAAAAACTATAGCTCCGCAGTCAAAGCGCTGGTATACAGCACACTGAACCGCGCCCACTGAATTAACTCTTAACCAAATACCTTAAAAAAACGGCCCGGCTTCCTTTTTAGGGAAGCCGGGCCGTTTAGCAACTCACTGGCCTAAGCCAATAGCTGCTTACTTTTATTGTTGTGTAGTCGTCGTAGTCGTGGTAGAAGCACCATCGACGGGAGCCGTCATCATGGTCGAATCAGCCGACATCATAGTTGAGTCGCCCATAGCAGGAGTTGTGGTCTCGGTGCTCATCTCGGTGGTGGTAGTTTCAGTAGTAGCGGGCTTCGACTCGCAGGAAGTCAGGGCAGCAGCGAATACAAAAGCCAGGGCAGATACTTTCAGAAGGTTCTTCATTTTGGTGTTAGGTTTGGAAAGTTGTCTAAAAAACGCCCTTTATACCTGTAGAGGCAAAAGGTAACCTGGTAGTAGAAAATAAATTTGGGGAGGGTTACTAACTCACCTTCTTTGTATTAAAGACCAAAGCGAATGGGTAAGGGTCAACCTTCCTACACTGATGAAGAGTTCGTGGCCGCCATCCAAGGCGGCGACGATCGGGCATTGGCACAACTGTACCGCCTGCATCTGCCCATGATTTCGCACCTGGTGCTGCAAAACAGCGGCACCGAGGACGAAGCCAAGGACGTGTATCAGGAGGGCGTAATGGTGTTTTATGAAAAGGTGCGCGAAGGCTCTTTGGAGCTCAGCTGCCAGATCAAAACCTACCTCTACGCGGTGTGCCGTCGGTTGTGGCTCAAGCGGTTAGCTGAGAAAAACCGTTTTGGCGGTCGTCTCGAAGACCATGAGCCTTACCTCGAAACCGGTGCGGAGGCGGATGTAGACCAGGCGGAGGACCGCGATCAGCGCTTCGCTACTATGGCCGAAGCCCTCAACCACCTGGGAGAGCCTTGCCGGTCGCTGCTTGAAGGGTTTTATCTGCAGGAGAAATCCATGCAGCAACTCACGGCTGAGTTTGGCTATACCAACGCCGACAACGCCAAAAATCAAAAATACAAGTGCTTAGTGCGTCTTAAAAAGCTGTTTTTCACTCATTATAAGGAAGAAGAATCTTTTTAGCGACCCACTCGGTTCCCAGTACAGAGGAAGCGCGCTTCCGATTAGTCTTATGAAAACTGAAGCTGATTACTACGCCTTATTCGACGCTTACCAGAGCGGCCAGCTGCCCCCGGAAGAGCAGGCTGCCCTGGAGCACCGCCTAGCTACCGAGCCGGACTTAGCCCAGCAGCTGGTCGACTTCAATGAGCTGACTGACACCCTGCATGGCTATGGTCGGCGTCTGACTACCCGGCGCAAGCTGCGGGCCATGCAGGCCGCCCTCGACGCCGAGCAGGCCGCCACGGAAGCCGTTCTCGAAACTGGCCACCCTTCCATGCCGGTCATGCGCATTTCGCGCACGGAGCAGCACTTGCGGGAGTTCTGGAGCAGCCATCGGGCCACTATCGCGGTAGCGGCTTCGGTGGCCATACTGGCGGTATTCGCCACCTTGCTTGGCCTGGAGATGTGGCGTACGGCCCAGCAAAAGCCTTCGCTATACGGCTACACGGTGTTGCGACGCGAGGTAGAGCGCATCAAGCGCAACCAGCGTGCGATGAATAAGGCCCTCACTCAGATGGATGAGCCACGCCCTAATGAGGAAGTAAATCCGGGTAAGTTTAGCGGAACGGGCTTTGCCCTGACTACCGACGGCTACCTGGTAACCAGCTACCACGTCATTCAGGGGGCAGATTCAGTCCTCATTGAGAGCCGCGACCGGCAGCGCTACCGCGCCGAGCCCGTCTTCTCCGATGTAGCCCACGACCTAGCTATCCTGCGCATTACTGATCCAAAGTTTAATGGTTTTGGGCGCTTGCCTTATTCGTTCAAGCGTGGCCTGGCCGAGCTGGGTGAGAGAGTATACACCCTGGGTTATCCACGGGAAGATCTGGTGTTTAACGATGGCTCGCTGAGTGCTCGGTCGGGTTTTGAAGGTGACACTGGATTTTATCAGATTTCTATTCCCGTGAATCCGGGCAACAGCGGCGGCCCGCTGCTCGACGACCGCGGCAACCTAATCGGGATAATCAGCGGTCGGCAGACGGATGTGCAAAGTGCCGCTTTCGCCACCAAGTCGTCGTACCTGATGCGTCTGGTTGATTCGCTGGCCACGGCGAAGCCTGCTCAACCGTACAACTTACCTCGTTTCAATCAGCTCACCGGCAACACGCGGCCGCAGCAGCTGCGTAAGCTGCAGGATTTTGTGTTCGTAGTAAAGGTTTACGAATAAGTAGCGCCTAATGCACAAAAAAGCCCCCCAGACCTTAGGCCTGGGGGGCTTTTTTGTGCAGTCTGTTACTGTAGTACCTCTGCGTTATCAGTATGTGCATCAACTTTATAAGTCATAAGCACTGTACCCGTCTCTACTCTTAGTGCAAAATTAAGCTATTAGTATTAGTGCTATAAATACTCTATTTTTAATGGTCTTAGGTTCTTCTTTCCCTACCTATTCGCGCTACTAATGAATCGAAGAGCCTTTCTTCTGAAAAATAGCCGTGCCTTGGCCATTTCAGCCCCGTTAGTAGCACCGGCCGTGCACCAAGCCGGCGCATCTGCCAGCCTGACCGGTGATGGTGGCGAGGAAAGCATTAGCCCATACGCGAACAAAAAGCTGCCAGCGCCTACTATCACCACTACGACTGGCCTGGCTCCTTATAGCGGTTCCTGGACGGAAGCGCAGGCGGCTCATTTGCTGCGTCGAACCTTATTTGGACCGACCCGCACCGAGATTATAACGGCGGCGAGCCGGGGTCTGACACAGGTAGTGAACGACCTTCTCACGCCCACTGCCCCCTCCTCCCCGCCCCTGAATGTGGCCGCCGCCGATACCAGCGTGGCCGTTGGCGAGACATGGGTGACGAAACCCTTTGATCAGGCGGTGGAAGGCGCGCGCCGCTCGTCGCTGCGGTCGTGGTGGATGGGTCAACTCGTAGGTCAGGGGATTTCCCTGACGGAAAAGATGACCTTATTCTGGCACAATCGCTTCGTAGTTGAGTTAGGCGATATTAACGATGCGCGCTACGGCTATGCCTATACTGCACTGCTTCGGCAGCAGGCGCTCGGCAATAGCAAGCAGTTAATTAAGGACGTGACAATCACGCCCGCCATGCTCCGCTACCTCAATGGCAATCAGAGTACGGCGGCGGCCCCCAATGAGAATTACGGGCGTGAGCTGCTGGAGCTTTTCACCGTCGGAAAAGGCCCCCTCATTGCCCCCGGAAACTACACCAACTATACGGAAGATGACGTGAAGGCGGCCGCTCGGGTGCTTACTGGCTGGCGCGATAACACAACCACCCTGACGGGTTATTACACGGCCAGCCGCCACGATACGGGCACCAAGCAGTTTTCGGCGGCCTTTGGAAACCGTATTATCAGCAACGGCGGCGACCAGGAGTACAAGACCCTGATTGACATGATTTTCAGTCAGGCCGAGACGGCGCGCAACCTTTGCCGGGCCCTGTACCGCTGGTTTGTGTACTACGTTATTGATGAGTCGACGGAGGAGCTAGTGATTCAGCCAATGGCGACACTGCTCATTCAGAGTAACTACGAGGTGGCTCCGGTACTGCGGGCTTTACTTACCAGCGAGCATTTTTTTGACGCTGCCAACCTGGGCTGCGTCATTAAAAGCCCCCTGGACTTCTCCGTGACAGCATGCCGGCAGATGCAGGTAGCCTTTCCTCCCGCTTCGAGTGTCGTGGCCCAGTACGGTATGTGGGACTACCTCAATACCCAGACCAACGTGCAGCAGCAATTGCTCGGCGACCCACCCAACGTGGCGGGATGGCCAGCCTACTACCAAACGCCGCAGTTCTACGAAATGTGGATTAATGCCGTGACACTGCCCCGGCGGAATCAGTTTACCGATGTGCTCATTGGTCCGGGCTTCACTCGCAACAGCTTTAAGATTTTCATTGACCCTATTGCCCTCACGCTCACGCTGCCTCCGGCCGTGGCGGCCGATCCTACTCAGCTAGTAGCCGAATACGCGAAGCTTCTTCTGCCTATCGCGCTTACCAGCAATCAATTAGACTTCTTGAAAGACACTCTTTTGCCTGGCCTGCCCGATTTCGAGTGGACAGTAGAGTGGAATGCTTACCTGGCCACGCCGACTACTGCGGCCAAAAAAGCGGCCGTGATGACTAAGCTGCAAGCTATGCTCCGGGCGATGATGGGCTTGGCGGAATACCATCTGAGCTAACAAGCAAATACTCAGGGGAGGGCAGAAATGACGCGCTGGCCTGCCAACGAGCTTCTGCTTTCTGCCATTCGCGCCTCCTCATCTACTCCAGTCATTTGATTATGAAACGCAGAGACTTCCTTCATACAACCGCGACCGCAGCTGTACTGCCAGCGCTTATGGGGGGCTTTCCTATCGGAGCCTATGGCTATTCGCCTGAGCTATACCAACTCACGGGCGGGGTTACGCAAACAGACAGGGTACTCGTGCTTATTCAGCTCAACGGCGGCAATGATGGCCTGAACATGATTATCCCGCTTGATCAGTATTCGTCGCTGATGAAGGCCCGGCCCGATGTTGCCATTGCCGAAAGTGAAGTGCTGCGCCTAACCGCCGCTACCGGTATTCATCCGGCTATGGCAGGCCTCCAGAATATGTATGCGAATGGTCAGATTGGGGTAGTGCAGAGCGTAGGCTACCCGAACCCTAATTTCAGCCACTTCCGCGCTACCGACATCTGGACCTCCGGCTCCGACTCTAACGTAACCATTACCTCCGGTTGGGCGGGCCGCTACCTCGATGGGGAGTACCCAGGCTTTCCGACCGGGTTTCCCAGCGCTGATACTCCTGATCCGCTGGCTATCAGTATTGGCTCCGTGGTGAGCAATTGCGTGCAGGGCCCCACCGTGAATATGGGGATGGCCATTGCCAGCACGTCCTCCTTCTACCAGCTGCTTTCCGGCGGCGTAGATACCGCCCCCAACACGCCGGCCGGCCACGAGCTCACCTTTATCCGGCGAGTCGTGCAACAAACCCAGGTATATAATGACAGTATAAAGCTGGCTGCTGGTAAGGCCAAAAACTTGTCGCCGCTCTATCCTGCGGCTGGCCAGAATACCTTAGCTGACCAGCTTAAGATTGTAGCGCAGCTGATAGCTGGGGGCCTACAAACCCGGATATATGTCTGTAATATGGGGGGCTTCGATACCCATGCCAACCAGGTAGCCGCTACGGGCAGTACCTCCACGGGCACCCATGCGACGCTGCTGGGCAGGATTTCACAGGCGCTGGAAGCATTTCAGGATGATTTGCAGCGTCTGCGGGTGCAGGACCGGGTGGTGGGGATGACATTCTCCGAATTTGGGCGGCGCATCAAATCCAACGCAAGCAAAGGCACTGACCACGGCGCGGCCGCTCCTCTTATTGTGTTCGGCACCGGCGTCAACCCCCTGATTCATGGCACCAATCCGCTGCTGCCCACCAGTGCGGGCGTAAACGACAACGTGCCCATGCAGTTCGACTTTCGTAGCATCTACGCCAGCATCCTGAAAGATTGGTTTTTGGTGCCGCAAAGTACGCTCAACGCGCTACTACCTTCTACTACCGGGCAACTGCCCTACGTACCAGTTTTGCGCTCAAGCGTAGTGACCAGCGTGCTTCCAGCGGCCGAGGTGAGTGTGGCCAACTTCAGCGTGTACCCAAACCCCGCGCGCGACTATTCGACCATAGCCTTCGATGCCAGTGGCAGCCATGTGCAGGTATTACTATTCGATACGATAGGTCGGGAGGTGGTGCGGCTGGCAGACCGAACGCTGCCCAAAGGCCCGCAAAAGCTATCCTTGGATGTTCAGGGGCTTGCTGCGGGCTCCTACTACTGTCATGTGGTGGAAGGAAGCCGCGCTAGCTCACGCCTGTTGGTGGTGTTGAAATAGAGAGCTTCTTTACTGATTTATGATTCGTTGGCCGGCTGCTCTTATCAACAGCCACCGCATTACTCGCTGAGCGCTGACCGCCGAATAAAGAAGAACTAATAACTGCTGGCGGCTTTTTGCGTACATGCTTCCCGGTGGCTACCTCACCATCCTGTATCGACTTTTCACTCGTTTCGACTAACCTCCGCTATGGACAACCAAACCCAACTAGAAGCTCAGCTAGAAAAAATTCTGCCCGAAGACATCACCCGTACGCTTGAGAGTGCCTACCACGTTATCTTTCAGGGCGACCACGACCGTATCGACGACCTGCTTAAGCACGGTGGGGCGCTGCTGAAAAAGACAGCTCAGCGCCTAACGACTACCCAGCTGATTCTGGGGATTGCCGCCATTGCGGCCGTAGCTGTAGTAGTGGTTAATAAGGTCGTTGAAGCCGCCGATGACGACAACACGTCGGCCGAGCCGATTGATGAGCAAAAGGAGAAAAAGTAAAATACCGCTCCTAAGCCTAAGGCCAACCAAGACTCGTAGGTAATTGCTTCCCAATAAAGGTCTATACGCCTTTTCTCTATTGCCACAAAAAAGCCCCCCAGATAGATTCCGGGGGGCTTTTTTGTGGATACAATGTTACGCGGCCAATCATTAAAATTCAGCAATAGGAAAGTAGTAATTGAATTAATGAATTATAAAAAAGCAAATATTTTCTATAATCCATATAAGTTTCCTATGTTTAGTACACCCAATATACCTAGCCCAACCATTTCACCTTTTCTACTTCCCTATGCCACACAAATACTTTTTACTTTTTGGGGCTCTGCTGTTCATGGCTTTGGGCGAAACAGTTGGTAAAGTAACTGCTGCCATACGCCCTACCGCCGCTACGGTATCCACCTTTATCGGTCCTTACGCCAAGCGCAAACCCATTAAAGCACAGTTCAAGCGCAAAAAAGCCGTGCACCGCCAGGGCCGTTCGCTTGTTCGCACCATCTAC
>NZ_FWWW01000088.1 GCF_900176135.1 Hymenobacter roseosalivarius DSM 11622 | reverse complement strand
CCCAGCCACATGGCTGGGGGCTTTTTTACATGAGGAAACTAATTTCCGCGGCCGTGCATCATGTGGAACAGCTTTTTGGCAATGGCAATCAGAATCAAGCCAGCCAGAATAACGAAGCCCGCGATGAGGCCGAATACTTTCAAAGCACCAAGCTCTTCCACATAAGCAGCAATGTAGCCACCCGCAATCTGCGCGACGAAGGGAGCCAGGAACCACACGCCCATAAGCGCTGAGGTGTAGCTGATTGGGGCTAAGCGCGTTACCATGGAAAGACCGATAGGCGACAAGCATAGCTCACCGATGGTATGGAAGAAGTAAGTGGCCAGCAACCATAGAATGCTCGCTTTTACCGTTGTATCGCTCACGTCGCCGCCGCGCTCCAGTACAGCGCCTACCATAAACAAGAAGCCGAAACCCAGCAGCACCATGCCTAAACCCATTTTTACGGGGATGCTCAGGTCCTTGCCCTTGCGGCCCAGGCTCAGCCAGATGCTGGCCACAATAGGCGCTAAGGCCACGATAAACAGCGGGTTTACCGATTGGAACCAGGAAGTAGGAATCAGGTAGCCGAATACCTCACGGTCGATGTAGCTGTCCGTGTACAAAGTAAGGGAGCTACCGGCCTGCTCGAAGCCCGCCCAGAAGAATACCACAAACAGCGTGATAATGAAAATCACCGCCATGCGGTCGGTTTCTTCTTTCGACAGGGTTTCTTTCGGCGCATTTACGTCCTTCACCACCTTCACCGGAGCCAAGCCGATAGGGCCGAGCAGGCGGGGGGCAAACAGGTTAAAGATGATCTGGCCCAGCACCATACCCAGGCCAGCGGCTAGGAAGCCGTAACGAAATCCGTAGTTGCTTACCTGCTCCACGCCATTCACGACGGTCTTGGTGGCAAATAAATCTTCGGCAAAATAACCGCACACCAGCGGCGCGAGGAAGGCACCGATGTTGATTCCCATGTAAAAAATGGTGAAGGCCGAGTCGCGGCGGGGGTCGCCTTGCTCGTAGAGTTGGCCTACCAGCGTTGAGATATTAGGCTTAAAGAAGCCATTACCAATAATAAGTAGCAGCAGGCCCAGGCAGGTAGTCAGCGGCAGGCCAAATGCTACGGCCGGACTACCGGGAGTAGTTGAGAACAAGGAAAATTGACCCAACGCCATGAGCGTGCCGCCAATAAGGATAGCGCGGCGCTGCCCGATGAATCGGTCGGCAATCCAGCCCCCAATAATGGGAGTAAAATACACGAAACCAGTGAAGTAACCGTATATAAGCGTAGCCGTCGCGGCGGGCACCTCCAAACCACCGGCAAGGATAGTTTTGGTCAGGTACAACGTGAGCAGGCCCCGCATACCGTAGTAGCTAAACCGTTCCCACATTTCAGTAAAGAAGAGCAGGTAGAGGGCTTTGGGGTGTCCTTGCTGCGCGGCAACCGGTGGCTGATCGGGCACGACGGAGGCTGATTGCATGTAAGAGAGAGGTAAGATGGAGGTGGAAAGGAAACCGACCTAAAACCAAGGGCGGGGGTTGGTAAAGCTACAAAAGTTTCGCAACTGCCAACTTTTGCTCCCCAAGCTAGTATTACTTAAAATATAGGATAGCGAATTTTCGCTGCGCTCTTAATCAAAGTTAACTCAGCCGTATCTGACTCGGTTTTTTGACTACTTTTGCCCCAAGAATTCCCATTTCCCACCCACCCCATTTATTGTTTATCGGCTTATGATGGACACTGCCACCCACGCTCTTAATCGCCTTCAACCCCTGGGATTCACCCAGGCTACCAAGGTACATCTTAACCTTACTCCCGCTGAACTGGTGGAGGAAGCCCTACGCCGCAGTGAGGGTACCCTCACCGATAATGGGGCGCTCATGGCCGATACGGGCAAGTTCACGGGCCGCTCGCCCAAGGATCGCTTTGTAGTAAAGGACGCAAACACGCAGGATAGTGTGTGGTGGGGCGACATCAACATTCCCTTCGACGCCGCTAAGTTTGACCAGCTTCAGGAGAAGATGGTTGACTACTTGGCCGATAAAGAAATCTACGTGCGCGAAGCTTTTGCCGGTGCTAACCCCGACTATCGTCTGAAGCTACGTGTAGTCAATGAGCTGGCCTGGCACAATCTCTTCTGCTACAACATGTTCCTGCGCCCCGCCGATGGCGAAGACACCACCTGGACGCCCGACTTCAGCATCATCTGTGCCCCCGGCTTCGAGGCCGACCCGGCAGTAGACGGCACTCGCCAGCCCAACTTTGCCATTCTGAACTTCACCAAGAAAATGATTCTCATCGGTGGCACCGGCTACGCTGGCGAGATGAAGAAAGGCATTTTCGGCGTACTCAATTACCTGTTGCCCCACGAGCGGAACACGCTGCCCATGCACTGCTCCGCTAACGTGGGCGAAGCCGGCGACGCAGCCATTTTCTTCGGCCTCTCAGGCACGGGCAAAACTACGCTCTCCGCCGACCCCAACCGCGGCCTAATCGGCGACGACGAGCACGGCTGGACGTCCAACGCGGGCATCTTTAACTTCGAAGGCGGCTGCTACGCGAAAGTCATTGATCTGAGCCGGGAGAAAGAGCCACAAATCTGGGATGCTATTAAGTTCGGCTCTATTGTCGAGAACACGCGCTTCGTGCCCGGCACCCACACCGTGGATTACGCCAATAAGTCGGTAACGGAGAACACGCGTACGGCTTATCCCATCAATTTTATCGACAACGCCATTGAGCCCTCGGTGGCAGACGCGCCCAAGAATATCTTCTTCCTGACGGCCGATGCGTTCGGGGTTTTGCCCCCCATCAGCAAGCTGGATAAGAGCCATACCATGTACCACTTTATGTCGGGCTACACGGCCAAAGTAGCGGGTACTGAAATGGGCATCACAGAGCCACAGACTACATTTTCGGCCTGCTTCGGGGCAGTATTCCTGCCCTTGCACCCCACGAAGTACGCCGAGATGCTGGGCCAGAAAATGGACGAGAATCCCGATGTAAACGTGTGGCTTATCAATACGGGCTGGACCGGCGGCAGCTACGGCACGGGCTCGCGCATGAAGCTGAGCTACACCCGCGCCATGATTACGGCCGCCCTCAATGGCGACCTGAACGACGTTGAGTTCACTAAGCATCCCGTCTTCGGCGTGGAAGTGCCGGCTACCGTGCCTAACGTTCCGGCCGATATTCTGGACCCGCGCAACACCTGGGCCGATAAGGAAGCGTATGATAAAACCGCCGCCTCGCTAGCGGAGAAGTTTGTGAGCAACTTTAAGAAATACGCGGATTTCGCTAACGAAGAGATTCTGGCAGGCGCGCCCAAAGCAGCTGTTGCGGCCGGCGTCTAAAGTGGAGAGATTTGGTTTATAGAAAGCCCCCCAGACGACTGACTGGGGGGCTTTTTTGTCGCATTCCCTCCAAAACTGCTAGTTTTACTCTTTGATTCAACCTTCCTATTTCACTTGTCATGCGTAAGCGTTTCCTGCCGCTGCTCCTGCTTCTCCTCACTCCGCTCAGCCTGTGGGCCTGGGGTGTCGATGGGCACCGGGCCGTAGGCAAAATTGCCGAACAACACCTCTCCCGCCGTGCCAGGCGCGAAGTTCAACAGCTGTTGCGCACCGAAACGGTGACCATGGTCAGCACTTGGCCCGACGAAATTCGTTCCGATCCGCAGTTTAAAGAAACTGGCCCCTGGCACTACGTGAACACGCCTTCCGGTCTCAATCATGAGCAGTACGTGCAGCAGCTCAAAGCCCAAACCGACCCGAACGCCTACAACGCGATGCTAGCGCAGTTGGCCATTCTGAAGGATGGCAGCAAAACCCAGGCAGAACGAGTGGCAGCGCTCAAGTTCGTCGTGCATCTGGTGGGTGATGTGCACCAGCCGCTCCACGCGGGCCACGCCGAGGACAAAGGCGGCAACGACATCAAGGTGAAATTTCGGGGCCGTGACACCAACCTGCACAGCCTCTGGGATAGTGGTCTGCTTGACTACCAGGGCCTGACTTACACTGAAATGGCCACTGCCTATGACGCAAGGCTGCGCGGCAGCGTAATTCGCAAGCTTCAGGCCACACCGCCCGAAGAGTGGCTTTGGGAATCGTATCAGGCCAGCAACCAGATTTACCAGGAAACCCCTACCAACACCGACATCGATTACCGCTACTACCCAGCCCACGCCGACCTGATGCGGCAGCGTATTATTGAGGCCGGGGTACGGCTGGCCGGAGTGCTCAATAAGGCGTTCAGATAAAGCGTCCTTGTCATTCCCAACGAAGTGAGGAATCTGAGTTATTGCGTTCTGCTGACTTGACTCCAACTCTCCTCCTTGTGGTTGGAATGACAGTTTATGAACCCTGCTGACCCCGGTCAGTGGGGTTTCTCATTTCAGGTAAGCATATATTTGCTGCATGCCGCACACCTTTTACGCGCCCGAACTTACCACGGCGACTTACCTGCTTCCCGAAGATGAAAGCAAGCACGCCGTTCGCGTGTTGCGCCTTACAGCCGGCGACACTGTGGAGCTAGTAGACGGCGTGGGGGGCATTTTTCAGGCGGAAGTAGCCGAAGCCAACCCCAAGCGCTGCCTCCTGCGTGTAACCAGTGAGCAGCGCGTACCCCGCCGCGCCTACGCCGTGCACGTAGCCGTAGCGCCCACCAAAAACCTCGACCGCATGGAGTGGCTAGTCGAAAAAGCCACCGAAATAGGCATTGACCGCCTCACCTTCCTGCGCTGCGCCCGCTCCGAGCGCCGTGAGCTGAAACTGGACCGCTTGGAGAAAATTGCGGTCAGCGCCCTAAAACAGTCGGGGCAGGCGTGGCTGCCGCAGTTGGATGAGATGACCGATTTTGCCGCTTTTCTTGAAGGAGTAGCGCCGGAAACTACCTTTATTGCTCACCTGGCTGCAGGCGAACGAATCGCACTGGCGCAGGTAGCCGCGCGGGGGGCAAATTGCTGCATCCTCATCGGCCCGGAAGGCGACTTTACGCCCGCCGAAATTCAAACGGCGTTAGCGCGGGGCATTCAGCCCGTGACACTCGGCGAATCGCGGCTGCGCACGGAAACGGCAGCGTTGGCGGCGGTGTTTATTGCGAATTTTTGCCGATAATAATTTTGCGGCTGACCTCCTACTGGCGCGAGCTTGTAGCTCGTGACCAGCTATGCTGGGAGGCTGCGCCTCCCCAATCAGAACGAACCAAGTAAAACGAATTGACAAGCGGTGCGGTCACAGATTGCCGCTCACGCGGCAGTAGAGGTACAACCTCTGCCTTACCTTATGGCTGGTCACATGCGACAAGCTCGCGCCAGTTGAGGGGCAACCCGCACAAAACGGCCGTATGGTTCACGTAACTGCTATAAAAGCTGAAAATTGAACGTCCAGCCGAAACTGAGGCTGATAGTGATTTGTAGCCGATTGTTATTAGGTCAGCCAGCATAGCAGCAAACCGTTTGTTACCAGCTGGCTTGTCGAAGCCTGTCGAAGCTTGTCGTTTAAAATGTGCTTAATTTGTCCAGTTCCAATAATTTTTGAACCTTCTCTAAAGTCAAATTTCATCTCGTCTTTTAATTGTCCTGCGAAGTAGTCAACTGAAATGATTTTAATTTCAGCTTCTACTGTGTCTCCTAGATAAACAATTTTTCTGTCTATGAATGTTTGCTGTCCAGAAGTTTGCATTTCAGCAAATTCAAACTTTACCTGTGGTCGATAACCTGAAAAAGCAGGAGTTTGTCGCCTACCTTGTTCTGTTGTCAAGTAAGTCAAAGAAGCAATAAAGTCAGCTTCGCCTTTATCAACCTGAAGTTTATTGTTATGAAAATATTCGTACGCAAATCCTTCAATTTCGCCACCAGTTAATTCGTTGTTGTCCTCGTCAAATAACTTGTACATTAATTGCTTTCCACCGATGCTTGCTTCACCGTCAAGTCCTAACAAAATTTCATAAAAAGCGTCCCGTAACGCAGAGTTAAGAATTTGTCGCAGTCGTTCTTTTCCCTTGTCGTCGAGATTGAGTTGCTGTATTAAAAGGGAAACGTCTGTCTTACTGTCTGCATTAAAGTATGTGTCAATAATTGATTGCCGTTCTATATAAAAAGCTTTTGCAAATTCGTCCGCTGTCATAATTGTAGGGTCTATCTAAGCTTACCCATAACATCTGTATTGCCGCAACTCGCGGCGGTGGAGTTGCGGCAAGCATACCGAATCAGCCTGCTTACCGTAACTGCGCTAGGCTTCGGCAGTGGTGAAATCAGTATTGATTAGGATGAATATACCATTTTTGACTAAAGCGGATGATGTGGACGGCTGCTTATACATCGAACTTTCCCGCTTAGCCGTTACTTTGTAGAGTAAGCGGCTACAACCCGCCGCCACCTCCTATGCTCAAAAACGTCCTTTTAGCCTTCCTGCTGCTTCTCACAACAGCGGCTGCACCTGTGGCGCCCAGCTTCCGCATTGCCAAGCTGCACTACGGCGGCGGGGGCGACTGGTACGCCAACAAAACGAGCCTGCCCAACCTGATTCAGTTCTGCAACCAGACCCTGAAAACCAACATCGCGCCCGATGAGGCCGTCGTGGAGCTGGATAACCCGGAGCTGTTTACCTACCCATTCGTGCACATGACTGGTCACGGCAACGTCGTCTTTACTGATGCCGAAGCCAAGAACCTGCGGCGCTACCTCGCGGGCGGCGGCTTCCTGCACATTGATGATAATTACGGCCTCGACAAGTTCATCCGCCCTGAGATGAAGAAGGTATTTCCGGAGCTGGAATTCGTCGAGCTGCCTTTCTCCCACCCTATCTACCACCAGAAATTCGACTTCCCTAAGGGCCTGCCGAAAGTACACGAGCATGAAGGCAAGCGCCCTCAAGGCTTTGGCTTGCTTTACAAAGGTCGGCTGGTATGCTTTTATACTTTTGAGTGCGACCTGGGCAACGGCTGGGAAGATGCAGGCACCTACGAAGACCCACCAGCCACGCACGAAGCGGCTCTGCGCATGGGCGCCAACCTGGTGGCGTATGCGCTAACGCAGGACTAACAAAGCACCGTGCTTCTGCTGGTACTCCACAGGTCACTGTTGTTCAAAAGTTTGCATAAAAAAGCAGCCGAGGCCGCTGAGCCGAAACTTCGGATTTCAGCGGCCTCGGCTACTTTTTGCCCCCCAGAGGTGATTAGCCAATTTTAAACTACTCGTATTTCGGTTTAAGAATCTCGCTAAGGACAAAGGCGGCCCGCAAATCAGCGGGATTGCGCAACATGGCCTGCACGCGGCGGCGAGCATTCTGACGAGCCTCATCGGGGCTGTGGGCGGCCTGGCGCGTCCAGTAATCTTCGCGGGCCGGCAAAGCAGTCGTGCGGGGCAAGCTAGCCGCCATACGCGGCAGGCGTATAGGTGCTTCCATGGAGCGAACGGGTGGAATTGTTTCTAAAGATCGGGGCTCCACCTGCGTACGCTCCAGGCTCCGTGGCACGGGGGCCTGTTCGCGGGGCAGCGGACGACCGGCGGGGGTCGTGGGGCGGCTGGCGGCAGTGGGCTGGGGTTGATTGCCCGCTTTATTCTGCGACTTCATCTGCTCCAGCAAGTCCTGAAACGAGGTAGTCGGTAAGCCGGGAGCCTTGGGCAGCGCGGGCCGCTCACGCGATTCGCTGGCCGCCATTTCGCGGGCTTTCTGCACCATGCGCCACACAAAAACGCCTAGGCCCAATAAGATGATAAGGAGCGTTTGAATCTTATCCATAAAAGATGGGCGCGTAGATGGTGGAGAAGCTAGTCGTATTTTTCTTTATAAAGAGCAGGGAAAGCAGCTATCAGCGCACGCCTTTCTCCGGGAATTTACCGGTTTTGGTTCGATAAAACGCTTGGATCTGCTCTAAGTCGGTCTCGTAATCCCCAGTAGGATAGATGGGGCCACCCACACCGGATTCTTTGTTTTTGTAGTCCAGAAACCCCAGCAGAATAGGCACGTTGGCTCCGAGGGCCGCGTGGTAAAAGCCTTTGCGCCACCTGGGCTGGTACTGGCGAGTACCTTCGGGAGTGATCATAATAACCAACTCCTCGCGCTCTTGGAAGAGTTGTACCATGCCCTCCACTAAGCTGTTGTTGCGGCTGCGGTCCACGGCCAGCGCGCCTAACGAGCGTATCAACCAGCCGACCACGGGGTTATCTACCCACTCCTTCTTGACAGTGAAACGGATAGGCGCGTTCATCAGAAAAAAAGAGCCGCGCGCGTAAATTAAATCCCAGTTGCTGGTGTGCGGGGCGGCAATCATAATGGACTTGGGAATGCCCGGTGGCACCCGCGAAACCAGCTTCCAGCCGGTTATCCAAAACCAGAATTTAGAGAAGTAGTACCAGAAGAAAGGCGTAGTAGAGGCTCTTGGCATAAAGATTTTTTGGTGGACCAACGAGAAAATGCCCCCAGGGTTAAAACTAGGCAATTTTGGAGCAATGTCGCTAGCTATCGCAATGCGTGCAGCTGCGGGGCCAGACTCAGGGTGTAGCGGTAGCCGATATCGTAGAGCTCGGTGGCCCGGCGGTAGCTGAGTGTGCGGAAGTTGCGCAGCTCGGGCGGCTCAATAAGTAAGTCGCAGCGCAGGCGGCGGGCGGGCGTATTGGCGTTGATGCCCAGCAGCAGAGTGCGCTCGACCAAGCTGCGAAACGTGGTGATACGCGCCGCCGGATTCACGGGGTTGCAATGCACGCCTACTACGATGATATCCTGATCCAGCAGCGGCTCCACGGGCAGATTGTTGAGCAGGCCCCCATCGACCAGCTGCCGGCCCTGGTAGGCCACGGGCCGATAGAGCACCGGCACCGCCGACGACCCCAGCAAGGGCGGCAGCAGTGGCCCCTCGGAAAAGTACACCGACACGCCCTCTACCAAATCAGTAGCTACCAAGGTAAGGGGGAGCTGCAAATCAGCGAAGGTAAAATTTCCCCCCAGGTGCTCCTCCAGTAGCTGCTGCACCGAGTCCAGGTTCATCAGCCCATACCGACTAAAGGCGGGCCGCAGCAGTCGGCTGATTGGCATGGCCGTGAACAGGCGCAGCACCTCCGCCGGCTTGAAGCCAGCCGCGTAAAGGGCCCCCACGATAGCTCCTGAGCTAACCCCAACCAAGCGTGCAATCGGAATTTGCAGCTCGTCCAGCGCCGCCAGCACCCCCAGATGGGCAATACCGCGCGCCCCGCCTCCCGATAACGCTAAGCCTATTTCCCGCATGTGGTGTATCCGCGAGCTTAGGTTTAGAGATCTTCTACACGTAGCGTTTCCGCCAGACGCACGCCTCTATCGGTGGCCTGCACGGTGCAAGCTGCGATAGTAGGGTCATGTTGTAGCAGAAGCACCCAATTTTCGGCAGCGGCGCGGTTTAGCACAGCTTCTTTTTCGCTCAACGTCACCAAAGGGCGCATGTCGTAGCCCATTACGTAGGGCAGCGGAACATGCCCCGCTGAGGGCAGCAAATCGGCCATAAACGCCAGCGTCCGGCCTTTATAGTCCAACACTGGCACCATCATCTTCTCCGTGTGGCCGTCGGCAAAGATGATTTCCCGAAACTGCGGCAGCGACGAAGCCGCGCCTGGCGCAAGAAACTTCAGGTGCCCGCTTTCCTGAATCGGCAGAATATTTTCCTTGAGAAAGCTGGCCTTTTCCCGCGCATTAGGCGTCACGGCCCAGTCCCAGTGCGCTTCGTTGGACCAATAGGTGGCATTGGGAAAAGCCACCTCCAACTTGCCCTCCGGCGTGCGCAACACCGAGCCGCCACAGTGGTCAAAGTGCAGATGAGTCAGGAATACGTCGGTAATGTCGGCGGCCGTGAAGCCCCGCTGACGCAACGAGTTTTCCAGGGTATCATCGCCGTGCGGATAAAAATGCGACCGGAACTTCTCATCCTGCTTGTTGCCCATGCCATTGTCGATAAGAATGAGGCGGTTGCCATCTTCAATCAGCAAGCTGCGCATGGCCCAGGTGCACATGTTGTTGGCATCGGGCGGATTCAGCTTCTGCCACATGCTTTTGGGCACGACGCCAAACATAGCGCCGCCGTCAAGCTTAAACAGGCCAGTATCAATAGTATGAAGGTTCATACGCTACGCTCTACACTAGTTGGACACACCAAAAGCCATTTCCAGGCAAGATGACTTACGCTATTCAGCCACAACGCCCATGGCCGAAAACTTATCAATACGCTGACTAATGCGCTCTTCCGTTGGCATGGCACTTAGCTCATCGATAGTTTTGATAAGCGTCTTCTTTAGCGTATCAATCATTTTGGGCAAATTGGTATGGGCACCCCCCAGGGGCTCTTTCACAATGCCATCCACCAGTTTAGCCTGCATCATATCGGTAGCCGTGAGCTTAAGAGCTTCGGCGGCCTGCTCCTTATAGTCCCAGCTACGCCACAGAATACTGGAGCACGATTCGGGGGAAATAACAGAGTACCAGGTATTTTCCAGCATCAGCACCCGGTCGCCGATGGCAATACCGAGCGCCCCGCCCGAGGCACCTTCGCCAATAATGACACAGATCACAGGCACCTTCAGCAGAAACATCTCCTTCAGGTTTCGGGCAATTGCTTCACCTTGCCCCCGCTCCTCAGCCTCAAGGCCCGGGAACGCGCCGGGTGTATCAATGAGCGTGACGATAGGCTTGTTAAACTTCTCGGCCAGCTTCATCAGGCGCAAGGCCTTGCGGTAGCCTTCGGGGTTGGGCATACCGAAGTTGCGAAACTGCCGCTGCTTGGTGTTGCGGCCCTTTTGCTGACCAATAAACATTACCGAGCGTCCATCCAGGTCAGCAAAACCACCTACCATTGCCTTGTCGTCGGCCACGGTGCGGTCGCCGTGCAGCTCGATGAACTTGCTGGCCATACCTTCAATATAGTCGAGGGTATAGGGGCGGTTGGGGTGGCGGGAGAGCTGCACGCGCTGCCAGCGAGTGAGGTTGGCGTACGTTTCCTTTTTGAGGGCCTTAATCTTGGCCTCCAGTGCCGCGACGGCCTCCGATACATCTACTTGGCTGTCAAGCGCCAACTGTTGCATTTCGCGGAGCTTACCTTCGAGGGCGGCTATTGGTTGTTCGAAATCGAGGAGCATTGCCGGGTAAAATAGGCGTCAGATAACGAAAAGAGGAACTGAGGCCAACTAAAGCTGCCTCAATCCATAGTTCGCAAAGGTAAGCGAAACCGCTCCACCCGCTATATCAGCAGCTCTGAATTGGGTTTAGAAAAAACAATGTCGCTGAAAAACAGCCACAACCGGGCAGAATGGCTTTTTTTCTGCAAAAAAATGCCCCCTATGTTGTGCAGTCTCAAACCTCCTCCTACCTTTGCAGCACTTTAAGGGAAAACAAATGGTTCACCCACGAAGGAATTGGTTCGGTAGTTCAGTTGGTTAGAATGCCGCCCTGTCACGGCGGAGGTCGCGGGTTCGAGTCCCGTCCGGACCGCAAAAAGGCTCTTAGCATTATGCTAGGAGCCTTTTTCGTTTGCTAGTATTGCTAAAGTGTTAGCGGTTCACTTTAAGTCAGCACTAGCTAGCCCTTAATTCTAAAGAGGACTGACAGCACCATTGGTGGTTCATCGCCTCACATCACGTAATACGTATTGGCAAGTGGCGTATTTTCTTTCGGTAAGTTCTTATCACCGATCATTTGCTTCAGGTTCACCTCAATCGTGCGGGCAATTGCCGTCACGGGGGTATCGGTGGGCTTGCCTTCGAAGGGGTCCTGTAGGTGAATGGCCATCTTTTCGATCAGAAAAAAAGAGGACGAGATGGCTACGACCATTAATACTTCCAGCACGCCAAATATCTCGAGCAGAGCAAAGGGCAGCAGCAGCACGAAAAAGAACAGAGAAAAGTGGATATACAGCGTGTAAGTAACTGGAAACACGGTATTTTTTATCCGCTCGCACTTCCCCATAGAATCGGTCAGGCGGGTGAGGGTTCTATCGAGCTCTACTTGCTGGTAGCTGTTTACCCAGCCCTCGTTTAAGGCATAGCGCAGATCCCAGGCGTGCAACTCCAGCAGCGCGTTGGGCAGGTTATTGTGTTTGAGGACGAAGGCAAGCTCCTCGGGTGAAAGGTAGCGGCGGATTTTCTCTACGTCCATCTTGTTGCGCAGAGCCATGCCCAAGCCGTAGCTCCAGGCAATCTGCCGGTTCGTGAAGCGCTCCACCCAGGCACGGAGTTCCTCCGAGGCGTAGGGCGCGTCGGTAAAGCAGAGCACCTGACGGATTAGAGAGCGCGAATCGTTCACAATTGCCCCCCAGACAATGCGGGCCTCCCACCACCGGTCGTAGGCCTGGTTCGACTTGAAGGCCAGCAGCAGCGAGAGCACCGTGCCGAGCACCATGGGAACGCTCAGGGGCAGGGAGATCGACATAACATGAAAAAATCGATCTTCTATCGCGATTAGCGTAGCGTAGATGAATACAAACAGGACTTCCTGCTTTATTTTCCCAAAGACGTAGGTGAGCGGAATTTTAGTCTTTAATAACATAAAGCGTCGTTACTAGGTATGGCCAAAATCGACGGGTAGGAATAGGAGTGTCGCGCGCTACTACTATTTTTTCATGGAAGGTGCTCGTGGCTTGCTGCTAGACCAAGCTAGCAGGAGTACTACAAAACAATAATGCTCTTATTAAAGTGATATTAACAGGAAATTATAATCTCGTTAAAACACACGCATTACCAATAGCACATAGCAGGCATTGAGGGTAAGTAGCTGGCCTATTGTAAGTTAAACTTTGTGGCTGGGGGGCTTTTTTAAGGAATCAGTTTCTGGCGTACCAGTCCATAGACGTTTTTGGGGGCATGGCGGCGCAGCAGCTTCGAATAAGGAAGCAGTATGAGGGTGGCGCGGGGCTCTGAAGGCGAGAGCTACAACAGCAGTAAGTGGTATCATGCTGGTACATGATAAATCATTTATCCAGTTGATGATCATCGTTTTACAGCCGGAATAAATTGACGATATTTAGATATTAGCTGACTCCTGGTTTACAATAGCAAATCGCCTGAGTCTCTACCTCTGGCTTCGCTTTGCCACTGCCATCGGCTCTGCTCCCTCCTCTTCGCCCCAACATCCCTATTGGCTATGCAACCGACTTTCGTAGTTCTGACCGATTTGTCCCGCTCTGCTGAGGCAGCGTTAACGTACACGACCCGACTAGCCCAACGCCTGGATGGGCGCCTGGTGCTGCTGCACGTATTTCTGGACCCGGTGCTCGAGCCAGAAATATCGATGGTGGCGGCACCCATTCTGGTGGCCAGTCGGGAGGAGATTATAACGAGCATGGTGCAGCAGGCCAGCACGTTGCCCGTACCCGCCGACACGGAGGTAGTAGTTGATGTGCTAAGCTCGGCGTTGGCCAACGTGGTGCAGCAACATCATCCGCTGCTGCTGGCACTTGGGCGGGAAGAGCCCGATAATTTGCTGGACCGACTGGTAGGTAACCGGGCACTCCCCATTCTGCAGGATACCCGCCATCCTCTGCTGCTGGTGCCTGAAGGCTGGCAAGATACGGAGTTGCCGCAGCGACTAGTAGTGGCCATTGATGCGCACCCTTTCTGGCTGAGCGCGCCGTCGCTGGCATTAGACGAGCTATTCGACGCGTTACAGCCTACAACCACGGTGGTGCACGTAATTCCTGGACAGGGTCCCTCTCAGACGAAAGTGGAACTGGCATCGGTGCAGCGAACGGGGTTATTTGGCAAACTCACTAGTGCTAGCCTGTACGAGGTATGGAAAGAAGCGCCGGCCGCCGGCATCCTGCACGCCGCGGCGGAGCTTAAGGCTCAGCTGATAGTGATGCTGGCACGGCCGCATACCTTTCTTGGGGGGCTTTTTCACCGCAGCATCACCGCCCAGATCCTACGCCGCAGCCCCATACCCGTGCTGGTGCTGCCCACTACCAAGTAAGCCTGCCCCGACAGTTTTTGGCCAGCCAGCTATTATCGCACTTTTTCTGACCGTGGCGCTACGTGAATATTGGCGCCGGCCCCGGCATGCGCCACGAGGAGCACAACGTAGGCGACGACGAGGTGAACTTCCTGAAAATCTGGATTGAGTCGAAGCTGCAGAATATTACCCCCCGCTACCAGCGTCGGCAGTTTCCGGAGGCGAAGCGTAAAAACCAGCTGAATACCATTGTCAGCAACGAAGAAGGACAGGCGCATTGCTGGATAAACCAGAACGCAAAACTCTCCCTGGGCTACTACGAGGCGCCCCAAACGGTAGACTACACTTTCAACTCGCTGAATAAAGCCTTGTTTCTGTTCGTCATCAGCGGCAGTATTATGCTGGACGGTCAGACCCTTCAGGCTCGGGACAGCATGGGAATCTGGGAAACCGACCACATTAGTCTGGTGTGCGCGGCGGATACACGGTTTTTACTGATCGAAGCGCCTATTAATCATTGAGCTACGATTGGCAGCCTATTATACAAAAAGCCGGCGATTTGCTAGCGCCGGCTTTTTGTGTTTGGGTTGACTACATGCGAAGGATTCAGGCTCCGGGTAATTTGAGAATGGATACCTTACCTTTTATATATTGTAGACGGCCGATTTTCTGGACAAGTTTATATAATTTAACGTATCGGACAGCAATAAGCCTGTTATTATCACTTTATTCGCACCGGTTTGACACTTGATATGGTGTGATAACGGGCCCTTATCGGACCCTATCCAAAGACGGGGGCTACTTGAACCATCGTTTGGCTGAACAGTTCAGGTCTGATGCTCCCTCAGCATGCATCTTTGCCTTATGTCCGAGCGTGTTCCCTATGGGTTTAGTTTCCTTCTGTGCCTGGTGTTAACAGTAATGTTCTCATTGGTGTTGCCCAACAAGCTGGAAGAAGCTGCCGTGGCAGAAAGTGGCCACTTAGTGACGGTTGACCTACTCAGAGGGGCAAAAACCCGCTTCAGTAAGCAAACCAGCTACGAGTTGCACTTCCTGTATAACGGCAGTGAGCATTCGACGCGCGTGAGTGTTGACTACTTCCAACAAGTGAAGGACCAACCAACGGCTCAACTGCTTCACCTAGCTGTCTACCCCCGCCTCTTCTTTGCGCCTGGACATAGTGAGCAGGGCCAAGTCCTTTCAGGGGTCCTGCTCGTCGCCCTTTCCGCGGGTGGAACGCTATGGAGCCTTTTCAAGCTCGTAAAGGGAGCGTAAACAAGGCTTGAATAAAGCATCCTTTCCCTAAACTGCTAGCAGCAACTCGGTACCAGGTACTAGAAGGGCAATGCAGTGCCAGGCGAGTTTAAGAAACCCGTCTACGATTTATTGTCTACGAAATGCCCCAAAAGGATGCGTTTCGGGAACGCCGCCCCAAGCGCTTTCACGCCCCCCGCAAACAGGATTTTGGCGGCAATGAAGAAGTGCAAATCTCCCCTCCTTTATCTGGGAATCGTCCCTTAA
>NZ_FWWW01000068.1 GCF_900176135.1 Hymenobacter roseosalivarius DSM 11622 | reverse complement strand
GGCTTTTTAGCTATTGAAGGAGACCTTACCAGCATCAGCTTGCTTCTTATAATCTGGACTCTACTGCGTAAACTTAAGGCCTGTTTGCTGCCGTCTTTCCTACGCTTAGTGCGGTTTCGTCGTCCGTGTACACGGACGACGAAACCGCACTAGCGCTGCTTTAGCTGAAGTATTCTGGCACCTTCTTATAAAAGACCTCCTACTGCTTATATGCCTTTACCTGCCTTTGCGTCCAAGCTGCCCGATGTAGGCACCAGTATTTTCACTGTCATGTCGCAGCTGGCCGCCGAATGTGGCGCTATCAATCTGGCCCAGGGTTTCCCCGATTATGATCCGCCGCAGGTGCTTACGGAGGCGCTGGCCCGCCATGCGCGCACCAGTGGGCACCACCAATATGCCCCGATGCCGGGCCTGCTACGCCTGCGCGAAGAAATCAGCCGGAAAACCGCACAGCTGTACGGGATTTTGCCCCCCAACCCCGATACCGACATCACGATTACGAGTGGTGCCACGGAGGCGCTGTATGGTGTGCTGGCTGCCGTAGTGCGGCCCGGCGATGAGGTGCTGGTGCTGGAGCCAGCCTATGATCTGTATGGTCCGGCCATTCGCTTGCAGGGCGGTGTGCCGGTGTACGTGCCGCTGCTACTTCCCGATTTTCGGCCCGATTGGGAACGGATAGCGGCTGCCCTTACGCCGCGCACCCGCCTCATACTCGTCAATACGCCCCATAACCCGAGCGGTGCCGTACTTACCGATGCCGACTGGCAGCAGCTGGCCACGCTGCTCGCCGATACGCCCACGCTGCTGCTCAGCGATGAAGTGTACGAGCACATGACCTTTGATGGGCAGCCGCACCGTAGCGCGTTGCAGTATCCGGCGCTGGCCGAGCGCAGCTTTGTGCTGTCATCATTCGGCAAGACTTATCATGCCACGGGCTGGAAAGTGGGGTATTGCGTAGCGCCAGCCATACTTACGGCGGAATTACGGCGGGTGCATCAGTTTGTGACGTTTAGTGTGAGTACGCCGACGCAACATGCGCTGGCCGATGTGCTGGCTGAGGCTGCTCATTACGAAGCGCTGCCGGATTTCTATCAGCAAAAGCGTGATCTGTTTGCGGAGCTGATGGCCCCCACCCGTTTTGAGCTGTTGCCAGTGCAGGGCGCCTACTTCCAACTAGCACGCTACGCTACCATTGCACCCGGTGAAGACGATGTCCGCTTTGCCCGTCGGCTTACCCGCGAGGCGGGCGTGGCGGTAGTGCCCGTTTCCGCCTTCTACCACGACGGCACCGATCATGGACTTGTCCGGTTTTGCTTTGCTAAACAGCCCGACACCTTAACGGCGGCAGCTCAACGATTGCATAAATGGTGAGTGTCATTAAATAATTAAAAAATATATATACATTATTCTAAAAGGCACGATATTGGCGTGTACCATAGCGTCGGTTTTACGTTATTATGAACACCAATTTATACTGCTCTGCCCGTGGCTGATCTGACGGTTTCCTTTATACAAGCCAGCCTGCAATGGCATGACCCTGAGGCGAATAGAAGCGGGCTGCTGCGCTATATTCAGGATTTGCCGGTAGCTACTGACCTGATTGTGCTGCCGGAGATGTTCACTACGGGCTTCTCTATGAAAGCACCCGAACTGGCTGAAACCATGGATGGGCCCAGCGTCGCGTGGCTTTTGGCCGCCGCCGAAAGTCGAAATGCCGTGGTGACGGGCAGCCTTATTGTCCGCGAAGATGGCCAGTATTATAACCGCCTGATCTGGGCGCGGCCCGACGGCACGCTCAGCCACTACGACAAGCGTCATTTGTTTCGGATGGCGGGTGAGCACAATGTGTATGCGGCCGGCACCACGCGACTGGTAGAGGAGTGGCGCGGCTGGCGAATTTGCCCCCTGGTGTGCTACGATTTGCGCTTCCCCGTCTGGAGCCGGAACCCAGCCGCTGCGCCCTACGATT
Organism: Hymenobacter roseosalivarius DSM 11622; assembly: GCF_900176135.1. Classification (GTDB taxonomy): domain Bacteria; phylum Bacteroidota; class Bacteroidia; order Cytophagales; family Hymenobacteraceae; genus Hymenobacter; species Hymenobacter roseosalivarius. Next base: position 101,696 of record NZ_FWWW01000068.1, on the reverse strand, counting down.
TGCTGCTCTATGTAGCCAACTGGCCTGCCGTGCGCCGCATGGCCTGGTCTACTTTGTTGCGCGCCCGCGCCATCGAAAACGTGGCGTACACGATGGGCGTAAACCGGGTAGGCACCGATGGCAACAACCACGCCTACGCCGGCGACTCGGTCCTGCTTGACATGTGCGGCGAGTATCTGGTAGAGGTAGGCAACCAGGAAACCGGCATCACCCGCACGCTACGCCGAAAAGATCTGGAGGATTTCCGGGAGCGTTTCCCAGCCCTGCTCGATGCCGATGATTTTATGGTTGGTCAGCCGGTAGCGGTCAAGTAAGAGTAAGCCGAAAAAGCCCCCCGACACTTCAATCAACATCGAGGCAGCATTTTTAACGCACTAACAGACGCTTTACGGCAGTCATTCCGCCGTTTACACTTTCGGCGCGCACCAGGTACACACCGGCTGCCAGGTCGGTGAGGTCGAGGGTATGGCGGCGAGCGGGCGCGGCAATGGTGCGGATACGGCGACCCGTGAGGTCGAAGATGGTCAGGCGAACGGGCCGGGGCGGTTGTCGCAGTCGTAGTCGCGCAGCAGCACCCAATTGAGCAGGTCCGTCGGGAATAAGGCCTCGTACTCGAGCGCGTACTGCCAGGTGCGCCCACCGCCCGCTACCGCCACGTTGAGATAGGTAAGCGAGCGGCTAGTTTGCCGATCAAAGATGTACAGGTCTGATTGACCATTGTTATTAAGGTCGATAGCCGAGAACTGAGGCGAATTTAGCCCCCAGCCCACGGGTTGGACAGCGTCTGGGAGCCGTGCGTTACTTTTGCCACCGTCCGCGGCTCGAACCCAAACGGTGCCCCCGATTGTGCCGCTGCCCGCAGTGTCGGGAGTAATAAAAACAGCACGATAAACCAGCGGGAGCGGACAGGTAGCAGCATACAAGATAAGTAACGAGTAAGAACCTAGATTTAGTCCCCAAATTCCTGACAGCCCCATGGAAAATATAGCGGCCCTTTATGCCCGGTTTCAGCAGTGCGCGGCCGTCAGCACCGATTCGCGGCAGGCTCAGGAGGACACGCTGTTTTTTGCCCTGAATGGCCCCAGCTTCCGCGGCCGCGATTTTGCCCCCCAGGCCCTGGCCAAAGGTGCCCGCTACGCCGTCGTGGACGATGCCAACCTAGCTGCCACCGATCCTGACCGCTACACGTATGCCCCCGATCCGCTAGGGGCTTTGCAGGAATTGGCGCGGCACCATCGGCGCCATCTCAGCATTCCGGTGCTGGCTATTACGGGCTCCAATGGCAAGACCACTACCAAGGAACTTATAAATAGTGTGTTGAGCAAGCGCTACCGGGTGCAGTACACGCGGGGCAACCTGAATAATCACATCGGCGTGCCGCTTACATTGCTCAGCATCCGGCCCGCTGAGCATGAGTTGGCCATCGTGGAAATGGGAGCTAACCATCAGGGCGAAATTGCCTTACTGAGTCAGTTGGCCGAGCCCACGCACGGCCTGATCACCAACATCGGCAAAGCGCACCTGGAAGGGTTTGGGGGCGAGGCGGGCGTGGCGAAAGGCAAAGGCGAGCTATTCGCGTTTCTGGCGGCGACCGGCGGCACGGCTTTCCTCAATACCGCTGACCCCAAGCTGCCGGCGTTGGCAGCAAACATCAGTCATGTCGTTACCTACCCCGGCCCCACCGACAGCTACCCGGCTGAACTGGTGAGCCCTGACCCGCAGGTGGTTATTCGGCTATCTGATGGCACCACGGTGGAAGCCCAAATTACGGGCGGCTACAACTTCCCTAATTTGGCGGCGGCGGCGGCCGTGGGGGGCTTTTTTGGCGTACCCGCCCCCGACATAGCCGACGCGCTGGCCGGCTACGCCCCTACCAACAACCGCTCGCAGCTGGTACGCACGGCGCACAACGAAATTATTCTGGACGCATATAATGCCAACCCATCGTCGATGGCGGCGGCTATCAGCAGCTTTGCCGCCCGCCCTGGTGGGGGGCAAAAAATGGCTATCCTGGGTGATATGTTTGAGTTGGGCCCGGAAAGCGAGGCCGAGCATCGAGCTTTAGGCGAATTACTCAGCAAACAAAATCTGGGTACCATCGTGCTCTGTGGCCTCGATATGCGCCATGCCGCCGATGCTAGTGCAGCCTTCCACTATTTCCCGACCAAAGCGGAAGCGGCCGCGTGGCTGCAAAAAAGCCCCCCGGTCGGCTTCCAGATTCTGGTAAAAGGGTCCAGAGGAATGGGTTTGGAAACGCTGGTGGAGTTGTTGTAAGTCCTCTGACAGAATAGCCGTCTTGGAATTCTTACTTCTAAAACGGGCTCTTGAAATCAGCAAAAAACGGCAGCACCTGGTCCTTATCCGACACGTTCGGGTCAGTTACCTGCCAGTTGATATTGAGCGTTGGGTCGTTCCAGTGCAGGCCACCCTCGGAGCCGGGGTGGTAGTAGTTAGAGCACTTATAAAGAAACAGCGTATCGTCTTCGAGCGCCACGAAGCCGTGGGCGAAGCCAATAGGAACGTACAGCACATTGCAGCGCTGGTCGTCCAGCTCCACACTCAGATACTGACCATACGTGGCCGATTCGGGCCGGATATCCACGATAATATCGAGGGCACGGCCAGCGGCGACGCGCACCATCTTAGCCTGAGCATACGGCGGCTTCTGAAAATGCAGGCCTCGCAGCACGCCCCGCGCCGACGAAGACTGATTGTCCTGTACCCACTCATCAGTAATACCAATTTTGGCTAACTCCCGGCCGCTAAACGACTCAAAAAATACGCCTCGGGCATCGGTGAATACGCGCGGCGTGAACTCAAATACTCCGCTGATGGAGTGCTCCTTAATTTCCATTTGTTGTAGTTAATTCAATCCTAAATCTAAAGGCTATGCAGAGGCAAGTTAGGCACGCTCTGCAGCTTACTTGCGCTTTTTATCTATCTCCGCAACTACCCGCAAGTATTTATCCAATACTAGCTGCTCATCAAACTTCTGCTCGGCAAGCTGACGGCTGGCACGGCCCATGGTAGCCAATTCGGCGTCGCTGAGCCGCAGAATTTGAAGCATCTTGGCCGCCAGGTCAGGAGCATCGCGGACCTGGCAAAGCAGGCCATTCACGCCGTTTTCTACGGTTTCGCGGCAGCCTGGCACGTCGGTAGTGACAATGGGCTTGGCCATGGCCGCGGCTTCTAGCAGGGTTTTGGGAGTGCCTTCGCGGTACGAGGGCAGCACGACCGCGTCGGCCTGGTCCAGGTGTTCGGCCACGTTGTCGGAAGTGCCCAAGTACTCGATGTGGCCGGCGCGGAGCCATTCGTCCAGTACTGTGCGCTTCACCCCAATATTTCCCGACTCATCCACGCCGCCGAGCAGCTGCACGCGGGTACCGGGCACGGCAGTTCGCACCAGACGCGCGGCCTCAAAATACTCTTCCACGCCCTTCTCATACAGCACCCGCGCCACCATCAAAAAGGTAAACGGCTGCTGACGGCTAAACTCGGCGGCTGGCCGGAAGCGCTGAATATCCACGCCGGAGCCGGGCAGCAGATCCGTTATGTGGGGCTGCACAAGGCCGTGCTGCAAAAAAAGCTGGCGGTCATCGTCGTTTTGAAAGAATATCCGCCGCGGAAACCGAAACGCAAACTGATACAAGCCCAGCGCCACCCGGCTCACCATATTGCGAATAATGAACACTGTGCCCAGACCCGATACATTATTAACGCTTGGAATACCGGCCAGCCTGGCGGCCAAAGTGCCGTAGATGTTGGGCTTGATGGTGTAATGCAGCACTATATCGGGCCGCTCACGGCGATATAGCTGGTAAAAGCGACGCGTGAGCTGAGCGTCCTTGACCGGATTGGTGCCCTTGTTTTCCATGCGAATGGGCACAAACCGGCAGCCTAATTCCGTTTCGAGGCGGGCCGAATACTCATCGGGGGGCGCTACGGCCAGCACTTCGTGGCCGGCGGCCTGCAGCGCTTTCACCAGGCTGCGGCGAAAATTCCAGATATTCCAGGAGGTATTAATAACGATAGCAACGCGCATCAGGCAGGCAGAATGTAAGGCAAAGGTAGATGGCCTTGCCCGAAAAGATTGTGACAACGGACGTTACTGATGGTACTTTGCGCGGCGTTTGCGTGTTATAAGTCAGGAAATGAAACTATCTGCTGCTTATTTAGGGCGTCAATTGGCGCTGGGGGGCTTTTTTTTGAGTGTAGCGGCCTGCCAATCCGCTGATCCGGTACAGTCGGCCCCCACGGCGCTGCCCGAGCCCGATCCGGCCGCGCCGGCCGCTATTCTGGGCACTTTGGAAACCGATGCGCTGGCCGCGGGCGAAGCTATTTTCACTCAGCGCTGCGTGGTGTGCCACGGCCCCGATGGTCAGTTGGGGAATAATGGTGCCCGCAACCTTACCAAAAGCAACCTAAACATCAATGGGCGCGTGTACATCGTTACCAAGGGCATGGGCAAAATGCCGGCGTTCAAAGATCAGCTCACCGAACAGGAAATTGAGCAGGTAGCCGCGTATTCCTTAACCTTACGCTAGCCGCTACTCACCTGACACCGCGCTTTAGCGACCGTCGTGGCCACTGAAAAATTACTCTAAACTGACATGGCGAAAAAAACAAACTCCCATAGCTGGAACCCTACCACCAGCAACCGACACAATACCACTGATAGCGCCAACGGAAACCAGCCCACCCGCGACCCCGCCACGGGCACCTATAACACAACCGTAATGGCCGAAACGGCCGTTCTGGTAGCCGTGCCCGACAAACGCCAGCCCGACACCACTACCCAGGAATATCTGGACGAGCTCTCTTTTCTGGCCGAAACGGCCGGGGCGCAGGTTACCAAGCGCTTTGTGCAGCGCCTTGAGAAGCCGGATACCCGCACCTTCGTGGGCGAGGGCAAGCTGGCCGAAATTAAGGCCTACGTCAATCATACCAAGGCCAGCATGGTCATCTTCGACGATGAGCTGTCACCTTCTCAGCTGCGCAACCTGGAGGCGGAGCTGAAGGTGAAAATCGTGGACCGCTCCCTGCTGATTATCGACATTTTTGCTCGTCGGGCGAAGTCGGCGACGGCGCGTACGCAGGTCGAACTGGCTCAGTATCAATACTTACTGCCGCGGTTGACTGGTCTCTGGACTCACTTGGACAAGCAGCGGGGTGGGGGCGTGTCGCAGCGCGGACCGGGTGAGACCGAGATTGAAACTGACCGGCGCGTGGTGCGCGACCGGATCGACTTTCTGAAGGAAAAGCTGGAGACTTTCGACAAGCAAAGCAACACCCAGCGCAAGTCGCGGACGGGCGTGGTGCGCGTGGCGCTGGTAGGCTACACCAACGTGGGCAAAAGCACCATCATGAACATGCTGTCGCGCTCCGATGTGTTTGCCGAAAACAAGCTCTTCGCCACCGTCGACTCGACGGTACGGAAAGTGGTGCTGGAGAACATGCCGTTTTTGCTTTCCGACACGGTAGGGTTTATCCGCAAGCTGCCCACGCGCCTCATTGAGAGCTTTAAATCGACGCTGGATGAGATTCGCGAGGCCGATTTGCTGGTACACGTCGTCGATATTTCGCACCCGTCGTTTGAGGAGCAAATTGCGGTTGTGAACGATACGCTCAAGGACATCAACGCCGCCGATAAGCCGATGCTACTGGTCTTCAACAAGATAGATCAATACAGCACCGATACGTCCAACGCCGCCGAGCAGCAGTTCGAAGGTATGAATGCCGACGAAGACGCTCCCGAACGGCCTTCGCTGGAGCAGCTGAAGGCCACGTACATGGCCAAAATGCATGACCCAGTTATCTTTATTTCGGCGCAGGAACGCACCAACATCGATGAGCTACGGAGCCTGCTGGCCCGCCATGTAGCCAAGCTGCATTACCAGCGCTACCCCAATCAGCAACCCGTAGTGGAGGAGGAATAAACTGCGTTTAATAGCTATGAAAAGCCCCCCAGATTAGTTCTGGGGGGCTTTTTTGGTGGTGCAAATTCAGCGCTATACCGCTTGTAGAGACGCGTATTCGCGTCTAATCGTCGCGGTCGTTGTTAAGTAGGCGCGGTTCCAGTTGTTCAACGATTAGACGCGAATACGCGTCTCTACAACTGCTCTCAAATAACTATGCTCCAGTCTCAAAGCCTGAATCGGTTAAATTCGTGGGCCAAGGTTGGCATTTTGTCAAAACTCGCGTAACGTTTGTAGTATCGAATTCTCATTCTACCCTCTCGTTTATGAAAACACTGTATCTGATGCGTCATGCGAAGTCGAGCTGGAACTTTGACGACCTGAGCGACCGGGAGCGGCCCCTGAACGGCCGGGGACGTACGGATGCTCCGGCGATGGGCGAGGCGTTGGCGCGGCGCCACCTCCGGCTCGATTTGCTGGTTAGCTCGCCAGCGGTGCGCGCGCTCAGTACGGCGGCGCTGGTGGCAAGTGTACTGAAATACCCGCACGACCAGATTCAGGTAGTGGAGAAAATATATCAGGCCGACGTAAACGACCTGATGCGGGTGGTGCATGAGCTACCCAATGAGGCCAGCTCCGTGTTGCTGGTGGGCCATAACAACACCATTACTGATTTCGCCAACTTACTCTCTCCCAAACAAATACCGGAGATGACCACGGCGGCTATCGCGTGCCTGCGCTTCGCTACCGACCACTGGGCTCACGCTGACCGCACGAATGCTGAGTATTATTTCTACGACCACCCACGGGACAAGGAATAGACCTCCCTCGTCAGTAAATAACCCACGAAAGCCTCATGTTGCGGCGGCTGGCCGTATAAGGGAGGCGGCCGACGTATCGTTTTGCCCTGATCACTACTTATCTACCCTTAAAAACGCATGGAAATGCCCCCCAAGACCCACCCCACTTTGCTGAACCGGGAGTTGAGCTGGCTGGCATTCAATGCCCGCGTGCTGCAGGAAGCCCAGAGCCCGGAAGTGCCGTTGCTGGAGCGGCTGAAGTTTATGGCCATCTTTTCGTCGAATCTAGACGAATACTTCAAGGTGCGCGTGGCCACGCTGCGCCGCCTGGTGAAGCTCAAGAAAAAAACCCGCGCCAAGCTGGGCGAGGAGTTGGGCGAAGAACCAGCTGAACAGCTCAAAAACCTGCTGGCCGAGGTGAATAAGCAGCAGGAAGCTTTCGGCGACACGTTTCGGGGCAGCATCCTGCCGGAGTTGCATCGCCAGCACATTCATCTGCTCTCCGACCATGATTTGAGCGAGACGCAGCTGGAGTGGGTTGGTGAGTATTTCCGCGAAAATGTGCGCGACTTGCTCTCACCCGTCATTCTGGATGATAACCTGCATCACCTGTTTCTCAAAGACCAGAGCGTGTACCTCACCTTTCTGCTCACCGAGCCGGTGAAGGAAAAAAAGCACCAGCCTGACGAGCGAGTATTGGTCATTGAACTCCCCACCAAACGTCATGGGGGGCGTTTTGTGCAGCTGCCTGCGGAGGGCGAGGACCGCTACGTTTTGTTTCTGGACGACGTGATTCGGTGCTGCGCAACCGAGCTATTTCCGCAGTACCAGCGCGTGCAGGTGCATGCCATTAAGATTTCGCGCGACGCGGAGCTGGATATTCAGGAGGAAGTGTCTGGCAACCTAATGGCCAAGATCAAGAGCAGCCTGCAAAAACGCGAAACAGGCTATCCGGCCCGCCTGCTCTACGACCCTGCCATGCCACACGAAGTGCTGCGGACCGTGATGCAGAAAACGGGCATCGGCAAGAGCGAGCTGGTAGCAGGCAGCCGCTACCACAACTTCCGCGACTTCTTTGGCTTCCCCGACGTCGGCCGCCCCGACCTTACGTATCCGGCGCAGCCACCGCTTCCTCACCCTACGTTGCCGCGCGGTGCGGGCAGCATGCTGGCCGCTATTGCAGAGCGTGACCATCTGCTGCACCTTCCCTACCAGTCCTTTGAGTACGTCACGCGCTTCCTCACGGAAGCCGCCCTCGATCCGGCCGTTACCAGCATTGGCGCGACTTTATATCGGGTGTCGGCCAAAAGCGAGGTGGCCAAAGCTTTGGTAAAGGCAGCCAAGCAAGGCAAGCAGGTAACAGTGGTAGTAGAGCTGAAGGCCCGCTTCGACGAAGAATCGAATATGTATTGGGCCGAGAAACTGCAAAAGGCCGGTGCCAACGTCATCTTCGGTATTCCTGATTTGAAAGTACACAGTAAGCTGGCTTTGGTGACGCGCACGGAGAATGAGCAGGCCAAGCAATATGCTTACCTGAGTACCGGCAATTTCAATGAGGTAACCAGCCAGATTTACGCTGACCACGGGCTTTTCACCGCCGATGAGCGGTTGACCGGCGAAGTAAGCCGCGTGTTCGACTATTTCCTGGACCGTCAGCCCAAAGAGGATTTCGAGTACTTGCTGGTAGCGCCCTTCGAACTGCGCGACCGGCTCAACGAGTTGGTAGACCGGGAGATAAAGCTGGCGAAAGCCGGCAAGGAAGCATACATTATTCTGAAGGTAAACGCTCTACAGGATGATCGCATGATTCATAAGCTCTACGAAGCCAGTGCGGCCGGCGTACGCGTGGAGCTACTGGTACGCGGCATTTCGTGCCTTATTCCGCAGGTGGCGGGCCAGAGCGAGAACATCGAGCAGCGCGGCCTCGTGGACCGCTACCTGGAGCACGCCCGCGTATATGTGTTTGGCAACGATGGTGATGAGAAAGTGTTTGTGGCGTCGTCTGACTGGATGGCCCGCAACCTGGACCGGCGAGTGGAGGTCGGTTTCCCCATCCTCGACCCGAAGATACGTGCCGAAGTACGCCACCTGCTCGACCTCCAGCGCCAGGACAACGTGAAGTCCAGAGACTTTTACAACAACTTCATTGGTCAGGACGACAAAAAAGCCCCCCAAGTGCGGGCGCAGCTAGCTACGTATGAGTATTTGAAAAAGCTAAGCAAAGCACGGACGGCTGAGAAAGCACCGACTAAACCGGCGAGCAAAAAAGCCCCCCGGAAGAAGCCCACTGCCTGAGCGCGGCTTGCAGCCACTTTCTGAATCTCAGGCTACCAGGCACGGCACTATGGTTTGGGCCTTTCTCTGTATTCTTTCCCGTGGACGGAGCCAAGCTACCGGCGGCTTAGTTCGTCCGGGCGGCTTTTGCCCGGACAATCCAGACGCGCCAGTGGCCGCCGGCCCGCGTATGATCGGTATAGAAACTATCTATCTGGACTATCTGCGTGCGGTTTAGCCAGGCGGGCGGCAGATGCACTGCTTCGGGGGCCAGAGAGAAAATAACCAGCGGGCGGCGCGGAACAGAAAGCGGCGCTTGCAGTAGGGGCACCGCATGTCCGGCCTGCCAGACCTGCTTGATATGCATTTCGGTTTGGCTATACCACGGCAGCCCTCGCAGGCCTGGGTTCAGACGTACCTGCTGCAAACGGCGCATGCCAGGATCGTTAGTTCGCCGCTCCCACACCGGGTAGACGGGCAGCAGCAGCGTAAGCACCACTGCCAGCAGCGTCACGGAAACACCACTCAGACCAGCCGGGGCAGGGCGGCGAAAGCCATAGAAGAAGGCGGCCGTACCCAGCAACCCCAAAGTGGGCACGGCCACCGCGAACCGGACGCTGCGCAGGTCGAAGCCAGGCAGCTGGAAGAAGATCATTGCTGCCGGCAACAGCACGCACACCAGCGCCAGCAAGCCCGCCCAGGTCCGCAGCCACAGCCGGTCGGCGCGCGGCACGAGGGGCGCACGAAACACTACTTCCCAGTAGCGCAGCAGCCCGCCCATGAGCAGCGCCAGGGGCAAAAGCATCGGCAGCATGTAGCGTTCCTTCTTCTCGGGCACCAAGCTGAGCAGAACAAAGGAGGCGGCCAGCCAGCCCACCACGAAGACGTAAGGCAGGTAGCGCGTCAGGCGGGGGCGGGCGTAGGGCACGGCCAGGGCCGCTAATGCCACGATTACCCACAGACCCGTAAACACGGGCAGTTTCCAGTAGTACCAGAACGGCTGCACATGGCGGTCGGCCCACGCCGCTATCTCAGTCTGGGCCACGGCGAGGGCAGCCGGGGCTACGTGATAGAGCACATATAAGGGCCAGGCTACCCCGATCAGCAGAGCCACGCCGGCCGCCACTAGGCCGCCGCGCCAGTGCCCGCGCACGGCGCCGCGCCGCGCCCACAGCGGCGACACGAAGCAGCCCACAAAAGGCAGCAGAATGCTATAAGGTGCCACCGGGCCTTTGCTCAGGATGCTTAGCCCAACCAAAAAGCCCCCCGCGGCAAACCACCCGTAGCCCGCGCCGGACCGCAGCCAGCCTCGAACCAGCAGCCACAAAGCCCCCACCATGAAGCTATTGGAGAAAATATCCCATTGCCCGTCGCGGCCCACGGTGATGAGCAGCAGACTACTGGCCAGCACCAGTGCCGCCAGCCAGGCCGTACGCCCCGGCGCGGCCTCCTCACCGGTAAGGTCGGCGGTCAGCTCTTCGGCTAGTTTCCAGAAAAACACTACCAGCAGCGTCGCCATGAGGGCGGCCGGAAGGCGCAGGAGAGTCAGATTGTCGGTCGGGCCGGTCAGGCGCAGCACCCCGGCCACGGCCCAGGTGGGCAGCGGGGGCTTGGCCAGACGCAGCTCGCCGTTCATGGTGGGCAGCAGCCAGGAGCCACCCTCGGCCATTTCGCGGGCGGCCGTGAAGTTGCGCGCTTCCATCAGGCTGACTTCGGGCGCACTCAGGTGCACGAAGCAGCTAAACAGACAAACCAGCAGCAGCAGAGGCAGCCGCAGCCAACGAGCCGGCGAGTCGAAAACAGGAGTAGTTTTCATCAAGGCGAAGGAGAGTGCGGGCGACTAGCTGACGGGGTGTACGTGATGGGAGCTATCAACCGGCCCTTCGTTCAACCAAGTCACAAATTGCCGGAGACCGTCCGCCAGCGGCGTTTGGGGCGCGTAGCCCAGCAGGGCGTGCGCCTTGCGGCTGTCGGCGTAGGTCACGTCCACGTCGCCGGCCTGCATGGGCTGAAAGATCAGCTGGGGGGTAATTCCGACCGCTTCGCCCACGGCTGCAATGAGTTCCAGGAGCGGTACGGGGTGACTGTTACCCAAATTAATGGTTTCGTAGCCGCTGGGCTGAGTCAGCAAATACCGCACGCCGCGCGCGATGCCCTCCACCGTATCCAGTACGAAGGTGTAGTCGCGGGCCGTGGTACCATCGCCGAAAACAGGAATCGGCTGGCCCGCCCGCAGCAGGCGCACGAACTTATGAATCGCCAGATCGGGGCGCTGTCGGGGGCCATAAACGGTGAAAAAGCGCGCGTTCAGCACACTCAGACCGTAGAGGTGATGATAGGTATAGGTCAGCTGCTCGCCGGCCAGCTTCGAGGCCGCGTACGGAGAAATGCAGGCTTGCAGCAGGGCCTGGTCTTCGCGGAAAGGCCGCTGGGGCGTGTTGCCGTACACCGAGGAAGAGGAAGCAAAGAATAATTTACCGATACCCTGGAGCCGGATCCATTCCAGTAAGTGGGTGGTACCTAGTACGTTATTGTCCAGGTAAGCCGCCGGCTCGCGCACCGAAGGCCCGACACCGGCTTTGGCGGCCAGGTGCACCACTACGTCGATGGCGGTATCGCCCAGGGTTTGCGTCAGGGCGGCGGTGCCATCTCGCAGGTCCAGGGCGTGAAAGCGAAAGTTCGGATGCTGAAAAAAGCCCCCCAGGTTGGCTTCCTTCAGCGAGCGGGCATAAAAGGGGTCAAAATTGTCCAGGCCTACTACCTGGTGGCCGTCGGCTAAAAGCCGCTCGCAGAGGTGAGAGCCAATAAACCCGGCGCAACCCGTCACCAGCACTGATGCCATATAGTTAATAAGGGTAAGCAGAAAGAAAAGGCTCGTGCGAAGAGCTTGGGAGGGCTAATGTAGGGCAAATTCGACAGTTGCGCCCGGCCTTGCCGCTACTACCAAAACCTGGTTTTCACCAACAGATTGTCTTTAGAATCTCTCGTTATACTTGCCGATTTGGGGTGTAGTGTGGCCGGGCGCGAGTGTTTTCGAGGAGTAGCATGCTATTCAGGCCTTACGCGGCTGGCGTTGAATATCCTGTATGTCAAGCTGTTACCAAAGAAAAGTGCTGGCTTAAAAACACCCCAGCTGTCGTGAAAGCGGTTTCGCGACTCCAAATGTGTACGTTCTACTATAATGAATTCAACATGGAGCCAGGGGACTATTTGAATATGACAGCAACAAAGCTGCGCCGAAAAAGCCCCCCAGAGCGCTCATAGGAGGTGGCCAGACTAGTTAGCGGCTCGCCCAGCTACAGGTTTTCCTCAAAAAGACCTCTTATTGTTGTCTGCTACTGCCAGCAGCTGCGTTATTTGCCTCGTTTTTCTATTCTAGCTTCTTCATGCGTTCCTTTCTCCTTACCCGCGTCACTGCGCTCCTGCTGCTAGTCGGCGCATCAATGCCGACGTATGCCCAGGTGCTGCCCGCCGCGCCCCCGGCCGCTGATACCCTGCATAAGTTTGAAAACTCCACCCTAGCTCCGACTCCGACCAAAAAGGCCTGGTATCGGGGCAAGCTGGTGCGGGCCAGCATCGTGCCCGCGCTACTGATCGGCTACGGCATCAGCACCATCAACGGCCATGGGCTGTACAGCAGCTACGACGCCCGGCGCGACCTGCAACGGGCCTTTCCCACCTTCCATACCCGCGTAGACGACGCGCTGATTTTTGCCCCCTACTTGGAGCTGGGGGCCGTGGCCCTGGCCGGCATCGAGTCGCGCGACGACCGGCTTAATACCCTGCTCATCATTGGCAAAGCGGAGGCCGTTATGCTGGCCAGCGTGTACGCGCTCAAGTACGCCACCAACATCGACCGGCCCAACGGCAAGCAGTATGCCTTTCCCTCGGGCCACACGGCGCAGGCCTTTCTGGCGGCCAGCATCGTACACACCGAGTTTCGGGATAAAAGCCAGTGGTACGGCATCGGGGCCTACACCATTGCTACCGGGGTGGGCGCTTTGCGAATGCTGAATAATAAGCACTGGCAGAGCGACGTATTTGCCGGGGCCGGCGTGGGCATTCTTTCGGCCCACCTGGCTTACCTCTCCCACCGCAACCGCTGGGGCCGGCAGCCGCGCCTGCCCGCGGGCATGAGCTTTTCGCCCACGTACTACGGCGGCGCGCCCGGCCTGAGCTTTACCTGGCGGCCCCGCTGAAGCCAACCTGCACTGGTTCGCTCCGACAGAATACAGAATAATCAGGCCGGGCGCGCGGCTAGGCGCATCGTGCCCAGGTAGACGGCCACGCTCAGGGCGGCACCAGCGGCCAGCGCGAAGGGCAAGCCGGGGCCGCGCCACTGCCACAGCAGGCCGGCCAGGGTGCTGGCGACCAGCGCCGCCAGGCTGCCGAGCCCGGCGAAGGTGCCCAGGGCCGCGCCCGTGTCGGCGGGGGCGCTCAGGTTGCTGAGCCAAGCCTTGCTGATGCCCTCGGTGGCCGCCGCGTACAGGCCGTACAGCCCGAAAATCAGCCCGAAAAGTCCCCCGGTGTGGGCCACGCTCGCGCCCCCGTACACGACGGCGAACAGCACCAGCCCCGCTATCAGCAGGCGGCGCGGGCCCCAGCGGTCGGCCAGGTAGCCAGCGGGCCAGGCGCTGAGCACGTACACCATATTATAGAAAACATACAGCCCGATAACGGTGGTGTCGGATAGGCCGCGCTGCCGGGCCAGCAGCAGCAGAAAGGCGTCGGAACTGTTGAATAAAGCGAATACCAGCAGTGCGCCCGCTACCCGCCGGTAAGCCGGCGGCGCTACCCGCCAATAAGCGAAGACCGCCCAGAACGGCTGCACCCGCCGGGGCGAGGGCGCGCGCCGCCGCTCGTGCAGCAGCAGGGCCACGCCCACGGCCAACACGCCGGGCCCGAAGGCCAGCAGAAACAGAGGCCGAAACTCTCCCGGATGGCTGCCCAGCCACATCAGAGCCGCCGCGGGCCCCAGCACCGCCCCGAGCGTATCCATGGAGCGATGAAAGCCGAACACCTTGCCCTTGTTGGCGGGCGTGGTTTCGTCGGAGAGCAGCGCGTCGCGGGCCCCGGTGCGCAGGCCCTTGCCCAGGCGGTCGAGGGTGCGCACCAGCAGCACGCCCACGGGCGTTACCAGCACGGCCAGCAGCGGCTTGGAGAGGGCGCTCAACCCGTAGCCCCACTGCACGAAGGGCACGCGCCGGCCCAGCCTGTCGGACCATTGTCCGAAGTAGCCTTTGCTCAGGCCCGCCACGGCCTCGGCTACGCCCTCCAGCAAGCCGATGTAGAAGACGGAAAACCCAATAGACTGCAAATAAAGGGGCATTACCGGGTACAGCATCTCGCTGGCCAGGTCCGTGAACAGGCTGATGAGCGAGAGCAGCCAAACGGCGCGGGTGAGGTAGGAGAAACGACGCATGGGCGAATATCATTAGAAAAACACCTACGCCGCCACGGCCGGAGCAGGCGCGGATGCTTTCGGCTCGTAGGCCAGCCGCAACAGGCTCGGCATCACCACCACCAGCAAGGGCAAAGCCAGCAGCAAACCGCCAATCACGGCAATGGCCAAGGGCTGGTGCAGCTGCGCTCCGGCCCCGATGCCTAATGCCAGCGGCAGCAGCGCCGCGATGGCCGAAAGGGCCGTCATGAGCTTGGGGCGCAGGCGGGCGGCAATGGCATAGCCGATGGCCTGGGCCACGGGCGCGGCGCGGCGGGCATCATTGAACTGCTGGAAGGTGAAGATGGCATTTTCCCCGATAATGCCTACCACCATGATAAGGCCGGTGTAGGAGCCTACGTTCAGGGGCGTATGGGTTAGGTACAGGGCCAGAGTGCCGCCGGCGGGGCCCAACACGGCCACCAACAGGATGAGGGCGGCGGCTTTCAGCTCCTTAAACAGGAAAAGCCCCACGGCAAACACCAGCAGGCAGGCCGCGAGCAGAATCGTGAGCAGCTCCTGAAACGACTGCTGCTGCTCGGCATAGGAGCCGCCAAACTGGATGAAGTAGCCGGGCGGCAGGGCCAGGTGGCGGTCCAGCTGCTGCCGGATCTCCCGCATGGCCGTGCCCAGGTCGCGGCCATTGAGGCGGGCCGTTACGGCCGTCATGGCTTGCAGGTTCTCGCGCTCCAGCTCGGCATCGCCGGCCCGCACGCGCACCTGAGCCAGCTCATCCAGGCGGCGGCGCTGCCCGTCGGGCAGGAACACCGGCTGCTGCCGCACCTGCGCCAGGCTGGCGTGCAGCGCGCCGGGGTAGCGCAGACGAATATTCAGTAACTGCTCGCCCTCCAGCACGTTGCCGGCCACCACCCCGGCCAGCTGGGTTTGTAGCTGGCTTTGAAAATCGGTGCCCGTGAGGCCGAACTGGGCCAGGCGGTGCGCGTCGGGCCGCACCTCCACCGAAGGGCCCATGCGTACGATGCCGTCGAAAACGTCGGCCGTGCCGCTGGTCTGCGCCACGAGGGCCGCCACCTGCCCGGCCAGCGCGTAGCGCGTCGTCGGGTCGGGCCCAAACACCTTGACCTCGATGGGCTGCACCGTGCTCATCAGATCACCCAGCATATCACCGATGACCTGCCCGAAGTCGATGGTGAGCGCCGGCTGGGTGGCTTCGATGCGCTGGCGGATGTCGTCGATAACCTCATCGGTGGTACGCTGGCGGGCCGTTTTGAGGCGAATAAGGTAGTCGCCACGGTTAGGTTCGGTGATAAAAAAGCCCATCTGGGTGCCCGTGCGCCGCGAGTAGCTGGCTACTTCGGGCACTTTACTAATGAGCTTCTCGGCCTGACGCAGCATGCGGTCGGTTTCCTCGATACTGGTGCCGGGGGGCGAATTATAGTCGAGCACGATGGCTCCTTCATCCATTTCGGGCAAAAAGCCCGTGGCCAGGCGGGGCACCACTACGGCCATCACCCCAATTAGCAGCAAAATGCCCCCCAAGCTGTACCATGGCTGGCGAATGACGGCCCGCACCCACGGAATTTCGTGGTGATTTTCTGAGCCGTTAGCCTCTAGCTGCTGACTGCTGACTTTATCATCGGGGTCAGAACTGACAGCTAAGGACTTTAGGCTAATAGCTTTTGATAAAAGCAGATAAATAACCGGCAGCCCCAGCCAAGCCACGAAAAACGAGCACAGCAACGCCACGACCATAGTCGTGGCCAGCACTTTAAAGTAGGCTCCAGCCACCCCGCCCAGCAGGGCGAAGGGCAGAAAAATCACGATGGTGCTCAGGGAGGAGCCCACCAGCGCGGGCAGCAGGTGGCGCACCGAGCGGGTTACTACGTCGGCCGTGGAAGCCTCGGGGTGCTCTTCACCTACCCGGTGCAGCTGTTCCACCATAATAACCGCGTCGTCGATCATCAGGCCGATGGCGGCGGCCAGCGCGCCCAGGGTCATGATATTAAAGGAGTAGCCCAGCCCGAAGTAGAGTACCACGATGGTCAGGGCCAGGGCCAGCGGAATAGTGAGCAGAATGGTGAGCGAGGCCCGCCAGGAGCGCAGAAACAGGGCCGTGACCACCAGAGCCAGGGCCAACCCGATCCAAAGCGAGTCCTGCACTGAGCGCACCACTTCCGTCACGAAATCAGCTTGGTCGTAGTAGGGCTTCAGGGTGATGCCGCGGGGCAGGCCCGCTTGCAGGGCCGCCACCTGAGCCAGTACCCCCCGCGACACCTCCACCACGTTGGCCTCGGGCTGGCGCAGCACCGAAATCAGCACCGCATCGTGGCCGTTGGCGTTAACGCGGGTGTACTCGGGCTGCTCGCCCAGGCGCACTGTGGCTACGTCGGCGAGGCGCACGACGCGGCGGCCATCGTGGCGCAGCACCACGTTTTCCAGGTCCTGTCTGGTACTGATGGTGGCGTCGGTGACCGTCAGGTAAAGGCGACGGTAGTCGGCCAGGTAGCCGTTGCTCTGCACGAAATTAGTCTGGCCAAGCATAGAGCTGACCACGGCCGGCGTCAGGCCCAGGGCAGCCAGCTGGTCGGGCAGCAGCTCCACCTGAAACTCCTTGGTGCGCCCACCCTGCACCTGCACCGACGAGACGCCTTCGACCTGCGACAGAAAGGGCTTAATGGTGTATAAGGCCAGGCGGCGCAGCGCCAGCGCGCTCCGGCCAGGCCCTTCCAGCGTGTAGCCCATCACCGGCAGAATGGCTGGGTTCATGCGCTCCACCGTGATTTGGGTGCCGGGGGGCAAATCGGCCCGAATCTGATTCAGACGCGACTCAATGGTTTGCTGGCTGCGCACTATATCCACGCTCCAGTCGAAAAACGCGGAAATTTCGCAAGCCCCGCGGCTGGTGGTGGAGCGCAGCAGCCGCAGGCCGGGCACCTGCTTCATGGCGTTTTCCAGGGGCTTGGTCACGGTCACCATCATGCGGTCCACAGGTTGTAGGCCGTTATCGGCAATCACCTTCACCTTCGGAAACGTGACCTCCGGAAACAGCGCCACGTTGATGCGCCGGTAAGCCAGCGTGCCCAGGGCCAGCACCAAAGCCAGCACTACCGCAATCGGGGCTTTATAAGTTTGAAAGACAGAAGGGCGCATAGCAGCGGACGATTAGTTGGTCAGGTGCACGGCGGCCGTATCGTCGAGGCCGTAGCCTCCGGTCAGCACGAGGCGGTCGTGGGGGGCAAATTCGGGGGTGTTTATCACCACCCGCCCCTGCTGCTCCAGGCCCGGCCGAACGGGCACCTTCACGGCGGTGCTGTCGTTGAGCAGGCGCATCACCCAGAAGCTGGTCTGGGTTTCGTCGGTGAGCACGGCCTCGCGGGGCAGGGTCCGGGCCAGGTAGGGCGCGGTTTTGTTTAGCTCCACGCTCACGGCCACGTTTTCGGGTAGCTGCGGAAAGCGCCCGACCGGCCGCACGGTATAGCGCTGGGTTTGCGCGGCCAGGTCGGCGGCGGGCAGCAGCTCGGCCACCCGGCCCGGCAGCACCCGGCCATCGGGCAGGGTCAGGCGGCAGGCCTGCCCCTGCCGCACGTAGCGCAGCTCGGTCAGGGGCACGTCCAGAATAAAGCCGAAGCGGGTCTGATCGTACACCAGGCCCAGCTGCTCGCCATCCTGCACGTAGTCGCCCGCGAGCCTATCGACGGTCGCCAGCACGCCGCCGCGCGCACTCGGGATGCGAATGATGCCACTAAACCGCAGCTTCGGGTCGCCGGTAAGCTGGTCCAGACGCAGGGTGCGCGACTCTTTGGTTTGCAGCGTAAACACCGTTTGGCCGGCCCGCACCACCTGGCCCGGTACTGGCACGGGAGCCAGCAGGTAGCCCGTAGTGGTAGCCCGCAGCACATCCTTGGCCGGATAGGCCGATATGGCGCGCAGGTGCAGCACCTCCCGGATGGTATCCAGCCGTATCTGCCCCACGGTGACGGCTGCGCGCGGAGCCGCTGCTGCCGGGGCCAGATCGGTGGGGGCTGAGGCGCTTCCGCAGCTGCTCAGCAGCGCCGCGCTCAGGAGCAGCCCGCCGGCCGCGGCATTTAGGGCAGAGGTTGGAAAACGAGTCATTCGCTCAGATAGTCAAGGGCGTAGAGCGTGCGCAGGCGTTCGGTTTCAACCTGAGTAAGCCCAAACTGAAAGGCGCGGGTGCTACTGATGAGCTGGAGATAATCCAGGATGGCAATGTCGCCGGTGGCCAGCTGCTGACGGCCGGCCGCGACCAGCGCATTGGCCACGCGCAGCTGCGCGCGCAGGCTGGCCAGCAATGCCTCGTTGGCGCGGGCCTGGCTTTGCAGCTGTTGGTACTGCTGCTGACGCTGGGCACTGAGAAACGTGCGGTAGCCGCGGCGGATCTGCTCGGCCACGGCCAGCCGCTGGTACGCCAGCTGGCGCTGATGTCCATCAAAAATGGGCACTACCAGCTGCAAGCCCCCGCTCACCCCCAGCCGTCGGCCCACCGCCAGCAGCGAGGCCGACTGCAGGCCCGCGTCCAGCACGGCATTCACCCGCGGCCGGTAGCCCAGATCTACCGTGCGACGGTCCAGCACAAGCCTCAGACTGTCGAGCGTATATTGACGCTGGGTAATGGAGCCGAGCCCAGCCAGTGCCTGCGGTCTGGGCGGCGCGGGAGCCGCCACGGGCCGCAGCGTCGTGTCGGTGAGGCCGCAGAGGTAGCGCAGCGCACCCAGCTCGCGGCGGTAAGCCTGCCGGGCCTGCTGCACGGCCACCTCCTGGCTGCGCACCGACAAATAGTAGGACAGGTACTGGGTTTGTTTAAAAAGCCCCCCATTCACCAGCCGACGCAGCAGCACGTCCTGTTGGTTTAGCTGGGCCAGCAATTCCTGATTATAGCTCAGCTGCTGCCCGGCGGCGTAAGCGGTCAGAAACTGGTCGGTGACGGTGCGGCGCAGATCCAGGACCGATAGCCGGCCTGTGTTGCGCAGCGCTTGGCCCTGGTTGGCCAGGGTCTGGTAGTCATTTCGTAACACTGTCCGGTTGAAAAGTGGCTGGGTAGCACTGACCACGGCCCCGTAGTTGCCGCCGTTGGTAATGGCCTGATCGTAGCCAAAAGAGCCGAGCGCGGGCGCGGCGACGGCCACCGCGCTGCCCACTACGAGGGGCCGGTTCTGGGCGACGCGGCGCAGACTATCCAAGCGATTCTGCGCCACCTGGCCGCGCAAGTCGGCCAGCAGGGGGCTATTCTGCCGGGCGGCCCGCAGAAACTCCTCCAACTGTTGAGGACTGGCCGAGGATGGCGTTTGGGCCAGCGCGAACCGCCCCCCACCGCCGATTAGAAGCAGCCCAACCAGCAGCCAGCAGAGTCTTGCTGGCCAGGCAGACAAACGAATGGACACGAGAAAAAGCAAGGGATGACGGAAAGGAGAAAGCAAAGCTGGCACCCAATTCTGAAGTAAATCTGACGTCCTGAAGCGTTTTCCAGGTCAGGCTTACTTAAAGGCAGGTATGGACGAGCGCGGCATTGATTTACTTTCGACAGATTCGCTTCAGAATTACCACCTTTCTTCGCCGCCGGCCTTATCTGCTCCGGGGGGCTTTTTCGTTGACTTATGAAACTTCTTCTCGTTGAAGATGAGCTGGCTCTCCGTACCACGCTGGTCGAGTACCTGCGCCAGAGCGGCTACGTGTGCGAGGTGGCGGCCAGTTTTCAGCAGGCTTACGAAAAAATCAAGCTCTACCAGTACGACTGCGTGGTGCTGGATCTGACCCTGCCCGACGGCAACGGCCTGGACATCGTGCGGGCGCTCAAGGCCGATCAGTCTTGGGCCGGGGTGCTGATTATCTCGGCCCGTGCCGCTCTCGATGATCGGCTCGCGGGCCTCGACCTGGGGGCCGACGACTACCTGACCAAGCCGTTTCATCTGGCCGAGCTGAACTCGCGGCTGCGGGCCATCATTCGGCGGCGGCAGTTTCAGGGCAGCCACCACATTGCCTTTCGCGACCTGCTGGTGTGGCCCGAGCAGGCCGAGGTGTTCGTGGGCGAGCAGCCGCTCACGCTCACGCGCAAGGAGTACGATCTGCTCTTGTTTCTGCTGGCCAACCCCAACCGCGTGCTCACCAAGGAAGCCATTGCCGAGCACCTGTGCGGCGACGCTGTGGACGCGACCGACTCCTTCGACTTTATTTATACCCACCTGAAAAACCTGCGTAAGAAGCTTCAGGAGAAAGGAGCCGATAACTACATCCGCACCATGTACGGCGTGGGCTACAAGCTCAGCACCGAATGAAGCTGCTGGCCAAAACCAACCGCTACTACCTGCTGCTGACTACGGTGCTGTTTGCGCTGGCCAGCGTGGTGCTCTACTACGGGCTGTTTCGGGCGCTGACGCAGGAGGTCGATGAGCAGCTGTCGAACCGGCGCCTGTATCTGGAAAACCGCATTCGGCGGAAGCAGACGCTGCCCATTTCCCCCTTTGAGTACCAGATGGACGTCAGCGACCGGCACCAGCGCCCCGGCTACGGCGATACGCTGCTGCTGGACCCGCAGGAGCAGGAAATGGTGCCCCACCGCCAGCTCACGTTTCCGCTGCGCGTGGCTGGGCAGCGGCGGTGGGTGACGCTGCGCAAGTCGCTGGTGGAAACCGAGGACGTGCTGGCCGTGGTGCTGGGCGTGATGGTGAGCGTGCTGGGACTGCTGCTGCTGGGTGTTATCCTTATCAACCGCTGGCTGGCCGACTGGCTCTGGGGGCCATTTCGGGCCACGCTGCACGCCCTGCGCGGCTACAAGCTGCACCAGCACGAGGTGTTGCAGTTAGCGCCCACCGACATCGACGAGTTCGCGGAGCTAAACCAGGCCCTGACTCAGATGAGCCAGCGCCTGGTAGCCGACTACGAGGCGCTGCGCGAATTCACGGAAAACGCGGCCCACGAAACGCAAACCCCGCTGGCCATCATGCAGGCCCAGCTGGAGCAGCTTCTGCAACTGCCCGCCCTGGAAGATCCGCAGGTAGCCGGACTGGTAACGGGTCTGTACGGAGCCACGCTGCGCCTCTCGCGCCTGCATCAGGCCCTGACCCTGCTCAGCAAGATTGAAAACCGCCAGTTTATTGACGTGCAAGCCCTGCGGCTGGATCAGGTGCTGGAGGAGAAGGTCCGGCAGCTGGAGTCCTTGACGGAAACGCGCCAGCTGGCGCTGAGTACCCACGTAACCGGCGTGCCGGCCCTGCGAATGCACCCCGGCCTGGCCGACTCGCTGGTGCATAATCTGCTGCAAAACGCCGTGAAGCACAACCACCGCGGCGGCAGTATCGAGGTGCGGCTCTCGGCCCAAGCCTTGGAAATCAGCAACACCGGCCCTGCCCTGACCGGCGACCCAGCCCGCTTCTTCGAGCGGTTCCGCAAGCAGCAGCCCACCTCCGACTCGCCGGGTCTGGGCTTGTCCATCGTGCAGCAGATCTGCCGCTACTACGGCTTCACGGTCACGTATGCGTTTGCCGCCGTTGGGGCCCGCCACACGCTGCGCGTAGCGTTTTAAGTACTTACGCAAGAGTAAGTGCACCCTGACCGTGAAACCACTTTACGAGCTGCTTCTCTTTTATTCGGCTCCTGAATTTCGTGGTAAAGAGAAGACTGGCCTGTGCGCTTTCCGCGACAGGTTATCCACAGAATCGGCCGGTAAGTTTAGCCCGTCATCTCACCCAGTCAAAATCATTTACCCATGAAAACTTCCCTGGCGCTGGTCGCTGCGCTCCTCCTGACGGGCTCTGCCCTACACGCACAGAATCTACCGGCTGCCCAGGTGCCCGCCGCTGCCGTGGCTGCTTTTCGCAAAGCCTATCCGCAGGTAAAAGACGTGCGGTGGGAAAAGGAGAAAAACCAGTTTGAGGCTGGCTTCACGCAGAATAAAATCAAGATGTCGGTGCTACTCAGCGCCACCGGCGAGCTACTCGAAACAGAAACGGATATGGCCCCAGGCCTGCTGCCCGCGCCGGTAAAAACCAAACTGGCGACACAGTACAAAGGCTACAAAGTGACGGAAGCGGCCAAAATAGTGACGGCTGGCACCGGCGCGATAACCTACGAAGCGGAAGTCAGCCGGGGGGGCAAAAGCCGCGACGTTCTATTTTCGGCCGATGGGCAGGAAGTAGATCAATAGCGCTGCGTCGGGCTACTCGCGAGCCGCTATGTCCGGCCTGCTTACCTGCACTTCTTTGGGACCAAATGGGCAGTCCAGGCCCCTTTCTGCTTCTGATACTTTGATAAAGCAACGGCAGTAACACAGCAAAAAGCCCCCCAGCCATTAGTTGGGGGGCTTTTTATAGAGACCCTACGCTACTACTTTTTCAGGAAGCGGCGCGGGGGCACAACGAATAGCTCGACGCTGAAATAGGGAGTGCCAGCCAGCTTGTTGTCGATGACCTTGGTGCGGCCGTTGCGGCGGTCAAACACGTCGAAGGAGTTATTGTAGCGGTAGCCGCCTTCAGCCCCAAACCACAGGAAGTCATAGATTTCGCGCTCCCAGCGGCCACGCAGCTTCAGCTCGGTTTCGCGCAGCTCCACGGTTCGGAGGGTGGGGTCGTTGGGCAGGGGCTCCCGGAGCTTGAGGATATAGCTCAGGCCGTTCACGTCGTAGCCGGCAAACAGCAGCGATTTGGCCGAGGCGTTATGCCGCACCAGTACGCGCGCCGGAAACAGCGCCTCCACGCCCCAATGGTCGCTCCAAGTGCGGTTGTACATGATGGCCGGATAGATGCTGCGCCGGCCAAAGGTGTAGCCCAGCTGCGCGCCAATGCCCCAGGCAAAGGTGGGCGACTTCTTCCAGCCGTACACCAGCTCGTAGGACATGCGCAGATAGTCCTTAAGTTGTAGCTCCGAGGAGGTATAGTCGCCGTTCAGCTCGCCTTTCACCCGGCCCAGCACGAAGTTGCGCTCATTGATGGGGCGCAACACCACCAGCTGCGTACCCAGCGTTTTGAGGCCTTTCTCCTCCAGCTCATCATAGAGCGAGTAGCCGGTGGGACGGTTTTTAAACTCAAACTCCTCCCGCTCATAGTTCACGCCCACTACCATTTTGAGGTGGGGCCGGTTCCAGACTGGAATGTAGCCTTTTACCACAAAACGGTCATTGTTGCTCACCGTCCCCTTCTGATCCGTAAAATCATCGCTTTTCGAGTCGGAGGTGATGCCGAAGCCGGTGGTGCGCTCATAGTGAAAGATAAGGCCTTTGCTGGGTCCCTGCCCCAACACGGAAGGGTTGGCAAATTCCTTGGCCTCCCCTACCTGATTCTGCTGAAGCGAATCGGTGAGGGGGGGCGCGGCGCGCGGGTACACGGGCGTGCGGGGCGGCGTGATCTGGGCCTGCGCGCCGATGGCGGATGAGAGGAAAGCTGCTACGCCTAAAATTTGCCCCCCACGGCGCAAAAAGGCAGAAATGGCTGTCATAATAAGATGAAAAAATCTTCCTCAAAAACGCATGAGTGCTCAGTTTTGGGCTTAACGTCTTTTACCGGAAAACGGCCAACAGGGCAAGCTATTAAGCAAAAAAAATGGTCAGGGGGCGGGGTGTCGAATCCTCTGCCACCTGACCATCTTCCGGGGGGCTTTTTCTTTAGAACAGAAAGTCGAAGCCGACAAAAACCAGGTCCTCCTCGCCCACCGAGTAGGTAGCATTCACGACCACCTGCTTCAGAATATCGGCCCACACGCCTCCGCCCACAGCCGTGTGGTAGGCGCGTAGGCCGTCGCGCTGGTCGTAGCGCGTAAATACGCGGGCGGCGTCGGCGAGGCCCATCACGCCAAACTTGGCCGGGAAAAGGTAGGCGTTTACGGTAAAGAGCTGAAGGCGCACTTCGGCGTTGGCAAATACGGAGCTGCGGCCCGCGAACCGCGTGCGCCGGTAGCCGCGCAGGTTGGTGGTGCCCCCCAGCGTATTCGCCTGATAAAAGCGGTAGTCGCCCAGGTTGCGCGCGCCGCCGATGCGGCCGGCCCAGGTAACCTGAAAGGGGAAGTTGGGCGTGAGGTAGAAGCGGAACTCCGAAGCCAGACGGCCGAAGTTGAGCTTCTCGCCATTGAGCTGATAGTTGTATTCCGCCGAGTTGTACCAGCGCAGGCCGATACGCGGATTCTTGGGCGAGCTGGCCGCATCGATATTCAGGTAAAAACGCCCCCCAGCGTAGCGATTCAGGCCAAAATCGGAGGAGCGAATGCCCAGCCCCGCGCCGCTCACGCCGTTATTATCTTCATTCAGGCCCGCCGCGATCTGACTGCCGATGGGGTCGCGCTCTACGCGGAACTGGTCGTACTGGGGACCAAATCCGATTTTGAGGAAGCTGAATACATCCTTTTCCAGCACCGGCGAGAAGTAAAAGCGCGAGAAGCGGATGCGATAGGTTTCGTTGATGTCGCGGTTGCGGACACGGCCACCCTCGCCGGGCGCTTGGTTCTTGGTGTCGTTGCCCAGGCCGAAATAGTTGTAGAGCAGCTGCGGACCATAGAGCTGGCTGGTCACGTTCAGATCGTACTTGCCAAACATATCCGTAAACTGGCCCCGATAGCGCACGTTATACGCCTTTTGCGAGGGCGAATAATTGGCCACCAACGACTGATCCGACGCGAAAGGCTCCTTGCGGAAAGCGTAGGTGCGGTAGGTGACGCCCCCGCCAAAAAACAAGCGGTCGTCTACGTTATAGCCGAAATACAGCGCCGGCCCCAGATAATCGAGGCGGTAGTCTTTGCGGTCGGCACGGTTGGGGTTATCGTAGCGACTCACATCAATACCAGGCTCCAGGCGCAGGCGGGCGTCGCGGCCCGCAATGATGACGTTGCCCGTGTCGGCATCATAAATGTGCAGTTGATGCCCCAGGCCGCGCACGTTGGAGCGATCCACGATGGAGTCGCGGTCGGTGCCAGCGATAATGCGCACTTTCAGGCCATCCTTCACATCACCATTGATGTTATAGATATCGTTGCCGGCGAAGCCGTAGAGGCGCACTTCCTGGGTTACTTTGTTGTCGAAGGTGCGGTCGTAGAGAATTTTAGTAAACTCCCCGTCCTTGTTTATTTTCTGCACCGTCACGCGGGTCTTGTTGTCGGGAAGGCGGTCGACCACGAACTTTTCGCGCTTGCTGCTGCCTTTTACCTCCGTAATCTTGGAAACGACCTCGTAGTAGTTGGCCGCCAACTCGGGCAGCAAATCACGGCGGCTTTTGAGCTTGGCAATGATTTCGGGGCCGTGCAGCTTATAAATCTGCTCGGGCCACCGCTCGCGGAAGGCTTTTTCAATTACCTCATCGGTGAGAGCAGCTTTCATTTCTTCGGCGTGCTTCACCCAGTCCTCTTTGGTCACCGAAGCCAGAAACACCCGGTCGTTGGCCAAAGCCGTTAGGTTCAGCCCCTTGTAGTCGGCGTAGTCTTTGCCGAAGTTCTGGAAGTTGCGAATGGCCCACTTGCGGCTGGCCAAGTATGGGAAGAGACCATCGCCCTTAAAAAACGCCACGTCGCGGTCTTCGGGCACGGCGGTAAAGGTTCGGTCGCCGTCCTCATCTTTCTTCTCGGCCCAGCGCCACTGGTCCTCGTGGCGGTCCCAGTCGCCTACCCACATATCAAAGAGGCGGGAGCGGGCGAAGGCTTTCTCCTTTACCTGGTTATCATTATCCTCAATTAAACGCTCCAGCACCCGGTCGCTGCCCACCAGGTTGGTAGCGTTGCCCAACGAGGCCACATTGCTTTGGTCGTCCTTGGGGTCTTCCTCCAAAGCAGCGGGCGTGTTGGAGAATCGCTCGTAATACTGCCCTAGCAGCGGGTCCTGCGGGATATAGCGCATCTCCGGGTTGGTATGCAGAATACCGGCCGCCGAGGCCAGCGGCGGCAGCACGAAGGATGCATAGGGATGCTGGGCCGAAATCTGATCCTGCAAAATATCCTTAGCGGCACCATCGCGCAGCGACTCGGGCAATACAGCTGAAGGATCCTTATTGATGCCGCGCAGGGTGTAGTTGCGGCCTTCTTCGTTGCGCACCTTCAGCGACGCAGTTTGCTTGCCGCCGCCAATCTGGTAGGGTGTCAGGCCACCTTTTTCCGTCGCCAGGTCGAGCATGGGGAAGCGCACGGGCGTGGCCCACTCGGCGCGGTAGTGGTCGCCGAAGAAGGTGCGGAAAAACTTGCTGCGCTGCGCGTAGCGTGGGTTTACGGCCAGCGTTACCGTGCTGTCGCGGAAGTCGCGGCGCGGCCCCAGCGCATTGGAGGCGTTTGTCGAATCGGTCTGGGCCTGCGCCAGCGCTTGCAGCGACTGCTTGGCGTAGAGCGGGGCGCGAAACACCAACCGGCCATTCTCGCCATTGCCGTTGGGTATCCAGAACTCGGTCCAGACCTCGCCGTTGTTATAGTAATTGACGCGGGCAAACCCTTTCTCTTTGTCGGAGAACATGGCTCCGGCATCGCGGCCCGTGCGTACGTGCTGGGTTTTGCAGCCCGAGCCGCTCGTAATAAAGTGCGTGGCATCTACCTTAAAGTACTGGAGGTTATGCTCGTGGCCGTTGGCATACACCACGTTCGGATACTTCTGAAAGATATCCATCAGGCCCTTCTTGTAGGCCTGATACAGCGGGTGCGGAATATCTTGGCTGATGCCACCGTACTTGCGGGCAAAGGGATAAACGGAGCCAATAATGGGGAAAGGAACAAACGCATATTTATACACAATAGACAGCGGAAAAATATGGTCGGCGAGGGTAAAATACCCCCCGTGGATACCATCGGAGAACAGCGGATGGTGGGCAATCACCATGATGTTCTTATCCTTGTGGCGCTGAATAATGTCTTCGAGCTGGGTATAAAAGTCGGTCTCGTTGGCTACGCCGCAACCGCTATTGGAGCCGTAGGGGCGCTCGGCGGTTTGCAAAAACCACTGCGAGTTGATGGCAATCATCACCAGCTCATCCTGCAGGCGCACCTCGAAAGGACCGGGGCAGCCATCGCGCGGGATAAAGAAGTCGCCAGTATAGGAAAAGGCCGTGGAGTCGCGCGTCATATAGTCCTCCACGAAGCGCTGCTGCCGATTTACCTGCTCCAGGCTGCCGGGGCGACCCTGCTTCCAGTCGTGGTTGCCGGGAATCATATATTTTTCACCCGCGTAGTTGCGCAGAATATCAAGCTGAGCCGTGATGCGCTGCTCCGACACTTTACGATCGTAAGCGCCTACTTCGGGCAGGCCGTACTCGTAGATGTTGTCGCCGAGATAGATGGCGGTGCTTTTCGCGCCGGCGGCCAGCATCTGGCGGCGCATAAAGTTGAGCGAAGGCTCGCCGGGCTCCTTTAGCTCGGGGGCACCCACGTCGCCGATCAGAAACACAGAATAGCGCATGGAGCTGCTATCGGGGGGCGTTTTTGTTTTCCAGTTCTCCCCGCCGTGGTTGTAATTGGGGCGCTCGGGGTGGGGAGCTTGGGTCGTCTGCGCTACGGCCACCGGTATGCCCAAAGAGCCAACGAGCAGCAGGCAGCAAGACAGAAAAAACCTTCTCATAAGGAAGTAAAAACTAGCAATTGTAAATAGTAGAAGACGAAATCAGCGTACATTCTGAGTGGTACCGAAGTTAAAAAACCCGTAAAAGTTTAATTAAAAATTGGTAAACTTAAAACATGACCTTTACGACCCAGTATTGAGTCGTATTAGCCATCCGCAATGGCCTGCCCTACGCAGGCAGACGCCGTACGGTTGAGCTATTGCTAAAAACCTCAGGAACCAATTCGCGTTTTAAGCCAATTAGAAGCATTGGGTACATCCCATCAGCCCGGCATCTTAACTTCCCTCATGGAGACAACCCCTGTTATTAAAAAGGCTAAAGCAGAAATACTGCGGCAGGCGAAGACTTATATCACGACACTTTTCGAGGAAAAGTTGCCTAAGCAGCTCGTTTATCATTCCCTCAAACATACTACCCTCACGGTGAAAGAAGTGCGGGCGCTGGGGGAGGCCGCCGAGCTGGATGCCAGCAACCAGGAAGCACTGGAGCTGGCCGCCTGGTTTCATGATACGGGCTACCTCGATACGTACGACGGCCACGAGTACCGCAGCATGGAGCGGGCCGGCGAGTGGCTGCAGGAGCAGGGCTACCCCACTGACCGGATTGCGGTAGTTCGGGAGATGATAAGGGCGACGCACCGCGATGAGCCCCGCGAAACGGAGCTTCAGCAGATCCTCGTCGATGCGGACTTGTGCAGCCTGGGGCGGGAAGATTTTTGCGCTTCCGGTGAGCTGCTGCGCGCCGAGTGGGAGGCTGTACTAGGCCGTAGCTACTCGAACACGGAATGGGCCGAAATTCAATTCACCTTCCTGCTCTCGTCCAAGTTTCGTTCGCACGCGGCCAAGGAGCGCTACGGTGAGCAGTACAAGGCGAATGTGAAAGAGCAGAAAAAGCGCCTGAAGAAGATTGAGAAAAAAGAGAAGAAAAAGAAAGAGGAAGTACAGGGCAACTTTGCCGAGGGCAAGCGTGGCGTCGAAACCATGTTTCGAACGACGTACGACAACCACGTATCGCTCTCGCAGATGGCTGACAATAAGGCTAATATGATGATCAGCCTGAACGCGGTTATTCTGTCCATCCTTATTACCTACTTGGGGGCCAAAACCTCGTCGATTGGGCCGGCCTTCACCCGCAATCCTATCCTGACGGTGCCCATGGGCCTGCTGGTAGCCACGGCGCTGGGCTCGGTGGTATCGGCTATTCTCTCGGCCCAGCCCGACGTGACGACCTTTAAGTGGCTCAAGAAAAGCCCGGCCATTGCCACCAACCGCCGCATCAATATCCTGTTCTTCGGCAACTTCACCAAGCTCAGCCTCGACGATTTTCAGGGCGGCATGAACGAGCTGATGCGCGACAAGGATCTGATGTACACCAACATGATAACCGACATTTATTATCTGGGCGAGGTGCTGAGCCGCAAGTACCGGCTGCTGCGCATCAGCTATACCATCTTCATGGTCGGCCTGATTCTGACGGCCTTGTCTTTCGGCATTGTGCTGCTATATAAGGCGTAAGTCTGGCGTTCTATCTACCAATCAAAAAGCCCTCCGGATAATCCGGGGGGCTTTTTTAGTTAAATTAAATAAGTGGCGGCATCCCAACAATTAGCCTCAACTCCTACACCTTCGCCATCCGCTCGCCCAAAGCGACCAGACTACGAAGGGAACGACCCCAGAAGCGGTGTACGCGGCGCAACTGCCCAAAGCGAATCAGGGGGTGAGGGCTGGCGACGTAGCCGTAGCGAAAATCGAGGGTAATAAGGCAGGATTGCTCGTCTACGGCCTCGATGAAAAAGAACAGCAGGGAGTTAGGAAACAGCCGGAAGTGTGAGATTTTCTCCACGTACTCGATGCGCTCTTCCCCCTGAAAGCTCTGCACCGTCTGGAAGTCAATCTGCCCCTGGTTGACATCTACTTTGTAGCTGGTGCCCAAGCGGTCGGATTTGCTGAGGTCGTAGTGTACGGCGGTGCCGCCCTCCAGCCACCGGTAGCGCAAGCGCAGATTACGCACCAGCCGCAAGGCGTAGGCTGCGGGAACACGCACGGTGTGGCGCACCTTCAGCGAATTGCCGCGGCCACTGGGCATCCCATCGGGCGCGTGATGCCCGTTGAGCAGCAGGCGCAGGGGCGTGAGGTGGGCGTAGCGGTAGTTGATGTCGCCGAGGTATTCGTAGGTGGTTTTGCCCCCCAGCAGGCGCGTCCAGGAAAAGCTGCGCTTCAAATCGGTAAGCGTCTGCGTTTTGAGGTAGCCCTCCGAGAGCAGCAGGTATTCGCCACCGCTGATGTTATTTTTGAGCAGGCGATGCACCACAATCACGTCGCGGCCCATTAGCTTGGTAAACTCCCTGATCTGGGCCACGTTCACCCGGCCGTAGTGCACTACTATCTTCAGAGTCAGATCGTGGGCCCGCAATGCCGCGCCCAGCGCTGAAGCATTGTCGCGCTCCACCAGGCGGAGGTAATTCTGAAAATCGAGGAAGATGCGGCGGCATTGCTCCACCAACTCCTGCACCGGCGGCGGCGGTCCCAACCGATAAAACAGAATCGCATCACCCTGAATCTCCGACACCTGCATATCCAGCGTGTTCGCCTCAATCAGGATTTCGAGCAGGTCGGCAATCAGGAAGGGAGCCAGGGGGCTGTCCGAGGCTTCAATAAACCGCGTGAAGCCGCTGATATCGGGAATGAACAGCAGAGCCGGCTGCAACCCATCGTCGTCGGCACCGGCGGGCACTTCGCGCCCGCTCCCTGCTGCCCGGCGCGACGCGTGCAAATCCTCCAGTAAGCCCATGCGAAAACAGAAATTCTTGAAACGAGCCGCGCGACAGTCGCCGCGCCTGCCGCCTATACGCAGGCACCCCAGCGCCGGGTTTGGCTGAGCCGATGGTTTGGGGCTACCTTTACCCCACCCGCGCATCCGGCCCCGTAGTTCAACGGATAGAACAAGGGTTTCCTAAACTTTAGATGTGAGTTCGATTCTCGCCGGGGCCACCAAGAGCCCGCTTCCTGATGCAGGAAGCGGGTTCTTATGTTTACCGTAACCATGCGGGGGGCAAATTTCAACGCTGATTCCCGTAAGCTGTGCCCGTTTCGGGTGCTGCCCAGCACCGTTACCACCTCCGCCCGCAAGTACCTACGCAACGGCGTTTTTCGGCTCCAGACCGTGTTTTCACTCCTTACGCTGCCGCAGTGGCAGCTGCGGCAGCTATATCGGATCCTTATCCGGCAGGATAAAGATAAGCTGTGAGGGTTGCTCGGAAATGGCACTGCTACGCTTTTAACGTGGAATTCCGGGGCTACCTTGAGCCAGAGCAGTTGTCAGACCCGTAAATAAGTTTTCTGCCGCCGGGGGCTTTTTAGTCGGCCAGCATGCCCTGGCTGACGGCGAACTTGATGAGGGCGGCGGTGTTTTTGGCCTGGGTTTTCTCGATGATGTTCTGGCGGTGGGTCTCGATGGTGCGCTTGCTGGTGAAGAGCTTGTCGGCAATCTCGGCGTTGGTCAGGCCCTCGGCAATGAGCGTGAGCACCTCCAGCTCCCGCTTCGATAAGCCACTGGCCGCTTTGGCAGTAGCGCTGCCGGGCGATTTCAGCGAGTGCAACTTTTGCAGCAGGGCCAGCCCAATTACGGTGCACAAGTACGGCTGCCCCGCCGCCACGGTATTGATGGCATATACCAGCTCGGCCCGGCTCGTGCTCTTGAGGGCATAGCCTGAAGCGCCCAAACCGATGGCCTGCACCACGTAGCGCTCATTATCCAGCATCGACAGCACCAGAATCCGCACCTCCGGGTGGCGCTCGCGCAGCAGCGGGATGGTAGTAAAGCCATCAGTGCCAGGCATATTCAGGTCGAGCACTACTACGTCGCAGGGCGTGGTTGCCAGGGTGTTCAGCAGTTCCTGACCGCTGCTGGCTTCCCCCACTACCTCCAGTCCGGGTTCTTCGCGGAGTAGGGAGCGGATGCCGTCGCGGATGATAGCGTGATCATCTATTAAAATGATGCGAATCATGATTAGTAGGTATGGTAGCTGAACAGGGAAAGGGTAACCGGAGGAAGGGGCTGATGTTTTAATTAGAGGTCCAGGTTTTCGCAGCAGACTTTCACAAGATAAAAGCTGCGATTTGAGCTATCATTTTCAGTTGCCAAAACCCATACTTACCACGAGCTAAACAACCAGTTTCAGCTTATCCGCTTGTTATAAGTACGTAATATATACGTATTATTCCGGACTGTTCTTTTCATACCGGTCGTCCAAATAAGTTTGTCCGTAGCTGGGTGATTTTCGGGTTCGTATCCCAGCGGATCAGGTTTTGCGACAAACCTTTGCTTTGTCAAGCGACTTTAATAAGCCTAAAAATCACCCGTAAACACAACGTTGAAGCCGAGTAGTGAGTAAGCAGCTACCTAGAGCGCTGGAAGCTGCCGGAACCCGTTGTCGCGGTGCTGTATGCCGGTATAGATGGTTGGAGTTGCTCCTTGTTTTGGAGCACGAACGCTGCATTTAACTAACTTATACTCATGCGTGTTCACAGCTCAAAGAACTGATTTTACCATAATTGGTGTTATTCCCGCACGGTTCCTCCTTTATTGGCCACCTCTACTCTTGCCTTATGATTCGACTAATTTTAGCCGACGACCATGCCATCATCCGTGATGGCATTCGCGCCCTGCTTACCGAGGATGCCGGGTTGGAAATCACGGCGGAGGCCGGCAATGGTCAGGAATTGCTTGATAAGCTGACACTTACCCCTTGCGACGTAGTGCTGATGGACGTGAATATGCCCGTTCTGGATGGCTTCGGAGCCATGCCACACCTGCGGCAGGATTTCCCGGAGGTGAAAGTACTCGTTCTTTCCATGCTCGATCACCCCAACTACGTGGCGCGCATGCTGAACGCGGGCGCTTCGGGGTATGTGCTCAAAAACGCCGACATAGCCGAAATTTCTCATGCCATCCGCATGGTGGCGGCCGGCCGGCAGTACCTAGGCACCGAGATAGGAATGAATCTGCTTCAGCAGATAACTGCGGGCAACTCGCTATCAGAGGCCACGACCCGCAAAACGAACGACTTATCGAAGCGGGAGCTGGAGGTGCTCACGCTCATTGCCGAGGGCCTGACCAACGCCGAGATTGCCGACAAGCTCTTCACCAGCAAGCGCACCATCGAGACCCACCGCCAGAACATCATCGAGAAAACCCAGGCCAAAAACACCGCCGCCCTCATCAAGTTCGCCGTCAGCGAAGGACTAATCGAATAAAGCGTACATAGAGCCCCGTAAAACAGGAGTGGCCGCCAGATATCTGGCGGCCGCTCCTGTTTTTGGTAGTCTGGTTGTTTTCATAGCGCAGAGAGGCTTCTATTAATAAACGTCTGCGGGAGCGAGGGATGGTACTGCTCCCCGCGCACGTTGGCACGTAGCGGGGGGCTTTTTGTGGTAGATGCATAAACGGGAATAAGCTCGGCGAGGCCACCGAATACATACCTATTTTAGTTGGTAGTAGTACGGATTTTTAGTTGGATAAACTACTAGCAACTGCTGAGCTCACTCTAATATGCATGACGACCTATATTTTATTCAATCATTTGATTATCAATTATCCATCATAACCCCGCTTAAAAAAGCCCCCCAGCCGCGTTTTGCGCGGAGCTGTTAAGTAGGCTGAAAAGGTGGGCAACTCAGAGGGGCAGAATTACGCATGCAGGGTGCGTTCCATCTACTCTCTCCTACTCTTTCCTATATGCCCACCAAAAAGAAGAATTCCGCGCCCAAACAGGACCCGCTAAAGGGCCACAGAGACACCTGCCCCACACCCAAAGGCATGCTGCTAGCCGTTGGAGGGCACGAAAACAAAGGGGAAACCCCCGAAAGAGGCTCCAATCAAGACAAAAACCGGAATTTTGCGCCAGAAGCTATCCTCCGACGCTTCTGTGAGGAGCTAAAAGGCAATGATCCGCTGGTGTTGGTGCTGCCCATCGCTTCTACTGAGCCGAAGGAAGCGGCAGAAGATTACCTCGAAGTATTTCCCCGTTTGGGCATCAAGCGGGTTCAAGTCTTGGATGTGCGTGAGCGAGAGGATGCTAGTAGTGAGGCTACTCTCGACTTGATTAATGAAGCCACTGGCTTTTATTTTACCGGTGGCGACCAGTTGCGCCTTACGGGCCTGCTTGGGGGCACCAAGATGCTGATACGCCTAAAGGAGCGCTATACGTATGATGAAATTCTTATCGGTGGCACTAGCGCCGGCGCGTCAGCCTTATCCACCCCAATGATTTATCAGGGCCTCAACGATGCCGGCTTCCGCAAAGGTGAAATATCCATTACCACCGGGCTACAGTTTATGCACGATGTAGCCATTGACACCCACTTCATTGCGCGGGGCCGCATCGCCCGCATGGCGCAGATTATTGCTACCAATCCAAGTTGCCTAGGGTTGGGCCTAGAAGAAGATACAGCCATACTGGTGCGGAATGGCTATGATGTGGAGGTAATTGGCAGTGGTTTGGTTACCATTCTGGAAGCGGATGAATGCACCAGAAACAATATTTACGAGATCAACCCCGATACGCCCTTCACCATCCGCGACCTGCGCCTGCATTTTCTGAGTGCTGGAGAAAACTACCAGTTACCCATTCCACCGGAGTTGCATTTATAGCCCGCTAACACGCGGCTATTTGGCAATTGTTTTTGGAGACGTACCCTTCCTGAACTCGACCTAGTAGCTTGGCGTACAACATGAACACTGTATTCCACGCCCACTCTCTACTATGAAACAAACTTCTGCCGCTACCCAACCCTCGTGGTTTGGCACCATCGCCCCCACCCCCGAGTTTCCTTCGCTCACCCAGGACCTGACCGCCGATGTGGTAGTAGTGGGCGCGGGCATTGCCGGCCTTACTACCGCTTACCTGTTGCTGCGCGAGGGCAAGAAAGTAATCGTGCTGGAAAGCGGGCAGCTAGCCAGCGGCGAATCGGGCCGCACCACGGCCCACCTCTCCAACGCCCTCGATGACCGCTACACCCGGCTGGAGCAGTTGTTTGGGGAGAAAGGAGCCCGGCTGGCCGCCGAAAGTCACGGCACCGCCATCGACCGGATTGAGCAGATTGTGCGGGAAGAAAAGATCGACTGTGACTTCACACGCCTCAACGGCTATCTGTTTCTGCCCGAAGACGGCAACCCCAGCGAGCTGGACAAAGAGTTGAAAGCCGCCCACCGCGCCGGCCTTACCGGCGTCGAGCGCCTTTCTGACTCGCCCACCCAGGGCTTTCGTACCGGCGAGTGCCTCGTGTTTCCTAATCAAGGGCAGTTTCACATTCTCAAATACCTCTATGGCCTGGCCGAAGCTATTGGCCGTTTTAAAGGCTCTGGGGGGCAAATTTTCACCAATACCCACGTAGCTGAGGTGCAGAGCGGCTCCGAGGCCAGCGTGACAACAGCCGACGGCCATACGGTGCGCGCCAAAGCCGTGGTGATGGCGACTAATACGCCCGTAAACGACCGGGTGGTGATGCACACCAAGCAGTCATCTTACCGCACCTACGCCATTGCGGCGCGCATTCCGAAGGGATCTGTAACACAGGCTTTATACTGGGATACGCCCGACCCTTACCACTACATCCGCTTGCAGGAGGTAACCGAAGGCCCCAGCGGCGGCACTCCGCGCTACGACCTGCTGCTGGTGGGTGGCGAAGACCATAAAGTAGGCCAGGGCGACCCCGAGCTCAGCCTGCAGCGCCTCGAAGACTGGACCCGCCAGCGGTTCCCCATGGTGCAGCAGATCGACTACGCTTGGTCGGGGCAGGTGCAGGAGCCCAGCGACAGCCTGGGCTACGCCGGCCGCAACCCCCTAGATAAGGACAACGTGTACATTATCACCGGCGACTCGGGTCACGGCATGACCCACAGCACGCTGGGGGGCATTTTGGTCACCGATCTTATCCAAGGCCGCTTCAACCCGTGGGCCGACCTCTACGACCCCGGCCGCGTGACCCTGCGGCCAGCCTCGGCTTATGAGTTTGTCAAAGAAAACCTGAACGTAGTCACTGAGTACACCGAGCTACTCACCGGCGGCGACGTATCGAGCATCGACGAAATTGAGCCTGGCTCCGGGGCCGTACTGCGGCGCGGCCTCACGAAAGTAGCCGTGTACCGCGACCCCAAAGGCCAAACGCATGAGTGTTCCGCCATCTGCCCGCATCTGGGTTGCGTGGTGCATTGGAATGGCCTGGAAAGCAGCTGGGATTGTCCCTGCCACGGCTCCCGGTTTGATGCGCTGGGCAAGCTGCTTATTGGTCCGGCCAATCAGGACCTGGCTTCCACTTGAGGCTAGCGGTAGTACAAAGCGTGGCGCAGGAATGCTGCCACGCTTTTTCTACTTTCAAATCAGACATAACCATACTTACCAAGCGTTATAAATACCTAGAACTTGGTATAGATAACTACACTGAAAATCAGTATATTGGCTGAACATAAAGTTAATTGCTACTCTTAATTTTGTAAGAATACGCAGCTGTCCCCGCTGATCGTGTGTCATTGGCCAACAGCCTCCTTGGCTCAAAGCTCTTTCTTTCTCCGCCCCGTGCAATTCTCCCCCCTCAGTGGCCACGGGAAGATGCATTAACCTAAGCTGGCGGACTATATTAGGTAAGTAAGTGGTGTCACACTAACTAGTCTGGCTCCTTTCGCTCCCAGTTGCCGCATCGTGTTGTGGCCCTTCCCTGCTCCCTGCCTACCGTGGACGACGTGCCACGACCTGAAAACGAATGATTCTGTTTACTCCTTATGGAGATTCATCGCGAGATCCTACCCGAAAGCTACCTGCTTATTTTAGCGGAAGACCACACCCATCCCGAGGAATACGGATTAGCCAGAGCCTTGCAACAAGCTGCTCGTAGCGGCAAGCCCAGCATTTGGGTCGATTGTAGTTCGTTGCGGCATATTTCTGGTCGCGCGCTGGCTTTGCTGACCAGCTATTGCCAGCGCCTACGCCGGCGCAACACCCAACTCGTGCTCTGCCACCTCGCCGAAGAAGTGCAGGACAGTTTAAAAGATACACCGGAGGCAGCTTGTCCTCCCATTGTTCCTACGTTGCTCGATGCGGAGCTGTATTGTCACGCCGCTCACCAATCCACCAGCCCATCGCCTTCCACCACCACCGCTGGCTGGGGTGTTGCTCTGTCATAGAGTGTGAGCGTGTGCCGTAGATGATACGGTATTGCCATAGTTGGATACTATTCTTGAGGTCCCCAGTGAGTTGTTATGCAAAACTCACTGGGGGGCTTTTTTTATGGTAGCTCGGAAGCCCTGCCGTTCACAACTCACTGCCGGGTTCCTCGTACTTTGGGCCCATGAACTCCGCGCCCCTCTCCGGCCTGTATGGCCCCTCGCTCAGCCTGCTCACCGATCTGTATCAGCTCACGATGGCCTACGGCTACTGGAAGCAGGGCAAGCAAAACCAGGAAGCTGTTTTTCA
Source organism: Hymenobacter roseosalivarius DSM 11622 (assembly GCF_900176135.1). Taxonomy (GTDB): domain Bacteria; phylum Bacteroidota; class Bacteroidia; order Cytophagales; family Hymenobacteraceae; genus Hymenobacter; species Hymenobacter roseosalivarius. The sequence goes on along the minus strand of NZ_FWWW01000068.1, from coordinate 64,314 downwards.
CCTGTACTTTCGCAAACCGCCTTTCAATGGTGGCTACGCCGTAGCCGCGGGCCTTGCTTACGCCATCGATTGGATCGAGAGTTTTCATTTCTCGGAGGATGACTTAACCTACCTGGGCAGTCTGCGCGGCACCCGCGACACTGCTTTGTTTGAGCCGGCTTTCTTGGAATATCTACGCACCCTGCGCCTCACCTGCGATGTGGATGCCATTCCAGAGGGTACGGTAGTGTTTGCCAACGAGCCGCTGCTGCGCATAAAAGGCCCCCTGCTGCAAGCACAGTTGCTGGAAACGGCTTTGCTGACGCTAATCAACTTCCAAACCCTGATTGCCACCAAAGCCGCCCGCATCCGCGAGGCCGCTGGCTCTGACCAGGTATTTGAGTTTGGCCTGCGCCGGGCTCAGGGCTTCGATGGGGGTCTGAGCGCCAGCTGGGCCGCGTACTTGGGCGGGGTCGATGGCACATCCAATCTAATGGCTGGCCAACGCTTTGGTATTCCGGTGCGTGGCACCCACGCCCACAGCTGGGTACAGTCGTTTGGGGAGGAGGAGCAAGCCTTCGCCGCCTACGGCGACGCTTTTCCCGACGATTCTGTCTTTCTGGTTGATACTTATGACACGCTGGAAGGCGTGCGCCACGCTATCAGTGTGGCCCGGCAGATGCGGGCCAACGGCTATGAGCTGGGGGGCATTCGCCTTGATTCCGGCGACCTGGCCTACCTCAGCCGCGAGGCCCGCGCCCTGCTCAACGAAGCTGGCTTCCAGAAAACCCGCATCGTGGCCAGCAACGACCTCGACGAGCACCTTATCACCAGTCTCAAGCAGCAAGGCGCCCGCATCGATACCTGGGGCATTGGCACTAAGCTCGTCACGGCCCACGATCAGCCGGCGCTGGGGGGCGTTTATAAGCTCGCCGCCCTGCGCCCATCCGCCGATAGCGACTGGGACTACACGATTAAGCTTTCCGAGCAGCTCGCCAAAACCAGCATTCCCGGCATCCTGCAGGTGCGTCGCTACGAAACCGAAAAGGGCCAGCCCCGCGCCGATATGCTCTACAACACGGCCGAGCCCCTGCCCGAGCAGCTCACCATCGTGGACCCGCTGGACCCCACGCGCCGCCGCCCCATCCGCTCCACCCAGTTCCGGGAGCTGCTGGAGCCGGTTTTTCGAGCCGGCAAGCTGGTAGCCGAGTTGCCAACGCTGGAAGAAAGCCGCACCAAAGCCCAACAGGAAGTAGCCGCCCTCGACCCCAGCATTCGGCGCTTCCTCAACCCGCATGTGTACCCGGTGGGGCTGGAAGAGAGCCTGAACAACTTCCGCATGCAGCTGATTCTGGAGAAGCGGGCGGTGCGGCCAGCGTAAGCTTATTAGCTCGACCAGCCAGCTTCGTTTTTTTCTGTCTCAAAGCAGAGCTTGGTACGGTGTGGATACGCTACTTTCCCGGTTTTCCAGGTATAGGCTTGTTCACATAGGTAGGTTAAGCTGTTGAACTCACACCGCACAGGCCATTTTCCGGTTGCAGCAGTATTTCTTTGTAGAACTGCCGTCCAGTGGGGAGTATGCTGCATCTATCATAGCTCCAACCCGCAGCTAAGCAGCAACGGAACCAGATTTTGACGCAGCGAAGCGGCCACAGTTGTCGGAATCCTTATAGTCACTATTGACGCGCGAAGCCGTGCATTTAGCACCACAGGCTAGTACATTCCGGATATAATGACAAACTAAGCGCATCAAAAAAGCTCGTTTGTTCTGAGTGCTCACAGAAGCACAATTGATACAATAAATACGAGCGGTGTTCAAAAAAGCACCTCTGGATGCCGTAAATCAGGCAGGGTTCCGCCTGTTTATTCACCTTAGCTTCATGTTGCCCTAGTTTCTTTGTGTCTTTAATACACGAAACAAGCTATGCAGCGTCTGCATTTTTCCGCGATTTTGCCCTCCAGATTCGGGTCGAAGCTGGCACTTTCGCTGCCCCCCTGCTTCACAAGTAAAGCTGACCGCGAAGCATGAACGAGTACAAGCTAGGCAACTCCGCTTACTTAAGGAGTTTTGTCGTCTGGCGCCACCCACTGTCGGAATACCAACGCGCCAATCAACAGCTAGACAGGCTAATATACCGTTTGGCGCAGGCCCCCAACGCACCACCAGGGGAAGTCTCTACGCTCAGCCCACTCTCCCAACCACTATTGGCTAGGACTACTAAAACGCCCGTCGGGTTACTTAAAATACATATGAAAAGAATATTGATGCTCATGAGCTGGTGCACCTTGTACTACTGTGCGGGCTGCTCGGAAGCAAAAGAGGCAAAGGAAGAGCAGATCAAGCTTTTGGTTACCAGTCCATTGGCTAAAGACACAACGATAACTAAAGAATATGTAGCCCAGATCCATTCCGTACAACACATTGAGCTACGGGCTTTAGAAAAAGGCTACCTGCAAAAGATTTATGTAGACGAGGGCCAATTCGTGAAAGAAGGGCAGCTCATGTTTCAGATTATGCCCCTGATCTACCAGGCTGAGCTGAAAAAGTCGCAGGCAGAAGCTAATTACGTGGGTCTGGAATACCAGAACACCAAGAAATTGGCTGATACCAATATTGTATCAAAAAATGAACTGGCGCTAGCTCAGGCCAAATTCGACAAGGCCAAAGCGGAAGTAGCCTTAGCCCAGACGCATCTGCAATTCACTACCATCAAAGCCCCTTTTAGTGGTTACATGGACCACTTCCAGGGCCGGCTGGGGAGTTTGGTTGATGAGGGGGATTTGCTGACGACCTTGTCTGACAACAGCAAAATATGGGTCTACTATAACGTACCGGAAGCGGAGTACCTGAATTATAAGCAGCATGCCAAAGCCAGCGACAAGGCCGAGAAAGTGAAGTTGCGGATGGCCAACAATGAGGTGTTTCAGCAGCCCGGCCTGGTGCAGACCATTGAAGCTGACTTCAATAACGAGACCGGCAACATCGCCTTCCGGGCCACTTTCCCTAATCCTGAGGGGCTCTTGCGCAACGGCGAAACCGGCAGCGTCCTCATGACGGTGCCGCTTAATAATGCCTTGCTGATCCCGCAGAAAGCCACGTTCGAGAACCTGGAAAAGAAATACGTTTTCGTGGTCGATAAAAGTAACGTGGTGCACCAGCAGGAGGTCACTATCGGGTCTGAAATGCCGGACCTGTACGTCATCAAGAGCGGCTTAGCTGCCAACGATAAGATTCTGCTGGAAGGCCTGCGGAAAGTGAAGGATGGCGACAAAATCAGCTTCGACTACAAAGACCCGAAGGCCGTCATCGCTCACCTGAAAGTGTACAGCGAGTAGGACTTAGAAGGTAAACGACTGCAAGACCGTCATGCAGAGCGCAGCGAAGTATCTCGCGTGTTTAGTGGGATTACTAATCAAACGAAGCGAGCGAGATGCTTTGCTGCGCTCTGCATGACGGCCTTTTCCGTCCCCTTTCTATAAATAACCAGTCAGAATATGTTTAGTAAATTCATTCGTAGGCCAGTATTTGCCATTGTTATTTCCATTGTCATCCTGCTCATGGGCGGGCTGGCCATCATGCAGCTGCCCACCTCGCAGTTTCCCGAGATTTCGCCCCCCCTGGTTATGGTCAGCGCGTCGTACCCCGGCGCTAGTGCCAAGGTGCTCACCGAGTCGGTGCTCATTCCCCTGGAGCAGGCCGTGAACGGCGTGCCGGGCATGAAATACATGACCTCCGACGCTGTGAGCGCCGGCGAAGCCAACATCCAGATTGTCTTCAATCTGGGTACCAACCCCGACCAGGCCGTGGTGAACGTGAACACCCGCATTGCGCAGGTGCTGAACCGCCTGCCCCTACTGGTGCAGCGCGAGGGCGTGATTGTGAACCGCGTGGTGCCCAACATGCTGATGTACGTGAACTTGTACAGCAAGGACAAGAACACCGACATGAAGTACCTGTTCAACTTCGCCGGGGTGAACATGCTGCCCGAGCTGCAGCGCCTAAACGGCATTGGCCGCGCCAGCATCCTGGGCAGCCGGCAGTACGCCATGCGCGTCTGGCTGAAGCCCGACCGGATGCGAGCCTATAACATCTCAGTCGATGACGTGATGAAGGCGCTGGACGAGCAGAGCGTTATCGGCTCGCCGGGCCGCATCGGGCGTAGCGACGGCAAGCAGACGCAGGCGCTGGAGTATGTACTAAGCTACCAAGGCCGCTTCAATGACGTGGAGCAGTACAAGAACGTCATTCTCAAGGCCAACGCCAACGGCGAAAGCCTGCACCTGCGCGACGTGGCCAACGTGGAGCTGGGCAGCGAGTACTACGACATCTACTCCAACCTGAACCAGTACCCTTCGGCGGCCATCGTGCTGAAGCAGACCTACGGCTCGAACGCCAGCGACGTCATTAAGGAAGTGAAGGCCAAGCTGGAAGAGCTGAAGAAAATCAGCTTCCCGCCCGGCATGGACTACAAAATCACCTACGACGTGTCGAACTTCCTCGACGCCTCGATTGAGAACGTGATTCACACCCTGCGCGACGCCTTTATACTGGTGGCCTTAGTGGTGTTCCTGTTTCTGGGCGACTGGCGCTCGACGCTGATTCCCGCGCTGGCCGTGCCGGTGTCGCTGGTGGGTTCGTTCATGGCCATGCAGGCCTTTGGGCTGACCATCAACATGATTACGCTGTTTGCACTGGTGCTCTCCATTGGTATTGTGGTCGATAACGCCATTGTGGTGATTGAGGCCGTGCACGCCAAGATGGAAGAGGAACACCTCTCGCCCTACAACGCGGTGCGCAAGGTGGTGGGCGAAATCAGCGGGGCAATTATCGCCATCACCATCATGATGACGGCAGTGTTCATCCCCGTTTCGTTCATGAGTGGCCCGGTGGGCATTTTCTACCGCCAGTTCTCCATTACCATGGCCACGGCCATTGTGATTTCCGGCATCGTGGCCCTCACGCTGACGCCGGTGCTCTGCGCCATGATTCTGAAGAACCACCACGGCCGGCCCAAGAAGAAAACGCCCATACAGCGCTTCTTTGACTGGTTCAACCGCGGGTTTGAGAAGCTGACCAATGCCTACACCGGCCTGCTGGAGCGTATTGTGGCTAACCGGATTATCACCTTCGCCATGCTCATCGCCTTTGGACTGGGCATCTGGGCCATCACGGCCAAGCTACCGGCCGGCTTTATTCCGAGCGAAGACCAAGGCCTGATCTACGCCATCGTGCAGACGCCACCCGGTACCACGCTCGAGCAGACAAATGCTGTATCACAGCGCCTCGCCAGTCTGGCCAAGGACGTGCCCGGCATCGCCAACATTTCGACTTTGGCGGGCTACGAGGTGCTCACTGAAGGCCGCGGCTCCAACGCCGGCACTTGTTTGATTGACTTGAAGCCGTGGTCAGAGCGCAAAGAATCCATTGCTGACATTATTGGCAACCTGGAGAAAAAAGCACACGAAATTCCCGGCGCGACCATCGAATTCTTTGAGCCGCCGGCAGTACCGGGCTACGGCGCGGCGGGCGGCTTCCAGCTGCAATTGCTAGACAAGACCAACTCCGGCGATTATAAAGCGCTGGAAAAGGTAAACGAGGAATTCATGGCCAAGCTGAAAAAGCGCAAGGAGCTGGCGGGCCTGTTTACCTTCTTCTCGGCTAACTATCCGCAGTACGAGCTCAAGATTGACAACGAGCTGGCCATGCAGAAAGGCGTGAGCATCGGCAACGCCATGAACACGCTCTCCATTATGGTGGGCTCTACCTACGAGCTGGGCTTCATCAAATATCAGCGCTTCTTCAAGGTGTTCGTGCAGGCCTCGCCGGAGTACCGGAAGCTGCCCGAAGACATCCTGAACATGTGGGCCAAAAACGACAAGGGCGAAATGGTGCCGTTCTCGGCCTTCATGAAAATCGTGAAGACGCAGGGCGCCAACGAAATCAACCGCTACAACATGTACACTACCGCCTCTATCCGTGGGGGTGCCGCCGAGGGCTTCAGCAGCGGCGAGGCCATCAAAGCCGTGCAGGAAGTAGCGAAAGACCTGCCCCACGGCTACGACATTGACTGGGGCGGCCTGTCGAAGGATGAGGTGGGCCGCGGCAATGAATCGACCGTTATTTTCCTGGTGGTGCTGGTGTTCGTTTACCTGGTACTCGCCGCGCAGTACGAAAGCTTTCTGCTGCCCTTGGCGGTGATATTCTCCCTGGTAGCCGGAGTGTTCGGGTCGTTTCTGTTCATCAAAATCTTTGGCTTGGCCAACGACATTTATGCGCAGGTAGGCCTCGTGATGCTGGTAGGTTTGCTGGGTAAGAACGCCGTACTGATCGTCGAATTTGCGGCCTCAAAACACGAAGAAGGCATGTCGGTGCGCGACGCGGCCATTGAAGGGGCCAGGGTACGTTTCCGCCCCATTCTGATGACCTCCTTTGCTTTCATCGCCGGCCTTATCCCGCTGGTGGTAGCCACGGGTGCCGGCGCTATTGGCAACCGCACCATCGGCAGCTCCGCCCTGGGCGGCATGCTGTTCGGCACCGTGTTCGGGGTAATTATTATCCCCGGCTTGTATTACTTCTTCGGCACCCTAGCTGGCAAGAGCAAGCTGATTCGGGACGAAAATGAATATCCGATGCTGGAGGGCATTGAGCCTCGCGTATTAATTGAAGAAACAGAGCCTTATGCTTAAGAGACGCATTTATCAATGCCTTAGCGCCGCCGGCCTGGCGTTAGCCATTGCCGCTTGTAAAACGCCGGAGCTAGTGGTGAAGAATGAAAGCCGCAGGGTTCCGACCAGCTACAACAATACAGTTCAGGATAGCACCAGTACGGCTAGAGTTCGGTGGCAGGAGTTTTTTACCGACCCAAACCTGAAAGCCCTGATTGACACGGCGCTGCAAAACAATCAGGAGTTGAACATTACGTTGCAGGAGATTGAAATTTCCCGCAATGAGATTCGAGCCCGCCAAGGAGAATACCTGCCATTTGTGGGCTTAGGTGCCAAGGCTGGAGTTGACAAGGTGGGGCGGTACACGCTGCAGGGAGCAACGGAAGAGAGCGTCGATATCAAGCCGGAAAGACGGACGCCCGATCCGTTGACCGATTTTCAGGTGGGAGCCTTTGCTACCTGGGAAGTGGACATCTGGCATAAGTTGCGCAACGCGAAGAAAGCGGCGGTGAGTCGGTATCTGGCTTCTGTCGAAGGGCGGAACTTTATGGTGACAAACCTGATTGCCGAAATTGCCAATTCGTATTACGAGCTGCTAGCTCTTGACAATCAGTTGGCCATCGTCAAGCAGAATATTGAGATTCAAAGCAATGCCCTGGAGATAGTACGCCTGCAGAAAGAAGCGGCCCGGGTGACCGAGCTGGCCGTACGGCGCTTTGAAGCGCAGGTGCATAATACCCGCAGCATTCAGTACACCCTCCAGCAGCGCATCACCGAAACGGAGAACCGGCTCAACTTTCTGGTGGGCCGATACCCCCGGCCTATTACCCGCAACGATGAGGCGTTCAACGATGCAGTACCCCAAGCCATTCGAGCGGGGGTTCCCTCCCAGTTGCTGAGCAACCGGCCGGATGTCCGGCAGGCAGAACAGAATCTGGTGGCGGCTAAACTGGATGTGCAGGTGGCAAGAGCCAACTTTTACCCTTCGCTAGGCATCTCTGGGGCCGTCGGTTTGGCGGCTTTCCGACCCGGCTTGTTGATTACCACCCCCGAATCCATGCTCTTTTCGCTGGCTGGCGACGTAGCCGCCCCGCTAATCAACAGAAATGGGATAAAGGCTGTGTATTTGAATGCCAACGCCCAGCAGACCCAGGCAGTCTACAATTACGAACGGACTTTGCTAAACGCGTACATTGAAGTAGCCAATCAGCTATCCAACATCAGTAACCTGGAAAAGGGGTACGATGAGAAAGCGAAGCAAGTACAGGCTCTCAACGAGTCAAGCACGATTTCCAACAGCCTCTTCCGCTCAGCAAGGGCTGACTACTCGGAAGTACTCTTTACCCAACGGGAGGCCCTGGAATCAAAGTTTGATCTCATCGAAACCAGAATGCAGCAATTGAATGCCAAGGTAAATATTTATCGGGCCTTAGGGGGCGGCTGGAATTAACAACGACAGGCTGTACGCGCTTGCCTGAGCTTTAAATACGTGGGTTAGGAAATATTGACTTGGCCAATGAATCCGCCTGTGTACTTGGAGGACTGGAAGAAAGCGGAATACCTTCCGCATGGAGCTGATTCTGGAGAAGCGGGCGGTGCGGCCGGCGCAGGTTACTCCGTCTCCTCTTCTTCCTCTATTTCCTCTCTAATCCACTTAGCGCCTACAAACTCGCGGGTAGCTACACGCCCCGTAGGCATGTTGAATAGCTCATTGATTGTTGGATCGTGTTTTACAACATCCTCCAAGCAGACAATCATGATGTCATCAGACGTTACTAATTCTCCTAATTCTCCCGTAAGGAACTGCCAAGCACCATCGTCATCATCATGAAAGACTCTAAGAATAGGCATGCTTTCTTCAAATATTTGACGAGCTACAAACGCAGTAGTGTTACGTGGTTCGAAAAATTTAAAATCCAGTTTTCGATCTAACATAGGTTGCGCGAACTCATATTGCTCGTCATAGTTTTCATTCCACGGATAGTTCTTGTCCCTATCTGGCCATATCAATTGAATAGCAGGAAAGTCTTTATAGTCATAAAACCATCGGCCATACCCGAAATAGTCTGCTATGTTTTCTTCTTCAACTTGGCGAAACTGAACAGGTACTGCTTCAAGAATATCGAAGTTGTCAACGGCAAGCTCTATTGTTTTACCACCTCTAATCCATTCACCTGCATCGTTTAAAATCAGATGTAGTGTCTTAGTAGGCAAGCCAAAGCATATTATTTCCGGCTGTTTAAAGTTTTCCCATAGTCCAATGGTATAAGCAAAAGCTGGAGTCGCAGTATTCGCTTCAATTGCTCCTACATGCCAGCCATATTCTTTTACATCGCGCTTGATTTGAGCTTCGGCTTGCCTGTCGTGTTCTTCGTGGCACATGTCGAGGATGAATTAAAAGCGGAATTACGCCAAAACTCTACACAACACCAGCCAAAGCGTATACCTCTTAGCCTGCTGCACGTTGGTACTTTTGTAGCACATCCACTGTTCTACAGTACCTCACCCGCCGCTGGCAGCTGCTGCCGCGGCTCAACTCTTGCTCCTATGCCTACCCTACAATTCAAAACCTCGATCAACTGCGCCAACTGCCTGCGCGCCGTCACGCCTTTTCTGGATGCGGAGCCCACCGTGCAGAAGTGGAACGTCGACACCAACAACCCCGACAAAATCCTGACCGTGGAAGGCGAAAACGTCATTCCCGAGCAGGTAATGAAAGCCGTGTCGCAGGCCGGCTTTGATATTGAGCCCAAGCAGGCCGCTTAGAAATTTGTTTTTCGTGTCATGCAGAGCGGTAGCGAAGCATCTCGCGTGCTGATGTAAGGTTAGTAATCAAATGGCGCGAGCGAGATGCTTCGCTACCGCTCTGTATGACATTCTATTGTCTTTTCACAAAATTCTGAACGGCTACCATCACAAAAAAGCCCCCCAACCGTCGTGGGGCTTTTTTATTACTCAGAATAGAAGCTTAATGGTTTTTAATAGACCAATTCACCCGCCGCTACTTTCAGCTTAATACCGGGCTCGGCGGTGATGCGGCCGGCTACCTGGGCCGCGTAGCCATCAGCTTGCAGCTGACTGACAACGGCAGCGGCCTGGGCCTCTTCGGTTACGAGGAGCATGCCGTTGCCCATGTTCCAGTACAGGTAGGCGTCGGCGGGAGAAATACCGGCCAGCTTGGTGAGCTTCTGCATGGCGGGCAGAGGCTCGAACAAATTATCCAGCTCGGCACCGACTCCGTTGTTTTTGAGCACCCGCTGGAAGTTATCGGCAATGCCACCGCCGGTAATATGCGCGATACCGTGCAGGGGTAGGCCAGCGTCGAGGAGGTGAGCAACAGCGGGCGCGTAAATGAGAGAAGGTGCTAGCAGTACTTCCCCCCAGGTATTGCCCAGCTCGGCAGCATCGGAGCCGGTGTAGGGTGCGGTGTGCCAGTTGTCGCCGTACAGGCTTTGCAGAGTGCGCCGGGCCAGGGAGAAGCCGTTGGAGCGGAAGCTGGGCGAGCGCAGCGCTACTACTGCGTGGCCGGCTTGGACGGTAACGCCACTCAGGGGGCTTTTTAATGATGGATGCAACGCGCCTACAGCCGTGGAGCACCAGTTGAAGTTCATGCGGGCCCCTGGCCAGCCACCGATGCGGTTGCCCAGCTCGGCAATTTCGCCCCCCGTCACGGCGATGCGGCTGAAGTTAGCCGCGTCGTGCAGGCCGCGCATCAGTTCGTCAATTACGTCGTAATCCAGGGTATTCACGTCAATGATGTTCGACAGATTACTGGGCACGAAGCCCCCGGCAATCAGGTCGTCGGCCACCATGGCAATCAGGTCGTAGCCCAGGGTATCAAACCGCCCCACGCGCTCGGCCACTTCTATCTTGGTACCGATACCATCGGAGCTGATGCCCAGCCGCTCCTGACCAAAGCAAATTTCATTGGAGAAGCCACCATCCAGATCCTGCGCCGGCTCGCCGGGCTGCCCGGCGCGGTTAGGGAAGGTTTTTTTGGCCCAGGCGTAGGCGTTGCGGGAACAGGCATTGCCGAGGTCGATGTCGTAGCCGGCGGGTTTAAAATTGGTGTCGTTCATGAGTGGACCCCACCCCCCGGCCCCCTCCCCTCTGGGAGAGGGGGAGTCAGACGATTAGGGCATAAGAGCTGGAAACTTAAAAACTAGAACTAAAGCCACTCTCCCGGAGGGGTGGGGTAACAGGATTAATGCTCCGTTGGTGCCGGAGCTTTGGCGCTTACTGAAGAGGCGGCCTGGTGACGGTCTTTCTTGCTGCGGTGGCTTTCGCGCTCCTCCTGGATGTGACGCAGGTACTTGGTGACGTCGCCGGTGGGGTAGCGGCCCGAGAAGCAGGCGAAGCAGCCGCCATGGCCGCGCTCCTCGGCAAACAGATCCTGCAAGTCATTCAAATCCTGATAGATAACCCGATCAGCTTCGATGTAGCGACAGATTTCTTCTTCCGTGTAGTTAGCAGCAATCAGGTCGGTGCTCATGGCCATGTCGATGCCATAGATGCAGGGGCTGATGATGGGCGGCGCGGAAGAGATGAAGTACACTTCGAGCGCTCCGGCCTCGCGCAGGATGCGCACAATGCGCCGCGAAGTGGTGCCGCGCACGATGCTGTCATCGACCACCGCCACTTTTTTGCCCTCCACAAACTCGCGGATGGGGTTGAGCTTTTTCTTCACCACGTCCTCACGGCCGGCCTGACTGCTTACGATGAAGCTACGGCCCATGTGGTTGTTTTTTACCAGTCCGCGCCGGTACGGCACGCCGATGGCCTCGGCCAAGCCAGAAGCGGCGAAGTATCCCGATGAGGGTACGTCAATCACCATATCGGGCTCCAGACCAGCCTCTATCACCTTGCGGGCCAGTATCTTACCCAGACGTACCCGCTCCCGCGCTACGAGGCGGCCGTGAATAACGGAGTCTTCGCGGGCAAAGTAGATGTGCTCAAACACGCAGAACGCTTTGGGCACATTGTACGGGTTCTTGTAATGAACTTTGAGGTCTTTATCAATAAACACGGCCTGCCCCGGCCCCACGTTTTTCACGAACTCAAAGCCCAGATAATCAAAGCAGGTGCTCTCAGAGGCGAAGGCGTACACCGGGCCGTCGGGCGTTTGGCGGCAGCCGAGTACCAGGGGACGGATACCGAGCGGGTCGTTGAAGGCCAGCAGGCCATGACCAGCAATAACGGTAATGGTGGCGTAAGCGCCTTTCACCAGCTCCTGCGTCGTCTCGACGGCATCAAAAATGTCGATGACCGAGAGGTGGTCGAGGTCTTTGATGCGTAGCTCCGAGGCGAAGGTGTACATGATCAGCTCCAGGTCGTTGCTGGTTTTGGGCAGCACATGGTACTTATCGTGCAGGCGTTGGGCTACTTCCCGGAAGTTGATCACGTTGCCGTTGTGCACCATACTCAGCCCGAATGGGTAGCTGGTGGTAAAGGGCTGGGCCAGCTCCGAATCGTTGGAGCCCTGGGTGGTGTAGCGCACATGGCCGATGCCGATGTTGCCCTTGAGCTTTTTTACATGCTTGGGCTTGAACACGTCGTTGACGAGTCCGTTGCCTTTGCAGAGGTGAAACGTGTCGTCGAAGGTGACAATGCCGGCCGCGTCCTGGCCCCGGTGCTGCAGGGCGGTCAGGCCAACTACAATGTCCGCAGCCACTGGCTCCGGACCGTAAAAACCAACTATTCCGCACATATCAATTCTCTGTTGTCAGTTGCCGGTTGTCAGGCGGGGCGGCCGGGTAGCTAGCGGGGGTGGAAGGGGAAATCTGGCCGCGAAATAAGCGCACCAACGTATCGGCGTACAGCTCGTGCTCCACGAGCAGGCCGCGGCGCTCTACTTCGGAGAGCGTATTTGCCCCCCGCAGGTCAACGGGGCGCTGGGCCAGCACGGGGCCAGTGTCGAGGCCCTCATTCACGAGGTGGACGGTGATTTTTGTTTCGGGAAGCTTGTTTTCAAACGCCCACTCATAAGCGTGCAGGCCCTGATGCAGGTGGGTATCAGCGGGATGGATATTCAGAATGCGTCCGGCGTAGGCGCGCACCAGCACTGGGGAGAGAATGCGCATATAGCCAGCTAACACCAGATAATCAAGCTCATACTCCCGCAGTAATTGTACCACCGCCGCGTCGTAATCGGCCCGCTTGCGGCCGGCTGGTGCGAGGTTAGCCGTTTGGCAGCCCAGTGCGGCGGCCGTGGCTAAGCCCGGCGCGTCAGGATTATTGCTGAACACTACGGCTACCTCCGCCAGTTCGCGTAGGGCACCCATTTGTATGGCATCTACCAGCGCCACCATGTTGGAGCCGCGCCCGGACAGCATAATGGCCAGCCGCTGCTTGCGGTTTATAGTAGCTGGCTCGCCTTCCCGGCCCAAGCCTCGTACCTGCTCAGCGCGCGTGCCCTCGGGGAGGAAGGACGGCGGCTGGTTTTCGCTGGGGGAAGGAGAGTGGCTCATTTTAGTAGGGGACTAAAATTTAGCGGCCGTCAGCTCCTGGATGGGGCGTTGGCCGATATCGGAGCGGTAGTAAACACCCTCAAAGGTAACCTTTTTGCACTCGGCATACACTTGCTGCACAGCATCTTCCAGATCGTGGCCGCGCGACACGACCGTCAGGACCCGGCCGCCGCTGGTGGCGAGTTGCCCATCGGGCTGGCGGCGCGTCGCCCCGTGAAAAATTAAGGTCTGGGGGGCAAAATTGGCCTCGGCTTCCAGACCAGCGATAGGAAAGCCGGTCGGGAAAGTGGCGGCGGGGTAGCCGCCCGAGGCCAGCACCACCCCGACAAACGTGTCGTTGCGCTGCCACACCGTAGTTTGGGCCAAGTTGCCATCTAATGTTGCCTCAATCAATTCCAGCAAACTGCTTTTCAGCGCGGGCAACAACACCTGCGCTTCGGGGTCGCCGAGGCGGGCGTTGTATTCCAGCAGCTTCGGCCCCTGCGGCGTGAGCATGATGCCGAAGTAGATAAACCCTTTGAAGTCAAAAGGCTCGGCTTGCAGACCGCGCATGGTCGGATCCACAATATCGCGGCGGATTGCGGCCAGCACGTTATCATCGGCGAAGGGCACAGGGCAGTAGGCGCCCATACCACCCGTATTAGGGCCTTTATCACCAGCCAGCAGTTGCTTATGGTCCTGCGACGGAGCCAGCAAACGGATGCGGTTGCCATCGGTGATGCCGATAATGCTGATTTCGGGGCCGCTCAGCTTTTCTTCCAGCAGAAACGAGAACCACTCGGGGTGCTGGTCCTGCAACTCGGTCAGGGCCGCGTTGGCTTCGTCCACGGAGCTGCACACGTACACGCCTTTGCCGGCAGCCAGGCCGTCGTATTTGATTACCAAATTGCCCCCTAGCTCGGCAGCTTTAGCGCGGGCAGCCTGCATCTCGTCGCTGCGAAACGTCCAGGACAAGCCTGTAGCTACGCCGTGGCGGCGCATGAACTTCTTACTCCACACCTTAGAGCTCTCCAACACTGCTCCTTGCCGAGTTGGGCCAAACACGCGGATATCGGTTTTGGCAAAATAATCTGTGACACCAGCGGCCAGCGGCGCCTCGGGCCCCACCACGATCAGCTTAATGCCGTGCTCCCGGCAGAAATTTTCCACCGCCGGAAAGTCCAGGGGGCTAATTTCGGGGTGGCTGTTGGGGATGCCGCCGTTGCCGGGCAGCACGTGCACGGTGGCGCCATCGTGGGTCAGCTTCCACGCCATGGCGTGTTCACGGGCCCCGCCGCCGAGGAGAACGATATGTTTGGAGTTGGTGCTCAAAGGTGGTTGGAGTTGTTCTGACGTTGGTTCCCGCAGAGGGTTGGCGCAGAGGTTCGCAGAGTGGTTCCGGCTTGATCTACAGCACCCGCAGCTCAGCGTCGGCGGCTTTCAGCTTGGCTTTGGTGGCTTTGATTTCGCGGCTGAGCTGCTCGCGCAGGCGGGGCAGGTTCAGGGCGCGTACTGCGGCTTGGGCGGCGTTGTCGGGGCGTACTACCGTGAGGTTGGGCGTGGCGCTGGGCATAATCACTGAGGAGTTCAGGTTAGCCAATAGTTCGGCGAAGTCCTTCCACGGCGGGCAGCTGATAACAGGCACATTCACGTTGGCGGCCAAGGCTCCACCGAGGCCGTTGGAGAGGCCGGCTACGGCGATAATCACGCCCGGCTCTACCGAGTTATTCCACACTTCGGCCATGCCCGCGATTTCCTCGCCGTTTTTGTGGGCGGAAGTCACGCGCAGCTGGGTGAAGATATTGTAGGCTTCGAAGTTCTCGCGAATTTTCAGGCAGTGCTCCTTATCAGCCGGCGAGCCCATCACGATATTGACCCAGGCATCTTTCATGATACCGTAGCGCACCAGGTTGCCCACAAGCCGGGTGCGCACGTCGCCACCGGTGGTAATTTCCTGGCCGGTAGGCAGCGGGCTGCCGGTGATGCGCTCGTAGATATCGAGGTAGCGGCGGCTGGCTTCGGCCGAAACTTCTGCGGTGAGGGCGCGCGGGTATTGGCCATCTACTTTGTTGGCAATCAGCCACTGGCGCACGTACTCCTTATCCATCTGCTCGGCCGTTTCCGGGTTGCGGGCGTAGTCTTCGGCGCTCCAGAACCGCGACGAGTCGGGCGTGTGGATTTCGTCAATCAGAATCAGCTCTCCATTCAGCAGGCCAAACTCATACTTGGTATCGACCAGGATGATGCCGCGCTCAGCCATCCAGTCGGAAGCAAAGCGGAACAACTCCAACGACTTCACCCGCATCTGCTCGTACAACTCAGCCGATACCCAGCCTTCCGCCACCAGGTTTTCGGGCGTGATTTCGCGGTCCGACTCTTCCTTGGTGGTCGGCGTCACGATGGGCTCGGGAAACTGCTGGTGCTTGGTCAGGCCATCGGTCACCGTTACGCCCGAAAACGTGCGCTGACCCTTCTGGTAGCCGCGCAGCATAGAACCGGTGATGTAGTTGCGCACAATCATCTCCACCCGAATCGGCTCGGCTTCCTTAGCCAATGTCACGTTGGGGTCGAGCAGGGCAATAACGTGGTTGGGAATGATGTGCTGCGTTTTGTCGAACCAAAAAGCAGCCAGCCCGTTCAGCACCGCGCCTTTGTGGGCCACGGGCGTTTCCAGCACCGAGTCGAACGCTGATAGCCGGTCGGTAACTACGATGAGCCGCTCGCCGGAAGGGGCGCGGTACGAGTCGCGGACTTTGCCGCGGTGGAGAAGTTCGAGTTGGGGCGTGGCGAAGTGGTTGAGGGTGTTCATGTGTGTAGTGGGTCGTGCTGCTGTTTGCCTCACCCCCCGGCCCCCTCTCCAGGGGGAGAGGGGGAGCCAGACGGCGATTAGATTTTGGAAATAGATTGGTTATGCAAGGTTTCGCTGATGCTTCGCAGGACAAGGGGAAGCTCATTTAGTACTTGATAATTTGTGAAGCGCAATAAATGGTAGCCAACTCCTTCCAATTCATAGGTCCGCCCCTCATCGTATTGAGCTTGGGCTTCTTCCGCGTGTACATCACCATCGACTTCTATAACCAGGTTGTGCTGACTGCTAAAAAAGTCTACGATAAATGATCCAATAGCATGTTGGCGCCTGAATTTCACGTTATCCAACTTTCGGTTGCGCAGCGCTTGCCAAAGCGCCTCTTCGGCAGGCGTAGGTTCCCGACGCATTTGTCCACTAAATGGCTTGAGCCGCTCATGCCATTTAGTTTTGTTCGCCGTCAATCGGGGCCGACTACCGATTGATTCGTGTGCCTCACCTGCATCAGGCACGGCATTCAGGTCGTCAGGCTCCCCCCTCTCCCCCCTGGAGAGGGGGCCGGGGGGTGAGGCAACGAGGCCACATGCTCCACAATATTCCGGAACAACCTTAACCCATCCCCTTCCTCGCTCAACTCCTTATTAACGCGCTTGCGGCGCGCCCAATCGGGATGATTATAGAGTGACAAAAACGCTTCTGGGTGCGGCATTAAGCCGAACACCTGTCCGGTGGTGTCGGTCAGGCCGGCGCAGTTTAGGTCGGCGCCGTTGGGGTTGTGCGGGTATTGGGTGACCTCGCAGCCGGTGGCGTCGCAGTAGGTGAGGCAGTTCAGGTTTTGGTCGAGGATGCTTTGGCGCGTGGCGGCGTCGGGGATGAACAGGCGGCCTTCGCCGTGGCGCACGGGTACTTCAAAGGAATTCAAGCCTTGTAAAAATGGACTCCGATTATTCGCATTCACCTTTAGCCGTACCCAACGGTCTTCGTAGCGGCCGGAGGCGTTGTGCGTCAGGGTTACTTCGGGCTGAAAACTACCCCCCAGGTTGGGCAGCAAGCCCAGCTTCACCAGCACCTGAAAGCCGTTGCAAATGCCCAGCACGAACTTGCCGCGGGCGATAAACTCGCGTAGGTCGTCGAGTAGGGTGAAGCCACCGGGCGTTTGGCGGTAGCGCAGCTTGTTGGCCAGCACCACGCCAGAGCCCAGGTCATCACCAAAGGAAAAGCCCCCCGGGAAGTTCAGGATGTCATAGTCGTGGATGCTGACTTGGCCGTGCAACACTTGGTTGAGGTGCACGATGGTCGCTTCGGCGCCAACCAAGCGGTAGGCGGCGGCCATTTCCTCCTCGCAATTGATACCGAAACCAGTCAGAATAAGCGCCTGGATGGCAGCGGGTTGATTCATGTTCTCTTTCATTTCCCCTCACCCATTACGTGTTCGCCAAAACCAATTGTCTGATTCACTGGGCCGTTGGTCCAGGTCTGGCGCAGCTCTTCCGTGTCCGCTTCTATAACGAGCTGGCCTTGGTGAGTTACAAGCAAAAAGTTGTCGTTAGTAACAACGCCTAAGTGGGTGGCTTTGGCCCCCAGCAGATGCTCAAACGCTACCACATCTTCCGGCGCTACAGTAGCCACGAAGCGGGAGTGCGATTCGGAGAACAGTTGGGCTAACAGCGGCAGCTCGCCGGTCAGTTCGATATTGGCCCCCAGGCCATCGCCAAAAGTTGCCTCAGCCAGCGCTACGGCCAGGCCACCATCGGAGAGGTCGTGGCAGGACTGAATGAGCTGCTGGTCGTTGGCTTGGCCGATGAGGGTATATAGTTCCTTGGCTTCCGCGAAGCGCACTTGCGGCACATTGGCGCCCAACTCCTTATATAGGTGGTAGAATTCGGAGCCACCGAGCTCACCGTAAGTGCGGCCCAGCAGATACACTACATCGCCCGCTTGCTTGAAGTCGCTGGTGACGGTGCGGCGCACGTCCTCGATTTTGGCCGTCATCGAATACAAGACCGTAGGCGGCACCGAAATCTTCACGCCGTCAGCTTTGAAGTCGTTTTTCATACTGTCTTTGCCGCTGGTGAGCGGAATGCAGTAGGCGGCGGTGGCGTCGCGCAGGGCTTGGCACATGTGCACCAGCTTGGCCAGTTTCTGCTTGCCGTCGGGGTTGGTGACGGGGTGAAAATCTGAGTCGGGAACGCAGAAGTTGTCATTTACCGACCAGAAAATATTGTCGCCGGGCGTGAGGTTGGGCAATTTGCCCCCCACAGCAATAATCTGGCGCACAGCCTCGTCGAAGGCGCCGGCCGACATATGGTAGGCGTCCAAATCGCCGAAGCGGGGCAGGATGCCGTTGCTCACGGCCACGCCTTCCCAGCTCTCAAAATTGAAGCGCACCACGGCGGCGTCCTGCGGGGCCTGACCGGTAGCGCCCATCAGCGGCTTGATGATGGTGCGGCCCTTCACCTCGTGGTCGTACTGGCGAATGACGGACTCGCGGGAGCAGATGTTGAGTGAGCCGAGTAGCTGGTGTAAAACGTCGGTGTAGTCGAGGCTGGAGGGCAAAACTGGCTCTTGGGCCGCTGGCTTCTGCCACTCGGCTTCCATGAGTTTGCGTGGCACGCCTTCATGCAGAAAATGCATGTTCAGTCGAGCTACTGGGGCGCTGGCAAAGCGAACATTTAGGTAGCCATCAGCGGTAAAATAGCCGATATCCGTCAACTCCACTTCCATTTCCTGACCTAGGGCCAGCACTTCAGCCAGCTTCCCAGGCTCCACCACCAGCGTAAACCGCTCTTGTGACTCGCTCACAAAAATCTCCCAGGGCCGTAGGCCAGGATACTTCAGCGGCACTTTTTCCAGGTCTACTACCGCGCCGCCACTGATACCGGCCAACTCGCCGACGGAGGAAGAAAGCCCCCCGGCGCCGTTGTCGGTGCTGCACTTGATGAGGCCGCGCCGGGTGGCAAGGATGAGGAAGTCCATCGCCAGTTTCTGAGTGATGGGCGAGCCAATCTGCACGGCCGTGGCCGGCGACGATTCGTCTAGCTCGATGCTGCTAAAGGTGGCGCCGTGGATACCGTCTTTGCCGACGCGACCACCGGCCATGATGATACGGTCGCCGTCGTCAATTTTCTTTTCCCAGGAATCGAGGCCGGCCAATTGCATGGGCATCACGGCGCCGGTGCCGCAGTACACCAGCGGCTTGCCAGCGTAGCGGTCATCGAAAATAATGCTGCCGTTTACCGTTGGCACCCCTGACTTATTGCCACCGTCCTCAATGCCTTTGCGCACACCCTCAAATATGCGGCGCGGGTGCAGTTGGTTGGTCAGCAAAGGACCGTCGTAGTCAGGATTACCGAAGCACAACACGTTGGTATTAAACAACAAACGAGCACCACCGATACCAGTAGCCAGCGGGTCGCGGTTATTGCCTAGAATGCCGGTGATGGCGCCGCCGTAAGGGTCGATGGCCGAGGGCGAATTGTGGGTTTCCACCTTCCAGACAAACAGCGACTCGTCGTTGATGCGCACGGCGCCGGCGTTGTCGGAGAACACCTTGATCAGCCAGTCGTTGCCGTTGGCGCGCAGTTGGCGGTCTACCTCGGCGGTGGCGTCTTTGATGTAGGTCTTGAATAGGGAATCAACTTGATACTCCTCACCCGTTTCCGCGTCGCGGTAGTTAATTAAAGCACTGAATTCCTTGTGCTTGCAGTGCTCCGACCAGGTTTGGGCAATGATTTCCAGCTCGCAGTCGGTGGGCGCGGCGGGCAGGCCGCTGGCTTGGCGCTGCTGCTGGGTTTCGGGCAGCTGATAATGCGCCCGTACGGCCTGCATTTCGGCCAAGTTCAGCGCGTAAAGGTTATCCTTGGATAGCTGCACCAACTCCTCGTCCGACAGATTCAGGTCGATAGCGTGCGTAGTGTTATCAACGGAGGTGCCGGGGCGGGGCGTGAAGTCGCGGATCTGGTCGGCGGGGCCTACTTCGAAGCGGTTGATGAGCTTGTTGCCCAGCAGCTCTTCGGCCAGGCGGCGCAGGTCAGCGGGGGGCAATTTTTCTTCCAGCAGATACAGACGCTTGCTGAAAATATGCTGGGTGCGCGTGTCAAGGGGCTCATTTAGAAAGTCGCCGAGCGCATTTTGGGCCGAGGTGCCTTCGTCGTCGGTTACGCCGGGGCCTTTGGCCACCAATATATACGACTGGAATTGGGGGTCGCGGCGAAACTCGTTTAGGGCCACTTCATGCAATACCGGATCCTGGAGGCATTGCTGGGCAAAATCGCGAAGTTGCTGGGCGGTGAGCGGGTAGCGCACCGAGTAAACGGCCGTGCTTTGCACCCGGCCCGTGCGCAGGCCGAGGTGGCGCCGCGCGGCTTCCGCTACGCGCTGCCCGTCGCCGTCGTGAATGCCGGGCTTGGGCAGCAGCTGAATGGAATGAAGATGATTTTCCAAAAGGAACAGGGTAGGTTTGCTATTTTTCGACTTCCCGCCACCGACTACCGGCCGCGGAAAAGCGCCCCGACAATCGGGACACCGAAAATGCCTTGCCTGCTGGCCGAAACAAGCAGGTAGGTTTAAGAAAACGCTTTCTCCGGCCGACTGCCAGGTTTTACTACCGGAATACCTGCCCGGCACAGCGGGCAATCATCGGGTGCGTGGGTAGCCGCTGTGACCGGCAGCAGTGCAAAGGTCGGAAAAGAAAGCTCTGCTTTGCCACCCGTGCGGTCAATTAAACTCGCGACACCCAAAATTTTGCCCCCCAGCCCTTCCAGAATCCGGGCTACTTCTTTGGTACTCTTGCCCGTAGTCATCACATCCTCGGCGATAATAATTCGTTCGCCGGGTTGTAGGATGAAGCCGCGACGCAGGGTCATTTGGCCCGTATCGTCGCGCTCGGTGAAGATGGCCGGCACACCTAGTTGCCGACCCAGCTCGTAGCTCACCACCACGCCGCCCATAGCCGGACCAACAACTACATCGGGCTGCAAGCCGGCTTCGCGGATGCGCTGCGCCAACTCGGCCATAGCCGGCGCGGCCAGCTCCGGGCGGCGCAAAAAGCGGGCACACTGCACGTAGGTATCGGAGTGCAGGCCCGACGAGAGGCGAAAATGTCCCCTGAGCAAAGCATCTTCCTGCACCAGTTGCTGCTCTAAAAGCGAGGCATTGAAGCGAGGTTCAGGAGGCATTTTAGTAGCAGAATCAGGCATGAGCGGCAACGGGACGGAGGTCGTTTATTTGTTGGTACAAAGTGCGGGCAGCAGCGCCGGCATCGGCCGCTTGCCAGATAGCACGTGATGCGTTGATAAGAACCCCTAGCCCATCGGCGCGCAGGCCCGCGTGCAGGGTGGCGGCTAGGTCACCGCCCTGGGCACCTACGCCGGGCACCAGAAACCACTGGGATGGGCAGCTTTCCCGCACCCGAGCTATGGCGGCGGCATCGGTGGCGCCGACGACCAGGCCAATATTGTGGTGTTGCTCGTCGAGCTCACAGGAAATGTGGGCGGCCACATCACTCACGTAGCCACCGCGAGTCAGGGCGACATCTTGCAGAGAGTGAGCGGGTTTGTTGGAAGTTTTGGCCAACACAAACACCATTTTATTGGGGCGGGCGAAGGGCACGATGGCATCGTCGCCCATGTAGGGGTTCACCGTCACGGCGTCGGCGCCGATGCGGTCATAAGCGAATTGGGCGTAGTGCTCGGCCGTGTTAGCAATGTCGCCAAACTTACCGTCGAGGATAACGGGAATATCCTTTGGAATCAGGGCTACAGTTTCGCGTAAAAGCGCAACACCGTTTTCGCGAGAGAGAAAGAACGCCAGATTCGGCTTGAAGGCGGCGGCAAACTCAGCGGTCTGCGCTATGACTTCGCGCAGGCGAGTTGCTACGAAGGCGTCGTCGCCCGTGGGGTCGAGGCCGATGCAGAGGAGGGAGTTGGCTTGCTGAACGCGGGTGGTGAGTTTGTTCATGAGGCCTGAGAAATGTGTTGCAATGGGTAAGAAAGGCTTCTTGCTTTATATCAGCGACTGAACAAGTTGGCGCGGGACACATCTTGCTCTTCACTTTGAGAGTCGTTTGCACATTCTTCGGCTAGGCGGGCGGTTAGGCCCGGCTCTAGCCATTCACCGCTGGCAATCTGCACGGCGCTAGCACCTACACGCAGGTAATCGGTGACGTGGTTGCTGGTAAAAATGCCCCCCGTACCAAAAATTGGCAGCTTGATGCGTGCATCGTGCGCCAGCTCGTACACGCAGCGCAAAGCCACCGGCCGCAGGGCCTCGCCAGACAAGCCGCCTATTACCGGCTCTGCCGTAGCGTCATCGGGCAAGTGCAGGCCTTTTAGCGTATTGCAGGCCGCCAGCCCCGCCGCGCCGCCTTCCTGCGCGCCCAGCGCCAAGCCACGAATAAGATCGGGCCAAGGCGGCAACTTCACCACTACGATGGCATCCGGGCCAAGCTCGTTGCGCACGGCCTCGGTGGCGTCGCGCACAAATTTGGGCGTAATCTCGGCGCCCTTGGCCGTATCGGAACAAGTGATGTAGACCTCGACACCCGCAATTTGTCCCCCAGCCTCGCGCTTTAAGAAGCGGGCGATTTTGCGGAAGCCCGGAATGCCCGGCGCCGTGATGCTTACCAGCACCGGCACGCCGTAGCGCAACAGATTCGGTAGATGCTCATGCACCAGAATCTCCGCGTTTTCGGTGCGCATGTTGGTGGCGTTGAGCAGGGTTTGGTCGGCTACCTGCCAGATGCCTTGCTCATACAGCCCGGGCTTGGGCTCCATGGTCACGGTGCGGGTAAAAATGGCCCCCAGTCGCTCGTAGCCCGGCCCATCCAGATGCCAGGAGGCTGCGGCCAGGCAGATAGGGTTTTGAAGTGTGAATGCGCCTAACTGCATGATATTGATTTTTATACGATAGTCCGACGATTGACCTCACCCCCTAACCCCCTCTCCTCGGGGAGAGGAGGAACTAGCTTTTAACTTTTCTAGCTCTTTTTCTAGTCTATTAGTTTCTAAAGCTAGTTCCCCCTCTCCCCGAGGAGAGGGGTTAGGGGGTGAGGTTACGCCCCAAAAGCAAAGCGCCCGGTTCATCACCGGGCGCTTTGTTTGTCAGTTAGTTAGATTACGTTGTCGCGGTTGATCAGGAAGGGAACACACTCGCGGATGTCTTCCTGGCCGAGGATGAACTGCGCTACGCGGGCCATGCCTACGCCAGCCCCGGAGTGCAGCTTCACTTCGTTCTCTTTGTGGAAGTCGAGGTACCAGTCGAAGTCCGACAGCTTCATGCCCTGACGAATCAGGCCTTCCAGCATCGAAGAAGTTTCGAGCTTGTGGCGCAGCTTAGCGGCGTCAAACTCACGCTCGGCCGAGCCGGCGCTTTCGCCCGCCAGAGGCAGCAGCAGGTCCGACGAGTTTACCACGCGTGGGTCTTCGTCGTTGTTGCGCATGTTGAAGAACTTGATGTCGGCGGGGTAGTGCGTTACGAACATCGGGCCCATCAACTCGGTCAGGCGACCTTCGTGGGGAGCTTCGAGGTCGTCGCCCCACTGTAGCTCGGGGAAGCCTTCGCCTTTCAGTACTTCTACGGCGTCGGTGTAAGTCATGCGCTTGAAGGTCAGGCTCGACAAGTCAGCGGCATTGCGACCGAATAGGGCGAGTTCCTTCTCGCAGTCCTGGGCTACCTGGCGGGAGGCGCTGGCTACGATGCCGGAGAGGTGGCCGAGCAGCTCGTCGAGGTCGCCAATGTGCTCGATTTCAAACAGGCTGAACTGCGCCAGACGGCGGCTGTCAGCCTTCATCTCCTTGCGGAAGCTCTGAATTTCGCCGTACACGCGGCCGCTTTCCACTTTCTGGGTCAGCATTTCGATGTACAACTGGTTGGACTGGGGCAGGAACATTTTTTTGCCGTCGTACCAGTCGATGGTGAACAGCGTGTCGGTGTTCTCGCAGGCACCGGTTACCCCCACGATGTGGGGCATGTTGTGGACGGCCATAAAGCCTTCCGACTCCACGTACTTGCGGGCACCGCGGAACATGGCATCCCATACTTTGATGATGGCCATGCGCTTCGGGTCAGTGCTCAGATTCACGTTGCGGGTAGCAGCGAAGGCAGCGGCTTGGGGAGCGAGGGTGAGGTTGTCTTGCATGTTGACGTGAAGATTGAAATGGTTATGAGTGGAGGGTTGAATGCACAGGATTCCCGCTGCCTGCTGACTCGGCCGGACATAAAAAAACCGCTTCGGAAACCGGAGCGGCAAACGGGGTAAAAACAGGAAAACCGGAAAAACCAACGGGAGAAAAGACCTTCCGGTCCTCTCGCAGAACGGCGCTATGGGGCGTTCTGCGCTTCATTAGATGTTGGTCTTAGTGTGGAGCACGACGCAAAAGTACTAATACTTCCCAGTACTCCAAGAGAAGGCAAATTAATTTTATGTTACCGTAATGTTACGCAATGCCCAGTCGGCGTTATTAAAAGGAGATTAGAGCGCACGAGCTACAGTTGTGCAACTGCTTGAGAAATAAATTTTTATCTATCCGTCTTCTATGCTTTTAACAATAATAGCAACATCTTATCTTTAGCTCTTTATTCTTGTTTGTTATCAGGCAGCAGAGTCGGCCTATAGGACACCTTATACTTAAAATACAATTTTTTGGTTTCAAATAAAGGTGCCAGTGTATACTATGTAGTATAATACCTAAAAAGCTGGGCCGGCACTTACCAATTAACTGTCCTTCGTCCAATCTCCGCTCAATGTTGAGCGAAGTGCATATCATAACATATTCCTAATGTTATCAGCAATGTGCAATCGGTTGGAGGCGTATCTTTACGCGCCGATCGTTTGGCTTCGCTTTTATTTTTACTCTTTGGCTATGAAAAGAATAATTGTCGCTGTCCTAGCTGGGAGTCTGTCGTTGTTCGTCGCAACTGCGCAGGCACAAACTACCCTGCCTGCCTCAATTGAATACAGCGAGGAAGTAACTGTGGAGGATGGCAACCCAGTTGCGCTGTATCAACAGGCGCTGGCGTGGGCGGAGGGCAAGTTTCCGTACACCCCCAAAACCGATTTGCAAGCCAAGAAAGAGTCGCGGGAAGTTAGCCTGACCGGTACAAGTAAGATTAAGATGGCGGCGGCCAAAGCATCAGGGCCCGAGCAAGAACACGCTGTGCGCTTCACCTTTCTGTTTCGCACCACCTCACAGGGCTATATGTACAGTGTGGGTAATTTCCGGGTGGTGCCGGATGCAAAGGAGCCCACTATTACAGTGGCACTGAATGAGTACATCCAACTACTCAGCCAAGCGCGCTCCAACGACCGTACCCGCAACGACCGGCGCGTAGCGGCCCAGACCAACGCCGTTGCCAGTGATGTAGCCTCCGCCTTTCGCTCGTACATGAACAGCCAGCCCGTGCTAAAAGACGGCGCGGTTGGCCTGCCCAACGATAATGATGAGAGATAACTCAACTTGCTTGCCATAAGCAAGCATAAAAAGCCCCCCAGCGCCCACTTGCTTCGTCCCTGTGACAAGAGCAGGCGCTGGGGGGCTTTTTTATGGCCTCGCCCAAAAACTTTATACAAAGAAAAGCGTGATTACAGTATCCCTTACCAGCAATAAATACAGTCGTCCATTTTGTGACAAATCGTAGACTGATACTCGCAATTATTAACTCCTTTAAGTCCTATGTTCGAACTGCCCCTACATATAAATTAATCTCGTGGCAAGGTGGTATTGCTAAGTTATTAGTGCCTACACTTTACACATAAAGGCATATAGCTAAAAGCAGAAAGCCGCGTTGCAGCGCGGCTTTCTATTTCCTTTCATATTCACTCGCATCTGTCTTCGCAAAAGTAATGCCTTCTTTTTTATATAAAAATTCTCAGATTATATTAACCAAAACTTAACCTCCAAAAACTACCCTCGGCCCCGAGCAGGCGGCCTACCATAGTTGCGGCCAATCATCATTTATCTTACTGGCCCGTTGTCTATTCTGGCTTCCAACGCGCTTTGTACAGATGCTGGCACGACCGACAACAGGTCGTAGCCCGTCGCTTTTTCAATGGCATCTACGGAAGTACGGTAGGCAGACCACTCGGCATTCAGGCTACTGTTATTAGGCGTATTAATGGCAATGACGCGCGTATCAGTCGTGACGCGGCTCACATCGTCGCTACCAGCCGGCAACACCACGATAACCTTCCATATGCGGCTAGGCACCGTGATTTTGCCATCCGCTATGGTAGTCTCAGCTCCAGTAGAGCCAGTGCCTCCCCTACCGTAGCTTCCACAGGTGATATACAGCTCATTGCCCTCTTCTACCAAGGTGCGACAGTAGTTTTCGAGGTCGGCCCAGGTACGCTGGTTATTATTGGGTGCCTGCGGTATTATGTTGGTCATCAGGAAAGTAGCCGAGTTGTCAGCTTCTGTGCCAGTGCGGTCAGCGGAAGGACAGTTGTGACCGCGGTCGAAGCCCGAGCCGGTGTAGCTGGCGCTGGTAGCACGAAACCAGCCAGCGGGCAGGGCATTATCGGGCGAAAAATTATCCTGACGGGAGGCGTCACCAAGCCAGGCGCTGCTCAAGTGCCAGCTTACCCAGTTCGGCGTGCCCCGGTCGCGGTGGTACGATAGGGCATACTGGGGCTTCTCCATCAGGTAATTGGTGTAAAAAGCGGGATCGGCAACCGCGCCGCTGGGATTGCCCATGGCCAGGGGATTATCGCGGACTTCGGCGGGCGCTACTGACTCGTCGGAGCAGGAAACGGCAAAAATGCTCAGCAAGCCAATACTAAGTAATCGATAGAAAATATGCTTCATCAGAAAGAGCAGTGGAGTGAGGCAGGCTACGATGATTCGACAAAGGTGCGAACACTAATTCGCCCATGTGCTACAACCAGATTGCTACGGCTTGCTTAAACGCGTTTGAGGGAGGATTCCATACGAAAGCCTTCAGAATTCTTCTTGTTGAGGTCAGCATTGAGGCGACTAAGTGACTACAGTTGTTTAGTTAAGCAAGTAGCCCGAGTGTGGTCTCCCGTATACATTTGAATCATCTGCCCTACTCTTCTCCCCGACTACCCATATGACATCTCCTGACGATTTTTCGGTTGATACCCTCATCATTGGGGCAGGACAGGCAGGATTAGCGGCAGCTTATTATCTGCAGCGCCGGGGCGCACCGTTCGTTATCTTGGATGAACGAGCCGCCGTGGGCGAGGTCTGGGCTTCGCGGTTTGAGGCCTTGCGCCTATTCTCGCCGGCCTGGGCCAGCGGCTTGCCTGGTCTGGAGTGGCCGGGGGGCAAATTACGCTACCCTACCAAAGATGAAGCCGCGGCCTACCTGAATACTTACGCCGGGCACTTTCACTTTCCCATTCATCTTTACCAACGTGTCGCCCGCGTGTCGTCCACGCCCAACGGCTACGCTGTCAACACCACCACTGGCCAGCAGTACCAGGCGCGGCGGGTAGTAGTGTGCACCGGGTCTTACAACGCGCCACGGCGGCCCGAATTTGCCCCCCAGCTTCCGCCAACAGTCGTTCAGCTGCACAGCCGCGACTACCAACAGCCGCAGCAAGTAGCGGGCACCGGGCCAGTGGCGGTAGTAGGCAGTGGCAACTCGGCCCTGCAAATCGCGGCTGACTTAGCCGCCACCAGCCGCCCCGTGTACGTCGCCTACGACGAGCGTACACCGGCCATGCCCAACAACATGCTGATGTGGGCGATGCTGACCACTACCAGACTGCTCCGGGCGTCGCGCCACTCCGTAGTAGGCGGGCACATGATGCGGCAGCCTGAGCCCGTTGTCAGCGGTGACCTGGCCAAGCTGCGCACTTACTCCAATGTCCAGTTCATCGGGCGGGCGCTGGGCGCGGAGCCGGGGGGCATTTTGCGCGGCCGCCACGCCAGCACGCCCCCGCTGGAAGCGGTGGTATGGTCCACCGGCTACGGACCCGATTTTAGCTGGATCGAAATTCCGGTTTTTGATGCTGCCGGCTACCCTGCCCACTACCGCGGCCTTACGGCCGCGCCGGGTTTGGCCTTCCTCGGCTTGCCCTGGCTCAACAGCCGGGGCTCGGCCCTTATGGGCGGCGTTGGCCCCGATGCCCGCTATGTCGTAGACCAACTGCTTGAAGCTCCGCCACAATACACAGCATCCGGGTAATTGCTGCCAGTACCCTCGATACTGGAAAAGATCAAAAAGCACATAATTATGCTGAAACCTGATGCTGTGTTCCGGGGTTCAAGAGAGTACATTTACTAACCGGTATTGTCGCGTTGGCGTGTCGACCCCGGTTTTATTCCTTTCTCGCCCTCAAACTCCCACTCGTATGTCTTTCCTTCTTTTTGTAGGGCTGCTGATTGCTACCGCGCTCATCGCCCTCAACACTCTGGATAATATCAAGGATATGTTGAAGCCCCAACCGGTTCGGGTTCCTAACCGCTAGGTAGACCTTAATTGTAAAGTTGAAAAAATGGTCCTTACGTAATAATAAGGACCATTTTTTTGCTCTTTGCGCACAAAAAAGCAGCCACATTATGAGGAGGCTGCTTTTTATTTTAAGCGTTGAAGCAATTCATCGGATTACCAGCTTACGCATTTCGCTGGCGTTGTCCGATTCGAGCTTTACGTAGTAAAGACCGCTGGCAAACCTACTTAGGTCGAGGGTTTTAGTGAAACGGCCATTCAGCTCGGTCAGCGATTCGCGGTAAATCACGGAGCCGATAACGTTCAGAATACGCAACTCTGTTTTACGGCCATTGAAGCCATTGATATCGATATGCACGATACCAGTGCTGGGATTGGGATACACCAATACATTTTTTTCATCCGCGGTCGGACGGCTAGATGCAGTAGGACTGGCGGGCTGAGCCGTGGCAGTGGGCACGCTGGCTCCCAGCGGACCGAGTACCAAAGCGCAGAAACACAATAATAAGCGTAGAGTTTTCATCATATCAGACCGTTAGGCGATTGGCGCGTCGGTTAAATTTCTTAACGTCAGACACTCAATTAGGTTTGCAAAGGTAGCATCGCAATTTTAACAAGGTACATAAAATATAACTTATCTTCTATAAATAAAGGCGTCGACGCTGTTTTTCACCATTTTATCTTTAAAAAAAAATTGGACGTTCTCATTATCGGCGGGGGGGTAGGTGGACTGACGGCAGCGCTGGATTTAATTGGCCGGGGGCACCACGTCACGGTGGTGGAGCGCAAGCGCTACCCATTTCACAAGGTCTGCGGCGAATATGTATCCAACGAGGTACTGCCTTACCTGCGGCGGCTCGGCGTAGATCCGGCGGCGCTTGGGCCCGCTTCCATCACGCAGTTCCTGCTCAGTTCACCAGCGGGCCGCACGCTCACCGTTCCGCTCGATCTGGGCGGCTTTGGGGTGAGTCGCTATACGCTGGATTATTTCCTGTATCAGCAGGCCCAGGTGCGGGGTGTGGAGTTTCATCAGGGAGCCACCGTCACGGATGTCGCATTCGTCGATGACCAGCACCGCATAACGCTGGCCGACGGCCGTGTTTTACAGGCCCGCGTCGTGCTGGGCGCGTACGGTAAGCGCGCCAACCTCGACCGCCAGCTGCAACGACCTTTTTTCACCCAACGCTCGCCTTATCTGGGCGTGAAATACCACCTGCGCCTCGATTTCCCGCGCAACCTGATTGCCCTGCACAACTTCGCCGACGGGTACGCGGGCATCTCGGCCATTGAAGAAGATAAATACTGCTTCTGCTACCTCACTACTCGCCAGAACCTGAAGAAGCACGGCACTATTCCGGCCATGGAAGAGCAGGTGTTGGCCCGCAACCCGCGACTGGGGAGCATTTTGCGCGAGGCCGAGTTTCTCTATCCACAGCCGGAGGTTATCAACGAGATTTCCTTCGCGCCCAAAAACTGCGTGGAAAACCATATCCTGATGTGCGGCGACGCAGCCGGCCTCATTACGCCGCTTTGCGGCAACGGCATGGCTATGGCCATTCACGGAGCGCAGATTGCCAGTGCGCACGTCCACGATTTTCTGGCGGGCCGCACCACCCGCGCCACCCTGGAGGCCCATTACCAACGTGACTGGCAAACGCACTTGGGGGGGCGTTTGCGGGTGGGTCGGGCCGTGCAGGGCTTGTTTGGCAGGTCCTTCCTGAGTGAAGCGGCCGTAGGCGGCTTGCGGTACTGGCCGGGGGCCGTGCGCGGCCTTATGCGCCGCACGCACGGGGAAATATTTTAAAGCCGATTAGTGGTTAAAAAGCAAGCGGGGGTGATCCGGAAAACCCAATTTCTTACCTCCTGCGTAAGCATAGCTAAGCTCTCTGATGGAGCTTGTAATCTGGCAAAAACTTGCACCGGCGACGCGGCAGTAATTTGCGTATACTTCCCTTAATGAGCAGCTACCTGTGTGCCATCGGCACGGCCAACCCTACCCATGTTATTCCGCAGCCCCAAATCGCCACTTTTATGGCCGAGGCCCTGCAACTCGATCACCAGGAGGCGCGCAAGCTGCGAGCCCTCTACCGCGTAACGGGGATTGGCCAACGCTACTCTGTCCTGGCTGATTATAGCCGACCCAACGGAGAGTTTGAGTTTTTCCCTAACACGCCTGATTTAGAACCTTTTCCGTCGGTGGGACAACGCATGACCGTGTACCGGCAGTGCGCCCTGCCGTTGTCGGTGCGGGCAGCTCAGGACTGCTTGCGGCAGGTGCCGGAGGTTACGCTGGCTAGCATCACGCATTTGATTACGGTAAGCTGCACGGGCATGTACGCGCCGGGCCTGGATCTGGAGTTGGTTCAAACCCTGGGTTTGCGGCCAAATGTGCAGCGTACCTGCGTCAATTTTATGGGTTGCTACGCGGCCTTCAACGCCCTGAAGCTAGCCGATGCCTTCTGCCGGGCTGATGCCAACGCCAACGTGCTCATCGTGAGTACGGAGCTGTGTACCATTCACTTCCAGAAAAATCGGGAGGAAGACCATTTGGTATCCAATGCCTTATTTGGCGATGGTTCGGCGGCGGTGCTGGTGCGGGCCGTGCCAGCAGCGGAAGGTGCGAGCTTAGAGCTGGCGGCTTTTCACTGCGGCATCGAGCCTAACGGGCACGCCGATATGGCCTGGCACATCAACGACTTTGGCTTTGAGATGACCTTATCGTCGTATGTGCCGCGCCTCATCCAAAAGGGTATCCGTGAGCTGACAGATGGGCTGCTCGAAAACCTGCCCATTCAGCTACCAGATATTCAGCACTTCGCCATTCATCCCGGCGGGCGCAGGATTCTGGAAACCATAGAGCAGGAGCTGGGCCTGACTACCCACGACAACCGCTTCGCCTACCAGGTGCTGCGCGACTACGGCAATATGTCGTCGGCGACGGTACTATTTGTGCTGCACGAGCTGCTTCAGTCGCTCACGAAAGCTGATCAGGAAGCGCCGGTGCTGAGCTTTGCCTTCGGGCCGGGGCTAACGCTGGAGGCCATGCTGCTGAAGGTGGCTTTTGGGAATAACTAAACTGCGCAAAGACAACCGAAAAAAGCCCCCCCAGCCGCATGAACCTTCGCCAGCGCGCCACCGAGTCCGAACTCATGGACGACCTGACCCTGGCCTCCGACGCGCTACGGCAGAATCTGGACGAGCTGGAGTTGATCAATACTCGCTTGGGCGGCTACGGGGTGGTGACGGATGCACTGGCTCGGCTGCGCGCAAAAATGCCCCCCAGACGTCCCCTGCGCCTCGCCGACCTGGGCAGCGGCGGTGGCGATACGCTGCGCCACATAGCGCGCTGGGCGCGCAAACGCCACCTGCCAGTAGAACTGGTCGGCATTGATGCCAACCGGTTTATGCTGGACTATGCCACCGAGAAAAGTCAGGCTTACCCCGAAATCAGCTTTCAACAGCAGGATATTTTCGCGCCGGAGTTTCGGGCCCAGCATTTTGATGTGATTACGTGCAGTTTATTCTGCCACCATTTCACGGATGCTGAGCTGGCCCGCCTGCTGCGCCAATTGCGCCAGCAGGCGGGCGTGGCAGTGATTATCAACGATTTGCACCGGCATCCGGTGGCTTATTATAGCATTAAGTGGCTTACGCGTTTGTTTCGGGGCTCGTATCTGGTGCAGAATGACGCGCCCTTGTCCGTGGCGCGGGCATTTACCAAACCTGATTGGCAGCGCATTCTGCAGCAGGCAGGCATCGAAAAATACGAGCTGAGCTGGCGCTGGGCATTTCGGTGGCAGGTGGTTATCTGATAAAAGCCTTAAAACTTGTAGAGACGCGTATTCGCGTCTAATCGCCGCGGTCGTTGTTTAGGCTAAATGGCGCAGGTTCGGTTGTCCAACGATTAGACGCGAATATGCGTCTCTACAACATAGGCAGCTAAAAATAAACCTCCTGCAGTAGTCGAAATGTATTAGCGTGGGCCTCCACGATGTCGGCGAGGCGCTCGGAGTAGCCGCCGCCCATGCACACCACTACCGGCAGCTGATGGCGGTGACAGAGTTCGAGCACGAGCTGGTCGCGCTGGCGGCAGCCTTGGCGGGTGAGGGCAAGATGACCAAGCTTGTCGGTGGCCAGCACATCGACGCCGGCTAAGTAGAACACGAAGTCGGGTCGCACCTCATCCAGCAGGCGCGGCAGCGTATCGGCGAGCAGCTTCAGGTAAGTGGCGTCGTTGGTTTGGTCGGCCAGGGGCAGGTCGAGGTCCGATTGCTCTTTGCGGTGCGGGTAGTTGCGGGCCCCGTGCATGCTGAAGGTAAATACGCGCGGCTCGTGCTGAAAAATAGCGGCCGTACCGTTCCCCTGATGCACATCAAGATCCACGATGAGCACTTTCTGAACGCTTGGCTCATGCGCCAGCAAGTAGTTGGCCGCTGCGGCCTGGTCGTTGAGCAGGCAAAAACCTTCGCCCCGATCAGCGAATGCGTGGTGGGTGCCGCCGGCTACATTAGCCGCTACGCCGTGGCGCAAGGCCCGGCGCGCGCACTCAATGGTGCCGCCCAGAATCGTGACTTCGCGCGCTATCAGTTGCTCCGACCACGGAAAGCCGGTGGCCCGCTCTTCCTGGCGCGTAAGCTGCCCCAGGCGCAGACGGCGGTAATAATCAGGCGTATGCGTGCGTAGAATCTCGATTGCCGCAGGCGGCTGGGGGGCAAATAAATTGGCTTCCGTAATGGTGCCTTCGCGCAGGAGCTGCTCGGGCAGCAGCTCGTATTTGAGCATCGGGAAGCGGTGGCCGGTGGGCAGCGGGTGGGCGTAGAGCGGTGCCCAGGCAATGGAGAGCATGTGAAGTATTTAAGCCAGAACGTCATGCTGAGGCTACGAAGCATCTCGCGTGCTGATGCTGGATTAATAGCTCAACGAAACACGCGAGATGCTTCGTAGTCTCAGCATGACCGCCTAGTAAGGCAAATTCAACGGATTTGTTAGGGTTTGGGCACAAAAAAGCCCCGCTACACGTAGCGGGGCTCGGCTTTAAGTGGGGCATACTGGGCTCGAACCAGTGACCCCTACCTTGTCGAGGTAGTGCTCTGAACCAACTGAGCTAATACCCCAAAGCCAACTGGCGGCGGCCGGAAAGAGCCAAATATACACGTCTTGACTATTGGTGCTACTCGGTGAGGCAACAAAATTTTTCAACCTCCGCTGCGCAAGCGCGTAATCTGCAAGTGTAAAACCGGGCGTAGTACCTCTCAATTTGTTTTCTCTACAACCTAACCAGGGCTTTTTACTCGTCCGATTCACCTGTTTTGTCTTATGAAAAAATTATTCCTCCTCCTTACTTTCTGCGCCGCCCCCCTTGCTGTCTCCGCTCAGGATGGCCCCATCGGCGTGCGTTCTTCCACTGACTACGGCTTTGGTAGCAGCGACTCGCGTAACAACGGCTTCGGCATCAAGGCAGGCTTCAATCTGGCCGATTTGCGCGGCCAGGACAAAGACGCTTACCAGGACCTCGAAAGCCTCAAATCCTACCACGCTGGCGTGTACGCACAGTTTGCTTTCAACGAGAAGTTCTCCCTTCAGCCGGAGTTTTTGTTTTCTCGCAAAGGGTTTAATGCCCAGGCATTTGATCTAGTGACCGGCCAACCCGCTGGTAGCAAGGAGGAAACACGCCTTGATTACCTACAAGTGCCTATTCTGTTGGTTTACAACATCGTAGACAATATCAGTATTCATGCTGGCCCGCAAGTATCGCTGCTTGCGAATGCGAAGTACGCGGGCCGGGAGCGTAGTATCTCTGATGTGGGCCTAAATAGCCTAGAGTACGGCGTAATAGGGGGCGTAGAAGCCCGCGTAGGCCCGGCTCGTCTCGGTGCCCGCTACGACCTCGGTTTGGCTGACATTTATAATGACCCCCAGGACGCCGGTGCCGATGCGTACGACAACGTGAAAAACGGCGTGTTCCAGGTGTACCTGGGAATCGGCATTTCTAACTAATCAACCTCTTTTGCCCTTTCCAAAAAGGAAGCCCGCCCCGGCTTCCTTTTTTTGGGCCGTTATCTTGCCATTTGCCATGCCACTTACCACTCTCCTGCTCGCCCTCCCCGACCCTAGCGACGCTCTGACGCTGCTCAACCGGACCCGTGAGCTGCTGGCCGAGCGCGGCATGGGCATACTGGGAGCCTGGGCCCTGCTGAACCTGGTGGTGAGCGGCTATTTCGTAGCCCGCACTGATAAGCGCACCGAAGCCCACTACTTCCACCAGATGAACGTGGGCTGGAACCTGATAAATGCCGGGCTGGCCGTGTTCGGGCTACTCAGCGCCCACCCCAACCAAGTAGCCGGCATGACCTTGGCCGACAGTTTCACGGCTCAATTCAACTTCGAGAAAATCCTGCTCTTCAATACCGGCCTCGATGTGGCCTACGTAGCTACGGGCAGCTGGCTCCGCGCCCGCGCCGCATCTGCCGACCACCGGCCCGAGCGGCTGCTTGGGTTTGGGCGCTCCTTGTGGTTGCAGGGGGCTTTTTTGCTGATTTTTGATGTGTGCTTTTATTTCGTGTATCACCAACTCGCGGCCGATTTGCTGGCATTTCTTGACTAGCTGCCGTAGAGACGCGAATACGCGTCTCTACGGCGTTATGGTGAGTTACACAAAAAAGCCCCCTGGATCAGTTCCGGGAGGCTTTTTTAAACATCAGAAATTTGTATTACGGTTAGCGTGCAGCGTGTACGCCTTCCAGAATTTCCTCTACGATTTTCTTATTGAAAGCCGGAATATCATTCGGGTTGCGGCTGGTTATGAGACCTTTATCAACCACCACTTCGCTGTCTTCCCAAAGGGCGCCAGCGTTCTTCAGGTCAGTTTTGATGCTGGGGTAGCTGGTCATTTTCTTGCCGCGTACCAGGCCCGTTTCAATCAGGGTCCAGGGGCCGTGGCAGATGGCGGCTACTACTTTGCCCGAGTGCATAAACTCCGTCACGAAGTCTACTACTTTTTGCTCCACGCGTAGCTTGTCGGGGTTAATTTGCCCCCCAGGCAACACCAGCGCATCGTAGTCGTCCACGCGGGCATCACCGATGAGCTTGTCTACGCTCACTTTGTCGCCCCAGTTGTCTTTATCCCAGCCTTTAATAGAGCCGCTTTTCAGGGAAATAACGTGGGTTTCGGCGCCTTCATTCTCCAGATATTTCTTCGGCTCCTCCAGCTCCGACTGCTCGAAACCGTCGGTGGCAACAATGGCTATTTTCTTTCCTTTTAGTTTATCACTTCCAAATAATGACATGGTTTCTAGACCTTTAGAGTACACAATACACAAACAAAAAACCGGGCCGCGCAGGGCAGCTCCGGTTTAGGTTTAACGAAGAAAAAGCTCAACAGGTTATTCGGTGCTTTCCTTTTCGCCCCGCTCGCGCTTGAGTTGCTTGCGCACGTAACGCACGCGCTCATCGAAGCCATCTGGGTCGTATTCTACGTCTTCAATGTCGAGGGCATCGAGCATGTCCATCAGGGCGTCGGCGTGGTCGGTGCGGGTGGCGGTGCGCACATTTACGAAGGCCATTTCTGACCAAAGCAACGCCTTGAGGCGGGCGCCGTCCTCGCTCAGCATCTGCATTTCAACTACCAGGTTGGAGTTGTCGAAATGAATAAGCTGGGTGCGAATGAGCACTACTTCGCCGTGGTTGGCGGGGCGCAGATAGGCAATGTGGTGCTTGGTAATTACCCACCCAGCCTGCGACTCGCGGGCCAGCTCGCCTAGGTTCAGGGCATAATGCTGGGTGGTATGCTCTTCGCGGGCGTTGAGGAAATAGTCGAGGTAGCGGGCATTGTTGAGGTGGCCGAGCATATCGCAGTCCTGAAAGTGAATGCGGTGCGTGGTTTCGGGCGTGCGGACCAAGGTTGAGTTAGAGGCCATAAACGAAGCGTGATAATAGCTTGTCAGGTATTTAGAAATATGAAAACCGCGCGGCCTTAGCCTTGCGGCTGGGGTGCGCTATCTGGGCCGGGCAGCAGAAACGAGTCGGCCACCACTTCGTGGGGGGCTTTTTTGCGAGCCTCCGTGGGGCTGTCAAACACGCTGAGTACGTGCTTATCGTCCAGTACGGCCATGCCCTCCGCTTTATCCTGCCCGGAAGTAGGCCCGTGGCCATGCGGCACATCGAAAAGGCGGTGCACCTTACCAGGTCCGATGAGGCTGTCCTGAGGCTGCACCAGGGCATTGGGCCAGCGGTACACGGCAATGGTGCCGTCGAGGTCCATTGTGGGGCCGGCCAGCATCAGAATATCCGAGCCGATCTGGCGCAATTCGCGCACGCCCATTCCATCCAGGTCCAGGAAGTGTTTTTTGTAATAGACCTGCTCGGCGCCTTTTATTTTATCGAGGCGCAGGCGGCCTTTCTTGTCCTCTTTGGGCAGCAGTTCCAAAACAATGGCCCAACCCCGGAGCACCGGCCCACGCAGCCCCACAAATAGCCGACCATCGGGCGCGGCCGCTAAGCCTTCAACATCAAAGCCGTTGTCTTTACCCGGGATCTTGATAAACGGCTTCAGGTGCGGGTCATCGGCCAGAAGATCGAACAGGTCGTTGGCGTTGCTGGTGCTGTGCAGTTGGGCCGCGCACAAGGTCTGGGAAGGGTCGGTGGGGTGCGGCGCTTCTTTGTGCAGCTCGTAGTTGCCGGTTTCGGCGTTCAGCACCAGCGGAATACGCGCCAGCAAATACCGGTTCGACTCTTCTTCGATCTTGGCTAAGCGAGCGATTTGCTTGGCCGTGTCCGTGTCTTTGTGGTCGGGCTTTTTTCGCTTCAGGCTATGCGAGCCAATTAGCCAGAGGTAGTTGTCAGCCTCGCCCATGCCTTCAATGTCAATCTCCTCATCTTCGTCCGAAGGCAGGTCGAGCAGGTCGGTTAGCTCATACGAGCAGTGCTCACCAAACGCGTGCGGCCCTATGAGGCGCAGGCGCTCGATAGTGGTGCGCTCGTCGCAGCTTAGCCAGAGGTTATCGCCGGTACGCAGCACCGTGGAGAGGCCGTCGCGCACGTGCTTTTTGTCGGTGTTGTAGCTGAGCTTGGGAGTGAAATGGAGAGTGTAGGATTGGCGGCGCACAACTAGGGGGAAATAGTAAGTGATGTGCAAACGAAGCCGCCCCAGTAAGAGTTTTGCCCCCCACGCTTAGCCACTACCCATCAGCCAACGCTTACGCGTGCCCTACGACTTTTTCTTCTCGTCCTCGGCCGGCGGGCCCAGCACTTTCACCTTGTCTTCCTTGCTCAGCCCCGATACGATTTCGACGTTGATGCCATCCGATAAGCCCGTCTTAATCATGCGCTTCTGGAACTGCTGGGGGGCTTTTTCTATCTCCACAAACACGCTGTCTTTGTTCACCTTACCAAACTGCAGCAGGCTTTCGCGAATGGCCAGCACGTCGTCGCGGCGGCCCAGCACGATGTCGCCGTTGGCCGAGTAGTTGGCTCTGAGGAACTGGCCTGGCTTGAGGTTGAGGCGGGCGCGCACCTGAAACTTGATGGCGCCTTCTTCCAGCACGCCTTTAGGGGCAATGTATTCGAGCGTGGCCGGAAACGCCTGGTTCTCCAGCGCGCCGATGGTTAGGTTCAGGTCCATGCCCTCGCGCACTTTGCCCACTTCGCTCTCGTCGATTTTGCCCTCAAACACGAGGCTTTTCATGTCGGCTACGGAGGCGATGGTCGTGCCTTCGTTGAAGTTGTTGCGCTCCACCACGGAGGCGCCCACTTTAATCGGCACATCCAACAGCAGCCCGGTGATGGTAGAACGCACCAGATTCAGCGAGCCGCCGGTGTTGCGCGAGGCGCCGCGCTGGGCAATCTGGAGGTTGCTCTCGGCCGCGTCCAAAACCTGCTTTTTCGCCCGATAATCATTCAGGAAGCGTAAATATTCCTGCTGGGCAATCACCTTTTGATCATAAAGCTTTTGCTGCCTATCCAAGTCCATTTTACTGGTTTCTAGTGCAATGCGTGCAGCCTGAATGCCGGTTTGGGCGCTGTTGACGCTGGTGGCGTTAGCCACGGTGCGAATACGGGCAATGAGCTGACCCTCCTTCACCGGCTGCCCCGCCTCCACGTACAGCTCCTCCACAATTCCCGATACCTGAGGCTTAATAAGGACTTCCCGGCGCGGCACGATGCTGCCCGTGGCCACCGTTTTCTTCACAATATCAGCGACGAAGGGCTGCTCTGTTTTGTACACGACGGGGTCCACGTTGGCCTGGCGGTAGAAGTAGTAGCCCAACCAGCTGAAACCAGCCAACAGCAGTAACACTAAGAGAGCGAGGAAGAAGCGTTTCATGGGTATTTGTGTTGGGTTTGTTGTTCTGGTGAAGGCCTCAACCCCTAGCCCCTTCTCTTCGGGAGAAGGGGCTAGGGGTTGAGGCAAACTACTCATCCTTTAAAGCCACCACCGGCTGCACGCGGGCGGCAATACTGGCGGGCACCAGTCCGGCCAGGGTCCCGGCCGAAACCAGCAGCCCGATAGCCGTCAGGGCCACGCCGACATCCACCTGCGGATTGGCAAAAAAGCTCGTCTGCTGGCCGGCAATGAGGTGGCTGATGCCCGCCATCAGCGCGGTGCCGGCCAGCAGCCCCACCATACCAGCCGCGGCCGTCAGCACGATGCTTTCCTGAACAATCAGGCTCACGATGCTCCAGGGCGTGGCACCCAGCGCCTTGCGAATGCCAATTTCCTTGGTTCGCTCCTTCACCACGATCAGCATGATGTTGCTCACGCCGATAATGCCGGCCAAAATGGTCCCGATGCTCACCAGCCAGCTAAAGCCCGAAATACCCGTGAACAGGCCCTGCACGCGAGCATATTCCTCCTCCACATTGGCCGAGCCGAACGCACGGTCGTCGGTGGGCGCTACTTTGTGCTGGCGCCGCAGCACTTCTTTCACCTTGGTTTCCACAACTGCCGCCGGAATGCCGGGCTTTGGGATGAAGGCGAAGTAATCCACCTTATTCACTTGGTTGAAAGCAATTTGCAGCGTAGTCAGCGGGACAAAGATGGTCTGCGCATCCTGCTGGGCTTCCTCAGGCCGGCCGCTACCCTTGAACACGCCCACCACGCGGAAGTAGATACCCTTGATGTTGATATACTTACCCATTGGGTTAGCTCCCATAAAGAGCACAGCCACCACCCGGTCGCCGATAATGGCCACCTTGCGCCGCTCCCGGATGTCCGTTTCATTCACGAAGCGGCCCTGCTGCAAATCCATGGCCTGCACGGCGGGGTAGCCGGGGTACTCGCCCTTTACCGTAAATGCCCCGCTTTTTGGCGGCACCTGCACCGTAAACGTGCCATGAAGCTCGCAGCGAGGCAATATGAAAGCGGCCTCAGGCACCTGGCGCTCAATGGCCCGCACGTCGTCGTTGGTGAGCTGAATAAACCGGCCCGCCTTCAGGCCCATGTAGGGCACGCTGGTGCGCTGGGTCCAAACGAAAACGGCGTTTTTGGCTACGTCGAACTCCTGCTCTACGCCGTTGCGAAAGCCCTTGCCCGCGCCCAGCAGCACTACCAGCATAAAAATCCCCCAGAACACGCCAAACGCCGTCAGCCCCGTGCGCAGCTTGTGCCGCCGCACGGTGCTCCAGATTTCGCTCCATTTATCAAGGTCGAACATGGGGGTTGGATGTAACACCAAGCTCCTGCTTGGCGAATCGTTGAATAATGCGTTGGGGGGCTTTTTGCAGCCGCCCCCAAGTATGCGCCAAGCTGGAGCTTGGTGTTACTCTGCTTTTAAGGCTTCAATAGGTTTCACATTGGCCGCTTTCATGGCGGGCACCAAACCGGCTATGGCACCGGCTATTACCAGCAGTATAATCGCGCTGACGGCCACCGTCACATCTACTTCCGGCCGGTCGAAGTAGGACGTAGTACCGCCAGCTTGATCGAGCGCGTAGCGCACTGCATCAAGCAACGCCACGCCGGCCAGCAGCCCCAAGTAGCCCGACAAGCCCGTGATGACCACCGACTCCTGCAGGATCATGCTGATAATGCTCCAGGGAGTAGCGCCCAGCGCCTTCCGCACCCCGATTTCGCGGGTGCGTTCCTGCACGATGATGAGCATGATGTTGCTGACACCAACTACGCCCGCTACCAGTGTAAGCACGCCAATTACCGATACAAATAGCTTAATACCAGTGAATAAACCCTGGAATCGCTGCACTTCCTCTTCATTATTCTCTAGGTCAAGAGCCTCCTTATCGGCAGGGTCGAACTTGTGGCGGGCCGCCAGCAGCACGCGCACCTGGTCTTCAACCTGCTTTACCGGAATACCCGGGCGCGTCGTCAGGCCCATAAGTTGCACCTGATTGTACTGATTAAACGTCGTTTGAAAGGTGCTAAATGGGGTGTAGGCCCGTTCCTCGTTGCGGCCCTGGTTTTGAGTGTTGGTGAAGGTGCCTACTATCTTGAAGAAAACGCCCTTCACCTGCACATACTGGCCCAAAGCCGGCTCATCGCCAAAGAGTACCTTGCGCACCTTTTCGCCCAGAATCATCACTTTGCGCCGCTCAATCACGTCCATCGGATTCAGCAGGCGGCCCGATTTGAGCACTTCACCGTTGAGCTCAAAGAAATCGGCGCTGGCCCCAAACACTTGGTAAGAGCCGTTTTTGGTGCCCCGCATAATGGTGTACTCGCCGAAAAGCCGGTTGCGGGTGGCCAGTAGCTCTACGCCATCTATCTGGCGGCGAATGGCATCCTGATCAACATTGGTGAGCTTGATTTCGCGGCCGGGCTTCAGGCCATTGTAGGGAATGGAGGTTTTTCCACCGCTGATATACAAGCTGTTGCGGGCGCCGGCACCAAACTCCTTGAAGATGCCATTCTCCATCCCTTTGCCCGCACCCAGCAGGAGCACCAGCATAAAAATGCCCCAAAACACCCCAAACGCAGTCAGGAAGGTGCGCAACTTGTTGCGGCGCATCGTGCCCAGAATTTCCTGCCATTTGTCGACGTCGAACACGGCTTTTGGTACTGCTTTATGAAGTGTTGAGGAGTTGAGTTGCCGGTGCCGCTAACGAGCCGACAGGCTACAGGCCGGGGGGCTTTTTCCGGCTTATTTGCAGCTCTGGCGCACTTTTTCCAGGCGCTGCATCACGTTTTTCACTACCGTTTCGTTGGTAGTATACAGCGGCAAGTCGAAGGTGGTGCCGCTGGCTTTTTTCTGGCTCTTTATCTTCAGGCTGTAGTAGGTCTGATCATCATCGTCGGTTTCCCGCTCGTAGCTCAGGCCCGTTACATCGGCCCAAGCAAAGTCCAGCTTCATTTCAAACATGCCATCCTTGAGCTTCACGCCCCAGCCCGATTCGCCCTTGCTGTAGCTCACCGATACCGGCTGCGACATTTGCACATCTGCCTTATTATCGCGGATTATCTGCTGGGCGTGGCAGCCACTGAGCACAAACTGCAAGTCCTGATTCGGCTTCTTGGGGTTGCGCATCAGTTGGGTTATCTGCTTGGACAAGACCTGCTTATCCACATTGCCGGACACGTTATTCGTGACCTGGGCCTGGGCGGCGCTAACCACTAGTAGCAGCACCCAAATCAGTAAGTTCTTTTTCATAGCTCGGAAAGGTTAGCTCGTTTGTTCTGAAAGGCAAGAAGTGGGCAGCTACGGTTACTTGGCTTAGCAAAGCCGCTCTTTCGTGGTGTTTATATTCTAACTGATGAAGCGCTGGGCCGCCAGCATCTCCTCATCCGTGCCTTGTTCATCATCTATCACCAGTCCATCGCGCACCCGGATCACGCGGTGGGTTTGGGCTGCAATGTCGTTTTCGTGGGTCACGATGATAACCGTCATGCCCTCGCGGTTTACCTGCTTGAAAATGTCCATCACCTCCTGGGTAGTATGCGTATCGAGGGCACCGGTGGGTTCGTCGGCCAAGATGAGCTTGGGTTGGCTAATGAGCGCACGGGCAATGGCCACGCGCTGTTTTTGCCCCCCAGACAGCTCGCTCGGCAAGTGGTCGGCGCGGTCGAGCAGGCCCACGCGGTCGAGGTACTCCAGCGCCATACGGTTGCGCTCGCGCCGGCTCATTTTCTGATAATAGAGCGGCAGCGCCACGTTTTCCATGGCGTTTTTGAAGCTCAGCAGATTAAACGACTGAAATACGAAGCCCAAAAACTGATTGCGGTACTGCGCGGCCCGCGTTTGGGAGAGGTTGCGGTCGATGCGGTTGCCGGCCAGTCGGTATTCCCCGCTGTCGTAGTCATCGAGTATTCCCAGGATGTTGAGCAAAGTACTTTTCCCCGACCCCGACGAGCCCATAATGCTCACCAGCTCTCCTTCCCGAATGTGCAAATCGATACCCTTAAGCACAGCTAACCGGTTGGGACCTACTGCATAACTTTTACGGATATCATGCAACTCAATCATGGCGCAGAGAGTAAAAATCAGGTTAAGTGCTAAACCTAGTAGCAGGCAATACAAAGTAGACTACTTTTATTTAGAATTCAAAGAATTTGTAGTATTAATTTTTGGATAAGCACTCATAACCAGCGTCTTTGCTTTTCTCTATTTGTATTCAGTAACACAAAAGATGCTTAGAATTGACCAACAGTTGCTTAGGAGGACCGAAGTGAAGATATCAGATCTAATATCTTCTCAAGATACTCTCAGTCAATCATTTGCAATTTTGTATATAACAACTTGCTAAGATCTTAGTAGAGAAAAAGCCCCCCAGCATGATGCTGGGGGGCTTTTTCTCTACTACATAAATAGGCGGTCATGCAGAGCGGAGCGAAGCATCTCGGTCGCTTCGTTGGTTTACTACTGCAACGACCGCAAGCGAGATGCTTTGCTCCGCTCTGTAAGACGGACGTTCGGTATTGGCTTTTTCTTATTGGCGATAATAGCCAGGGGTTTTTAGCGCCCACCGCCCGTTTTGCGGGACTGCATTTCGGCTTGCATTGCCCGCTTTTTGGTTTGATACTGCTGGTATTGAGTCGGCGTCAGCACCTGCTTTAATTGTCCTTCCGAGCGAGCATTGATGGCTTTTAGATCGGTTAACAGGGCCGTGCGATCGGCACCGTGCTTTTTCTGGGCATCGTTTACCTGCTCCACCGTAGAAGTCAGAATAGCGCGCACCTTCGCCTGCTGATCGGGGAGCAGTTTTAGCTCGTCGGTCATCACGTCGGTGAGGTCGCGGGCGGCGCGACGCTCTACGGGCGCAGCCGGGGCAGGTGCCGGGGCAGCGGTGGTCGTGGGAGCGTTGGGAATGTAGGCCTTTTTGCGACGGGCACAGCTAAACGTAGTGGCCACCAGTAAGGCCAAAGCAAGTAAGAAGGGGGCGGAACCCATGGGACAAAAAGTAGGAGTGTGCCCTGCATACGCGAAATAGCGGCAAATGGCCATATCCTCCCTCCTGCCACGGATAATTGCTTCAATCATAGGCCTCGAAGCCTACTCGCTAACGGCCAGCTGCTGACGCGTTTTTGCTCCGCTACCCACCAATCCAGCCTTTATTTGCTGGGCCGTATAGTGGGCCAGCGCCATAATCGTCAGCATCGGATTTACGCCACTACAGGCCGGAAAGGCCGAGCCATCGGCTA
This sequence comes from Hymenobacter roseosalivarius DSM 11622, assembly GCF_900176135.1. GTDB lineage: Bacteria > Bacteroidota > Bacteroidia > Cytophagales > Hymenobacteraceae > Hymenobacter > Hymenobacter roseosalivarius. Next base: position 20,417 of record NZ_FWWW01000068.1, on the reverse strand, counting down.
CATAGAGGTGGCTTACCTCGTAGGTTTCGCCGCTGGGCGCCAGCGGATGCGTTGCCCGCACGCCACCCATGCGGCAGGTGCTCATCTGGTGGGCACTGTAGAGGCTGAACTGGTTCGGTTTCCACCCCAGTTGCGGTAAATTATCCAGCACCTCCGGGTTTTGCACCACGCCATTCTGAGCGTAAAGCGTCGGTAAGGTACCGTGGGGCAAATACACTGTATGCGCCCCGGCTGCCACATGAATGTTGGCCGCCGCGCGCACACCCTGAAGCATGGAGTTGCGGTCGAATGGGCTAAGTACATAGTCGACCAAAGGGGCACCATGTTGATCAATAGTTACGCGGCCCCCGTCCCGGTCGCGGGTTAGCACGATGAAGTTGCCTAAGTGCGCGGCGTTGAGCATCAGCTGCTTGTGCTGCTCACCCGACCGCCACGGCAGCACCATCGCCATCAGGCCCGCGTGGGCGGGGGGCGTTTCCAGCTTCACGCCAAAGTTGGTGCCATTGAGGCGGGTAAAGCAGTCATTCACCACCGACATGCTCGGCCCGTGCCAGGAGTTCATCAGGTGCGAATACAACCCTGAAACGGCCACCGTGGGATGCAAATGCAGGTGTTGACCCAGATGTGGATGGTGTAACCCGCTGCGCAGGAGCAGCGCCGGGGTCTGAATAGCACCACCAGCTACCACCACGCGCCGCGCCCGCACCGTCACGCGCACGAGCTTACCATCGGCTGTGATGTGCACGGCTTCAGCGCCCGAGGCCTGACCAGTTCGCACCGTCACGCGCTCCACGCGGGTATCGGCCAGCAGGCGGGCACCGCAGGCAAAAGCCTGAGGCAAATAGGTATTCAGCGTGCCTTGCTTAATGCCGTACCGGTCGCCCAGGGTCGTGTAGCCCAGGCCCTGGAAGTGCGCGTCGGAGTCGGTGAGGCCTTTTTCATTCCGTGGAATTAGCTTGGTCGCTTGGCCTAGCTTGGCTGAGCCATCCTTCAGGGCTTGGTTCTGGCCGTTGTGGCGAGGGTAGTCGGTATTTACGCTCAGGGCGCGGGCCACGGCATCGAGACTGTTTTTAAACTCAGCAGACGTGAAGTGCGGCACCTGATGCTCGCGGGCCCATTCTTCCAGCACATAATCGGGAGTGCGGAACGAGCCGGCCCAGTTGACGGTGGTGCCGCCGCCCAGGCAGCTTCCAGCCAATAGAGCTACGCCGCCATCCTGGGTACTCAAGGCGCCGCGGGCATCGTAGAGCTGGCCCATCATGTCCACTTCGCGCTGAGTAAAGTCGCAGCCGTGGCAGTAGGGGCCTTTTTCGAGTACTAATACGCTATGGCCAGCAACCGCTAGCTCAGCGGCCACTACGCCGCCCCCGGCTCCGCTGCCAATTACCAGCACGTCGCAGTCGTAGGTCACGTCGGCTGTTGGGCGCAGGGTTTTCAGCGGCTTTTCGGTGCTTACCACTTCATCGGGCAGCGGGCCCGGATACCCCAGCGCCGCCCAGGTAGCATTGCTTTTTTCGGCCGACGACGAGCCGTAATACAGAAATGTCAGCAGTTTGCGGAGCGCGTGAAACCCTTTGCGCAGCTGGGGCACATTACTTCCCGCCCAACTCTGGAGCATCTGCTGACGCTGATCTGGCGTGAGGCGCACGAAGGGCTTGGGCGGCCCAAACCAGGTCAGGCCTAAAGCCGGGCTGTCCAGTAGCTTCAGCAACTGCCGAAACTCCTGCTGAGCAGCTTCGGGCTGAGCGGCAATGGCAGCCAAAGCTTTGTCTACATCTATACCCTGAGAGCCGCTTTGGGCCCAGAATTCTGCTTTCTCTGACTTGCCTTCAATGCCGGGGATAAAGGTATCGGCCAGGGCATGAAGCAGAGTGCGGTGGGCAGGCATAAGACTCATAATCAATTCAGAAGCAAACGGTTATTCACGCTGATTGCGGGTCTGAAAATATCGGTATTTTTTTCGTGATAGTCGGCATGCCGCGTAGTTTAAGATAAGAAGAGTAGCATAGCACAAGAGTTTTCAAGTCTGGATAAGGTGTAGAGACACATACTTATGTCTCGTCGTTAGCTTCCCTTACCTTCGGTTGCGGGCGTTGATTAGCTAACTAGCGCGGTTCCGCTTGTTCAACGACGAGGTATAAGTATGTGTCTCTACACCAAACGCAGGCCTATTAAAACCACTTCATCACCATCTCCATCATCTGCTTCACTTTCGGCGTGTAAGGCGGATACAACAGCTTAATCGACGTTTGGCCGATGCGCTGCCTGAGCACGGCCTTCAGATTGGAGAACGAGTCGAAGCCGTAGCGGCCGTGGGCGCGGCCCATGCCACTGTTGCCGAGGCCGCCGAAGGGCAGCTCGGGGTGCATGAGGTGAATGATAGTATCGTTAATAGATACACCGCCGGCGGGGGCGCGCAGGAGCACGTAGCGGCGGTTTTCGGCGCTGCGACTGAACAGGTAAAGGGCCAGTGGGCGGGGCCGGTCGTTGATGAAGTCTACGGCTTCCATGAGGGTGCGGTAGGTACGCAGGGGCAGCACGGGGCCGAAGATTTCTTCTTTCCAGAGGCCCGCTTCCGGCGGCACTTCAGCCAGCAGCGTGGGCTCAATGAAGTTCTCGGATGAATCGACGATGCCGCCCATCTCCAGAATGCCCCCCAGGCGCTGTCCTTCCTCTAGCAACTTGCTGACCCGTTGAAAATGATGCTTATTCACGATGCGGGCGAAGGTATTCGACTGTTGCACGCCTTCGCCCGTGGGGTCGTGGAGGCGGCGGGTGGCGGCCCGGATTTCGTCTATTAACTTGTCGCGCACTTTCTCATGGACCAGCAGGTAGTCGGGGGCCACGCAGGTCTGGCCGGCGTTGAGGAATTTGCCCCACACGATTTTCTCGGCGGCGTCGCGCAGATGGGCGGTTTCATCTACTAGTACCGGCGATTTGCCCCCCAGTTCCAGGGTGACGGAGGTAAGGTGCTCGGCGGCGGCCCGCATGACTATTTTGCCCACCTGCGGGCTGCCGGTGAAGAAAATATGATCGAAAGGCAGCTTCAGCAGGGCCGTGGATACGTCCTTGTCGCCTTCGCACACCACGACCTCGCTGGGGTCGAACACCTCTTCCACCATCTGGCGGATGAGGGCGCTGGTGGCGGGCGTCATTTCGGAGGGCTTCAGGATGCAGCAGTTGCCTGCAGCCAGGGCCGACGTGAGCGGGTCGACGGCCAGGTAGAAGGGGTAGTTCCAGGGGGCAATGATGAGCACCACGCCCTTGGACTCGGGCTGCACCCAGCCTTTAGCGCCCATCATCGCCAGCGGCGTACCCACGCGGCGCGGCTTCATCCACTTGCCCAGGTGCTGCATGGTGTGCTTCAGTTCCACCTGCGACACGTAGATTTCCGACATATCCACCTCCTCTGGGGGCTTGCGAAAGTCGGCGTACATGGCTTGCTGAATGCGCGTACGGTTGTTTTCTATCCACTGGCTCAGCTGGCGCAGGCGCGCAATCCGCTCACTAGCCTTCTCCCGACGCAGCACTTCGCTACGGGTTTTGAGTCGCCCAAAAAGCTCCGGCAGCGCAGCCGGGTCAAAGGTTGCGGAAGCGGCAGCAATTGAAGTATCAAGCGTTTCCATGCGGGAGGGTGAGGCAGTAAAGAGCGTCTTCTAAGGTACGGAATTTTGCCACTCAGCCTACGCAGGTAGTGATTTAGCGCAACAGACACTTTTATTTGCAAAAAAGCCCCCCAGTAAATTCTGGGGGGGGGCTTTTTACTTAAAAGGCAGTCAGGCGGCGCAGTGCGAAGCATCTGGCTCGCGGTAAAAGCAGGAGTAGTAATCAGGCATCAGCACGCCAGATGCTTCGCACTGCGCTGCCTGACATTCCTCCAATTTGAGCGCCATTTACAGCTCCAGCAGCTTACGTATTCACCGTTTCGCCGCCATTGGGGTGCAGGGTTTGGCCGGTGAAATACGTGGAGTCGTCGGAAGCCAGGAATACGTAGGCGGGGCCCACCTCGGAAGGCTGACCGGGGCGCTTCATCGTCGTGTCTTTGCCGAAAGCAGCGACTTTGTCGGGCGAGAAGCTAGCGGGGATGAGCGGCGTCCAGATGGGGCCGGGGGCTACGGAGTTCACGCGGATTTTCTTCTCGGCCAATTGCTGGGCCATCGACCTTACAAAGACAGTAATTGCGCCCTTCGTGGCAGAGTAATCGACGAGCTGCTGGTTGCCCCTGTAGGCGTTGATAGACGAAGTGCAGATGATGGAGTCGCCTTCTTTCAGATGCTTGAGGGCGGCCCGCGTCACGCGCACGAAGGAGAAGAAATTGACCTGAAAGGTGTCTTCCCACTGCTCATCCGAGGTGTCGGTCAGGTCGGTGCTGACGAACTGCTCGGCGGCGTTGTTCACTACAATGTTCAGGCCGCCCAACTCGTCTACTGTGCGCTCCACGATTTGCCGGCAGTACTGCCGGTCGCGCAGGTCGCCGGGCAGGGTGAGGCAGCGCTGACCGGCTTCTTCTACCAACTGGCGCGTTTTGTAGGCATCCTCTTCCTCGGTGGGCAGATAGGTAATGGCCACATCGGCGCCCTCACGAGCAAAATGCACGGCCACGGAGCGACCAATACCCGAGTCACCGCCGGTAATGAGGGCAACTTTGCCTTGCAGCTTCGCGCTGCCTTTATAACTGGCCCGGATATACTCGGGCTGGGGCGTCATTTCCTGCTCCAGGCCGGGCTGTTGGTCCTGGGCCTGCGGTGGCAATGACGTGGGTTTATTTTCCATAGCGTGTGGTTGATTAGGATGAAACCTAACAACGCGGCTCACTATGCAGGGTTATTGTTCAGCTGGGCAGAAGCTGGGGGGCTTTTTGCCTTTTGCCAGGCGGGAACGTTTTGCCGCCGGTCGTGTGTAGAAGTCTAGATTACAAGCTTTTAACTTCTCGCTGTTCCTACTACATGTTGCTGATTTTTAAGCGCCTCCCGACGCGCTGGATGGTGGCTATGCTCTCAGGTGGGCTCCTGCTGGCTGCGCAGTCGGCCGGCTCTATCGCTCCTATTCGTTTGCTTCCGGCCGCGCAGACGTTTGCCTCTCAGGAGTTTTACATAGCCCAGGTAATTGATGAGCGCAAGGACCGTCGCACCGTGGCTACCCTGCTCCCCCCTCCTGCCACCGCGGCCCCCATGCCCAAAACGGAGGCCGTGGACTTGCAGGGCGGCAGCCTGCCCGCCATTCGCCAGTTTATTCAACAAAGTCTGCCCGCGAATAAGAAGCTGCGCCCGCTCACTATTCGCCTTCGCGAATGCCGGGTAACGGAGACTTCCGACCCTAAGGCTCCAGGCCGAGTAGAGGGTCGCGTGAGCATAAAAATGGCGTTCGACTGGCAACGCGACGACCAGACCGTGGCGTTAACCGAGTATCAGGGCGCGGCCCGCTATGGCCGCCCCGCTGGTCAGCTTGCCGTAGTGGAGCCCACTCTGCGCCAGGCCCTGACCGAGGCTGTGCGGTACCTGCACACCTGGGTAAGGCAAAATGCCCCCCACAACGCCAAACTAGCCACTGGCGTACAGGTTTTCTTCACCGATTACACCGAGAATCAGGAAGCAGACACGCTTTTTTACGACCCCAAGCGGCCCCTCGATTTTTCTGATTTTGCGGGCACCCGCCGATCTGGGGGCAATACCGCGGCCGTAGTATTTCCCAACTTCGCCTACCAGGGCTCCACGAAGGTTGTGGGGGGCAAAATGCAGCTCCGCATCGCTATGAAAACGTTCGTGGTGCGCAGCTCCTCCTGGGTAGCCGACTACGCCCGCACGCCCGCTACCCTCAACCATGAGCAGCGCCACTTCGATGTCGTGAAGCTGGTGGTGGAGCGCTTTAAGCATCGAATTAAGCAGGATACACTATCCGTCGATTATTACGCCGGCCACCTGCAGCACCAATACCTGTTGTCGTATCAGGAAATGAACCGCCTGCAGGAGCAGTACGACGGCGAAACCGGCCACGGCACGAACGATGCGGCGCAGGCGCGCTGGAATAAGCGCATTACGAGGGAATTGCAGGCGTTGGCCTCCCCCCCCAGCCCCCTCCCCCAAAAAGAGGGAGAGCCTGTCAATTAGCCTGCGCAGCTACGTCGGCTACCGCCCCCGCAACCGCTGCCCTAAGGACAACTCATAAAAGCAAAAGCCAACGACGCCTAGTCGTTGGCTTTTACAATCTTTGTTTTGCCAATGTAGTAGCCATGCTGGAGGCGACAGTCGACAGGGCGGTGTAGGCCGGGCGTATGGCTTTCCTCTCCTCTTGGAGAGAGGGCTGGGGGGTGAGGCTAGTCTTTCACTTTGCGCTCACCATCATCGGCGTCGCGCTTTACTTTGGTGCCGTTAGGGTATTTTATTTTCCGGTCGCCATCTTTGTCCACTTTCACGGTGCGGCCGTCGGCGTACACGGTTTTCGATTCACCGTTCTTCTTCCTCTCGGACTTCACGATGACCGGGCCCTGGCGGCGGGTAGGAGCAACAGCGGGAGCAGCGGCAGTTGTAGTAGCCGACCTCTCCTCTTCCGCCTCGGCGGCGTATTCCTCGCCGGTGTAATAGGTAGCGCGCTTCTCCTCGTACGTCATGTAGCGCTCATCGTCCTTCACAATATCTTTAATCTTGGTATCGGTGTCGCGGTCGATTGCACGCAGCGCGGTGGTGCGGCCGGTGGTGTCGGCAGCGTAGCGGGTGTCTGCTTCGCCCAGCCGGGTAGCGCGGGTGTCATACACGCGGCGCACCTGGCGCACCTGGGCGGTATCGGTGATACCCAGGTCGGTGGCGACGCGGTTGGCGACGCGGTTGCCTTGCTCGCGGTAGAGCATTACCACGTCGTTGTCGGCTACAACGGCCGTATCGGTTGAGGGCGTCGTGGTCGCATCCACGGCGGCTTGTTTGTCGGAATTGCAGGAGGTCAGCGACAGGGCGGTAGCGCAGGAAAGGAGAATCAGGGCAGACTTCATGGGCGAGGGAACAGAAAATGAAAAATAGGCATTACTTAATACGTTGCCATCGGCCGCTGTACGGAGCCGGTTGAGCTGAGGTTGAGTTAGGCCGATAGAAATAGCACTCTTCCTTTTTGCCTCGCTCAGTGCTCAACGCTCACACCATGAGGAGAGCTGACTTGCTAATCATCGGTTTAATTACTGCTTATCAAGCAAACAAATCTTCTTTGCTTGCTGATCTTATTTCTTATCGAAACAATTGTAGTACCCATAGCTTACTCATCCAATAAATTTGATTTGTCTCGTTCATGCCGCATCAACACTTTATAATTCATAAGCCGTACGGGTACTTAAGCCAATTCGTGTGTGAATTAAAAAAGAAGAAATTATTAGGTGACTTACACGATTTTCCGGCAGGAACGATGGCTATCGGGCGGCTGGATGAAGAAAGCGAGGGCCTGTTACTGCTGACCACCGACGGAAAAATGAGTGAGCAGGTGCGCAGCAAAAAAGTAGAGAAAGAATATTACGCCCAGGTGGACGGCATAATTACCGACGAGGCAATTCAGCAATTACAGCAAGGCGTCGAAATTGGCATTCGCGACGTAAAATACCAGACCAAGCCCTGTGCCGCCTTTAAAATAGAAACCGCCCCGGAATTTGCCCCCCGCACCCGCAAAATCCGCGACGACCGCCACGGGCCGACTAGCTGGGTGTCGATTACGCTCACCGAAGGCAAGAACCGGCAGGTGCGCAAAATGACGGCGGCGGTGGGTTTTCCGACTCTGCGCCTGCTGCGCGTACGGATAGGCGCTATTCATCTGCACGATTTGCCCCCCGGTGCCCTGGTTGAACTTGACAGCTTTTCCCTCTCTCAGCAACTGGAAGAAGTGGAATTGCTGTAACTTTGATAATTCCCTGCCGCGCTGCCGCTGCCGTCAGGCGGGCGCGCCCCGCGGTTCAGCTCTGTACTAAGACGTTTATGCTTTGTGCTGAACTTTAGTTTTTCGCCATCTGTCTTAAGATGATGGCCTGCTTTGGGGGGCCGGCTTTGCCTGGCATAACAATGTGTAATCCTTAAAACCTAAAAAATAAAAATGGCTAGATCACAAGCAACGTTTGGTAAAAAAGAAAATGAGAAAAAGCGATTAAAGAAGCGGACTGATAAGGCCGAGAAGAAGGAGGAGCGCCAGGCAAACGCGCAGAAGGGTCAGAGCTTAGAGGATATGCTGGCGTACGTGGACGAGAACGGCAACATCGTCGATTCTCCTCCGGATCCGAAAAAGAAGAAGGTTATTAATCAGGAAGATATCCGGATTACGACCATGAAGCAGGAAGACATGGAGCAGCCCGACGTTATCCGGAAGGGCACGGTGACTTTCTTCAACGACTCGAAAGGCTACGGCTTTATCAAGGATCAGCAGACCCAGGAAAGCATTTTCGTGCACGCCAACGGGCTGATTAACCAGATCAAAGAGAACGACAAGGTGATTTTCGAAGTGGCCATGGGCCAGAAAGGACCAACCGCCGTTTCCGTTAAATTGGCCGAGGCTTAGCTTTTGATAAAACGATCTACGCCAGCGTACTAACTTCGGCATAAACGCGGCAGCAGCTCTGGGAGCTGCTGCCGCGTTTGTTTTTGGCCTAGGCGCACGGCGTGGCCGCAGCCAAAAAAGCCCCCCAACGCAGCTTCGGAAAAGCTTTGCCGCAACTCTGGTTAGATTTGGAGGTGGTACGGCGGCTTTCCCGGCGCTGAAAGCCGCCTCCCTTACGCCCCTTCCCTATGACCACCCAACCGCCCCATAATGATGCCGAGAAGGATTTATTGCACCCCCGTAACCGCCACCGGGGCCGCTACGATTTTCCGCAACTTATCAGCACCTCGCCGGAGTTGGCCGCTTTTGTAGCGGTGAATAAGTACGACGATGCCAGCCTTGACTTCGCCAACCCTGAAGCGGTAAAATCCTTGAATCGGGCACTGCTGAAGCAGTTTTATGGCATTCAGCACTGGGATATTCCGGCCGGCTACCTGTGCCCGCCCATCCCCGGCCGCGCTGACTACATTCACTACTTGGCCGACTTGCTCGCCTCCGTCAATGCTGAGGTGATTCCCAGAGGCAAAAGCATTCGGGTGCTCGACGTGGGCGTGGGGGCCAATTGCATCTACCCCATCATCGGGCGCAAGGAATACGGTTGGCGCTTCGCGGGCACCGACGTAGACGTGGTAGCCTTGCGCATGGCCAGGCAGATTGTAGCCAGCAACGCCGCCCTGGCCAGCACAGTAGATATACGCCGCCAACCTACATCCACCCAGATTTTCAATGATATCGTCGAGCCCAAGGAGTTCTTCGACCTGACCATGTGCAATCCGCCGTTTCATGGCTCCCAGGCCGAGGCCGAGGCCAGCAGCAGGCGCAAGGAGCACAACCTGGGCACCCAAAAAGCCCCCCAGACCCCGCCCACCCAGAACTTCGGAGGCCAGGCGTCGGAGCTATGGTACCAGGGCGGCGAGGCCGCTTTTTTGTGGCGCATGGCCCAGGAAAGCGCCCTGAATAAAGGCAACGTCTTCTGGTTTACGACGCTGGTATCTAAAAAGGAAACCCTGCCGGGCCTATACAAGTCGCTGGAAAAGGTGGGGGCTGCGGAGGTGCGCACCATCAACATGGCCCAGGGCCAGAAAAGCAGCCGCATCGTGGCCTGGACGTTTCTGGATGCACAGCAGCAGCAGGCGTGGCGCGAGAAGCGCTGGGGGGCAAAATAGACGCAGAAATAAATGTGCGGCCGGGCTTCCTTTCGCTGCCTAGCTGCATCTCTGTTGTCAGCACCCCTTACCCAACAGTGGTGCGCTGCTTCACACGCCATCCACAAACCGCTTCCCGTAGCCTGTGGGCACCCAACGTTGCGACTGCTTCGAAAAGCTATTAAACCGTCATTTAGCCATTTTTTTATCCTTCAATCCCTTCCCCATCTCCAGTCATTTTATGAAAAAACTTCTTCTCCTGCTGGCCTGCTTCATCACCGGCGCCAGCTTCGCGCAAACCAAGCCAACGGAAGTTTTGCTCATTGGCACCTTCCACTTTAATAACCCGGGAGCCGACATAGTGAAGGTAAAAACCTTTGATGTGATGACCCCGAAGGTGCAGACCGAGCTGGAAACGATGACCGATCAGATCAATCTGTATCAGCCGGCTAAAATATTCGTGGAATGGCCCTGGGACGAGCAACGCGACCTGGATGCACTGTACGCGCAGTATCTGGGGGGCAAATATGAGGAGTACGTGACCGCCAAATACATCAAGCCGTCCCAGCGGGATTTCTATTTGAAGAACGAGATTTTTCAGCTCGCCTTTCGGGCAGGCAAAAAGCTGAAGCTGGCCAAAATCCATGCAATTGACTACAAAAAGACCAACTTCCCCTACGACAGCGTGATGAAGGCCATGAACGCGGCCCACCAGGACAAGCTGCTGAAAAACATCGATGCGCTGATGAAATCCCACCAGGCCAACACCAACAAAAAGCTGGAAACCTACACGCTCACCCAGCTTCTACTCGATCACAACAAGCCCGAAAGCCGCACTTTCGATACTAGCTTTTACCTAACGCTGCTGAACCGAGCCGGCACCGCCGACGCCTTCGTGGGGCCTTTCCTGGTGTCGGAGTGGTACCGGCGCAATTTGTACATGTATTCGCTGGTGCAGAAGCTCACCGAAACCCAGGACGATAAGGTGATGATACTGGCCGGCGCTAGTCATACGGCCATGATGAAGGAGTTTATCGATATCGATAACACTTTCCAAGTGAAGGAGCTGAAGGACGTTTTGAGCTTAAAAAAATAATCGGAGCCAGAAACGAGAAGAGGCTGACGCTACTGTAGCGTCAGCCTCTTCTCGTTTAAAAAGGAGTTGAAGTGCCCCTACAGCAACAGCACATCGATGCGGTGGGCGTGCACCATTTCTAGGGCAGTAGACCAGGCAAACACGGTGAAGTAGCCATCCTGCGACGCCACGAGCGCCACGGCGTCGCGCTGGTCGTACACGAACTGCGCGGCGGCGAGGTGGCGGGTGCCGCCGTTCTGGGCCGGATGTATATACTTGGCCTCACTTTCTACTACAGGCTCGGTTAGCACCATTTTATCGACCGGCGCGCTGGATTTGGCGCGGGCCACCTTCGCCCCGAAGGCCAGCAGATGATAGTCGCGGGTGATAATAGTGGCCCCATCGACGGCCGTAAAGCCCCCCACGATTCCAATGGCTCGTTGAATCTCTTCGCGCCACTCCCATTTGGCTTGCTCCTGCTGCCGGATTTCGGCAATGCCCGTGTACACGGGCAGCACGAGATACGTCATGGGGTGTACAATCGACTCCTGCCACTTCCGTGACTCGGTGGGCACTACGAGTACCAGTCCGCCCCGGCCGTGGGCGCGCATCACGGCGGCCAGCTCCACCAGCACGTTATCCAGTTCCCCGGCAGCATCGGGCAGCCCTGGGTCCGGCAGAAATTTCTGTAGCGCCGGGCAGTCGTCGACGGCCGTATTTTCGGCATCGACCAGCTGGAGCTGCTCGCCGCGCAGGATGGCCACGTTCACGAACTTGCCGAAGCCATCGGCGCGGCGGTGCTTGGCTACCAGCAGGCCGGGTTCCACTACTTCCAGCACCAGGCTCAGCGGGGAAGTGCCCGTGGCGGTGCCCCACACGTAGAGGCCCTCCGCATCGTACCACACGCCCAAATGAATGCCAGGCTGCTCCACGGCGGGTGCCAGCTTGAGCAGATTATATGGAATAAGCCGACGCTTGCTAAATTCCACCGCTTGGGTAGCCTGCGCGGGCTCCAGCAAAGCCAACGAAATCTTGGGCGAATGCCCTTCCTCCCGCCTTAAACTGGCCCAAAACGCCACGTCAATCATCACTTCCACCAAATGCGCCGACGGCGGCGGCCCCAGATGAAGTGCCTGCTGGGCGCTGGCGGACGCCCGGTGCCGGGCAAAGTGCGCTTCAATCATCGGGGCCACCACGCGGGCCGCCAGGTAGGTGGGTTCAGAAAGCATACAGGCAGGTACAGAGCTTTGGGAGTAGGAAGCTACTATACTTGCGCCGATTGGTCAAAGCTGGAGTGTCTTCTGTGTCGCCGAAGTTCAGGGCTGGGGGGCTTTTTGGCGGGTGCTTCGGCTGCTGATGGGTTTTCTTCTGCTTCGCTTATTACTTCAGATTGTTTGGTAGAAATCGGCAAGTGGTAGGCCGAGAGAAAGTTTCCATTAGAAATTGTCTACCGTCCACAAGTCATGTATTAGAGTGGACTAACTGTACCTGTATACATACATTGCTATTTTATATATCATAGCGGTTTTGTGAACAATGTATCCTTACTTTAAGCGGGCTGCGTATGGTAGCCGCAATGGTCAAACCAGTTCTGGGCATCCTGACTGGTAATGCAGTGGATAGCTGCTTGCAGAACAGTACATAGCGATGAAATTGCTGGCCAAGAAAGGCTAAGTCGATTAACAGAAAGCCCCGCTTGTTATTGACAAGCGGGGCTTTCTGTTAATCTATTATTGAAAATATTTACTTGAAAATCAACCTCTTAGTACGACGGGCCTTTATCGGTTTCCACCAGCTTCTCCTCGGCATCTACATACTCCTCGATGGGCGTGCAGGCACAAATCAGGTTACGGTCGCCGAAGGCGGAGTCGATGCGGCTGACGGCGGGCCAGAACTTGGCGGCGCGCACGTACTCGATGGGGTAAGCCGCCTGCTCGCGGGTGTAGGGCCGGTCCCACTCGTTGGCCATAATGGTCGCGGCCGTGTGCGGGGCGTGCTTGAGCAGGTTGTCCTTGGCGTCGGCGCGGCCTTCTTCCACAGCCCGTATTTCGTGCCGAATCCTGATCATGGCGTCGCAGAAGCGGTCGAGTTCCTCCTTGCTTTCGCTTTCGGTGGGCTCTACCATCAGCGTACCGGCGACGGGGAACGACACGGTGGGCGCGTGGTAGCCATAGTCCATCAGACGCTTGGCAATGTCCTCTACCTCAATGCCGGCCTTCTTGAAATGGCGGCACTCCAGAATCATCTCGTGGGCGCAACGGCCTTGGGCACCGGTGTAGAGCACGGGATAATGCTCTTCGAGGCGGGCCTTGATGTAGTTGGCGTTCAGAATGGCAATGCGCGTAGCCTGCGTCAGCCCTTCGCCGCCCATCATGGAGATGTAGGCATAGGAGATAGGCAGAATGCTGGCCGAGCCCCAGGGCGCGGAAGAAACGGCGCCGGTGGCTTTTTCGTGGCCTATTTCCACCACTACGTGGCCGGGCAGGTAAGGAGCCAGATCAGCCACTACGCCAATTGGACCAACGCCCGGCCCGCCGCCACCGTGCGGAATGCAGAAGGTTTTGTGCAGGTTGAGGTGGCACACGTCGGCCCCGATATTGGCGGGTGACGTCAGGCCTACCTGGGCGTTCATGTTGGCGCCGTCCATGTACACGCGGCCGCCGTGCTGGTGAATGGTGCGGCAGATGTCGATAATGGTTTCCTCGTACACCCCGTGCGTGCTGGGGTAGGTCACCATTAGGCAGGAAAGACTGGCGGCGTGCTGCTCGGCTTTTTGCTTGAGGTCAGCCACGTCGATGCTGCCGTGCTCATCGCTTTTCACGACCACTACCTGCATGCCGGCCATCACCGCCGAAGCAGGATTAGTACCGTGGGCCGAAGCTGGAATCAAAGCAATGTTGCGGTGGCCTTCGCCCCGACCTTCGTGGTAAGCGCGAATAACCAGCAAGCCAGCGTACTCGCCCTGGGCACCGGAATTGGGCTGGAGGCTGACGGCGGCAAAGCCAGTCACCTCGCACAGCCACGCTTCCAGCTCCTCAAAAATCTGCTTGTAGCCCTGGGCTTGCTCGCGGGGGGCAAATGGGTGAAGGCTACCGATTTCGGGCCACGTCACCGGAATCATTTCGGCGGTGGCGTTGAGCTTCATGGTGCACGAGCCCAGCGGAATCATGGAGTGAGCCAGGCTCAAATCCTTGTTCTCCAGCTGCTTCATGTAGCGCAGCATCTCGTGCTCGGAGTGGTGCGTGTTGAAGATAGGGTGAGTGAGGTAGTCGCTCTGGCGAACGAGGCTTGCGGGCCAGGTCAGCTCCACGTCGGCGGGCATTTCTACCGAGCCGGCTTCTTTGCCGAGTACTTTAGCGAACACTTTTACGATATCAGCAACGTCCGAGGCTTCGGTGTTTTGGTGTAAAGAAATACCCACGCGTACCTCGTCGAAGTAGCGGAAATTCAGGCCAGCGGCTTCGGCTTCGCGCTTCACGGCCTGCTGCAACTCCGGGCTTTCCAGACGCAGGTTTAGCGCATCGAAGTAAAACTCATTGCTCTGCTCCACGCCTAAAGCCGTCAGGGCTTTTTCCAAGGTTTGGGCTAAGGCGTGAATGTTGGTGGCGAACTGGCGGATGCGCTCGGGGCCGTGGTATACGGCATACATGCCAGCTAGTACCGACAGCAGTACCTGCGCCGTACAGATATTACTTGTGGCCTTTTCGCGGCGAATGTGCTGCTCGCGGGTTTGCAAAGCCATACGCAGGGCCTTATTGCCAGCCGCGTCGATGCTTTGACCGATAAGGCGGCCGGGAATTACGCGCTTAAACTGGTCTTTGGTAGCAAAGAAACCAGCATGAGGGCCCCCATAGCCCATCGGCACGCCGAAGCGCTGGGAGTTACCTACGCACACATCAGCGCCCATTTCGCCCGGCGACTTCAGTAGCGTCAGCGCCATCAGGTCGGCGGCGACGGTTACAAAAAGCCCCCCAGCGTGGGCCTGGGTGATAAAATCGGTGTAATCGAATACCTGGCCGTCGGCGGCGGGGTACTGAAGCATGGCCCCAAACAGCGCCTCATCGGTGAGGTCGGCGGTGCGGTGGTCGCCGATGACCAGCTCAATGCCGAGCGGCGTAGCACGGGTACGCAGCACATCAATGGTCTGGGGCAATACCAGCTCCGAAACGAAGAACTTCGTGGTGTTCTTTTTCTTGGTCTGGCTATGAAACATGTTCATGGCCTCCGCTGCGGCCGTGCCTTCGTCGAGCAGGCTGGCGTTGGCGATTTCCAGGCCCGTCAGGTCAATTATCATCGTCTGATAATTGAGCAGAGCTTCGAGGCGGCCCTGAGCAATTTCGGCCTGGTAGGGCGTGTAAGCGGTGTACCAGCCGGGGTTTTCTAGGATATTGCGCTGAATAACGGGCGGCAGCTGGGTATCGTGGTAGCCCAAGCCGATGTAGTTTTTATAGATTTTATTCTGACCAGCTATCTGCTTGAACTTAGCCAGGAAAGCGCGCTCGGTGAGGGCGGCGGGCAGATTCAGGGGGCGCTTGAGGCGGATGGCCGCCGGCACGGTTTCGTCGATAAGCTGATCGAGGGATTCCACGCCAATGGTGCGCAGCATCTGGGCTACGGCAGCTTCGTCGGGTCCGTTGTGACGGTCCACGAATACATCAGCGGGCTTGGTTTTCAGCAACATAGAGTGAAAATAGAGGTGGCAGGAAGAGGGGGCCGCACGGGCAGCCGAACCTTTAACAAAGGTAAGGCGAAAACCTCTGCTGATGATAGGATTATTAGGCTGGTAGAGGCCGGAGCGCCACTACGCCAAAATATTTAACCAGATTTGCCCCCCAATCCACCCAACCTCTATTCCCAGATGCGCCCGCTAACCATTGGTATCATTCGCGAAGGAAAAACGCCCCCCGACCTGCGTGTGACGCTCACCCCCAAAAAGTGCGTGGAGGCCGAAACACTGTTCCCCGGTTTGCATATCGTGGTGCAGGAGTGCCCTTCTCGCAGCTTTAAAGATCAGGAATACCGCGACCTGGGCATTGAAGTCCGGGCCGAGGTAGCCGACTGTGACTTGTTGCTGGGCGTGAAAGAGGTGCCGCCCGCGCAGCTCATTCCGAACAAAACCTATATGTTCTTCTCGCATACCGTGAAAAAGCAGCCGGCCAACCGAGAGCTTTTGAGGCAGGTATTAAAGAAGAATATTACCCTGATTGACTATGAGCTGCTGACCAATGAGCAGGGCGAGCGAATCGTGGCTTTTGGGCGCTGGGCCGGTATTGTGGGCGCCTACAACGGGCTGCTCACGTACGGCCGCAAGCACCAGCTATATGAGCTGAAACCTGCCTACCAGTGCGTAGACATGGAGGACATGCAGGAGGAGTTCTTTAAAGTGAAAAAATTGCCCCCCATCAAGCTGGCCGTAACCGGATCGGGGCGGGTGGCGCAGGGCGCAATTGAAGTGCTCGACAAAATGGGTATCCGGCGGGTGAGCGTGTACGATTATCTATACCTGACTTTTCACGAGCCGGTGTACACCCAGCTTCGCAGCAGCGACTACAACCGTCGGCGTGATGGCCGCGTGTGGGATACGCCCGATTTTCACCGCAGCCCGCAGGAGTACGAATCAACCTTTGGGGCCTTCTTGCCCGTCACCGATATGCTGCTGGCCTGTGCCTACTGGCACCCAGCCGCGCCCCGGCTGTTCAGCGAAGCGGACACGCGGCGCCCGGATTTTCGCATCACTACCATTGCCGATATTACCTGCGACGTGAATGGCTCTATCCCCACTACCAAGCGCAGCACCAGTATTCAGGCCCCGGCTTTTGATTATAACCCGCAGACCAGCGAGCTGGAGCCACCGTACTCCCGCCCCACCAATATCACGGTGATGGCCGTGGATAACCTGCCTTGCGAACTACCCCGCAACGCGAGCCGTGACTTCGGCCGGCAGTTACTGGATAATGTATTTCCGTATTTAGGTAGTGATAAGCCTGAGCCGATTATTGAGCGGGCTAGTATTGCTGCGGGGGGCAAATTGACGGAGCGCTACGCGTATCTGGCTGATTACGTAGCTGAATAGAGCAGGCTAGTCCGCCGACCGGACCGCGACGGCAATCTTGGAGTCGGCCGTGCCGTAGTACATAAACCACTGGCCTTTAAACCGGGCCAGGCCTTCCAGAAACACCACCTGATTGATCTGGCCCGTGGTTTCGTAGGGTAGCTCCGGCCGCATAAAAAAAGTATCCATGCGCTTGAGCAGCTTGGTCGGGTCGTTTTTATCGAATAGGGCTTGGGCGGCGGTGTAGGTGCCCACGGGCAGGGACTTGTCGCCAAATGAAGGCTCGTTGCGGCTGTTGTAGATCAAGCGGATACCTTGATCGGTGAGCATGGCGGGCGGGCCGGGCTCCACCAGGTCGCTGTCAAACTTGCCGGCGCGGGTAGGCAGTACGATTTTCAGCGTCGGCATAGTCAGGGCATGGGCGCGCAACGGCACGGGGGGCTTTTCGCCAGCCGCCATTTCCACCGGCGTCCAATGAATCAGGTCGTCGGAGGTAGCCAGCCAGATCTGGGCATCGCCCCAATACATCCAGTACTTGCCGTTAATTTTGGTCGCTACAATGCGGCCATCAGCGAGGTAGCGCGACACGATGGAGCCAGATTTGCTCCACTTATCCACGTATTTGCCCCCCGCTGCCTGGCTAAAGACGTTGCCGTACTTGGTCCAGGTCAGCAGGTCGCGGGAGGAGGCGACGTGCATCCGGGCCTTGTCGCCATCGTAGGCGGTGTAAGTCATATAATAGGTGCCGTCGGCGCTTTCTACCACGCGCGGGTCCTCGGTGCCGCCTGGCCACTCGTACTTCTTGTGGGCGTCGTTGGCTGGATGCAATACCGGCTCCTTGCGGCGGGTAAAATGCAGGCCATCCGTACTGGTGGCCAGCCCGATGCGCGAGGTTTTGCTGAACTTGCCCACTACGTTTTCGGCCCGGTACAGCATATATATTTTCCCGTCCTTCACCACTACGGCTGGGTTAAATACGTCCTTCTCTTCCCAAAGCACCGGCTGCTTCAGAATAGGATCCGTGAAGCGCCCCACCGTGCTCGGTCCCATCAGCGGATTGACGCTGTCTACTTTGGTGAGATTCAGCAGGGCCCAGCTGTCAGCGGCCGGGGCGGCGGGCGGCGTGGCTGCCAACTGACCGCGCTTTTCGTTGCAACTCACCAGCACGGTCAGCGCCAGGATAGCGGCACCTGCCAGGAAACGGCGGTTAGATATAGGGAAAAATAGTCATGGGGTAGGTTTAGTGAGTGAAGCGTTATTAGGCGGTAATTTTTACCCCATGCCCAAGGTAGAAGCGCGGAAAGTAAAACAGTCGCCGATGGCAGCTGCCTCCCTGTAAATCCACCGCCAAACAGTCGGGCAGCCTGCTGTCGGCTACACTCCCCGTAGCACTGGGTATTTAGCCTGTACTAGCATGTACACCCCGTAGGCCATCAGGCCCAAGGCTACGATGGCCAGGACGACGGGCCCCATGCCGGCGAGCAAATCGAAGGCGCCTTCCGTTCCCTGCACTTTACCGGAATTGGAGTGCAGCGCCGCTTGCAAGACAAAATAGCCGATAATGGCCATCACGATGCCACGGGCGGTATACCCGATCTGGCCGGTGCGGAACACTATTTTTTGCTGATCGGCGGGCAGGCTGCTGCTGTTGACGTGCTTGGCGAAGTTGCCCGAGTAAGCCCGATAAATCTGGTAAAGCCCGGCCCCGATAATGCCGAGGGCAATAGCGCCCACCAGCCACTGCCCGTACGGCTGCGCCAATAGCTTGGCTGTCATCGACTGCTGGGTGCTGCCGCCCCCTTGGTTCGCGGCCCCGCCACTGAACGCGGTCCGGCCCGCCGCGAAAGCCAGACCAGCGTAAAGTAGGCCACTACCGGCGTAGCCGAGTCGGCGGGCCAGGCCCTTCGCGTCAGAGCCCTTGTCTTCGGTATCGCGAAAGGCCTGGACGAGGCGCCAGATGACGTAGCCAAGCAGGCCAAAAGCTACTAAGCCTAGCAGAAACCGACCAAAGGGCAAATCCTGAATGGTTTGCAGTACTTGCTTCTTATCCGCTGTTTTGCCCCCCTGGACGCCCGTGGCGGCCATCACAGCCAGAGTGCCTAACACAAGGTACACCACACCCTTAGCCGCGAAGCCAAATCGGGCGAGGGCTTTAATACCCGATGAGGGTGAGTGGGGTAAAGCAGAAGTAATAGAGGAAGTTGCCATAACTGGATGATGGAAAGGGAGAGGAATATAGTGGACTAAGCGGGAGCAGGCAGCGCTAAGCACTCAAGGAGCACATAGTAGGCCGACCTAATAATCCTTCGGGTCGGTAAAGCTCAGCTCCCGCGCGAAGCAGGGTTTCGTTTTCAGCTAAGTCGAGGGTGAAGATGGGCTTGCCGTCCAGGGCGCCGCCAAGAAGCAAGCGCTCCAAATTGCCCCCCGCTGCCATGTACGGAATAAAGAATTGGTCGGCCAACTCGGCTACCAGCAGATTGCGAATGTCGGCCGTCTCCTGCGTAACGGTAGTTAGCTCTTCCTCAAACGGGGTAAGAAAAAGCAGGCGGTCCGCGGCCAGCTCCAACTCGTATTCCAACCCCATATTCGGCCGGATGCCCCGGCCCAGCGCGTACACGATGGGTTGCTGCTCGCCTTGCAGCAGATAGCGCAGCACGGTCTGCTCTAATAAGGAATGAAAGCCGGAAAGTACACAGTGGCGGTTGGCCCGCTGCTCCATAGCCCACAGATAGGTAAGGTGCTCAACGTGGCCAGGATAATTGCGCGAGCAAAGGAAAGCGGTTTTGGGTCGGGTCAGCAGGTCAAGGTTTCCCAAGGTATGCAGTTCTTCCGGAGCGATAGTCATACGCGGAAGGCCAGAGAAAACTGGCAGCTAAAAGCCAAGATGAGATGAAAAACCAGCGGAGCAGACGCAACAAAAACTCCGTACCAGCTTCTCACAGCTGGTACGGAGCTTATCGGATAAAGGTCAGCTGTAGAAGCTAAAAATTACGGTTAAACCAAGATTTTATTTCATCAGCTGTCTTTCCAGCTTTCTGCTGAAGTTCGCCCAGCCATTCGTCCTGACGGCCTTCCTGATACTCCATATCGTCGTCGGTCACATTGGCGTGCTCCTGCCGAAATTTGCCCTTCACTTCGTTCCAGGTGCCACGGGCACGCCATTCGGTGCTTTTGTCAATATCCATAGTCGTAGAGTTTAAGGGTGGAAATGAACTACTTACCTTGTAGCTTACGCCGTCTAGATGGTAAGGTTGAGCTCGGCCGTTAGTTCATCGTGCTTAAAGCAGATATCACCACGCCCACCAATACCACGGTGCCGGCCAGCAATCCTACGCCAAAGCCGCCGGCCGCCTTGCCTAGCTTCTGCCGCTGAGCCTGCTTTTGGTAGCCACTCACATAGCTTGGGTCATTCAGCAGCTCCTGATCAGGAACAATCATATGATGGCGTTTGGGGGGCGAGGCGGCAATGGCCGCGCCCGTCGCTATACCGGCTATTCCATACGCTGGTATACTCACGAATGTAGCCCCGGCAGTACCCCAGAAGGCCCCCGGCGATTTAAAATACTTCCGCGCATCTTCTCGGCCT